>NZ_CALROB020000022.1:0-94916 GCF_943369675.1 Polaromonas sp. YR568 | reverse complement strand
GGCAAGGAAATGGTCATGCCAGGCGATAACGTGTCGATCACCGTCAAGCTGATCAACCCGATCGCCATGGAAGAGGGCTTGCGCTTCGCCATCCGCGAAGGCGGCAAGACCGTCGGCGCCGGCGTCGTTGCCAAGATCATTGCGTAATTTCCGCAAACACTAAGGAATTACCATGGCCACCAAGCAAAAAATCCGCATCCGCCTGAAGGCGTTTGATTACAAGCTGATCGACCAGTCGGCAGCTGAAATCGTTGACACCGCCAAGCGCACCGGCGCGATTGTCAAGGGCCCCGTGCCCCTGCCAACCCGCATGAAGCGCTTCGAC
Source organism: Polaromonas sp. YR568 (assembly GCF_943369675.1). GTDB lineage: Bacteria > Pseudomonadota > Gammaproteobacteria > Burkholderiales > Burkholderiaceae_C > Polaromonas. The sequence goes on along the minus strand of NZ_CALROB020000022.1, from coordinate 94,591 downwards.
ATCCTGCGTTCGCCCCACGTCAACAAGACGAGCCGCGACCAGCTGGAAATCCGCACGCACCAGCGTCTGATGGACATCGTGGACCCTACGGACAAAACCGTGGACGCCCTGATGAAGCTCGACCTGCCGGCCGGCGTGGACGTCGAAATCAAGCTGCAGTAAGCGAAAAATCGGGGTTTCGGCCACAAGCCGGGCCCCAAATCGACAGGTTCTAGCCCGGGTTTGCCATTTTTGGCTGCCTGGGCTATACTCTTGGGCTGTCCTTTGCATGTTGGCGTCTCGCCGATATGTGGTGGGCGGTTTTATTAACTGTCTTTCACGTCAAAACGTCTGTGGCCAATTGAAGTCGCAGCGGTGAAAGTTACGAAAGAACACATCATGAGTCTGAGCAACTCCCTCGGGTTGCTGGGCCGCAAAGTTGGCATGATGCGTCTGTTCACGGATGATGGGGACACAGTTCCTGTCACCGTGGTGGATGTATCCAACAACCGCGTGACCCAGGTTAAAACCGAAGCAAATGACGGCTACGATGCCCTTCAAGTGGCATTTGGCGCACGCAAAGCATCGCGTGTCACCAAGCCGGCCGCCGGTCACCTTGCGAAAGCAGGCGTTGAAGCCGGTGAAATCCTGAAAGAATTCCGCGTGACGGCTGACGTCGCAGGCAAGTACGCCGCTGGCACCGTTGTGCCCGCAGCTGACGTGTTTGCCGTGGGCCAGCTGGTGGACGTGCAAGGCACCTCCATCGGTAAGGGCTACGCCGGCACCATCAAGCGCCACAACATGAGCTCGCAACGCGCGTCGCACGGTAACAGCCGTTCGCACAACGTTCCCGGCTCCATCGGTATGGCGCAGGATCCCGGTCGTGTGTTCCCCGGTAAACGCATGACGGGCCACCTCGGCGACGTCACCGTGACCACGCAAAACCTGAACATCGTGCGCATCGACGAAGCCCGTCAGCTGCTGATGATTCGCGGCGCTGTGCCTGGTTCCAAGGGCGGTTTTGTCACGGTTCGCGCCGCGATCAAGGCCAAGTCCGCCAACGCTGCTAAAGGAGCGAACTGATGCAGGTCGAACTCCTGAATGACCAAGGTCTGGCCTCGTCCAAAGTTGACGTGCCTGATACCGTGTTTGGTCGCGAATACAACGAAAGCCTGGTTCACCAGGTGGTCGTGGCCTTCCAGGCCAACGCCCGCCAAGGTACCCGCGCCCAGAAAGACCGTGAGCAGGTCCGTCACTCGACCAAGAAGCCTTTTAAACAAAAGGGCACCGGTCGCGCACGTGCTGGTATGACGTCTTCGCCCCTGTGGCGCGGCGGCGGTCGTATCTTCCCGAACATGCCTGACGAAAACTTCACGCAGAAGATCAACAAGAAGATGTACCGCGCCGGCATGGCGTCCATCCTCTCGCAGCTGGCGCGCGAAGGCCGCCTGGCTGTGGTTGACTCCCTGACCGTGGACTCGCCCAAGACGAAAGTCCTGGCCGACAAGTTCAAGGCCATGAACCTCAACTCGGTGCTCGTCATCGCTGATGAAGTTGATGAAAACCTGTACCTGGCTTCCCGCAACCTGGTGAACATCCTCGTGGTTGAGCCCCGTTACGCCGATCCGGTGTCGCTGGTCCACTACAAGAAGGTTCTGGTCACCAAGGCCGCCATGGACCAACTCAAGGAGATGTTCGCATGAGCGCCCGTAACCCATCTTCTCCAAAACTGAAATTCGACGAAGGCCGCCTGATGCAGGTCCTGGTCGCGCCCATCGTGTCCGAAAAGGCCACCATGATCGCGGACAAGACCAATGCCGTGACCTTCAAGGTGCTGCAGGATGCCACCAAATTTGAAATCAAGGCCGCCGTGCAGTTGATGTTCAAGGTGGACGTCCAGTCGGTCGCCGTCCTGAACATCAAAGGCAAGACCAAGCGCTTTGGCAAATCCATCGGCCGCCGCGACAACATTCGCAAGGCCTATGTGACGCTCAAGCCAGGTCAAGAGCTCAACCTCGGTGGGGAGTCTGCGTAATGGCTGTCATTAAAATGAAACCCACCTCCCCCGGCATGCGCGGGATGGTGAAGATTTCCCGGGATCACCTTCACAAGGGTGAGCCTTACGCGCCGCTGCTGGAACCACAATTCCAGAAGGCCGGCCGTAACAACAACGGGCACATCACGACGCGCCACAAAGGCGGCGGTCACAAGCACCACTACCGTGTGGTGGACTTCAAGCGCAACAAGGACGCCATTCCGGCCAAGGTCGAACGCATCGAGTACGACCCCAACCGCACGGCCCACATTGCCCTGCTCTGCTACGCCGACGGCGAGCGCACCTACATCATCGCCCCCCGCGGCCTTGAAGTCGGCGCCACGCTGGTGAGCGGTTCGGAAGCGCCGATTCGCGTCGGCAACACGCTGCCTATCCGCAACATCCCCGTGGGTTCCACCATCCATTGCATCGAGATGCAAATCGGCAAGGGCGCGCAAATCGCCCGTTCCGCCGGCACCTCGGCAACGCTGCTGGCCCGCGAAGGTACCTACGCCCAGGTGCGTATGCGCTCCGGTGAGGTTCGCAAGATCCACATCGAGTGCCGCGCCACCATCGGTGAAGTCGCCAACGAAGAACACAGCCTGCGCCGTCTCGGCAAGGCCGGTGTGAAGCGCTGGATGGGTATTCGCCCGACCGTTCGCGGTGTGGTGATGAACCCGGTTGACCACCCGCACGGCGGTGGTGAAGGCAAGACCGGCGAAGGCCGTCATCCTGTCGATCCATGGGGTAACCTGACCAAGGGCTACCGCACCCGCAACAACAAGCGCACGCAAGTGATGATTGTTTCGCGTCGCAAGAAGTAAGGCTAACCCATGACACGTTCACTCAAAAAAGGTCCGTTTGTCGACCATCATTTGGTAGCTAAAGCCGACAAGGCCGTTACCAACAAGGACAAAAAGCCGATCAAGACCTGGTCGCGTCGCTCCATGATCCTGCCCGAGTTCATCGGCCTGACCATCGCCGTCCACAACGGCAAGCAGCACGTACCTGTCTACATCACCGATCAAATGGTTGGCCACAAGCTGGGCGAGTTCGCACTCACCCGGACTTTCAAAGGTCATCCGGCTGACAAAAAAGTTGTGAGAAAGTAAGGAAAGACCATGGAAACACGTGCAACCCTCCGGGGCGTTCGTCTGTCGGTCGACAAGGGCCGTCTGGTCGCTGACCTGATCCGCGGCAAAAAAGTGGATCAAGCCCTCAACATCCTGAATTTCACGCAGAAAAAAGCTGCTGGAATCATCAAGAAGGTTGTGGAGTCCGCCATCGCCAACGCTGAACACAACGATGGCGCCGATATCGACGAGCTGAAGGTGAAAACCATCTACGTCGAACAAGGCGCCACGCTCAAGCGTTTCTCCGCGCGCGCAAAAGGCCGCGGCAACAGCATCAGCAAACCCACGTGCCATGTGTACGTGGTGGTTGGCAACTAAAGGCAGCAGGATATGGGACAAAAAATCAACCCAACCGGGTTTCGCCTTGCAGTCAGCCGCAACTGGGCCAGCCGCTGGTACGCAAGCAACCGTGATTTCGCCGGCATGCTCGCCGAAGACATCAAGGTTCGCGAGTACCTGAAGGCCAAGCTCAAGAACGCCGCGGTTTCGCGCGTCCTGATCGAGCGCCCCGCCAAGAACGCCCGCATCACGATTTTCTCGGCACGTCCGGGCGTCGTGATCGGCAAAAAAGGCGAAGACATCGAAGCGCTGAAAAAAGAACTGAGCCGCCAGCTGGGTGTGCCGGTCGCCGTGAACATCGAAGAAGTTCGCAAGCCTGAAATTGATGCCAAGCTCATCGCAGACAGCATCACGCAACAGCTTGAAAAACGCATCATGTTCCGCCGTGCGATGAAGCGCGCCATGCAAAACGCCATGCGTCTGGGTGCCCTGGGCATCAAGATCATGTCGTCCGGCCGCCTCAACGGCATTGAAATCGCTCGTTGCGAGTGGTACCGCGAAGGCCGCGTGCCCCTCCACACCCTGCGCGCCGACATCGACTACGGCACCTCCGAAGCCAAGACCACCTATGGTGTGATCGGCGTCAAGGTCTGGGTCTACAAGGGCGACACGCTGGGCCGCAACGATGCGCCCGGCGCCAAGATGGCGGAAGTGCCTGACGAAGAACGCAAGCCGCGCGGCCCACGCCGTGATGCCCGTCCTGGTGATCGTCCAGGCAACGACCGTCCCGCTCCACGTGGTGCTCGCGCACCGCGCGGCGCAACCAACACCGCCCCGGCGGATGGTAGCGACAAGCCGGCTGAAGCTACCCCTGGTAGCGAAGCCCCGAAAACCACCGTTAAGCGCGTCCGTAAAGCCGCGCCAGCTGCAGCAGCTGACGGTGCCAAGACCGAGTAATCGGTCTAATAACGGAGAATCAAAATGCTGCAACCCGCTCGCAGAAAATACCGCAAAGAGCAAAAAGGCCGTAACACCGGCGTCGCTACCCGGGGTTCCTCGGTTGCGTTCGGTGACTTCGGTCTCAAATGCACCGACCGTGGTCGCCTGACTGCTCGTCAAATCGAAGCCGCACGCCGTGCGATTTCCCGTCACGTCAAACGTGGCGGCCGTATCTGGATCCGTGTCTTCCCGGACAAGCCGATTTCCCAAAAGCCTGCTGAAGTGCGTATGGGTAACGGTAAAGGCAATCCAGAGTACTACGTGGCTGAAATTCAGCCCGGCAAGATCGTGTTTGAAATCGTCGGCGTGCCTGAAGAGTTGGCCCGTGAAGCGTTCCGCCTGGCATCCGCCAAGCTGCCGCTGCGCACCACCTTCGTCAGCCGCATGATTGGCCAGTAAGGGGAAATGACAATGACCAAATCTTCTGAACTCCGCCAAAAAGACGTTGCCGGCCTGAAAACCGAAGTCAAAGAGCTGCAAAAAGCCCACTTTGGCCTGCGCATGCAAAAAGCCACGCAGCAACTGACCAACCTTTCCACGCTGCGTTCCACGCGCCGCAGCATCGCTCGCGCCAAGACTATCCTGGCCGAAACCATCGTCAAGCAAGGAGCCAAAAAATGACGGAAGCTAAAAAATCCCTCAAGCGCACCTTGATCGGCAAGGTGGTCAGCGACAAGCGCGCCAAGACCGTGACGGTCCTGGTCGAGCGCCGTGTCAAGCACGAGCTGTACGGCAAGATCGTATCGCTGTCCAGCAAGTACCACGCCCATGACGAAAAGGGCGAGTACCACACGGGCGACGTGATCGAGATCACCGAAAGCCGTCCTATCTCCAAGACCAAGAACTGGGTTGTGACCCGTCTGGTTGAGAAGGCTGCGATCGTTTAAATCCCGGGTTTACCTGGGGCTGGCATCACGCCACTCTTTAAAAACGGCTCACTTCGGTGGGCCGTTTTTGTTTGTGCCGGCGCCGGTGCCGCTATCAAGGCCAAGGGCTTTCCCTCGAGGATGACCTTCGGCGCAAGCCGGTTTCTGTACAGTGAGCGCACGCTAGCCGCCTCCGCACTAAACTGCGGGGGTTGATTTTCAACCCATTCATTATTTTTAGAGGAGCACACCATGATCAAAGTAGGCGACACCCTTCCGGCCACCACGCTGATGGAATTTTCCGAAGTCGAGGGCAATGGCTGCAGCATAGGCCCCAACCCGGTTGACGTGGCCAAGGCCACTGCCGGCAAGACCATCGCCCTGTTTGCCCTGCCCGGTGCGTTCACGCCCACCTGCTCGGCCAAGCACGTGCCCGGCTACGTCGAGAAATTCGCCGAGCTCAAGGCCGCGGGCGTCGACGAGATCTGGTGCCTCAGCGTCAACGATGCTTTTGTCATGGGCGCCTGGGCGCGTGACCAGAAGACCGGCGACAAGGTACGCATGCTGGCCGACGGCAGTGCCGAATTCGCCAAAGCCGCCGGCCTCACGCTGGACCTGACGGCGCGCGGCATGGGTGTGCGCAGCAACCGCTATTCCATGCTGGTCAAAGACGGCAAGGTCGCCAGCCTCAACGTCGAAGGCCCCGGCAAGTTTGAAGTCAGCGATGCGGCCACGCTGCTGGCGCAAGCCAAGGGCTGAGCGCGCGGATTCTTCGCCAGGAAAAAAGCCACCGCGCGCGAACCCGGTGGCTTTTTTGTTTCCGCCTTGGGAGAGGCTAGAGATCGACCTTGAGGTAATGCGCCCCCGCAATGGGGTTGTGATAGTAGGGCGGGATCTCCGCAAAGCCCAGTTCGGTGTAGAGCGCGCGCGCCGATTCCATGTCGTCCAGCGTATCCAGCAGCACCGAGTGGTAGCCCGCTACACGCGCCGCGTCCAGGATGGCCTCCGCCAGCTGGCGGCCCAGGCCGAAGCGGCGAAAGGACTTGCGCACGAAAAGGCGCTTCATCTCGCCGGCGTTCGGGTAGTCGACCGAGTCCAGCGCGCGCAAGGCGCAGCAGCCTGCGACCTCGCCGTCCACGAGCGCCAGCAGCAGCGTGCCCTCGGGCGCGTCGTATTCACCGGGCAGATCGGCCAGTTCACCCTCGAAGTTCTGGAAGCACAAATCCACGCCCAGCTGCTCCGCATATTCGCGAAAGATCAGCCGCGTGGCGGCCAGCTGCTCGGGTGTGTCCGGCGTGATGAACTGGATGGAAGGGCGTTGCACTGAGTGGTCGGTGGCGAAAAGCCGGCAACCAGTTTACCGTGCTTCGCCGGCGTTCCTCACCGGGTGCCGGCCATCAGAACCCGGTCGCCGCCAGCGTGGACACCCAATACGCGACACCGCCGCAAATCGCCAGGATCAGCACCGCCGCCACGCGCGACACGGTGTCGTCGCGCGAAGGCGGCGCCTGCACCACCAGCTCCTTGTCGCCGTGCAGCATCGCGCCGACCAGGTTGTGCTTGCGGCTCAGGTAATAGACGATGGCCGCGATGTGCAGCAGCACCAGCGCCAGCAGCACCCATTTGCCGATGTTCTTGTGGTAATTCGTGCTCAGGCTGACCGTGGCGTTCGAGACAAAACGCGTCAGCGGGCCGGCGAAGGCGATCTCGTCGTCGCTGAGCAGCCCGGTGCCGACCTGGGCGACCAGGAAGCCCAGCATCGCGAATACCGAGCCCGCGCCTATCGGGCTGTGGCCCACGCCGTGCTCCGGCTTGCCCTGGCCCTTGAGGTAATTGATGACGCTTTGCGGCGCGTAGATGAAGGCGCCGAAGCGCGACCAGCGCCCGCCCACCAGGCCCCAGACGATGCGAAACAGCAGCAGGGCCAGCACCGTGTAGCCAAAACGGAAGTGCCAGACCATGGCATTGCCGCCCACGGTGCCGGTGATCGCCAGGCCGAGCACGCAGGCCACCAGCGCCCAGTGGAAAAACCGTGTGGGCAAATCCCACACACGCACCTTGTGCAGATTCTTGTTGGTGTACACGCTCACTCCTCGTTCATGTGGGTTGCTTCATGCAGGGGGGATCGCGCCCGGCCCGCCGTGCAGGTTCTTGGTGCTTTCCCGTAGTGCATAAGTTCCTGCGGAACTTACCGGCTCTGGCTAAACTCAGCCACATGGCAGCAAGCCCAGCGCGCTGCCATTGACTGCACCGACCATATCCTAAAAAAACCTCACGAGGAATACCATGAAACTTTTCGCCAGCATCGCAGCGGCCCTCACCCTGGTGGCCATGGCCGCTCCGGCATCCGCGCAGTTCGCCAAACCCGAAGACGCCATCAAATACCGCCAGAGCGCGCTGTTTGTCATGAGCCAGCATTTCGGCCGGGTCGGTGCCATGGCCAACGGCCGTGTCCCTTTTGACGCCAAAGTCGCCGCCGAAAACGCCGACATCGTGGCCGACATGGCCAAGCTCCCCTGGGCCGGCTTCGCGCCCGGCACCGACAAGGGCGGCAACACCAAGGCCAAGGCCGAAATCTGGACTGAACAGGCCAAGTTCAAGGAAGGCCATGAAAAGCTGGTTGCTGAAACCGCCAAGCTGGCTGCAGCCGCCAAGACCGGCAACATCGACACGCTGAAGACGGCGTTTGCTTCCACTGCCGGCACCTGCAAGGCTTGCCACGATTCTTTCCGCGCGCAGTAAAAGCCCTCACAGCCGTTAGATCCCCATCCGGGGTTAGGCCAACAAAAAAGCCGGTTCATTCGAACCGGCTTTTCTTTTTGGGGAGTAAAACGCTTCAGCTCTCAGCCAGCAGCTTTTCAATCAGCTGATGCAGCGCCGCAAAATCCGGCTCGCCCACGTACTGCTTGACGATCTCGCCGCGTTTGTTCACCAGGTAGGTGGTCGGCGTGAGCTGCACGTCGCCCCAGGCCTTGGCCACCGCGCCTGTGTTGTCGATGGCGACCTTGAAGGGCAGCTTGCGGGTTTCGGTGTAGTTGACGACGTAGCTGGGCGGGTCATAGCTCATGGCCACGGCCAGGGTGTCATAGCCCTGGCTCTGGTATTTGTTGTAAGTGGAGATGACTTTGGGCATTTCCGCCACGCAGGTCACGCAGCTGGTGGCCCAGAAGTTGACCAGGGTGACTTTGCCCTTGAGGTCGGCGGTGGTCTTTTTGCTGCCGTCCAGCAGCACGAAGGTCGAATCCGGTGCGGCCTGCGCGCCGCTGCATCCGGGCAGGCTTGCCAGGGCCGCCAGCGCCAGAACGCCGGCCAGTGCCATACGGCATACTGTCTGGCTGGATGTCAATTTCATGGGAGACCTCATCATGCAACGTCGCAATTTTAACCAAGCCGGCGTCAGCGCGTTGGGCGCACTGATATTGGCCACTTACCACCAGGCCCACGCGCTTTCTTTGGGTGACCTGTCCGGCATCAGCAATGCCGACGCCAGCGCCGGCCTCAAAACCGCCCTGGAAAAAGGCGCCGTCGCGGCCGTCGCCCTGCTGGGCAAGACAGATGGATTCCTCGGCAACCCGAAAGTTCGCATTCCTTTGCCCGGATACCTTGAAGACGCGTCGAAACTGCTGAAAAACTTCGGCCAGGGCAAACGCATCGACGAACTGGTCACCGCCATCAACCGCGCCGCCGAAGCCGCCGTGCCCATGGGCAAGGACCTGCTGGTCAATGCGGTGCGCACGATGAACGTGAACGACGCCAAGAACATCCTGACAGGCGGCGAGACCTCCGTCACCACCTTCTTCGCTGAAAAGACCCGCGCGCCCTTGGGCGTGAAATTCCTGCCCGTCGTCACCAAGGCCACCGAAAAAGTCGGCCTGGCCAACAAATACAACGAGTTCGCTGGCAAGGCCGCCGGCTTCGGCCTCGTCAAGAAAGAAGACGCCAACATCCAGCAGTACGTTACCGGCAAGTCGCTGGATGGCCTTTACCTCATCATCGGCGAAGAAGAAAAGAAGATCCGCCAGGATCCGGTCGGCACCGGCAGCGCCATCCTCAAGAAAGTTTTCGGGAGTATGAAGTAGAGCCCCCACGCTCCCCCACTTCGTGTGGGTCGCTGCCCCCCGAGGGGGCCGCCCGCCTGTGGCCCGGCAAAGCCGGTTCCACGGCTCATGCTGGCTTGAAGAATCCTGTGGGTGTGACTAGTGGAGGTATTTCACCAGCAGGGGCCGCGGGACTGGCTTTGCCAGACCGCAGGCGCCGCCCCCTCGAGGGGGGAACAGGCTACACGCAGTAAGCCTGGACGGGGGTGTTACTTTTTCTGCGTGGCGCGGTAGACCTGCATCACCGTTGCGAAGTCGCGGTCGAAATTGATGGGCAGGAAGGTGTCGTTGCCGGGCAGCTGCTTCTTCAGCGTGGGCGAGAAGTTGTAGCTGAACGAGCATTTCTTGACACGGGCTTGCAGCTCGGGCGAGACGTCCTTGTTCATGGTCCAGGTTTCCGTCATGAAAGGCGGGCTTTCCCAGATCGTGCGAAGACTGGATCCCTTGACGTCGCCCTTGACGACCATACGCTGGTACAGGTCGCTGGCCACAGCCGCGGCAGGGTAAAAGCCGTGCATCACACCCGTGACCGAGCGCTCATGTCCATTGGAGAAAACCACTTCATAGTCCTTGTCCGGCGTCAGGCCCAGGGCCGGGAACAGCACGCGCGGCGCCAGGTTGCCAGAGTTGGAGGTGGGCGTGGTGTGCGCGATTTTTTTGCCGATCAGGTCCTTGGGCTCCTTGTACGGGCTGTCAATGCGGGTGACCAGGATCAGCTTGTAGGAGTTGCGCTGGCCGGTGGCCTTGTTGCCTGGCACGCCGAACGGCGCGGCCTGTCCGGCGGTCACCATTTGCGCGGCCAGCCCGGGATTCACCTGGCCGATCTGGGCCTTGCCGGTCGAAAGGGCTTCGACCAGTTCCTTCTCGCCCAGGATGTCGACGTTGCTGGTGCGCTCCAGTGAATCGCCCTGGGCGTTCTGCAATTCCACATTGGCGCAGCGCGACAGGTGGCTGAAGTAGTCGCCCCACAAGGCCATGGTCTCGGTCTTGCCATAGGTCTTGGGCATGGCCACCACCATCTTCTCGCGCGGGCCTGAAAATTTCTCGACTGCGGCCGGTGCGGCCGCCGCCTTTGCTTTTGCCGGACGAGGGCTTTCGGTCTGCGCCACCGTGGAACCCAGAGCCAGGGCCGTGCCAGCCAGCACCGCCGCATTACGCCAATAAACCGTCATGTTGTTCATCCCAAAGTGATTGTTGAACCGCGACTGCGGAAAGCACGGCAGCGAAGCCGTTCATGCAGTGTGCGCCCAAGTTAACTTTTACTTACAGGTTGGCCGACTCTAAAGGGTCATAAAGCGGGATAACCCCGGTTAATTTGTGGTTTTTTTGCCGAAAAATTACCTGGCCAAGGTAGCGAGAAAAACACCTTTTCTGATAGGCCGTTGTTACAAATTGCGCCTGGCGGCCGCAGCGCGAACGGCATCGACCTTCCCGGGCCGCCATGGCAAACCAGCCTGCTTGAGCTATCGCAAGGCGTGTGCTGTTTGTGTTTGAGGGGCGCGCCGCATTTGCGCCAGATCAAGCCGCCAACCGGGCCCCGCCGCTCCAATCACGCATGGGAATGTTCCCGTTTCTTCCGCTGCTTACCCCATGAAAAAACACCTCATCGCCGCCGTCCTCTGCGTCCTTTTGTCGGACGCCACCTTTGCCCAAACCGTTGAAGGCCCCTGGCTGGTCCGCGCCCGCGCCGTCCACCTGGACAGCGTCAACGGCGACAGCACCGGCCTCGGGCTGGCCATCAACAACAAGTGGATGCCCGAGCTCGACATCAGCTACTTTTTCAGTCCCAAATTCGCGGTCGAGCTGGTGCTGACGGTTCCGCAAAAGCAGACGCTGACGTCCCGCGGCACCGCCATCGGCAGCTTCAAGCACCTGCCGCCAACGCTGACGGCGCAATACCACTTCGACCCCCTGGGCTCCGGTGCCTTCAAGCCCTATGTCGGCGCGGGCATCAACTACACCCGCTTCAGCGCGGTCAGCCTGCCGCCCGGCGTGGACATCAAACGCAGCAGCTGGGGCCCGGCGCTGCAGGTCGGCGTGGACATTCCGCTGACCAGGCAGCTGTCCCTGAACTTCGACCTGAAGAAGGTCTACATCCGCACCGACGTGTCCGCGGGCGGCGCCAACATCGGCACCTTCAAGGCCGACCCCATGCTGTTTGGCGTGGGGCTTGGCTGGCGGTTCTAAATAGTAGATCGCGCCCGGCGCGCTAGGCGCGGGACGCGTCAATCTTGCCCAGCAGCCATTGCAAACCGGCCAGGTGCTGCTGGTCGTGGCTGCACAGGTAGTGCACCAGGCTGCGCAAGGTCAGGGCGCCATAGCCCTCGAACTCAGCCGTGCGCGCCAGCGCCTCGGGCGTGAGGCCGCCCAGCATGCCCATCGTTTTGGCGCGCGCGGCGCGAAAGGCCGCGAAGACTTCTTTCGCGTCGGCGCTTGCGTAGTTGCGCTCCCGCTCCAGCACATAACCGTCCAGCGATGCCAGCACCGGGTTCACCTCCGCCAGCGTGCGCGCAAACCGCAGCTGGTAGCCGTCGACCTCGATGTCCCTCACATGGCAGATCTGGCCCAGTGCGCTGAAGGTCTCGCTCGGAATGCCTTCCCAGGATGCCGGCGTCCAATCCCGGTGGGTTGCGGGAATGGCCTCATAGAACTGCTCCAGCTGGCGCGGGAAATCCGCCATCGCCTGCAGGGTGGCGGGGTGCAAGGGCGCGGCGGCGGGTGTTGTCATGGCGGGAGACCTCGGCAAGGGGCGGGTGAACGGACGGCGATGTTACCGTGCCCGCCCATCCGCCGCAGGGCGCCACCCCTGAGTCCCTCAGGCCTTCGCCATGCCCGGTAACGACACAACCCGGCCCGGCGACGGCATGCCGGTAAACGCAAAATCCAGCTCCGGCGCGCGCCCGCTCACAATGTCCGCGATCGCCGCGGCCGAGCCGCAGGCATGCGTCCAGCCCAGCGTGCCGTGGCCCGTGTTCAGGAACAGGTTGGACGTCTTGCTCCTGCCGATGTAAGGCACGTTGCTCGGCGTCGCCGGCCGCAGCCCGGTCCAGAACTGCGCGCCCTTGCCGTCCGTCATCTCCGGGAACAGCTGCCGCACCCGGCGCACGATGGCGTTGCAGCGCACCAGGTTCAAGTCGGTGTTGTAGCCGTTGAGTTCCGCCGTGCCCGCGATCCGCAGCCGGTTGCCGAAGCGCGAGAACACCAGCTTGTACTCGTCGTCCGTCAGGCTCACCTGGTACGACGCGTCTTCATTGATCACCGGCAGCGTCACCGAATAGCCCTTGGCCGGGTAGATGCGCAGGCTCTGCCCCAGCCGCTTCGCCCACGGCGCGCTGAAGGCGCCCAGGCACATCACATACGCGTCGGCCTTCAGCGTCTCCACACGCCCGCCCGCCTCGCCGCGGCCCCGGGCCACCTGTACGCCCTCGATCTTCCCGCCGGCGGCCTGCACGTCCAGGATGTTCGTGTTGTAGAGAAACTTCACGCCCGCCAGCTCGCAGTGGCCTGCCAGCGCGGCGGTGAAGGCCCGCGCGTCGCCCGACTCATCGCTGGGCGTCATGCTGCCGCCCACAATGCTTGCGCGGCACTGCGCCAGCGCCGGCTCTATCGCCACACATTCGTCGGCGGTTTTCATGTCGAGCTCGCAGCCGTGTTCGCGCATGATGCGCGCCGGCTCCTGCGCGGCGTCGTACTCGGCCTGGCTGGTGTAGAAATGCAGGATGCCTTTGGTCTGCGCGTCGTACTGCAGGCCCAGCTCGGCCCGCAGTTTTTGCAGCGCGCCGCGGCTGTACATGCCCAGGTTCACGATTTGTTTGATGTTTTGCGCCGTGCGCGCCGGCGTGCAGTTGCGCAAGAACTCCAGCCCCCACAGCCACTGGTTCACGTCGGCCCGCAGCCGGAACAGCAGCGGCGCGTCTTCCCGCGCCAGCCACTGCAACACCTTGAGCGGCGCGCCCGGGTTGGCCCAGGGCTCCGCATGGCTGACGGAAATCTGCCCGCCGTTCGCAAAACTGGTTTCCATCGCGGCCGCCCCGCGCCGCTCTATCACCGTCACCTCATGCCCCTGCTGCGCCAGATACCAGGCCGTCGTGACCCCCGTGACACCCGCACCCAAAACCATGACTTTCATGGCGATTCCTTTTTTTCAAGCAGACATTGCGTTGCGCAAGCGCTGCGCGTTTGGGGGGTGCTTGAATCAAAAAAGAAACGTGGCAACCGCCAAGCCATCACAGGCTTGCGGCCGCTTCCACTGTCCTTGGTACCTGAGAGATTCAGCCGCGGCTTGCGCAACGGCTTTGCTCCTTCGGTGCGCCGCACATTGCATGCGGCGTCTCTCCAGACGGCTGTGTGTTTCCGGGCAGTACGGGACCTGAGCGATTATGGAAGTTTGCGCCTTCGGTGGCTGCCTTGCGGCAGCGCTCTCCTGCTTGAACGCCTCGAATTTACCACCGAAGCCCGATTTGCCCAAGCCCCACATGGGTGCATGGGCGCCGGGGGCTCAGCTTTCACACACTGATCGCACAAACACGGCCTTGGCCTCGGTATAAGCCTCGCGGTCATTGGGGTATTGAGCCGCCAGCCCGGCCTTGAGCGCCGCATAACGCGCCGCCAGCGCCGCGTCCCCGCGCAGCGCGTCGCGAAAGCGCAGGCGCTGCACCCACACCGCGCCGCCGTGCACTACCAGATGCAGGTGGTGGGTGCGATGCCCCTCCGCCCAGCGCATCAACCACTGCCGGTCCGCCAGCGCGGCGTTGAATTCCGCCGAAGTCGTGTAGCCGTTCGCGCACAGCGGCCCCACCAGCGCCCTGGCCGCCGCCATCGATTCCACTCCGGCCAGGATGTCGATCACCGGCTTGGCCGCCAGCCCCGGCACCGCCGTGCTGCCCATGTGTTCGATGGCGATGAAGGCGCCGGGAAAAAGCGACAGCAGCCGCTCCCGCTCGGCCTCAAACAGCGCCGGCCAGCGCGCGTCATAAGCCTGCAGCACCACGTCCTCGTGGATGGCGGCCTGCAATGACGCCTGATCCGTCATGCCTAACGCAGCGCCACCACCGCCCGGCGCGCCAGCACCAGCCGCTCATCCAGGTAGGCCCCGTAAAAATCCGGGATCGCCGCGCCTACCAGCGGCTCGGCCAGCGTTTGCCCCTGCGGGCCCAGGAACAACACCGTCGGCGTGAAGGTCGCCTTCCAGGCTTTGGTCTGCGCGGCCGCGCTGGTCACCTTGCCGTCAAAGCCCGTCAGCGGCGTGCTGAAGTCCGTGACGTTAAGCTGCCAGGCCTGCAGGCCGGCCTCCTTGCGCGCCGGCAGCAAATAGTTGCGCCGCACCAGCTCGCAATAGGGGCAGCCCGTCAGGCTGACCAGCAGCACCAGCGGCTCGCCCCGCACGGCCGCCTGCGCGGCCACCTTGGGCAGCGAAGCCGGAATCGGCAGGGCCGTGTCCCTGGCCTGCGCCAGCAAGGGCCAGGCCAGGCTGCCCGCCAGCGCGGCCGTGAAGTGGCGTCGGCCCAGTTCTTTCATTCGGCGCACTCCAGCAGGATGCGCGCCAGCGCCGCCGGCTCGCTGATCATCGGGTCGTGGCCGGTCTTGATCTCCACCACGCGCGAATTCGGCAGCCAGGCGCCGTCCCAGAATTTCGGGTCCTTCGCGCGCAACCGGCTCGGCTCTATCGTCGCCAGCGCGGGTTGGGTGCAATTCACAAAGGTGCGCGCCACGGCCGCCACACGCTGCACGTCGAAGTTCAGCGGCGCCTGGTAGGTGTTGCCCGGGTGCGGCGTCTGCCGGCGCCTGACCCATTCGTGGTCCGCATCATGCAGGCCGAACACCTCCGGGTCGGGCGCCGGAAAGCTGAAACAGGGTGAAGCCTGTGCCGCCGCCATGCGCTGCTGCTGCGTGGCGCTGGCCTGCGTGCTGCTCCAGCTTTCGCCCGGCCGGGGCAGCACCGCATCCACATACACCAGGTGCTTGAGGCGCCCGCCCATGCGGTCCGCCACGGCCGTACCAATCATGCCCGCGTAGGAATGCACGGCCAACGTCACCTCCTGCAGCTCTTCGGCTTCGATCAAATTGATCACGTCGTTGATGTGCGTGTCCAGGTTGATCGCCGGCGACAACAGGTGGGCGCGCTCGCCCAGGCCCGTCAGCGTTGGCGTAAAGACTTTGTGGTGGTCCAGCTGCAGCGCCTGCGCCACGCGCCGCCAGCACCAGCCGCCGTGCCACGCGCCGTGCACCAGGACAAAATTGTGTTTCATTGCATCACCTATGGGTTAAATGGGGCTACCAGGGTGGCGGCGCCCGTCAGGCGAATTCCTCGCCGAACAAAAGCGACCAGGCATTGCGGTAGGCCACCTGGTGCTGGATCTCCGCCGGCAGCAGCTTCAGGAAATAGCGGTGCCGCTGGTCGTACTCGCCGATGCGGTCCATGCGGTCCCCGCCCAGGTCCAGCGCCGACAAAAAACGCTTGGGGTGCGCCGCCAGCAAGTCCCGCCATTCACCGGCCAGGCCGCCATCGCTGCCCCAGATGCGCGCATGCCGCTGGTTGCTGGGCCGGTACACCGAGGCCGAATCGCCGAAGGCCGTGTCGAAGTGCAGGTTGTGAAAGCGCCGTATCAGGCCGTCCACATAGGCCGCGTTGTAACGTGTGGCCCGCTCGCTGTAACGCACCTGCGCCAGGTGGCACCACACCACCTTGGCCTTGGGGTATTGCGCCAGCATTTGCTCCAGCGGCGCCAGCAGCGCGTCTTCAATTTCATAGTGAATCTGGAAGGCCATGCCCGTCTTTTCGCTCAGGCTGAAAACGCGGTGGCCCGTCGGGCCGTCGATCGGCACATTGACGTGGCGCTCATCGCCCTCCCCGCGTTTGACCTGCCGGCCCGAGGGATAGTGGTGAAATTCAAACTCGCCCAGGCACATGATCTGGCGTTTTACGGCGGCGGCTTCCTGCGCGTCCATGAATTCGGCGGGCGCCTCCGTCAGCGCCGGCGGCTGGCCGCCGTTGCCGATGGGGATGAAGCGGTCCGGGTAGGCCGCCACCAGTTTTTCCGACAGGCCGTCATAACGCACGCCGCGCTTGAACTGGCCTTCACCGATGTCCGCCGACAGCGCCATCAGGCCGATGTTCAGCCTGTCCAGGTTCTTCGCCACAAAATCAATGTCGACGCGTGTCGGGTTGCAGGAGCTTTCCATGTCGACGTAGGGCAGCTCGCCCGCCGCCAGGATTTTCTTCAGGCGCTGTGCATAGCCCGCCTTCAGCACGCCAAAATCCGGCATGCCCTGGGCACGGCCCAAACCGGGAAGCGCCGCGCCGAAAGGCAGGGCAAACAGCGTCTGGGTCAGGCGGCGGCGGTTCATCATGGGCGGGGCTTTTTGGGTGGTGGCTTGAATATCGCGCAGGCGGGTTAAAAAACTTGAAGGGCTTAAATGGTTTTGCCACCCTTGAGCTCAGACAGTTTGGCGTCCGAATAGTTCAGCAGCTCGCGCAGCACTTCGTCTGTGTGCTGGCCCAGCAGCGGCGGCGGCAAGTCGGTGCGCACCGGTGTGGCGCTCAGGCGTATCGGGCTGGAGACCAGCTTCAAGTCAGGTTTCACCGGGTGCTGCCACTCCGTCACCATGCCGCGCGCTGCTATCTGCGGGTCGGCAAACACCTCCGCCAGGCTGTTGATCGCACCGCAAGGCACTTTCGCCGTCTCCAGCGCCGCCAGCCAGTCGGCTTTGGTGCGCGTCTTCATCACCGCTTCCAGTATCGGCACCAGCTTGCCGCGGTTCAGCACCCTGTCGCGGTTGGTCGCAAACAGCGGGTTGGTTGCCAGCTCGGGGATGTTGGCCACCGCGCAGAACTTCGCATACTGCGAGTCATTGCCCACCGCCAGAATCAAGTGGTCCCGCGCCGCTGCTGCGGCGCCCTCCGGTTTTGTGCCGCCAACGGCCGGTGCGACTTCAAACACCTGATACGGCACGATGTTCTGGTGCGCATTGCCCGCTCGGCCCGGCGCCTTGCCGCTCACCAGGTAGTTGGCGCCCAGGTTGGCTAGCATCGCCACCTGCGTGTCCAGCAGCGCCATGTCCACCTGCTGGCCTTCGCCGGTTTTTTCGGCATGGCGCAGCGCCGCGAGAATCGCCACCGTCGCATACATGCCCGTCATCAAATCCGCCACCGCCACGCCCACCTTCTGCGGCCCGCCGCCCAGGTCGTCGCGCTCGCCCGTCACACTCATCAGCCCGCCCATGCCCTGGATGGCGTAGTCATACCCCGCGCGGTCCGCATAAGGCCCGTTCTGCCCAAAGCCCGTGACCGAGCAGTACACGATGCGAGGGTTGATGGCCTTCAGCGACGCATAGTCCAGCCCGTAGCGCGCCATGTCGCCCACCTTGAAGTTCTCCACAAACACGTCGCAGTGCGCGGCCAGTTCCCGCACCAGCGCCTGGCCGGCCGGCTGGGCAATGTCGCAGGTCACCGATCGCTTGTTGCGATTCGTGCCCAGGTAATAAGCCGCCTCGGTGTCCGCGCCTTGGGCGTCCTTCAAAAACGGCGGCCCCCAGGTCCGCGTGTCGTCGCCGCTGCCCGGCCGCTCGATCTTGATGACATCCGCGCCAAGGTCGGCGAGCGTCTGGGTGCACCAGGGGCCCGCAAGCACGCGGGAGAGGTCGAGGATGCGGATGCCGCTTAGGGAGTTCATGTGTGGCATTTTGCCTTCAGCTCGCTGCGGTGGTGCAGGGCACGACTAAGTCATTGGCGACTTTGATCGCTGATATGCCTTTGCGCTCTTGCAGCGGGTTGGTATAAGCTGGCCATTCTCATGAAAAATATCAGAATCTCAAGGTCATGCTATTTCGCAGAGTGCCATGTTGTCCGGCGGTCTGGCGAGATGAATCAAGGTCAGGTGTTATGGTTTCCCGAGCCCTTCTGCTGCTAGCGCTTTCCCTCTTCTCTGCGAGTTCCTTTGCTGTGCCGAGCTTCTGCACGAAAGAAGAGGTGACGGAGTGGTCCTGCGCTGCCGGGGGAAAGGTCTACTCCTTGTGCGCCTCTGCTGACCGCAGCCCGACCACAAGCTACATGCAGTATCGAGCCGGAAAGAACCACAAACTGGAGTTCTCGTTTCCTGAGCCGCTGGAACATCCAAAGGGCCACTTTCTCCTGCGCCTCGCGCCCAGGGGCGCCACGCTGAGTTTCACCAACAATGGCTATGAGTACCTGGTGTACGAGCCACTGGCGGGCCCGACGACGATCGATGTCAGCAAGGGCCAAACAACAGTGGCCTCAGTCACCTGTGGGTCAGCGACCGATACCTTGACTTTGACGGAAACACAGAACCGCTTCAAGTTGCTGGGGATCTATGAGTAGCACGCAGAGGGCGTGCCGGCCGACGGCGGCATGACCATCTTCAAGGCCGCAGATTTTGAGGCAGCCACCCGGATTGGCACGGACGACCCGACGGTGAAGTCGGGCATGCTGAATGTTGAGGTGAGGATGATGTGGGTGCCGTTTCATACGTGAACGGGAAATGCGGTTGACTTCAGTCGGTCGCGATGGAAACGGCAACCCTGGGGGCAGGCTTTCAAGCTCGTCCCCTTTTTTTCGTCTACTCCACAGGTCCGCAGGCCTGGGTGCACGGAGGATCCGTGAGCACGCGGGAAGGCCGAGGATGCGGATGCCGTTAGAGCGTTCATGGGGTACGGCCGATGCCACACCACCGCCTCAATCAATGCGAGCAAGAAGGTGAACGAGTAACTTGCGAGGCAGAAAGAAAAGCGACGTACTCCTCCGATTGGAGGATGGGCCGAACTCGACGGAAGCCTAGAATTTGCAAACAAGTACGAGCGGATTTAGTGACACTTAGGGTCATATAAATCGGCAAAGACAGTCATTTCAGCAGGGTTGCATGTCCCAGTTAAACCGTTCTCGCCGAGTAAAATTGCAAATTGCACCGTGCATTTAATTGGATGTGTGAATATGCATGCGGTCCCATCTCTCAACGATATTCACGTCATCGCCTTCTGCGCTGAAGTTGTGGCGGGTGGTTGCGCTGTCGAAGTGCCTTGTCTCCCTCGTCTTGATCGCCCCCAACGCGAATGTTTTCCGATCGTCGAAGAGACGATTTCCCTCCACGGGGGAACGATGCTCACAGGTTGGGCGATCTGGGAATGGCCAAAGCTCTTCATTGAGGCCGAATTCCATGCGGTTTGGTCAAACTCTGAGGGCGAATTGCTAGACATCACGCCGCGTTCGCTGTTTTCTACTCATATCGTTTTTCTTCCCGATTCCTCGGTTAACTACGATGGCAGACAAATCGACAACGTACGGAAGCCTCTGGTTAAGGATCACGATTTGACTCGATTCCTATTCATATTTCGTAGACAGTTTGAGTTGTTGAACAAGGGGGATCTTGCTTTTCAACATGGACCCATCTCTCTTCCACAGAAGTCATTGAAGGAATTGCGAGGGCTTCAGAAGGAAGGCGCGCGATTGGAGCGCAGGCTTCACAATAGGTACATTCAACATCCAAAGGAGTAAAGGCTTGCGTCTCGGACTTCAATGATGAATAACCATTTGGTCGAAGGCCGTTCCAGCGGCGAGACATCAACTTCACCTCAACTTTGAGCTTAGCTCTCTAGTATTGATGCAACCTATGGATAAGCGCTTCCAAGTTTTTGTCAGTTCCACTTTCGAAGACCTCAGAGAGGAACGGCAGGAGGTAATGCACGCCCTTCTGGAACTCGACTGCATGCCTGCCGGGATGGAACTCTTTCCTGCTGCAAATGAAGATCAGTGGTCACTAATCAAGAAGGTTATTGACGAGTGCGACTACTACCTTTTGATCTCAGGCGGACGATATGGCTCAATCGGTCCGCAAGGACATAGTTACACCGAAATGGAGTACCGATACGCGTTGGACTCCGGCAAGCCTGTCATCGCATTTCTTCACAAAGATCCCCAACAACTGGCTGCTGGTCGTTGCGAACAAACTGACGACGGGAAGAAGAAGTTAGTTGCGTTTCGCGCGCTGATCCAGCAAAAAATGTGCAAATTTTGGGATAGCCCGGCAGACTTGGGCTCTGTGGTGAGTAGAAGCTTGGTAAGGCTAACCAAAACGACCCCCGCGATTGGCTGGATTCGTGCTAACCAAGTTACCGATGCAATGGCGGCCGCAGAGGCTTTGCAGTTGCGTAAGAAAATTGAGGAACTCGAGGCACGCCTTCGGGAGGCACGATTGTCTGCACCTGTTGGAGCCGAGAGGTTGTCTCAGGGGGAAGACGAGTTCAATATCGACTATACATTCGACTCAACTGACGGAACGGGCCAAGGCTGGAGTTGGGAGCTAAATTTTGATATCTCATGGAACCGGATTTTTTATGACGTCGGCCCCGTAATGCTAGATGAGGCAACAGACGCGGAACTGCGGATAGCGCTTAATAGAATGGTCAGAGAGAGATCCCGCCCTTCTCGCACAAAGAATAGACGGTTGGCCGGGCATAAAGGAATTCGAGGATTTTCGATCACAGAGCATGACTTGCAGACGATTAAGATCCAGCTAAGAGCGCTGGGACTAATTGCTAAAAGCGAGCGAAATAGAAGCGTCAAAGATAACGCGTCATATTGGACGCTAACGCCTTATGGCGATCAAATCCTCACAACACTTCGTGCCATACAAAAAGACGACGAAGATGAACCTGCTGATCAGCCATTAGCGGCTGAAGCTGCAGGTGAAGAGAGCCAGGACGCAGGATGAAACATGTAGCTGTTCTGATCTTGTTTTCTGTCGTAGTCGTGGGCTGTGAAGGTCTTGACTCGCAAGAGGATGCAAAAGCGAAAGAAGCGCTCATCGGGAGCTGGTACAACGAAGCCAAAGACTCCAATGAGCGACAAATCAAAGCCGTGATAGCGCTTGATGCTTCGGGCACTTTCTCGGCCCGTGAGCTCATCATGGGTGAGCCAAACGAAGAGAAGAGTTCAGGACCCTGGTACGTCACCGAAGGGCTACTCAAGCTTCAGACAAATGAGATCGACGGCAAAAAGCTTGGGACTCGAGAATCGCGGTTTTTCACTTGCAAGTTGGTTGACTTGAATCCTAAGGACTTCGCATGCGTTCAGGCAAACGGAAACCGCCGGTTCGTGTTCCGGCGAGTTTCGAGTGATTTCGCACTGTTCTAGCATTTCAATCAGCGCGAACTCATCTGAGACCCTCGACGCTAACCTGAAGATTCCAACAAGCCGTGGCATTCGTTTATGGAGAGTTTTCTTGGACCATTCAAATCAAGTTGCGTGGGCTGTCGCGCTCTTTGGTTGCATTCCATCTTTCGCCATAGCGATTCGTTGCAAGTCCGAAACATTGTGGCGCACATTTTTGCTTAGCCTCAGCGCGATCCCCATCGCATTGATCCTGGTCTTTCCCGCCGTGCTTCTCAATTCATTTTGCATAAGCATGAAGTACTGTGATTCGCACGGCGACGGAAATCTGGCTTACTGGTTTGGTTCAATCCAGGTGATTCCCGTTTACTGGCTCATTGTCATGGTGATCAACCCGCTCAGAAATCGGTGAGGCTAAGAATGCGGGCCTGCTCCCGCGATTGCCTGGCCTCAGCAACCGCGCTTAATCGCCGCACCGTAAACGGCCGACAGCGAGATTAATAAGTCTTGTACGGCAAGAACTTCCCCGACAACACCACATTCACGCGATCCCCTTTAGGATCGGGCTGGCGCACGATGTCCATGCTGAAGTCGATCGCGCTCATGATGCCGTCGCCGAATTCTTCGTGGATCAGTTCCTTGATGGTCGTGCCGTAGACACTGACGATTTCATACCAGCGGTAGATCAACGGGTCGGTCGGCACGGGTGTGGGCAGCGAGCCTTTGTAGGGCACGACTTGCAGCCATTTCTGTTCTTCCGTGGTCAGGCCAAAAATCTTGCCTATGACTTTGGCCTGCTTGGCGTCGAAGGTCATCTGGCCCAGGCAGCCTGCGGTGACCCATTCCTTGCTGAGGCCGACCTTCTTGGCGACGGATTCCCAGGTGAGGCCTTTGCTGACTTTGGCGGTGATGATTTTTTCGGTGATGTCGTTGCGGTTCATGGTTTGTCTGCTCCTGTGTTGAAGTGGGTGTGAAGGAAAGTGAAAAGAAACGGTACGTCAATGCGCCTTGGCGCGCGTGACCAGGAAATCGACGATGTGGTTGCGCAGCTCGTAGTAGCCGGGCAGGTGGTGCAGGCCGGCGCGGGTGCGTTCCCTGGGCAGCGGGTTGATGACTTCTTCGGCAATGCGGCCGGGTGCGTACACCCCTTCGTTGTCGGTGCCGTTGCTCATCAGCAGGATGCGGTCGGCCAGCAGGATGGCTTCGTCGACGTCGTGGGTGATCATGAAGACGGTCTGCTGCGTCTGGCGCACGATGGCCATGAGTTCGTCCTGGATGGTGCCGCGTGTCAGTGCGTCGAGTGCGCCGAAGGGTTCGTCGAGCAGCAGCATCTTGGGCTGGATGGCGAAGGCGCGCGCAATGCCGACGCGTTGTTTCATGCCGCCGGAGAGCTGTGAAGGCTTTTTGTCGATGGCGGCGGAGAGGCCGACCATGGCGACGAATTTTTCGACGTGGGCGTTGACCTGGGCCGAGGTCCAACCGGCCCAGCGTGAGACGACGGCGAAGGCGATGTTCTTGCGCACCGTGAGCCAGGGCATGAGCGCATGGCTCTGGAAGACCACGCCGCGCTCCAGGCTGGGGCCGCCTATCTCGCGGTTTTCCATAAAGACGTGGCCCGATGTGGCGCTGTCCAGCCCGGCCAGCACATTGAGGATGGTGGTCTTGCCGCAGCCCGAGTGGCCGATGATGCAGACGAACTCGCCCTTGCTGATGCTGAAGGACACATCGGCAAACACCGGCCTGCCGGGCGTGAAGGTCTTGCTGAGGCCTTCGATCTTGAGAAATCCCTGCATGGCGTGTTCTTTCGGTGGTGTGGCGACAGGGGTTCGTGTGGATGGCTCACTCCACATAGGTCACCACCTTCTGCAACTGCGCAAAGGCCAGGTCCAGCAGCATGCCGACGACGCCTATGACCAGGATGGCGAAGATCACGTTGGTGAGGGACAGGTTGTTCCATTCGTTCCAGACGAAGTAGCCGATGCCGGTGCCGCCCACCAGCATCTCGGCGGCCACGATGACCAGCCAGGCAATGCCCATGGAGATGCGCATGCCGGTCAATATGGTGGGCGCGGCGGCCGGCAGGATGACCTGGAAGGCCTTGCGCAGGGGGCTGACTTCCAGCGTGCTGGCAACGTTGAGCCATTCGCGCTTGACGGAGGCCACGCCGAAGGCGGTGTTGATCAGCATGGGCCAGACCGAGCAGATGAAGATCACAAAAATGCCGGAGGTCGACGAGTCCTTGATGGTGTAGAGCGCCAGCGGCATCCAGGCCAGGGGAGAGATCGGTTTGAGCACCTGGATGAAGGGGTCGAAGGCGCGGCGCAGCAGCGGCGACATGCCGATCACAAAACCCAGCGGTATCGCCACCAGGCAGGCCAGGAAAAAGCCCAGGCCGACGCGCGCCAGCGAATGCCCGAGCTGGATGGCGATGCCCTTGTCGTTGGGGCCGCGGTCATAAAACGGATCGCGCAGCTGCTGCACGAAGGTTTCCCCCATCTGCATGGGCGTGGGAAAGCCCGAGGCCTTGGCCGCGCCCGGGTCCTTGCCCATCATCTTCTGGTACTCGATCTGCTCGGCCGTCATGCCCGCGCTGCCGGGGCCCGTGCCGGCCGAAGAGGCCGTGGCGGCATACCAGATGGCGACAAAGACCACCAGCAGCAGGGCCGAGACAATGCCGGCGCGAAAGCCCAGGGTTTTGAAAATGTTCATGGTGTCATTGCTTGGTGGCTTCGTCGTCTTGCTCCCTCGCCCCTTGGGAGAGGGTGGGGTGAGGGTCTTTGGTATTCGGGTCTCCGTTGTTGAGTGCGGGGCGGGGAGCCCTCACCCCAACCCTCTCCCGGAGGGAGAGGGAGTACAGATCCTTTTCAGGACATCTTGTTGATGGCGAAGCCTTTGGCGTACTGGTCCGCCTTGGCCGCATCAAACTCCTTGCCCATGATGGTGAACTTGGGGTAGCTGCCTTCCGGTGTCTTCTGGCCCAGCTCCTTCATGTACTTCTTCGCGTCGGTGATCAGGAAGACCTTCTCGGCGATCTGCTTGTAGTTGACCTCGCCCTTGACGTAGCCCCAGCGTTTCATCTGCGTGAGCATCCACACCGCCATGGACTGCCAGGGCATGGGGTCGAAGTCGGCGCGGTCGGGCACGGTCTTGATGTTGCCCAGGCCGTCGGCGAACTTGCCGGTCAGCACCTGTGCGATCACGGCTTCGGGCTGGTTCAGGTAGGCCTGCGGCGCGATGACTTTCGCGATCAGTTCGCGGTTTTTCGGGTCGCGGGCCATGGCGGCGGCCGTCAGCACCGCGCGGTAGAGCGCGGCGAAGGTGTTGGGGTTTTTCTGGATGAATTCGGTGGAGGTGCCGAAGGCGCAGCAGGGGTGGCCGTTCCAGATGTCCTTGGTCAGCAGGTGGATGAAGCCGACTTCTTCGTACACCGCGCGCTGGTTGAACGGGTCGGGGCCGAGGAAGCCGTCGATGTTGCCGGCGCGCAGGTTGGCCACCATTTCGGCCGGTGGCACCACGCGCAGCTGCACGTCGGTGTCGGGGTTGATGCCGGCTTCAGCCAGGTAGTAGCGCAACAAAAAGTTGTGCATCGAGTACTCAAACGGGATGGCGAACTTGAAGCCTTTCCAGTTCTTCGGGTCGCGGTTGTTCTTGTGCTTGAGCGCCAGCGTGATGGCCTGGCCGTTGATGTTCTGGATGGTGGCCACGTTCATGGGCGTGGCGGTGGAGCCCAGGCCCATGGAAATCGCCAGCGGCATGGGCGACAGGAAATGCGTGGCGTCGTATTCCTTGTTGATCATCTTGTCGCGTATCAGCGCCCAGCCGGCCGTCTTGGTGACTTCGACCTCCAGGCCCTGCTGCTTGTAGAAGCCCAGGGGGTGGGCCATGATGAGCGGCGTGGCGCAGGTGATGGGGATGAAGCCGATCTTGAGATTGGTTTTTTCGAGCTTGCCTTTTTCCTGGGCCATGGCCTGCATGCTGGCCACGGGCAGCACGCTGGCGATGGCGGCCATGGCCGTGCCCTTGCCGACGGCGCGCAGGAAGCGGCGGCGCACTTCGTCCTGCGGGAACAGGGCCTTGACCAGCGTGGCCTCAATGAATTCGTTGGAATAGGCTTCGAACTCGCTGGTCAGGCTGCGCTTGCGCAGCTCGACGGCGGCGGCATCGGCGGCCACGGCGGCGTGGTGGTCGGCCGCGCTGTGGTCCTTGCCGCAGCTGCACTTGAGCATCAGGGGCTGGTCGGCGTCGTAGGGAGAAAAGAATTCAGACATGGCGCGCACCTTTCGTTGGAAGATGCGGCTGTCTTGCAAGCAGCGGGCCACTTTGGCTGGATTCTGGCGAAACTGCGGCATGCGCCGCATTTCGCCGTGGGTGCGATGACAGTGTGTAGGGCGTCCACTACAAAACCGGCCTGCAAAACCGGAAAGGTGGGGCGGCCCTGCCGCTTTGGCGTTCGCCGGCCGGGACGCCGGAGGGTTTCTTCAGGCTTCAGCGGCGCCGCGCCGGCTCACGGCGGCGCGCGGGCCGCATCGCCGCACCAAATTAGCGCAGGCCTGGGCCGATACCCGCAGCTCTGCCGTGGCGCTCAGGCCGGCGAGGAGATATCGGCCAGCGACTGGCCCACATCCTCTTCGTCCTGGCCCTTCACGGCGATGTCGCCGATGGAAATGATGCCGGCCAGGCGCTGCGACGCGTCCAGCACGGGCAGGCGGCGGATCTGGCGGGACGCCATGTCGGCGAGGACGGTGTCGAGGTCGTCGGTTTCGCGCGCGGTGCGCACGTCGGTGCTCATCACGGTGGACAGCGGCGTGTCGCCGCCCAGTCCCTGCGCCACGGCGCGCAGCACGATGTCGCGGTCGGTCACCATGCCGAGCAGCTTGTCGCCCTCGCACACGGGGATCACGCCCACGTTGAGTTCATGCATGGCTTTCGCGGCCTCGGCCACGGTGGCGCCGGGGGCCAGGGTTCGCACATTGCGGGTCATCACGTCGTTCACGGTGGTCATCAAAATACTCCTTGGATTGGACTGAGCGGCGGCGCCGTCTGCAGCCAGCATGACCCGGGAGCGCGCGTTATGTGAGTCAACGGGCGCCCAAGCGGCCGTAGGACAAGGCCGTGCGAAAGTCCGCGCTCAGGCGCCGGACGGCGCCTTGCCGTGGCGCTCGGCGTACAGCGCCAGCTCCACGTCGTTTTTGGCGCCGGTTTTTTCAAGGATGCGCAGCCGGTAGGTGCTGACGGTGTTGGACGCCAGGCCCAGCTGCGTGCCGATCTCGCCGACGGACTTGCCGGCCGTGAGCAGCCGGAACACCTGGTGTTCGCGGTGCGACAGGGCCTCGGCGCCGCTGCGCCCGCCGCTGCCGCCGACGGCGCTGGCCAGTGCTTCGGCCGTGGCGGCTGAAACGTAGAGGCCGCCCGCCGCCACCTTGCGCACCGCGGCGATCATGTCGTCGGGATTCGCGCTTTTGTTCAGGTAGCCGGCCGCGCCCAGCTTGATGCAGCGCACGGCGTATTGCTTTTCCGGGTAGGTGCTGAGCATCAGCACCGGCAGGCGCGGCCAGCTTTTTTTCAGGGCCTGCAGCACGTCCAGGCCGTCGCGGTCGGGCAGGGCGATGTCCAACAGCACCGCATCCAGGCCTGTGTCGCCGCCCAGCGCTTCGACGCGCAGCAGCACGTCGGGGCCGGTTTCGGCTTCGGCGGCCACTTCGATCTCGGGCGCGTCGGCCAGCACCTGCTTGAGGCCCTCGCGCACGATGCGGTGGTCGTCGCCGATCAGGATTTTGAGGGTGCTCATGGCGATGGCGGTCATGTCGAAGGCAGCGCGATGCGCAAATGGAACAGCGAGCCGCGGCCGACTTCGCTGGAGATCTCGAGGCTGCCGCCCAGGTGGCGCGCGCGCTCGCGCATGCCCATCACGCCGTAAGCGTCGGCCGCTTCAAACGCGGCGGCTTCGGCGCCGCGGCCGTTGTCCTGCACCGCGATGCTGATGCCGGTAGCGTCGGCCTGGATGCGGATGGCGACCTCGCTGGCCGCGGCGTGCCGGCCCACGTTGCTGAGCATCTCCTGGAAGATGCGGAAGATGGCTATCGCGGAAGGCTCGGGCAGCGGCGCGGCGCCGGCCACGTCCATCTGCCAGTCCAGCGCCAGCTCGGCCGACTGCACGAACTCGTGGGCCTGCCAGTCGAGCGCGGCCCACAGGCCCTGGTGGTCCAGGATGCTGGGGCGCAGGTCGGTGATGATGCGGCCCACGTTGTCGACCGCGCTTTCAATCAGCCGGCCCATGTTCTGGCATTTGTGGCGCATGGTGTCGCGCATGGCCTGGGCCGCGTCGGGTTCGCGCTGCTGCTGCTCGCCCAGGCGCTTGTCCAGCCAGCCCACGTCCATCTTGAGGGCCACCAGCAGGCTGCCGAGTTCGTCGTGCACCTCGCGCGCGATGCGGGTGCGCTCTTCCTCGCGCACGCTGTGGGTGTAGGCCGTGAGTTCGCGCAGGTGCTGCAGCGCTTCCGACAGCGCATGCGTGCGTTCGCTGACGCGCTGCTCCAGCACAGCATGGGCCTGGCGCAGCGCGTCCTCGGCCTGGCGGCGCGCCGAGATGTCGACAAAGGTGACCACCGCGCCCTGCACCACGCCGCCCTCGACGATGGGGTAAGAGGAGTACTCCACCGCGAAGGCGCTGCCGTCCTGGCGCCAGAACAGCTCGCTGTCGATGCGGCAGGGCAGGGCCTTGCGGAAGGCGTTGAAGATGGGGCACAGGTGCTCGGGGTAATGCGCGCCGCCGGCATGCGAGTGGTGGGCGAGTTCGTGCATGTTGCGGCCCAGCACCTGCTCCGCTTCGTAGCCAAGCTGCTCCGCGCCGGCCCGGTTGATGAAGGTGCAGCAGCCGTCCATGTCGATGCCGAAGATGCCTTCGCCGGTGGACTCGAGCAGCTGCGACAGCCGGTCGCGCCAGACCGGCTGGTCGGCGCCGGGAAGGTGGGTGGGCGGCGTCGCCGGCGTGGTCGCTGTGACGGGCATAACCGGAATGGCGATGTCTTCAAACATAAACGGCATTAGCAAGCCGCGTGCCCAGCTTGGTGCGGGCTTTGGCCTGCAAAGTGCGCCAAAGCGGTGCGGCCCTAGCCCCGTGAGAAGCGGGCCCCCAGTTTCCAGCTGCCGTCTGCCCTGGGCTTTCCGGACACCACCAGCTGGCGAACGTTGGGGTTCGGCTGGTCGAAGTCGCGGCGGGGCGCCGAGATATCGAGCACGTCCAGCTGGATGGCGTCGCCTTCAAACTGCACGGTCAGGCGCTTGCCCTTTTGCGTCAGAAACGCGGCATTGCCTTCCAGCCTGACCTCCGCCTCGGTGGCCATCGCCCACCGGACCGTGCTGCCCGGGCGGGCGCCGAGAAGCTCGTCGTCGAGTTGCACCGCATCATCCAGGAAACGGGCGCGGCGTGTGGCCTGCGTGACCTGGCCCGGCAACAGCGCGGCGGTCAGGTCTATCAAGGCTTCGCGCTCGTCAACCATGCGCAGCGTGGCCATGCCGCGCACACTGTGTGCGTGGCCGCCCAGCGTGAGTGTGTTGTGCGCTTCAGCTGACAGCCTGAAGACCTGCCAGCGTGTCGACTCCCGCCTCATGTTCCACAGGTCTATGCCGCGTGATTCCAGGCTACCGTAGTCCTGCGCGCCGAGGTCTTTGGCCCATCGCAGGCCATCCAGGTCGAGCACAAAACTGCCTGCGTCCATGTGCGCATGGCTGTGCGCCGCTCCGCCCGCCTTGATGGCGAACCACCATGCGTCCGGATCGGACCATGACGAACGCCAGATGGCGAGCGGCTGCGCCCCCTGGCCCGAGAAATTTGTCGGCGCGGTATTTTCCCTTGTTTGTGTGGGCCACCACAACACCGAGAGGGGCGCGAAGAGGTCAGACAGGCCCTGCCCGTTGCGGATCATCCGGCGCTTGGCCGTCAACAACGCGGGCTGGTCCAGTTCACGGGCCAGGTAGACGATGGCGCATGGCAGGCCCTGGTCCTCGGTGCTGTCGGCAAAATTGAAATACTTCCCGGACGGGCCGATGGTGTGGGCATAGAACTGGGCGCTGCGCTTGAATCCGGGCGCATCCAGCAAGCCCCAATTGCGGTCCGTGTTGCCGTCCTTGTTGCCGCGCAGTGCGGCGGCCAGCAGCACCGTGTAGCTGCTTCCGTAGCTCCAGTAGGCCGGCCCCTCCGGGTAGACCCCATCCGGGCGGTAGGCATTGAGCCCGATAAAGACGCCCTGGCGCGCCGCCGCGAGGAGGTCGGCCGCAAGTGCGGGTTCGTCTTCCTCAACGGCCAGCGCGCCGAGGACCATGCCGCCTATGCAAACCTGGTTCCAGTTGTTGGTGGACCTGAACGTGATGTGGCCGTTGCGCGCCTGGGCAATGCCCTTGTTGACAATCGCGGCGCGCAGGACGGCGCGGTCATAGTCCGACAGGTCATTCAAAAGCCAGCTGTAGGAAATGGCCATGCCCGTGGTGATCTCGGCGAGCTCCAGGTAGATATCCGGAAGCCAGTCACTGAATGCGGCGACGGCGAGCATTTCCTGCCGGGCGCGGTCCAGAAAAACCCGCTCCCCCGTCACCCGGTAAGCGAAAGCCCACTGCAGGCTTCGGCGAATGAACTCGCGCGAGACACCGAGAGGGTGGCCGCCCTTGGGTTTGTGCTCCAGCGGAGGCAGGGCGACGTCGGTGCGGGCGCGTGCCAGCAGTGCCGCGGTGAAACGGGCGAGATCAGGGTCGGCTTTGCACCGATCAGGCAGGGACGACCAATCGGTTTCGCTGGCAAGCAGTGTTGGGCGGACCTGAACTGTCGGGGACGATTCGGTCGCCGCCTGCATGCTTGCGCAGCCCGTCAACTGGGCGGTGGCTGGAAGCATCGCTGCAAGAAAATTACGGCGGCTGAAAGGCATCGTTTTTGTCCTGCAGTCCCGAGTAGCGGGCTTGCTTGCTAGTCCGTGAATTCGGTAAACATTGTTTCAGGGCAACGCCCGCCTGAGCCACTGCGTGTGTAGTAATTCCAGCGGTACGCCATTTCCGTGTTGTCCCGGCAGGCCACGCCCTTGTACAGCTTGCCGTAAGTGGCCCTTGCGCCTGAGGACGAGCGGAAGCTGTCATGCGATTCAGCCACCAGCACGCCCTCTTTGGGGTAGACCTTCAGCACGCCGAAAGACGCGTTGCTCGGGATGTCGTAGTCCACATAGAGCGCGCTGTGCTCAGGGTCCGGGCGCGCGTTTTCTATCAAGATAAAAACAGCCTGCTGGTCCGCCACCAGCTCTTGCTGCGTCAGGTGGGTAAACGATTGGGACTGCATTTTTTTGCCGAATTTCAGCGCGGAGCCCAGCACCAGCAACGGTTTTCGTTCGCCCGTGGCGGCGGGGTTGAACCGGTGCTGAAGCGGCTTTTTAAACCGGTTGACGACAGCCGAGAAAATTTCGTCGTCGCTGAAGTTCTGGTTTTGCAGCTCCAAACTCCAGGCGGGGCGTGCGGCGCACAGCAGCATCGCGGCCATGAACAGGGGTGTTTTGAAATTGATCATCATCACCGAGCTTATCAAGCCAGGGCCCTGCCCGGGCGGCCGTGCTTGCGGGCTCGCATCCCGGCGCGCAGGGTCCTGGGCTTTTTCACCAGGGGTTCCGGGCACATGCCAGGCATGAGCAGGCAAGGTGCCCGGCTTGGTGCAAGGCCGGACGCCTCCTGCGCGCCGAAGCGGTGCAAAACGCCGCCCGAAGGCGTGAATCCCTGTAAAGTCCAAGGCATGCTTATGATTTCCCGGGGTGCCGCGCGCCTCTTGCCGCGACCGGCCGCCGCCTTTTTCCTGACAGCGATGGTTTTACTCGCAGCCTGCAGCCCCGCCCTGAACTGGCGCGAAGTGCGGCCCGAGGGCACGCGCCTGGCGCTGCTGCTGCCCTGCAAACCCGACAAGGCCGAAAAAACCGTGCCGCTGGGCGGGCCGGCGACGCCGCTGTCCATGCTGGGCTGCGATGCCGGTGACGCGACTTTTGCGGTCGCGGTGGCGCAACTGGCCGATGCGGCGCAGGCCGCAACGGTGCTGGCGCAGTGGCAAAGCCTGACGCTGGCGAATATGAAAGCCGGGCCGGCGCAGGTGTCGCCGCTGAAGATTCCGGGCGCCGACGCCGTGCTGGTCAAGGCCCAGGGCCAGCGCGCCGACGGCACGCCGGTCAGCGGGCAGGCGGCTTACTTTGCGCAGGGCGCGCAGGTGTTCCAGGTGGTGCTGTATTCGGCGCGCATCGCGCCCGAGGCTGCCGACACCTTTTTCTCCAGCCTTAAGTTCGAGTGATTCGGATGACGACCGCCCAAACTTCCCTGTCCGCCGCGCGCAGTGCATCGCCTGCCGCGTCATCCGAAGCCGGCCGGCTGGACGCCTGGACAGGCGCCATCGTGTTCCTGGCCTTTGCCGCCGCCTATTTCTGTTCGGCCCTGGTGCGGGCCATCACGGCCACCTTGTCGCCGGTGTTGACGCAAGACTTCTCATTGCATGCGCGCGACCTGGGGCTGCTGGCCGGTGGTTATTTCCTGGGCTTTGCCGCCACGCAGTTGCCGCTGGGCACCTGGCTGGACCGGCACGGCCCCAAGCGCGTGATCCTGTGCTTCTTGAGTGTGGCCGTGCTGGGCTGCCTGGCGTTTTCGCTGGCGACCAGCTTCGCCTGGCTGCTGGCCGCGCGCGTGCTGGTGGGCATGGGCGTGAGCGCCTGCCTGATGGCGCCGCTCACCGGCTTTCGCCGCTGGCTTGAGCCGGGCACGGTGCTGCGCGCCAACTCCTGGATGCTGATGACGGGCTCGCTGGGCATGCTGGCCTCCACCCTGCCGGTGCAGTGGCTGATGCCGGTGACGGGCTGGCGGCCCATGTTCTGGATCCTGGCGGCGATGATCCTGCTGTGCATGGCGGCCATCGCCTGGGTGGTGCCGACGTGGAAGCTGGGCCATGGCGCCGCGCCGGCGGCAACGGCGGGGGCCGAAGCGGAGACGGGTTACGCGCCCATCTGGCGCAGCCGCTATTTCCGCAAGATGACGCCGCTGGCTTTTTTCCATTACGGCGGGCTGGTCGCGGTGCAGACTTTGTGGGCCGGCCCGTGGATGGTCAAGGTGGCGGGCTACACGCCGCTGGAGGCGGCGACCGGCCTGTTCTATATCAACGCCACCATGCTGGTGACCTTCTGGAGCTGGGGCATGGTCAACCCCTGGCTGTCGCGCCACGGCTGGGCGGCGACGCGGCTGATCGCCTGGGGCGTGCCCCTGAGCCTGGCGGTGCTGGCGGCCAACATCGCGGCCGGCCCTTCGGCCGGCTGGCTGGGCTGGGCCCTGTTCTGCATGAGCTGCAGCGTGCTGGGCCTGGCGCAGCCGGCGGTGGGCATGGCTTTCAAGCCCTCGCTGGCGGGCCGGGCGATGTCGGGCTACAACCTCATGATTTTTTCCGGCGTGTTCGTCGTGCAGTGGGGCATAGGCCTGCTGATCGACGTGTTCGCCGCCATGGGCCTGGCGCAGGTGGCGAGTTTCCAGGCGGCGATGGGGGTGTTATTGTGTTGTTGTATCGCCTCATATGGGTATTTCCTCAGTGTCAGCGCCGATAATTCAGTCGAACCCGAAAACCCATGAACGGCATCTTCATCATCGCCCACGCCCCGCTGGCCTCCGCCTTGCGCCAGTGCGTGCTGCATGTGTTCCCCGACAACGCGCCCGGCGTCGCCGCGCTCGATGTCCAGCCCAACATGCCGCCCGAGGAAACCCTGGCGCAGGCGCGCATCATGCTGGCGCAGCTGGGCACCTCGCATGCGCTGGTGCTGGTCGACGTGTTCGGCGCCACGCCCTGCAACGTGGCGCAAAAGCTGGTCGACGGCGTCCACTCCAAACTCATCACCGGCATCAACCTGCCCATGCTGCTGCGCACCATCTCCTACCGGCACGAGTCGCTCGACGCCCTGGTGGCGCGGGCCCTCATCGGGGCCACGCAGGGCGTGATGCAGGTGGCCATCACCGCTCCGCAAAACCAGGTACGCCGAAACCATGATAAAGACCAGCACGAGCATCAACAATAAGCTGGGCCTGCACGCCCGCGCCTCCGCCAAGCTCACCAAACTCGCCGGCAGCTTCGGCTGCGAAGTCTGGATGAGCAAGGGCGAGCGCCGCGTCAACGCCAAAAGCATCATGGGCGTGATGATGCTGGCCGCCGGCCTGGGCAGCACGGTTGAGGTCGAGACCAACGGCAATGACGAGCAAGCCGCCATGGACGCGATCCTGGCACTGATCGCCGACAAATTCGGAGAAGGTGAATGACCTTTTCCGTTCACGGTTTGGCTGTTTCGCGGGGGATCGCGATAGGCCGTGCCGTGCTCGTGGCGTCCAGCCGCGCCGACGTCGCGCATTACTTCATCGACCCCGGCAAGACGCTGGACGAGATCACGCGGGTGCGGGTCTCGCGCAACGCGGTGATGGAAGAAATCACGCGCGTGCAGCAGGACCTGCCCAAGGACGCGCCGCACGAGCTGGCCGCGCTGCTGGACGTGCACCTGATGCTGCTGCAGGACGAGCAGTTGATCAGCGGCGTCAAGCACTGGATCACCGACCGCCACTACAACGCCGAGTGGGCGCTGACCACGCAGTACGAAATCATCGCGCGCCAGTTCGACGACATGGAGGACGAGTACCTGCGCGAGCGCAAGGCCGACCTCGAGCAGGTGGTCGAGCGCATCCTGCGCCACATGAAGGGCGTGGCCTCGCCGGTGCAGCCGGCGGCCCAGGCCGGCGCGGGCCGCAAGGCCTCGCAGCAGGATTTGCTGCTGGACGACACCACCGACGTGCCGCTGGTGCTGGTGGCGCACGACATCTCGCCGGCCGACATGCTGCAGTTCAAGCAAAGCCTGTTCGCCGGCTTTGCCACCGACGTGGGCGGCAAGACCTCGCACACCGCCATCGTGGCGCGCAGCATGGACATCCCGGCGGTCGTGGGCGCGCGCAGCGCCAGCCAGCTGATCAAGCAGGACGATTGGGTCATCATCGACGGCGATGCCGGCGTGCTGATCGTCGACCCGTCTCCCATCATCCTGGCCGAGTACGGCTTCAAGCAGCGCCAGGGCGAGCTGGAGCGCCAGCGCCTGAACCGGCTGAAGAACACACCCTCGCTGACCATCGACGGGCAGCGCGTCGAACTGCTGGCCAACATCGAGATGCCCGAGGACACCGTGGGTGCGGTGACGGCCGGCGCGGTCGGCGTCGGGCTGTTCCGCAGCGAATTCCTCTTCATGGGCCGCAGCGGCAAGCTGCCCGACGAGGAAGAGCAGTACCAGGCCTACCGCAAGGCCATCGAAGGCATGCAGGGCCTGCCGGTGACCATACGCACGGTGGACATCGGATCGGACAAGCCGCTGGACCGCCACGCCAAGGCGCAGGACACGCACCTGAACCCGGCGCTGGGCCTGCGCGCCATCCGCTGGAGCCTGGCGGACCCGCCGATGTTCTTGACGCAACTGCGCGCCATCCTGCGCGCGGCCGCGCACGGCCAGGTCAACCTGCTGGTGCCCATGCTGGCGCACGCCACCGAAATCCGCCAGACCATGGCGCTGATCGACCACGCGCGCGCGCTGCTCGACAACACCGGCATTCCCTACGGCCCGGTGCGCCTGGGCGCAATGATCGAGATCCCGGCCGCGGCGCTCACGCTCAAGCTCTTCCTGAAGTACTTCGACTTTTTGTCGATAGGCACCAACGACCTGATCCAGTACACGCTGGCCATAGACCGCGCCGACGAGGCGGTATCGCACCTCTACGACCCCTGCCACCCGGCCGTGCTGCGCCTGATCGCCGACACGATTGCCGAATGCGACGCGCAGGGCAAGGGCGTCAGTGTCTGCGGCGAAATGGCCGGCGACATCAGCATGACGCGATTGCTGCTGGGCCTGGGCCTGCGCAGTTTTTCCATGCATCCCTCGCAGATCCTGGCGGTCAAGCAGCAGATCCTGCGCGCCGATGCCGCCAAGCTGAAGCCCTGGGCGGAGCAGGTGCTGGCCAGCGAAGACCCGGCAGCGCTTTTACAAGACTGAGCGAGGCCGGGCGGCGCCCGCGCCGAAACAAAGCGAAACATGCCGCAACCGGCGCGAAAACACCCGCGGGCCTTGCGCGGGCACCATGAAGAACCTCAACTCCTCTCACAAGGCGCTTCATGAAACACCGCATCAAAAAACTCCTGCTCGGCCTGTTTGGCGGGGCGCTCATCATCGGCAGCCTGGGCGCCTGCGCGCAGCGCGGCCCGGGCGGCATGCACGGCGACATGGGCTCGCCCGAGTTCCGCGCCCGCATGGTCGAGAAAGTCGGTTCGCGCCTGGACCTGGACGCCGCGCAAAAGCAGAAGCTGGCCGTGCTGGCCGACAAGCTGCATGCGCAGCGCACCGCCCTGCGCGGCGCGACCGAGCCGCGTGACGCGTTTCGCGGCCTGTTCGCCGGCAACACGCTGGACCAGGCCGGCGCCAAGAAGCTGATCGATGAAAAAACCGCAGCCCTGCAGGCCGGCAGCCCCGAGGTGATTGCCGCCGCGGCCGACTTCTTTGACAACCTGCGCCCCGAGCAGCAGCAGAAAGTGCGCGACTTCATGGAGCGCGGCCGCCGCTGGGGCCACCGTGGCTGAGGCGCTGTTCTTCCCGCCCGCGCGCATCGCGCGGGCGGTGCGGCGCCAGGCCGTGGCTGCCGCGCCCGGCAGCGCCAGCGGCGGCGTGCGCCTGCTGCTGCGCGCCGAGGGGCTGGCCGTGCTGGCCGCCTCGGTCGCGGCCTATGCGCAGTTCGGCGCGGGATGGGGCTGGTTCGCCGCGCTCTTCCTGCTGCCCGACTTGTCCTTCCTGGCCTACCTCGCGGGGCCGCGCTGGGGCGCGCTGGCTTACAACGCGGCGCATTCTTATCTGGGCGCCGTGGCTTTGCTGGCCGTGGGCGTGCTGGGTGCTTCGCCGCTGCTGCTGGCGGCCGCGCTGGTCTGGTGCGCGCACATCGGCTTTGACCGCCTGCTCGGCTATGGCCTCAAGTACGGCACGGGTTTTGGCCACACCCACCTGGGCCGCCTGGGCCCGCGGGACCCGTGGTGAAGGCGGCTTGCACGCGATTCCCTATGATGGCCGCATGCCCCGCATCCTCCTGATCGACGACGACGAGCACCTGGCCGCGCCGCTGGCCGCTTACTTCGCGCGTTTCGACTTCGTGCTGGACAGCGCCCTGCGCCCCGGCGAGGGCTTGGCCAAGCTGCGCGCCGGCGCCTACGACGCGGCCATCCTGGACGTCATGCTGCCCGAGATGGACGGCTTCGCGCTGTGCCGCGAGATCCGCAAGGAAAGCGACATCCCGGTCATCATGCTGACCGCGCGCGGCGACGTGATGGACCGCGTGGTCGGCCTGGAGCTGGGCGCCGACGACTACCTGCCCAAGCCCTTTGAGCCGCGCGAGCTGGTGGCGCGCGTGCAGACCATCTTGCGGCGCCAGCGCGCCGTGCCGCCGGCCGGAGCGCGCCGCGTGTTCGAGGGCCTGGCGATCAACCTGGAAACACGCGAGGTGCTGCGCCTGGGCGAGAAGGTCGAGTTGACCGGCACCGAGTTTGAATTGCTGGCGCTGCTGGCGGCCGACCCGGGCAAGGTGTTCAACCGCGACGACATCCTGAACCGCCTGCGCGGCCACGAGGCGGAGCTCTACACACGCGCCGTCGACATCGTGGTGAGCCGGCTGCGCAAAAAGCTGGAGCCGCTGGACTGCATCAAGACCCTGCGCAATGCCGGCTACACCCTGGCGGTGGGCAAGGCGGGCGCGCCATGAAAATGAAGTGGCGAGACCGTTGCGGCCGCTCGCGGCCCGAGCGCTGGCGGCACCGCTGGGGGCATTCGCTGCGGCTGCGCCTCATCACGGTGTTTTTGCTGCTGGCGTTGTGCATGGGCGCGGTCTTCATGGGCGGCATGCAGCGCGCGTTTTCCAGCGGCTGGCGCGACGCGGCCAAACCGCTGGTCAGCGACTACATGGACCGCCTGGTGGCCGACCTGGGCTCGCCGCCCGACCTGGGCCGCGCGCAGGCGCTGGCCGCGCGGCTGCCGATTTCCATCCGCATCGAGGGGCCGCAGGTCAACTGGCAGTCGCACCCCGACCGCAAGCTGTTTGACGGCCGCGCCAGCGACTGGCTGAGCCGCACCACGGCCGACGGCCACAAGGTCATCTTCGGCCCCGGCACCATTCCCTGGCAGGGCTCGCCGCACGGCATGTTCGGCTGGATCACGCTGGCGCTGCTGCTGGGCCTGCTGGTGGGCGCCTATGCCTATGTGCGGCGCCTGCTGCGCCCGCTGGACGACATACGCGCGGGGGCAGAGCGCTTCGGCCAGGGCCTCTTCGACACGCCCATCCCGCTGCGCCGGCGCGACGAGCTCGGCGACCTGGCCGGGCGTGTCAACACCATGGCGCAAGACATCAAGGGCATGCTGGACGCCAAGCGCGGCCTGCTGCTGGCGCTGAGCCACGAGCTGCGCTCGCCGCTGACGCGCGCGCGCCTCAATGCCGAACTGCTGCCGGCCGCGGGCGAGGGCAGCGCGCCGCGCGAGCGCGATGCGCTGCTGCGCGACCTCGGCGAGATGCGCGACCTGATCAGCGATTTGCTCGAAAGCGAGCGCCTGGCCAGCCCGCATGCCGCGCTGCAGCGCGAGCCCGTGGACCTGGCCGCGCTGGTGCGCGAGGTGGCGGCCGACATGGCCCATGCGGCGACAGTGGAACTGGACCTGGCGGCCGGGTTGCCGCCGCTCGCGCTGGACCGCATGCGCGTTCGCCTGCTGCTGCGCAACCTGATGGACAACGCGCTGCGCTACAGCGCCGGTGCGGCGCGGCCGCCGTGCGTGTCGCTGCAGCCGGCCGGCGGCGGCGTGCTGCTGGAGGTGCGCGACTTCGGCCCCGGCGTGGACCCGGCGCAGCTGGCGCACCTGACCGAGCCTTTTTACCGCACCGACGGCGCGCGCCAGCGCGCCACCGGCGGCGTGGGCCTGGGCATGTATTTGTGCCGGCTGGTGGCACAGGCGCACGGCACGCAGCTGGAAGTGCGCAATGCGGAGCCGGGGCTGGCCATCAGCCTGCTGTGGCCGGCGGAGCCGCCGCGGCCCTGAGTTCATCCCCGGGTTCACGGTTTTTTTTCGCGCCTTGTGTGAAGTTATGCGCGGTGATGGACCCGGCAGGGGTGGTTGGCTTGCGCCGCGAGCTTGTAACAAAAGGATAATTCCCCCCTTATCCGGCCACCCGGGACCCATGCCTTGAGCGCATTGTCGGCGCGCTCAATGAAGGTGTTCAGCAGAGGCGTGGCGACCCCTTCATCCAATCCTGGGCCGAAGTTTGGCAAGCGAAAACAACTATATTTTCAGGGCCCCCCTGCTTGACGTCCAGCAACGCGTGACCGGCTACCTGCTGGCAAGCCAGGGCAGTTCCGGGGGCGGTGAATCTTCCGGCGAGACCACGTCGCACCAGCTGCTGGCATTGCTGGCACACGCCCGCGAGACACCGTCCGGCCGCTTCTTCATCGAAGTCCCTTCCGTGGCGCAGTTCGCCGGCGAACTGGAAGGTTTCCCGCACCACGCGCTGGTATTGATCCTGAAGCAGGCGGACTTGCTGGACAAGGCCAACCAGGCCGTGTTGACGTCCTGGCGCGCGCGCGAACTGGGCCTGGCCTTGCGCGTCGCGGACTTTGCCACCCTGGAAAACCGGGACAACGCGCTGCAGCTTTCCCGCCTCAGCCACCTGCTGGTGGCCCATGACCACCCCGAGCGCGAAGCCATCACGCGCTTTGCCCGGCACAGTTCGCCGCCGCTGCGCGTGGTGGTAGACCGGATCCCGGGCTGGCAGGCGCTGGAAGCCTGCGCCGGCACCGGAATCGAAGGAATTTTTGCGGACATCTGCCGGGCTCCGCGCGAGATCAAGCAGGCCGTCAAGCTGGGCCCCGAAGCCCAGCAGATCCTGCAGCTCATGCACCTGGTGCAGGGCGATGCGGACATCCGCAATGTGGAGAAGGCGCTCAAAACCGACTTGCAGCTTTCCTACAAGCTGCTGCGCTACATCAATTCGGCTGGTTTCGGCCTGGAAGTCGAAGTCGAGTCGGCGCGGCATGCGGTGTCCATGCTGGGTTATGCGCCGCTGTTCCGCTGGCTGCTGCTCTTGCTGGCGCGCACCCACACCACGGGCTTTTCCCCCGCCCTGATGCAGGCCGCGATGATCCGCGGGCGCTTCGCGGAATTGCTGGGGCAGGACTTCCTGACCCGGCGCGAAGCGGAAAACCTGTTTGTCGTCGGCATGTTTTCCTTCCTGGACCGCCTGCTGGGAACCCCGGTGCCCGAGGTGCTGGCCCAGCTGGTGCTGCCGCCCGCCGTCTCGGAGGCGCTGCTGTCGCGGGAAGGCGTCTACGCGCCGGTGCTGGCGCTGGTGGAAGCCTGCGAGGGCCTGGACGGCCGCGCCGTCGATTTCTCGGCGCCCATGTCCATGACGGCCGAAGACGTCAACAAGGCCCATGTGTCGGCCATCATGTGGGCGCAGAACATCAAGATGTAGCCTGCCTTGCCGCAGCCTATCGGGCCTTGCGCGGCGCGTAGCTGAGCAAAACAATGACGGCCAGGGCCGCGGCCGTCATCACGCCGAACCACAGCACCCAGCCCTGGGTGGCGCCATCCGTGGCGAGGCAGGCCAGCAGGCAGGCCGTCAGTCCCACAACACCGCCGGCGCGCAGGCAGGGCCGCAGCTTGCCGGGCTTGCGGCCCCGCCCCAAGAGGTCTTCGAAATGCCGGTCCATCGCCAGCGCGAGCGCGGCAAAGCCCGCGAAGGCGGCGCATCCGGCGAAGGCGATCAGCAAGGCGTCCTTCATGGGGCCGCACCCGCATCCGCAAGTGGGTGGCCCGGCTTGCGTGCCGCCTGCCGGCTGTCCTTGCGCGCAAGCCACCAGGCACTGAGCCCGAAGACGGTGCCCAGCGCGAGGCAGACCAGGTCGAAGCCGGCCACGCGCCACAGGCCCGCGGGAATCGTCACGCCCAGGTGGCTGGCCGTGGTGGCGGCGTTGAGCAGGGGAATCGCGCCGAACAGGAAGGCCGCGATGCCCAGCTGCACCAGCCACATGCGGCGTGTTGGCCATGCCAGCCCGGCGATGGCGGCCAGCGCCCACACGGCGAAGAAGAGGTTGATTTCGGCCTGCGCGCGCTCATGCAGCTGCACCGGCAGCAGCCGGTTGGCCCAGAAGAAGGCCGCCATGGCGATCGGCAGGCCGGCGATGGCGCCCACGTTCAGGCCGTCGACCAGGCGCGAGGCCCAGCCCACGCGCCCACCGTGCGCCAGGGCCTTGCCGTACTTGTTGCGTTCCTTCACGGCCCACAGCAGCAGGCCGGTGGCCACCATCACGCAGCCGGCCAGGCCGGAGATGAAGAACAGCGCGCGCAGCAAAGGGTCCGCAAAGCGGCCCAGGTGCAGGCCGTACAGCACACTGCGGGTGGTGACGGCGGCGCCGCGCTCTTCACCGACTTCGCTGAGCAGCTCGCCGGTGGCGGCATTGAACATCAGTGCGGGCTGCGAGGAGGACATGTCCTGCCCTTCGCGGCGCGACAGGATGAGGGTGGCGGCCGCGTCGTTCGGGTTGTTCACGGTGATGCGGCCGACCGGGGCGCCGTTCCAGCGCGCGGTGGCCTGGGCCACCAGCGGCCCGACCGGCACGAGCGGGGCGGCGATGCCCGAGGGCTTGGGGTCGCGCGGCCCGCTGGCCGGGAACACCTCGGCGATGAAGGCGTTCTGGTCGCCCTTGTAGGTGACCTGCGGGCCCCAGGGCATGTACATCAGCATCAGCGTCACCAGGCCGGTGTAGGTGATCATCAGGTGGTAGGGCAGCGCCAGCACAGCGACAGCGTTGTGCGCGTCCAGCCAACTGCGCTGGCCCTTCCGGGGCCGGAAGGTGAAGAAGTCCGCGAAGATGCGCCTGTGCGTGATCACGCCCGAGACGATGGCCACCAGCATGAACATGGCGCAGATGCCGATGATCCAGCGCGCCCACAGCACCGGCATGTAGTGCAGGTCGAAATGCAGGCGGTAAAAAAACTCCCCTCCGCGCGTGTCGCGGCTGGCCGCCAGCGGTTTGCCGGTGGCCGGCTCCAGTACGGCGGAGTCGAAGCGGCCGCGCCGGCTCACGCCGGGCTCGGGCGGCGCTTCCGCCTGGCCCTTGGCCGCGGGCGCGCGCATCCAGGTGGCGCGCACGTCCGGCTCGCGTTCGGTCGGCAGGGTGATGAACCAGCGCTGGCCCTTGCCGCCGCGCGCCTGCAGGGCGGCGACGACGTTTTCGGCGACCTGGGCTTGCGGCACATCCTTCAGCGCCGCGGCATGCAGCTCGGGCCGCATCCAGTAGCTGATTTCGTCCTTGAAGTAGGAGGCCGTGCCGGCCGCGAACACCATGAACAGCACCCAGCCGACCAGCAGGCCGCTGTAGGTGTGCAGCCAGTTCATCGATTGGCGAAAACCTTCCTTCATGCGCCGGCCCTCGCGTAAAAGTGCCACAACAGCCCGGCGCCCAGCAGCGCGCCGGGCGCCAGCAGCCCGGCCCAGGCGCGCGCCGCGCTGCGCGCGGCGAACACCCAGAGCACGGCGCAGATGTAGACCACGAAGGAGGCCAGCATGCCGGTGACGGCGGCTTCGGCGCGGCTGGCCGGCAGGTAGATGGCCGTCACCGTGGCGGCCAGTGCCGACAGCGCGTAGCCGCCCACGATGGAGGCCAGCGCGCGCGAGGCCACGCCCAGGCGGTAGTGCAGCCCGGCACTGCCGCGCGACAGCCAGCCGTGGCGGCTGTAGCCGTGTTCTTCAAGCTTTGACATTTGCTACGGGCCTTCTTGCCTGCCTTGCCTTGTGAGCGGCGATTTCGGGTGGATATCAATTCGCCTTGTTCGGCGGCGCGGCGGGTGCGGCCGGCAGGGCGGCCAGGCCTTCGCCTTGCACCAGCGTCAGCGAGGTGACGTAGGCGCCGCGGTCCCACTTCTCGGCGCCGCGCTCGCCGCCAGCGGTGTCGGTGTGCGACAGCTCCAGCACATAGGTGCCTTGCCACGGCAGGTTCACGGTGAG
This sequence comes from Polaromonas sp. YR568, assembly GCF_943369675.1. GTDB lineage: Bacteria > Pseudomonadota > Gammaproteobacteria > Burkholderiales > Burkholderiaceae_C > Polaromonas. The sequence continues at coordinate 51,986 of NZ_CALROB020000022.1, read as the reverse complement.
CTTGCCGGCCTCGTCGGTGTGGTGTTCCTGGGCCCAGCCGGAGGCGGTGACGACGGCGACCTTGGCCTTGGCGAGCGGCTGGCCCTTGTAGAAGGCCTGCAACTCGGCGCCGCCCTTGGCGCTTTGCCCGGTGGGCACGAGGTCCAGCGTGAGTTTGGGGTCCTGTTTCGCCAGGTCGGTGACCAGCCGCGCGGCTGGCACGTAGAGGCTGCGCGTGACTTTGTCGCCCTGCTTGCGTTCCGAAATGGGGTAGGCGGGCTCCTCGGCCACCAGCGACTCGCCGCGCGCGGCGCGCCCTGCCAGCGCGAAGCCGTTGGCGGTTTTGTTCACCTGCAGCGGCTCGGCGCCTTTGGCCGAGAGCTTCTGGCCCACGGGCTTGACGAATTTGTCGAGCAGGCCGGGCGAGGCCTCGCGCAGGTTCTCGCCGAACTCGCCGAAATAAAGTTTGGCGCCTTGCGCATCCTGCTCAAGCCAGACCTGGTGGGCCTGGGCGGTGAAGGTCATGGCGGCCGCGGCGGCCATGGCCAGGGCGATAAGGGTGTATTTCATGGTTTCTCCTTGGAAAGTTGCTGGAAGTTGAATGGCGCCGGCCGTCAGAAGCGGGCGCGCAGCGTGACGCTGGCGAAACGCGGCTCGCCGTAGTTGGGGTAGTCGAGCGTCGCCCAGTAACGCTTGTTGAGCGCATTGAAGACGGCGAAGTTGACGCTGGTTTTCTCGCTGATGCGCCAGGTGGCGTTCAGGTTGAGCAGGCCGAAAGGCGACTGGGTGACGGTGGCCGGCCCGGACGGGCTGGGCACGTTGACCGCGTCCATCTTGCCCTGCCACAGCAGCTGCGCGCCGACTTCGAGCGGTTGCAGCGCGCCGGAGAAGCGGTATTGGGTGCCCAGCTTCACCAGCCATTCGGGCAGGTTGGCGTAGGTCAGGTCGGCCGCGTTGCGCTGGGTGCGCACCCGCGTGACGCCGGCGGTGGCCTGCCAGCCGGGCGCCAGGCGCGCGGCCACGTCGGCCTCCCAGCCGTTGGTGCTGGTGCCGTTCACGCCGACGTAGGCCGAGCTGCCGTCGGGCAGGCTGCCCGTGGGCTGGGTGCTGTCGCGCACGCCGTAGTTGTCCTGCTTGACCTGGAACACCGCGAACGAGCCTGAGATGCCTTGCGCGGGCCACTCGCCCTTGATGCCGATCTCGTTGCTGATGCCCTTGACCGGGTCCAGCGGCTGGTTGTTGCGGTCCTTGTAGTTCTGCGGGTTGAAGATGCCGGTGTGGCTGGCATAGAGGGACAGCTGCGGGTTGATGTCGTAGACCACGCCCAGGAAGGGCGAGGGCTCGCGCATCACCGACTGCTGCGCCGTGGTGTTGGTGAACCTGCCGGCGGTGTTGTAGTTGTCGGTCTGGCGGCGCCAGTTGGTGAAGCGCACGCCCGTCAGCACGGACAGCGGGTCGGCAAGGCGCCAGCGCGCCGAGGCGTACACGCCGTCCTGGCGCGTGACCTGCTCGTTGAACGCGCCGGTGCGGCTGTAGGCCGGGACCGGCGCCGTGCCGTCCCAGGTGAAGACGTTGGGGATGGTGTAGCTGTAGGTGGTGGGGCCCGCGGCCAGGTTGGTGTAGCCGTCGGTGCGGGTGTTGGTGCGCAGGCTGCTCACGCCCACCGTCAGGTCGTGCTCGCGGCCGGCCAGCTTGAACTTGCCGGTCAGGTAGGCGTCAAGCGCGTCCTGCTTTTCGGTGCCGCCGCCCACCGCGCCGTAGAGGCGCACGCCGGCGCCGGTGACGGGATTGGGGAAGGGCGCGTTGGCGGCGGTGGTGCCGTAGGCGTAGGTGCGCAGGCTGAAGGTTTCGCCTTCGGTGTGGTTGTAGCTGGCCTTCAGCGCCCATTGGTCGTTGAGCTGGTGGTCGATCGTGGCGAACACCGTGCCTGATTCACGCGACCAGCGCGTCCACGACGGCGAGAAGTTGCTCGATACCGGCAAATTCGCCAGGCTGCCGTTGGAGGCGAAGCGCGGGATCGTGCCCCAGACGCCGGCGATCGGCTCGTTGTTCTGGCGCTGGTAGCCCACCGACACCACCGTGGACTGGCCCAGGTCGGCCTCGACCACGCCGAGCAGCGCGTACTTGTCTTCCTGGTAGCGGTCGCGGAAGCTGTTGCGCTTTTGCGGCGCGAGCACCCAGCGGCTGCGCACGCTGCCGTCGGCGTTCAGCGGCACGTTCAGGTCGAGTTCGGCGCGGTAGTAGTCCCAGCTGCCGGCCGACAGCGCCACCGAGCCTCCGAAGGTGCGCTGCGGCCGCTTGCGGATCAGGTTGATGGTGGCCGAGGGCGTGCCCACGCCGGTCAGGATGCCGTTGGCGCCGCGCACGATGTCGATGCGCTCGTACAGCGCGGTGTCGAACTCCTGGTTGGTGTTCGCGCTGTAGGTCGGCATGCCGTCGACCTGGAAGTCGGTGATCAGGAAGCCGCGCGAGTAGTAGAGCGGGCGCTGCGTGTCATAGAAACTCACGTGGATGCCGGTGGTGCTGCGCAGCACCGTGTCCACGCTGGTGAGCGCGCGCTGTTCGATCTGCTCGCGATCGATGGTGCTCAGGGATTGCGGGGTCTCGCGCGCGGTCAGCGGCAGGCGGGTCGACGTGCTCTCACGCGCGCCCGTCACCGTGACGCTGCCCAGGACGCCGGGCTGGCTGTCCTGCGCCCAGGTGGCACAGCAAAAGCAGGCCGCGGCTGCGGCGGGAATCCATCTTGTCAAAAGTACGGGCACATGGCGCGAAACGGGCGCGCGGGTAGCAAGCAGCTTGGTCATGGTCTTCTGGGTATGAAGCCGGATGACGCCCGCCACGGCATGGCCACGAGGCCGCCGGGGCGGCTTCGGACGAAGCTGGGACTAGGGAAGGCAGGCGCCGCGGCTAGTGGTAACTGGCTGCACCTGCTGCGGCGAACGCCCCGCCTGGGGACGCTGCGCACGATGTGTGGCTGAGGCCGTGACTATACCTCACAAATGAGAGTTATTCTCATTTGATGGCAACTCCGGGGCCGGAACCCGCTCTACCGCGCCCGGGTGCCCAGCACCGCCGCGCCAATGATCATCACCGCCGCCAGGCCAATGCTCCAGCTCAGCGCGCGGCCGCTCACCAGCATCAGCAGCGCGGTGGAGCCCAGCGGCGTGAGGTAGCTCAGGATGCCGATCTGCCGCGCGTCGCCGAGCTTGAGGGCCTTGTCCCACAGGAAAAACGCCGCGCCCAGCGGGCCCAGGCCCATCACGGCCAGCAGCAGCCAGTCCTGCGCGGACAGCACGGCCGCCGGCTCCAGCGCCCAGTGGCACAGCAGCGAAAGCACGCCCGACACCAGGCCGAACAGGCCGATGGCGGCCGTCGGGAAAGCCGGCACGCGCTGGGTCAGCAATGAGTAGCTGGCCCAGATGAAGGCCGAGCCCAGCGCCGGCAGATAACCCCATGACCAGCCGCCCGCGGCCGACCCGCCGCCGCCCGCGCCCAGGATGGCAATGGCCGCGCCGGCAAACCCCAGCAGCGCCGCGCCCACGTGCACGGCGCGCAACTTCACGCCGCGCAGGAACAGCGGCGCCAGCACCACCATGAACAGCGGCCACAGGTAGTTGACGAGGTTGGCCTCGACGGCGGGCGCGTGCCGCAGCGCGATGAACAGCAGGAAGTGGTAACCGAAGAGGCCGCAGACACCCAGCGCCAGCGTGGCGGGCGGGATGCGCCATTGCCGCCTGTCCCTGAGCACAAAGGGCAGGGCCAGCGTGCTGCCGACCAGCAGCGAAACACCTGTGAGCAGGAAAGGCGGAACATGTTTGAGCGAGACCCCGAGCGAGGCAAGCGCGACCCAGAGGGCGATGGCGCCCAGTGCATAAAGATTGGCTGGCATGCCGCAAGCATAAAAGCCGCGGCGCGCCGCATCGTCGCGCAACGACGCTTTGCGGGCGCGCGGCGATGGTTTGCCCTGCAGCCATGCCTACATCCGGTAACCAGCTTCACCTGGCAGGCGCATGCCGGACACCTCCAGGGCACGGGCCGGGCCTTCAATGAGGGTGCAGATGTTTTGACAACAACCCGAGGCCTGAAACCTCAAGGAGACCCCTCATGAAAAAGCTCGCCCTTGTTTTGCTCTCTCTCGCCGGCTTTATGGCCCTGTCGGGCTGCGTGGCCTATCCCGTGCCTTACGGCGACGGCCCGCATTACCGCGGCGGCCCGGCGAACGGCCCCGGCTATGGCGGCCGCTATGACCGCGATGGCGACGGCGTGAGCAACCGCTACGACCGCCGGCCGAACAACCCGAATCGCTATTAAGTCGATTCGCCTGACTGCCGCCGGAGCGCGGCGGTCAGCGCGGAGGGCGAGTGGTAGCCGCAGTGCAATGCGGTGTCGGCCACGCTCATGCCGCGGCCGCGCAATTGCAGGGCCAGCGCCAGGCGTTGCCGGCGCAGCCACTGCATCACACTGAGGCCGGTCTCGCGCCGGCAGCGCGCGGCGAACTGCGTGGGGCTCAGGAAGACCTGCGCGGCCAGTTGCGCCACGCTCAAAGGCTCATGCAGGCGCTGCTGCGTCCAGGTGGCGAGTTGCTTCCAATGGATGGGGCGCTGGTAGCGTGAGGATGCCGCTTGCGGCGGCGCCCAGGCCTCCAGCAGCAAGGCCGGGCCGTAGTGCTGCGCCAGGCTGCCGCGCTGCTGCAGCGCATGGGCCAGGTAGTGGCCCAGCGCAATCGCCTGCGCGGTGTGTGCCGGGTCGTAAGCGCAGCGCGCCCAGGCGGTGTGCGGGGTGTCCAGCACGATGCAGCGGCTGCCTTCGCGGGATTCAAAATCATGATGGTCGCCGGGCGCGATCACGCAGCCCTGGCCGGCCGCGATGCGGCGCCCGCGCCCCTGCACTTCGAGGTCCAGCACGCCGTCCAGGCCCAGCAAGACCTGGAAATGTTCGTGCGCATGGCTGCCGTGCGAGGCGCCGTAGTGCCGCAGCGACAGGGAGCCTTGCGGCGCACTCATGTGCGGTGGTTCAGAGGGCGGCGATGGCCACGTCGGCCTTGTCGGCGACGCCGGCCGCGTGGGCCTGCTGGTCGGCGTGGTAGCTGCTGCGCACCATGGCGCCCACGGCGGCGTGGGTGAAGCCCATCTTGTAGGCCTCTTCCTCGAACATCTTGAAGGTGTCGGGGTGCACGTAGCGGCGCACCGGCAGGTGGCTGGTCGAGGGCGCGAGGTACTGGCCAATCGTCAGCATGTCGATGTTGTGGGCGCGCATGTCGCGCATGACCTGCAAAATTTCCTCGTCGGTCTCGCCCAGGCCGACCATGATGCCGCTCTTGGTCGGCACGTCGGGGTGCAGGGCCTTGAACTTCTTGAGCAGGTTCAGGCTGAACTGGTAGTCGCTGCCGGGGCGTGCTTCTTTGTAGAGGCGCGGCGCGGTTTCGAGGTTGTGGTTCATCACGTCGGGCGGCGCGGCCTTGAGGATTTCCAGCGCGCGGTCGTCGCGGCCGCGGAAGTCGGGCACCAGGATTTCAATCGTGGTGGCGGGCGAGAGTTCGCGGATTTTTTTGATGCATTCGACAAAGTGGCCGCTGCCGCCGTCGCGCAGGTCGTCGCGGTCCACGCTGGTGATCACCACGTACTTCAATTTCAGCGCCGCAATCGTTTTGGCCAGGTTCAGCGGCTCGTCGGCATCCAGCGGGTCGGGCCGGCCGTGGCCGACGTCGCAGAAGGGGCAGCGGCGCGTGCACTTGTCGCCCATGATCATGAAGGTGGCCGTGCCCTTGCCGAAACATTCGCCGATGTTGGGGCAGCTGGCTTCCTCGCACACCGTGTTGAGCTTGTTCTCGCGCAGGATCTGCTTGATCTCATAAAAGCGCGTGGTCGGGCTGCCGGCTTTCACGCGAATCCAGTCGGGCTTCTTGAGCATTTCGCCCTGCACCACCTTGACGGGGATGCGCGAGAGCTTGGCCGCGGCCTTCTGCTTGGCCAGCGGGTTGTAGCCTTCCAGGCTCTGGACGTCGCGGACCACGGGGTTCAGTGAAGGGCTGGTGGCCGCGTTGACGATCTCGGGTGTGCTCATGGTCGATACCGGTTGCCCTGAGCCTGTCGAAGGGCTGGAAATCCGCTCATGACCGGCGGGGCGCCGGGGGCTTGGACAGGCTCAGCCCGAGCGGAAAAAAGATCAGGGTGCCAGATACGTCGTGAGTTTCCGCCCCAACACGTCCGCGGCCTCCTGCCACGTGACGGATGCGCCAATTGTACGAAGGTCTGTGGTTTGCAGTCCCACATAGCCGCAAGGGTTGATGCGCGAGAAGGGTTCCAGGTCCATGGCGACATTCAACGCCACACCGTGGTAGGTGCAATGCCGGCTGACCTTGATGCCCAGGGCGGCGATCTTGCCCAGGCCCCGGAAAGGGTCACCCTCACCCCTGCCCTCTCCCGCAAGCGGGAGAGGGTGCTGTTCACTCCCTCTCCCGCTTGCGGGAGAGGGCCGGGGTGAGGGGTGTTGCAGCCGTGCATGCGAAAAGGGGTCGTCCAGGCGCACGTAAATACCCGGCGAGCCGGCCACGCGGTGCCCGGTGACGCCGAAATGCGCGAGTGTGCGGATGACGGACTCCTCGATGCGGTAGACGTATTCCTTGACGTAATAGCCGACGCGCTTGAGGTCGACCAGCGGGTAGGCCACGACCTGGCCCGGCCCGTGGTACGTGACCTGGCCGCCGCGGTTGGTCTGCACCACCGGGATGGCGCCGGGGTTGAGCACATGGTCGGCCTTGCCCGCCAGGCCCTGGGTATAGACCGGCGGGTGTTCGCAGATCCACAGCTGGTCGGGCTCCGCCAACGAGTCCTGCAACCCTTCAGTGGCGCCCATCGGGTGGCGGGCGGCCGTGAAGGCCTGCATGGCTTCATAGGTGGGCAGGTAGTCGACCCGGCCCAATGATTGAATCAATATCATGGCGCCGTGGCCGCCGCGCCGGGCCGCCCCAAGCAAGGCCAGCCCCCTCGGGGGGCAGCAACCCGCGCAGCGGCGGAGCGTGGGGGCAGCATGGTTGCCTGCATCTCTTCGGCTTCAGTCGTGGTTTAGAGGACCACTTTGACCATGGGGTGCGTCGACAGCGTGCGGTAAAGCTCGTCGAGCTGTTCGCGGCTGGTGGCCGTGACGGTGATGGTCACGCCCAGGTAGTTGCCGGCCTTGCTTTCGCGCAGCTCAATGGTGGTGGCGTCAAAGGCCGGGTCGAACTGGTGGGCGATGGCGGTGATGGCCGCGACCATGCCGTCGACCTTCTGGCCCATGACCTTGATGGGGAACTGCGACGGGTACTCGATCAGCGACTCCTGGCGCGAAGGCTCGGAGCCGGGGACACCGATGATGTTCGGGGTTTTCGGGGTGTCGGGGGACGTGGTCATGGCGAGGGTCCTTTCAGGCCTGTTTGGCACGCTGGTATTCAGCGTACAGCCTGGCATAAATGGGGCCGGGTTTGCCTTTTTCCAGCCCGTGGCCCACGGGCTGGCCGTCCAGCAGGGTGACCGGCAACACCTCCTTGGTGGCGGACGACAGCAGGATTTCATCGGCCGCCAGCACTTCGGCGTGCGTGATGCGGCGCAGCTCAAACGGAATGCCGGCGGCGCGGCACATGTCCTCGATTAGGCCGAAGCGTATGCCTTCAAGCACCAGGTTGTCCTTGGGCGGGCCGAAGACCTTGCCGTCCTTGATGACCCAGACGTTGCTCGAAGACGCTTCGCTGAGGTGGTCGCCGCGAAACATGATGGTTTCCACCGCGCCGGCGTCGACGCTGATCTGGCGCGCGAACACCGCGCCCAGCAGGCTGGTGCTTTTGATGTGGGCTTTTTCCCAGCGGAAATCGCCGGCCGTGACACAGGCGACACCGGCCTCGCGCTGCTGCGCACTGGGCAGTTTCATGGCGTTGGCCATCACGAACACGGTGGGCGTGAGGCCGGGCAGCATGGGGTGGTCGCGCATCGCGACACCGCGGCTGACCTGGATGTAGACCAGCTGGTTGCCCTGTTCGGCCGGCGCGCCGGTGGATTGTGCGTGCGCCGCGACCAGCTTCAAGGCCACGGCCTGCCACTCGGCAGCGGTCATCGGGTTGGGGATGCGCAACTCGGCCAGGCTGCGCGCCAGGCGGGCCATGTGCTGCTCAAAACGGAACAGCCGGCCGCCGTAGGCCGGCGCCACCTCGTACACGCCGTCGCCGAAGATGAAACCGCGGTCCAGCACGCTGATCTTGGCGTCCTTGAGGGGGGTGTATTCACCGTTGAGGTAGCAGGGCGTGTCGGGAAGGGGTGGGGCAGGCATGGTCATGGTGCAGTTGAAAAAGAAGAGGAGTGAAAGCGGGATTGTCCAGGGTCCGGGGCTTAACGGTGGCGGCGCTTGAACCAGATGCGCAGGCGCCAGAGCAGTTTGACCAGCAGATAGCCGGTGCTCGAGCCCACCACGGCAAAAATGCCCATGCCCAGTATGGCCGGCCCGCCAAAAGAGGCCAGCCAGGCGACCACGCCCGCGCCTTCGGACATGCGCACCGGCGGCGGCGCGTCCAGCAGCAGGCTGCCGACCTGGTAGGCCAGCCAGAGCCAGAAGCCCACGGTGAAGGGGTTGGTGATGAAGGTGATGCCTGCGGCGACGGGAATGTTGGCGCGCCACCAGACGCTGTGTGCCGCGGCCGCGACGATCTGCGCAAACGGAAGCGCGAAGGCCCAGAAGATGCCGATGGCCACGCCGCGCGCCACGGCTTCATGCTGCAGGCGCCACAGCTGCGGGTCCATCACACGGTGGGCCACGGGCCGCAGCCAGGGGTTGGAGGCCAGCACTTCGCGTGTGGGCACCGAGGCCTTCAGGCGCGCCATCCAGCCGGCGCGGTTTTTGGCCGCTTTGGGGTGCGCTTTCATGGCGCGGCCCTGGGCGGTAAAACGCGGGTTTCACCCACGGCCATGACGCTGAAGTCCTCGTCTTTCAGGCCGTTGGCCGCGCGGGCAGCGGCCAGGTCTTTGGGCGGCTGGTCCAGGGGCTCGTCGGTCAACTCGAAGGTGCCCCAGTGCACACCCACGCTGCGTTTGGCGCCCAGGTCCTGGTGGATCTGCACCGCTTCGGCCGGGTTCACGTGCTGCCCGGACATGAACCAGCGCGGCTCGTAGGCGCCGACGGCGATCAGGGCCAGGTCGAAGCCGCCGCCCTGCGCGGCCGTGTGGCGGCCGGCAAAGCGCGCCCGGGTGTCGAGAAAGTCTTTGGAATAGCCGGTGTCGCCGCTGAAATACCAGTGCAGGTCGGGCGCGAACACGGCGTAGCCGCCCCACAGGGTCTGGCTGCGGTCGCCCGGGCCGCGCGCCGACCAGTGCTGCACCGGCGTGAAATTGAATTCGACGCCGCGGTGGACGTGGCTGTCCCACCAGTCCATCTCCACGACGTTGGTGATGCCGCGGCTGGCGAACCAGGGTTTGAGGCCCAGCGGCACCAGGAACAGCGTGGCGCCGCCGGCCGCGGCCGCGCGCGCGGCGATGCCTTGCACCGAATCGGCGTCCAGGTGGTCGTAGTGGTTGTGCGAGAGCACCACGACGTCGATGGGCGGCAGGTCGGCCAGCGCGATGCCCGGCGGCTGCGCGCGTGAAGGGCCGATGAATTGCACCGGGCTGGCCCGCTGCGAAAACACCGGGTCCGTCAGCACGTTGAGCCCGCCGGCCTGCACCAGCATGCTTGCGTGGCCCACCCAGGTGATGGCGGGCGGGGGCGATGCCGTGCCGGGCGCGGCGAATGCCGGGGCATAGGCGCGGATGGCGGCCATGTCCGGCGCCCGCACCGGCGTGGGCGCGGCGGGCGGCGGAGGCAGGTTTTGCCGGCGCTTGTCCCACTGCCAGCGCAGCAGGTCGCCCAGGCTTCTGGTGACCGATGCGCTGTAGTTGTTCTGGAAGCCTTCGCGCGTGTGGTGCGGTTTGGCCGGATCGTAATAAGGGTTCACGGCCGCGCAGCTTCCGGCGAGGAAAAACAGGCTGCTGAAAAGAAGGCAGGCGCGCATACGGGCCGCTGGCATGCCGCCTTCACGCGAGAAACACGACGGCTGCAATGGCCAGCGCGCCCAGCGCCAGGTTGACCATGGCCATGGTGGCGATCTGCCCGACGCGGCGCCCGCCTTCGGGCCAGTCGGCGGCGGCCACGGCCAGTTTGAGGCGGCGAAACGGGCCGAAATACAGATGGCCGAAGAGCGCGAACATCAACAGGCCCAGGCCGAACATCAGGTGCCAGCCGGTGGGCGCGTTCTTCATGCCGACGGCCAGCAACATGGCCAGGCCCGTCAGCAGCAGGACGGCGATGGATATCCACACCAGGACGAAAAACCGCCGCAAAACCTGCGCGATCAGCGGCAGGCGCTGTGGCGGCGGAAGTTGCCCGGCGGCGGGGCGCAACGCGAACAACATGAAAGAGATACCGCCCAGCCAGGCGACGGCAAAAGCGATGTGCAGGAATTTCATCAGGGCGTGCATGCGGGTGTCTTTCAGTGGGGTGGGCGGCGCCACTGGCCGGGGCGCTCTTGAACCCATTGTGAACCAGCCGCCTGGCGTTTACCCTTGCGCACGCGCTGGAGGCCCTAAATCATCCCCGAGTGCGGGTTTTTCAGGGAGTGCAGGGGTTTCTACGTATAATCAAGGGCTTTGCTAATAACGGCCCTGTAACTTTCCCGTAATTTGTGAGCTTCAAAATGACAAATTCGGCGAATTCGGCAACGAACCCGGTCTCCCGGGCAGTTACAAATGAGTTTGAGGCGGATGTGGAGGCTTTCAAGCCCCTGACCCGTGAAGAAGCCCAAAAGCTTCGTGAAACGGTTCCGCTTCTTTCCCCCTGGTCGGTGTTGGCGGGGCAGTTGGCGGTTGGTGTTCTGGTGGCATGTGCCACCTGGGCCCTGACAGGCCAGCGGTCCGCCGGCTGGTCGGCGCTTTACGGGGCGCTGGCGGTGGTGATTCCGGCGGCGCTTTTTGCGCGCGGTTTGACCGGCAAAGTGTGGTCAATGAATCCAGGCACCGCGGTGGCGGGATTCTTTTTATGGGAAATGGTCAAGATTGCTTTGACGGTGGCGATGCTGTTTGCCGCGCCAAAGCTGGTTTCGATGCTGAGTTGGCCGGCCATGCTGGTCGGCCTGGTGGTGACAATGAAAACGTCCTGGATCGCGCTGTTGTTCGCGGCCAGGAAAAATAAACTTTGAGGCGAGCAATAAATGGCTGCTGAGAATGCTGCTGGACATGGCGGTCCAACCGCCGGTGAATACATCGTTCACCACCTGACGCACTGGCGCAACAAAGAACTTGTTGGCCCGTTCGATCTGAGCGTCATCAATATTGATTCGACCATCTTCACCATTTTGCTGGGTGTGATCGGCTGCTTCCTGCTCTGGAAAGCCGCCCGCAAAGCCACCTCCGGCGTTCCCGGCCGTTTCCAGGCCGCGGTTGAAATCCTCGTCGAAATGGTCGACGCGCAAGCCAAGGGCATCGTGCACAACGCCGAAAGCCGCAAGCTGGTCGCGCCCCTGGCCCTCACCGTGTTCGTCTGGATTTTCCTGCTGAATGCCATGGACTTGCTGCCGGTCGACCTGCTGCCGGTGCTGTGGGCCTGGGCTTACGGCGCTGCCGGCTATGACGCGCACCATGCCTACATGCGGTCCGTGCCCACGGCCGACCTTTCCATCACCATGGGCCTGTCCATGGGCGTGCTGATCACCTGCCTGGTCTACAACGTCAAGATCAAGGGCGTGGGCGGCTGGATCCACGAACTCTTCACCGCGCCTTTCGGCAACCACTGGGCGCTGTACCCCTTCAACTTCCTGATGCAGGTCATCGAGTTCGTCGCCAAGACGGTCTCGCATGGCATGCGACTGTTCGGCAACATGTATGCCGGCGAACTGATTTTCCTGCTGATCGCCCTGATGGGCGGCGCCTGGTCGCTGTCGGCTACCGGCATCGGCCTGGCCATCGGCCACATCATCGCGGGCTCGGCCTGGGCGATTTTCCACATCCTGATCATCACGCTGCAAGCTTTCGTGTTCATGATGCTGACCCTGGTGTACATCGGCCAGGCGCACGATCACCACTAGTCAGATAACAGTTCAGTTATCCCTGTTTTCGTTTTTCTTTTTCTCTCGTAACCAAAGTCCTAAGGAGTCATCATGGAAGTTATTAGTTTTGTCGCTCTGGCCGCCGGCCTCATTATTGGCCTGGGCGCCGTCGGTGCATGTATCGGCATCGGCATCATGGGCAGCAAATACCTCGAAGCAGCTGCACGCCAGCCTGAACTGATGGGCGAACTGCAGACCAAGATGTTCCTGCTGGCCGGCCTGATCGACGCTGCCTTCATTATCGGCACGGGTATCGCGCTGTGGTTCGCCACCGCCAACCCCTTCCTGGCGCAAATCGCCAACCTGCCCAAGTAAGCATTGATCAAAATCCCAAGAATGTCATTCCTTCGGGCCGGCTTTTGGCTGGGCCCCAAGGGAAAGGATGAGCAGTGAGCATTACCGGTACCCTAATTGTCCAGCTGATCGTTTTCCTGATTTTGGTCGGGTTCACGATGAAGTTTGTGTGGCCACCCATCGCGGCGGCCCTGGACGCGCGCGCGCAAAAAATCGCTGACGGCCTTGCTGCTGCCGACAAAGCCAAATCCGAACTCTCCGTCGCCAACAAGCGCGTGGAAGAAGAGCTGGCCAAGTCTCGCAACGAAGCGGCCGTGCGCCTGGCTGAAGCCGAGCGCCGGGGCCAGGCCCTGATCGAAGAAGCCAAGGCCAAGGCCACCGAAGAAGGCAGCAAGATCATTGCCGCCGCCAATGTGGAAGCCGAGCAGCAGTCCGTCAAGGCCCGTGAGGCCCTGCGCGAGCAAGTGGCTGCGCTGGCCGTCAAGGGCGCCGAGCAGATTCTGCGCAAGGAAGTCAATGCCGGTGTGCATGCTGACTTGCTGGGCCGCCTGAAGACCGAACTCTAAGCGAGCATCAACATGGCAGAACTAGCCACCATCGCCCGTCCCTACGCTGAAGCGCTGTACAAGGCCTCCGGCTCCGACCTGGGCGGCACCGCCGTCTGGCTCGACGAGCTGGCCGCCATTGCTGCGAACGCGCAGCTGCAGCAGTTCGCCGGCAACCCCGGCGTCACTTCGGCGCAGGCGTTCGACGTGATTTCGGGCGTTGCCAAGACCAAGCTGCCGGACGCCGCGAAAAACTTCCTGCGCACGGTGATCGACAACGGCCGCCTCGGCGCCTTGCCCGAAATCGCCGCGCAGTTCCGTGTCCTGAAAAACGCGCAGAGCGGTTCGTCCGATGCGACCGTCTACAGCGCTTTCGCGCTCGACGGCGCGGCGCTGGCCGACCTGTCGGCAACGCTGGAAAAACGTTTTGGCAAGAAGCTCAACCTCCAGGTTGAGCTGGAGCCGGCCCTGATCGGGGGCGTGCGAGTCGTGGTGGGTGACGAGGTGCTGGACACCTCGGTCAAAGCCCGTTTAGAGCAAATGAAAGTGGCGCTGATCTCCTGAGCCGGTGCCCAGGCGCCATCCGCAGGTTTTAAGCCAACAAACATAGAAAGAAGGAAAGAGTCATGCAACTCAATCCCGCAGAAATTTCTGAACTGATCAAGAGCCGTATCGAAGGCCTGACCGGCAGCAGCGACATCCGCAACCAGGGCACCGTGGTGTCCGTGACCGACGGTATCGTCCGCATCCACGGCCTGTCCGACGTGATGCAGGGCGAAATGCTGGAATTCCCCGCAACCGCCGACGGCACCCCCACCTACGGCCTGGCGCTGAACCTCGAGCGCGACTCGGTCGGCTCCGTGATCCTGGGTGAGTACGAACACATCGCCGAAGGCGACACCGTCAAGTGCACGGGCCGCATCCTGGAAGTGCCCGTCGGCCCCGAGCTGCTCGGCCGCGTGGTGAATGCCCTGGGCCAGCCCATCGACGGCAAGGGCCCGATCAACGCCAAGCTCACCGACGTGATCGAAAAGGTCGCGCCAGGCGTGATCGCCCGTAAATCCGTCGACCAGCCCCTGCAGACCGGCCTGAAGTCCATCGACTCCATGGTGCCCGTCGGCCGCGGCCAGCGCGAACTGATCATCGGCGACCGCCAGACCGGCAAGACCGCCGTGGCCATCGACGCCATCATCAACCAGAAGGGCAAAGGCGTTTCCTGCGTCTACGTCGCGATCGGCCAGAAGGCTTCCTCGATCAAGAACGTGGTGCGCTCGCTGGAACAAGCCGGCGCCATGGAATACACCATCGTCGTGGCCGCTTCCGCTTCCGAGTCGGCCGCCATGCAATACGTCAGCGCCTACTCCGGCTGCACCATGGGCGAATACTTCCGCGACCGCGGCGAAGACGCGCTGATCGTGTATGACGATTTGTCCAAGCAGGCCGTGGCTTACCGCCAGGTTTCGCTGCTGCTGCGCCGCCCGCCAGGCCGCGAAGCCTATCCCGGCGACGTGTTCTATCTCCACAGCCGCCTGCTCGAGCGCGCAGCCCGCGTGAACGAGAAGTACGTTGAAGACTTCACCAAGGGCGCCGTCAAAGGCAAGACCGGTTCGCTGACCGCGCTGCCCATCATCGAAACGCAGGCCGGCGACGTGTCCGCTTTCGTGCCGACCAACGTGATCTCGATCACCGACGGCCAGATCTTCCTGGAAACCAGCCTGTTCAACGCCGGTATCCGCCCCGCGATCAACGCCGGTATCTCGGTGTCGCGCGTCGGTGGCGCCGCCCAGACCAAGCTGATCAAGAACCTCTCCGGCGGTATCCGTACCGACCTGGCCCAGTACCGTGAACTGGCTGCCTTCGCGCAGTTCGCTTCCGACCTGGACGAAGCCACCCGCAAGCAGCTGGACCGCGGCGCCCGCGTGACCGAGCTGCTCAAGCAGGCCCAGTATTCGCCTTTGTCCATCTCCAACATGGCCGCCACGCTGTTCGCCGTGAACAAGGGCTTCATGGACGACGTGGAAGTCAAGAAGGTCCTGGCTTTCGAGCACGGCCTGCACGCCTACTTGAAGGACAAGAACGCGGCCCTGATGGCCAAGCTCGAAGCCAACAAGGCCATGGACAAGGACGCTGAGGCGGAACTGAACACGGCCGTGGCCGAGTTCAAGAAGTCGTTTGCCTGATCTCGCCTGACTCGTCGTCAAGCAAGTAATTAAGCAACCCTCAGGAACCCCTTAGGAATCCATATGGCAGCAGGCAAGGAAATACGCGGCAAGATCAAATCGGTGGAAAACACCAAGAAGATCACCAAGGCCATGGAGATGGTGGCCGCCTCCAAGATGCGCAAGGCGCAGGAGCGGATGCGCGCTGCCCGTCCTTACAGCGACAAGATCCGCAACATCACGGCCAACCTGAGTCAGGCCAACCCCGAGTACACCCACGCGTTCATGGAGTCCAACGACGCCAAGGCCACCGGGTTCATCGTGGTGACGACCGACAAGGGCCTGTGCGGCGGCATGAACACCAACGTGCTGCGCGCCGTGACGGCCAAGCTCAAGGAAGTGCAGGCCGCCGGCCATGATGCCAAGGCGGTCGCCATCGGCAACAAGGGCCTCGGCTTTCTCAACCGCGTCGGCGCCAAGGTGGTGTCGCACGCGACCCAGCTCGGCGACAAGCCGCACCTGGAAAAGCTGATCGGCCCTGTCAAGGTGCTGCTCGACGCGTACAGCGAAGGCAAGGTCAACACGGTGTACCTGTGCTACACCAAGTTCATCAACACCATGCGCCAGGAGCCCGTGGTCGAGCAGTTGCTGCCCCTGACGGCGGCGCACCTGCAGGCCGACAAGGACCAGCACGGCTGGGACTACATCTACGAACCCGACGCGCAGACCGTGATCGACGACCTGCTGGTTCGTTACGTGGAAGCGCTGGTGTACCAGGCGGTTGCCGAGAACATGGCGTCCGAGCAGTCCGCCCGCATGGTGGCCATGAAGGCCGCCACCGACAACGCCGGCAGCGTGATCGGCGAACTCAAGCTGGTTTACAACAAAACGCGTCAAGCGGCGATCACGAAAGAACTTTCGGAAATCGTTGCCGGTGCTGCTGCGGTTTAAGCCGCCACAGCCGATTCCAGATTTAAAGAAACGTTAGAAACGAAAGAGGATTCAATCATGGCTCAAGCTCAAGGCAAGATTGTTCAGTGTATTGGTGCGGTGGTTGACGTGGAATTCGCGCGCGACCAGATGCCCAAGATCTATGACGCGCTGAAAATGGAAGGCTCCGCGCTGACGCTGGAAGTCCAGCAGCAGCTGGGCGACGGCATCGTGCGCACCATCGCGCTGGGCACCTCCGACGGCCTGCGCCGCGGCAACATGGTGTACAACACCGGCGCCAACATCACGGTTCCCGTGGGCAAAGCCACGCTGGGCCGCATCATGGACGTGCTGGGCGCGCCCATCGACGAGCGCGGCCCGGTCGACCAGACCCTGACCGCCCCCATCCACCGCAAGGCGCCTGCTTATGACGAACTCTCGCCATCGCAGGAACTGCTGGAAACCGGCATCAAGGTGATCGACCTGGTTTGCCCCTTCGCCAAGGGCGGCAAGGTGGGCCTGTTCGGCGGCGCCGGCGTCGGCAAGACCGTGAACATGATGGAACTCATCAACAACATCGCCAAGGCGCACTCGGGCCTGTCCGTGTTCGCCGGTGTGGGTGAACGTACCCGCGAAGGCAATGACTTCTACCACGAGATGGCCGACTCCGGCGTCGTGAACCTCGAGAACCTCGGCGAATCCAAAGTGGCCATGGTCTACGGCCAGATGAACGAGCCCCCAGGAAACCGTTTGCGCGTCGCGCTGACCGGCCTGACCATCGCCGAATCCTTCCGTGACGAAGGCCGCGACGTGCTGTTCTTCGTGGACAACATCTACCGCTACACGCTGGCCGGCACCGAAGTGTCCGCGCTGCTGGGCCGTATGCCTTCCGCCGTGGGCTACCAGCCCACGCTGGCCGAAGAAATGGGCCGCCTGCAAGAGCGTATTACCTCCACCAAGGTCGGCTCCATCACGTCCATCCAGGCCGTTTACGTCCCTGCCGATGACTTGACCGACCCGTCGCCCGCCACCACCTTTGCCCACCTGGATTCCACCGTGGTGCTGAGCCGTGACATCGCTTCGCTGGGTATCTACCCCGCCGTCGACCCGCTCGACTCCACCAGCCGCCAGCTGGACCCGAACGTCGTGGGCGAAGACCACTACGCGACGGCCCGCGCCGTGCAGGGCACGCTGCAGCGCTACAAGGAACTGCGCGACATCATCGCGATTCTGGGCATGGACGAACTGGCCCCTGAAGACAAGCTGGCCGTGGCCCGCGCCCGCAAGATCCAGCGTTTCCTGTCGCAGCCTTTCCACGTCGCTGAAGTGTTCACCGGCTCGCCCGGCAAGTACGTCAGCCTGGCTGAAACGATTCGCGGCTTCAAGATGATTGTGGCCGGCGAGTGCGATCACCTGCCGGAACAGGCTTTCTACATGGTCGGCACGATTGACGAAGCTTTCGAAAAGGCGAAGAAGGTCTAAGGCTCCGCCCTAAAACTTTTTTCACGAAGGATCGCTTATGTCAACCACCATTCACGTCGACGTCGTATCCGCGGAAGAGTCCATCTTCTCGGGCGAAGCCAGGTTCGTGGCATTGCCTGGCGAAGCCGGCGAGCTGGGCATTTACCCGCGCCACACGCCGCTGATCACCCGCATCAAGCCGGGCGCCGTGCGCATTGAAAAAGCCGACGGCAGCGAAGAATTCGTCTTCGTGGCCGGCGGCCTGCTCGAAGTGCAGCCCAACAGCGTGACGGTCTTGAGCGACACCGCCATCCGCGGCAAGGACCTGGACGAGGCCAAGGCCACGGAAGCCAAGGCCGCCGCCGAGGAAGCGCTGAAGAACGCCAAGAGCGACATCGACATCGCCATGGCCCAGTCTGAACTCGCCGTCATGGCCGCGCAGATCGCCGCCTTGCGCAAGTACCGCCAGAAGAAATAAACAAGCCAAGCCGGTTCAACCGGTTTGCACCAAGCCCCTGCCGAAAGCCAGGGGCTTTTTTTATGGCCTGCTTCGGCCGCAATGTAAGCCCTTGCTGACAGCACAAACGCCTGCCGCCGCTCAGCATGCGGCAAGCGGCCGGATTAGCATGTTTGCTGGAGCGGCCTCGACGCGCCGCCTGGACTGCACGGAGCAACACACGCATGGACTTGATCGTGGCAAGGCCGGAAGGCCTGTATTGCGCGGCGGGCGATTTCTACATCGACCCGTGGCGGCCTGTCGGCCATGCCGTGATCACGCACGCCCACTCCGACCACGCCCGTGTGGGCCACGGCCACTACCTTGCGCACACCGACAGCGAAGGCACGCTGCGCACGCGGCTAGGGGAGATCACGCTGCAGACCCTGGCGTATGGCGAAACGCAGGAGCGCAACGGCGTGAAGATCTCTTTGCACCCGGCCGGCCACGTGCTCGGCTCGGCGCAGGTGAGGGTGGAGCACCGCGGCGAAGTCTGGGTCGCCTCGGGCGACTACAAGACGGAGGCCGACGGCACCTGCGCACCCTTTGAGCCCGTGCCCTGCGACACCTTCATCACCGAGTCCACCTTCGGCCTGCCGATCTACCGCTGGCCCACGCAGCAGGCGCTGTTCGCCGAGATCAACGCCTGGTGGCAACGCAACGCGGACGACGGCCGCGCCTCCGTATTGTTCTGCTATGCCTTCGGCAAGGCGCAGCGCATATTGCACGGCGTGGATGCCGGCATAGGCCCGATCGTCGTGCACGGCGCGGTCGAACCGCTCAACGCGGTGTACCGCGCGGCCGGCGTGGCCCTGCCGTCCACGCTGCGCGTGACCGATCCCGGCGTCACGCCGGCGATGCTCAAGCGCGCCCTGGTGCTGGCGCCACCTTCGGCCCAGGGCACGCCGTGGATGCGGCGCTTCGGCAATTATTCGGACGCCTTTGCCAGCGGCTGGATGCAGCTGCGCGGCACGCGGCGGCGGCGCGGTGTGGACCGCGGTTTTGTGATGTCCGACCATGCCGACTGGCCCGGCCTGCAAAGCGCCATCGCCGGCACAGGCGCCGGCCGCATCATGGTCACGCACGGCAGCGTCGCGGTGCTGGTGCGCTGGCTTAACGAGAAAGGCCTGCAGGCCGAAGGCTTCAAGACCGAGTACGGCGACGAGGACGTGGCCGACCAGGCTGCACCTGAGCCGGCCGCGCCGGCCGTCGACGAATCCGGCCCCGCATGAAAGCCTTCGCCGCGCTGTACCGCGAACTTGACGCGACCACCTCCAGCCTGGCCAAGCAGGCGGCGCTGCAGCGCTACCTGCAGGACGCCGCACCCGCCGATGCCGCGTGGGCCGTTTATTTCCTGGCCGGCGGCAAACCGCGCCAGCTGGTGCCGACCAAGCTGCTGCGCCTGCTCGCGCAAGAGGCGGCCGGCCTGCCCGAGTGGCTCTTCGATGAAAGCTATGAAGCGGTGGGCGATCTCGCGGAGACGATTTCACTGCTGCTGCCGCCGCCCACCGAGCAACACGAACTCGGCCTTGCCGCCTGGGTGGAGCAACACCTGTTGCCGCTGCGCGCGCTGGGCAAAACAAATCCCGATGCGCTGCCCGGCACACTGCGCGCGCAATGGCGCAGCCTCGCGCCCGAAGAGCGCCTGGTCTACTTCAAGCTCATGACCGGCAGCTTCCGCGTCGGCGTCTCGCGCCTGCAGGTCACGCAGGCACTCGCCGCGGTGGCTGGCGTCGACGCCAAGCGCGTGGCCCAGCGCCTCATGGGCTACACCCATATCAGCGGCCAGCCCACGGCCGCCGACTATGCTGGACTGGTCGCCGCCGAAAGCAGCGGCGAGCTGAACCAGAAAACCAGCGGCCAGCCTTACCCATTTTTCCTCGCGCATCCTTTCAACATCGGCCTCGACCAGTTCGATGCCGTGCTGGGCCCGCCCGCCGACTGGCTGGTCGAGTGGAAGTGGGACGGCATACGCGCGCAACTGGTCAAGCGCGCCGGCCAGGTCTGGCTGTGGTCGCGCGGCGAAGAACTCGTGACCGAACGCTTTCCCGAACTCGCCGCCATGGGCGAGGCGCTGCCTGACGGCACAGTGCTGGACGGCGAAATCGCCGTCTGGCGCGAGGACAAGGTCAGGCCCTTTGCCGAACTGCAAAAACGCATAGGCCGCAAGACGCTGGGCCCCAAGCTGCTGCGCGACATCCCGGTGGTGCTGCTGGCCTACGACCTGCTCGAGTGGCAGGGGCGCGACCTGCGCGCCGTGCCGCAGGCCGAGCGCCGCGCGCTCATGGACGATCTCGTCACGCAGCTGCAGCACCCGCAACTGGTCGCCAGCCCCATGCTGAGCGGCGAAAGCTGGCAAGACCTCGCGCGCCAGCGCGAAGCCGCGCGCGAGATGGGTGTGGAAGGCATGATGCTCAAGCAGCGGCAGGCCGCTTACGGCGTCGGCCGCACCAAGGACGTCGGCACCTGGTGGAAGTGGAAGATAGACCCGCTCAGCATAGACGCGGTGCTGATTTATGCGCAGCGCGGCCACGGCCGGCGCGCCAGCCTCTACAGCGACTACACCTTCGCCGTCTGGGATGCGGCGCCGGGCGCGCCTGAACGCAAGCTGGTTCCTTTCGCTAAAGCCTACTCGGGCCTGACCGACGAAGAGATGGGCCGCGTCGACGCGGTGATCCGCAAGACCACGGTCGAAAGTTTCGGGCCGGTGCGCAGCGTCAAGCCCACGCTGGTGTTCGAGCTCGGTTTTGAAGGCATCGCGCGCAGCAGCCGGCACAAGAGCGGCATCGCCGTGCGCTTTCCGCGCATGCTGCGCTGGCGCGAAGACAAGCCGGTTGAAGAGGCCGATACCCTGGAGACGCTGGCCGCGTTGCTGCCCTCATGAGCCAGAATGCTGCCGTCAAAAAAGCACTGGCCGCCTGGTTTGATGCACGCGGCTGGAAGCCTTTTCAATTTCAACGCGAAGTCTGGAAGGCGATTGCCGGCGGGCAGTCCGGCCTGCTGCATGCGACCACCGGTGCAGGCAAGACTTATGCGGTATGGCTGGGCGCATTGATGGCCTTCATGGCCAAAGTGCCCGCACCGCGTGCGCAAAAGGCAGCGGGCAAACCGCCGCCCGCAAGCGCCTTGACGGTGCTATGGATCACGCCCATGCGTGCGCTCGCCGCCGACACGCTGCGTGCGCTGCAGCAACCGCTGGAAGTTTTGCAAAGCGAGCAGGCGGCCGCCGCCTGGAGCGCCGGCGCGCGCAGCGGCGACACCGCCGCCGCCGAGCGCACGGCGCAAAACAAGCACCTGCCCACGGTGCTGGTCACCACACCCGAAAGCCTTTCGCTGCTGCTCGCGCGCGCCGATGCGCAAGCCGTGCTGGGCGGCGTGCGTATGGTCGTGGTCGACGAATGGCATGAGCTGCTCGGCAACAAGCGCGGTGTGCAGGTGCAACTGGCGCTGGCAAGGCTGCGCCTGTGGAACCCGGCGCTCTGCGTCTGGGGGATGTCAGCGACTTTAGGAAACTTGCACGAAGCCATGCACACCCTGCTGGGCCACGGCGGCGGCACGCTGGTGCAGGGCCAGGTGCCCAAGAAGCTGGTCATCGATTCGCTGTTGCCCGGCCGCGCCGAACGTTTCCCCTGGGGCGGCCACCTGGGCCTGACCATGCTGCCGCAGGTGATTGAAGAGATCGCCGGCAGCAGCACCACACTGGTCTTCACCAACACGCGCTCGCAGTCCGAGATCTGGTACCAGGCCTTGCTCGAAGCCAAACCCGAGTGGGCCGGTCTCATCGCGCTGCACCACGGCTCACTCGACCGCGAAGTGCGCGAGTGGGTGGAAGCCGGCCTGAAAAAAGGCGAGCTGCGCGCCGTGGTCTGCACCTCCAGCCTGGATCTGGGCGTGGACTTCCTGCCCGTCGAGCGCGTGCTGCAGATAGGCTCGCCCAAGGGCGTGGCGCGGCTGCTGCAGCGCGCGGGCCGCTCCGGCCACGCGCCAGGCCGGCCTTCGCGCATCACGCTGGTTCCGACGCACAGCATTGAAATCGTCGAAGGCGCCGCCGCGCGCGCCGCCATCGCCGCCGGCCATATCGAGGCGCGCTCCTCGCCCGAGCAGCCGCTGGACGTGCTGGTGCAGCACCTGGTCACCGTGGCGCTGGGCGGCGGCTTTGTGCCCGATGCGCTCTATGACGAAGTGCGCGGCACCGCGGCCTATGCCGGGCTCTCGCGCGAGAACTGGGAATGGTGCCTGTCCTTTGTGCGCCAGGGCGGCCCGTCGCTGTCCGCCTACCCCGACTACCGGCGCGCCGTGCCCGACGAAGAGGGCGTCTGGCGCGTGCCCGATGCGCGGCTGGCGCGGCGCCACCGCATGAACATCGGCACCATCGTCAGCGACGCCAGCATGTCGGTGCAATACCTGGGCGGCGGCCGCATCGGCAGCGTCGAGGAAAGTTTTGCCGCGCGCCTGCAGCCCGGCGACTGCTTTCTGTTCGGCGGCCGGCTGCTGGAGCTGGTGCGCATCCACGACATGACGGCCTGGGTGCGTCGCGCCAGCGGCAAGCGCCCGGCCGTGCCGCGCTGGAACGGAGGCCGCATGCCGTTGTCGACCACGCTGGCCGATGCGGTGGTGCAGCAACTCGCGCTGGCGGGCGAGGGCCATTACGACACACCCGAGCTGCAATGCGTGCGGCCGCTGCTGGACATCCAGCAGCAATGGTCGGCCCTGCCCACACCGCAGACGCTGCTGGCCGAGCTGCTGAAAACGCGCGAAGGCTGGCACCTGTTCCTCTATCCCTTCGCGGGCCGCCACGTGCACCTGGGCCTGGCCAACCTGATCGCCTGGCGCGTCGCGCAGCTTGCGCCGCGCACCTTCTCCATCGCGGTGAACGACTACGGCTTTGAGCTGCTGAGCGCCGCCGAGGTCGACTGGGCCACGCTGCTGCCGCAGGTGCTCAAAGCCGGGCCCGACGAGCAACTGTTGCACGAGGTGCTGCAAAGCCTCAACGCGAGTGAACTCGCGCAGCGCCGCTTTCGCGAGATCGCGCGCGTCTCGGGCCTGATCTTCCAGGGCTATCCCGGTGAAAAGCGCAGCAACAAGCAGCTGCAGGCTTCGTCCTCGCTGTTCTGGGAAGTGTTTCGCAAATACGACCCGGCCAACCGCCTGCTCATGCAGGCCGAGCAGGAGCTGCTCGCGCAGGAACTCGAACTCGGCCGGCTGCGTGCCAGCCTGGCGCGCATGGAAATGCAGCAGCTGGTGTTGCAAACCCTGGCGCGGCCCACGCCGTTTGCGTTCCCGCTGATGGTGGAGCTGTTCCGCGAAAAGCTCAGCAATGAAAGCCTGGCCGACCGCATCACGCGCATGGTGGCGCAGCTGGAGAAAGCCGCCGGCGGCGCCGTCGCCGTGGGCGGTGTTGAGCAGGTCAAGGGCACGCTGGCCTTTGGGCAGGAGGGCGTGTCTTCGGGCGATGGCAAGGGAAGCGGCCGCCCGCGCCGCGAACGCAAACCGTCCCGGCCGCTACCATTGTTGTGATGACGCAAGAGGATCGCACGCCACCAAGCCAGGCGCTACCCGTGGACTACGCGGGCGAAAGCGTCTGGCTGCTGCCCGAGCGCGCCCTGTGGTGGCCCGCCGGCCGCGTGCTGTTTGTGGCCGACCTGCACCTCGGCAAGGCCGCCACTTACCGCGCCCTGGGCCAGCCTGTGCCCGCCGGCACCACGCGCGAAAACCTCGCGCGCCTCAGCGCCTTGCTGCTGCATTACCCGCCGCGGCAACTCGTGTTCCTCGGTGACCTGCTGCATGCGGCCCAGGCCCGCACACCGTCGGTGTTGCAGGGCCTGGCCGACTGGCGCGAACGTTTCGCCGCGCTGGATTGCGTGCTGGTGCGCGGCAACCACGACAGCCGCGCCGGCGACCCGCCGGCTTCGCTGGGCATACGTGTGGTTGATGAGCCCTTCGCGGTCGGCCCCTTCGCCGCCTGCCACCATCCGCAGCGCCATGAAACGCTGGGCGTCATCGCCGGCCACCTGCATCCGGCGATCAGCTTGTACGGCGCCGGCCGCGACAGCGTGCGCCTGCCTTGCTTCTGCCTGGAAGCGGGGCTGCTGATCCTGCCGGCCTTCGGCGAATTCACCGGCGGCTGGAACGTGCCGCGCGAGGCAGGGCGCAGGCTGTACCCGGTTGGGGACCATAGAGTGTGGCGATTGCCGGACGCCTGACGCATCAGATCGGTGCACAGCTGTGGCGCAAACGCCGCAAGTAACAACTCGACACGCTAAGTGACACCCGGGCGGCGGGCCGCGCCTTATCGTCAGCGCAGATTTCAACAAAACCGATGAGGTGGGATGATGAACAGCGCAATGGACAGTCTGACGTGGGTGGAAGAGCTTTCGCCGCAGCGCAAGGGACGGCGTTCGCGCAAGACCTGGATACGGCGCTTGTTCGTCGTGCTGACGGCGCTGTTTGTATTGGGCGTCTTGCTGTCGCCCTGAACGGGGCCACTCACACTACCTTTTTGGTCTTGCTCCCCGGTATTGCTCCCTCTCCCTCTGGGAGAGGGAGCAAAACAACAAGGACCGCTTCGCTGGGCTCTTATTGCAGCAGCGGCGTATCCGGCAATTCGTTGGCATCCGCGCCCATGCTTTCAGCATCCACCGCAAAGTGCTCCATCAGCAGCGCCGAGCTTTCCTCCAGCGCCTGCGTCAACCCGTCTTCATAACGCTGCTCGCGAAACGCGCTGGCCATGCGCCCCACCATGGCCTGCCATTGGTCGGGTCCCACATGCCGCGCCACGCCGCGGTCGGCGACGATCTCGATGGCGTGCTCGGCCAGCAGCACGTAAATCAGCACACCGTTGTTGTGCTCGGTGTCCCAGACACGCAACTTGCCGAACATGGTCACCGCGCGCTGGCGTGTGAGTGCGGCGATGGAATTTTGTGTGTCCAGGCGCCACAAATAACTCATGGGCAGCGAGGCTTCCACACAGATGCGGATCTCGCCGCTGTGGCGCCGCTCGCTGGCCGCCACGCGTTGCGCCAGGCGCTTGAGCATGTCCGCTGGAATGGCGCGCCTGGCGTCCGAGGCATCGAGCCAGAGATGCTTGAGCATGGTTGTGAGTTTGTTGAGCATGTGCCTACCAGTCCCCCGAGGCGCCGCCGCCGCCAAAATCGCCACCGCCGCCGCTGCTGAAGCCGCCGCCGTCGCTGCTGCTGCTGCTGCTGCCGCTACTCCAGCCGCCATCACCGCCGCTCCAGCCGCCCGCGCTCCCCGCGCCAAAACCACCGGTCGTCAAGCCACCCGAGGGTCGGCCGACGCGGCCCAGCAGGCCCAGGCTGGAGATCAACGCGAACACCATGCCCACCAGGACGGCCACGCCCGCCACGATCAGGCTGCTGGTGAAAATCCAGGCCAGCACCCCAACCGCGCCGCCCGTGGCAATCGCACCGAACTTGCGGCCCAGGATGCCGGCCGCGATCCGCGCGCCGATAGGCACGGCAAAAAACAGGAAGACCGCCAGGTCCGTCCATTCAAAACCGCCGTTGCCGCTACCCGCGCTGCGTTGTTCAGGCTCCGGCAGGTTTTCGCCGCTGATCAGCGCGATCAGCTGGTCGGCCGCGGCATCGAGCCCGCCGGCAAAGTCGCCCTGCTTGAAGCGCGGCGTGATGGCCGTGTCTATCACCTGGCGCGCCGCCAGGTCGGGGATGGCGCCTTCCAGCGCCTTGGTGGTTTCGATGCGCACCTTGCGGTCGTTCTTGGCCACCACCAGCAAGAGGCCGTCGCCCACGCCCTTGCGGCCTATCTTCCAGGTGTCGCCCACACGCTGCGCATAGGCGGCGATGTCTTCCGGCTGGGTGCTGGGCACCATCAGGATCACCACCTGCGCGCCGCGGCTTTGTTCAAAGGCCGTGAGCTTGGCTTCGAGCGCATCGCGCTGCGCGGTGTTGAGCGTGCCGGTGCCGTCCATCACATGCGCCGTCAGCGCGGGCACCGGCTGCACGCCGCCCTGCGCCCAGGCCGCCAGCGGCAGCCAGGCGGCCAGCAGCAGGGCGCTGAAGCCGAAAGTGATAAAGGCCGCGAAGCGCCGCATTTATTTCTTGTTGAAGTCCACCACCGGCGGCGTGGAAATCTGTGCCTCGTTCTGCACCGAGAAGTTGGGCTTGACCTGGTAGCCGAAGACCATGGCCGTCAGGTTGTTCGGGAAGCTTCGCGCGAGCACGTTGTACTCCTGCACGGTCTGGATGTAGCGGTTGCGCGCCACGGTGATGCGGTTCTCGGTGCCTTCAAGCTGCACGCGCAGGTCGCGAAAGCCCTGGTTGGCCTTGAGGTCGGGGTAGCGCTCGCTGACCACCATAAGGCGGCTCAGCGCGCTGCCCAGCTCGCCTTGCGCCGCCTGGAATTTGCTGAAGGCCGCCGGGTCGTTCAGGGTTTCGGGCGTCACCTGGATGGACGTCGCCTTGGCGCGCGCTTCGATCACCTTGGTCAGCGTGTCCTGCTCGAACTGGGCCTCGCCCTTGACCGTGGCCACGATGTTGGGCACCAGGTCGGCGCGCCGCTGGTACTGGTTCAGCACCTCGGACCAGGCCGATTTGGTCTGCTCGTCCAGGCGCTGGAAGTCGTTGTAGCCGCAGCCCGAGAGCAGCAGGCCCAGCAGGGCCGCGAAGGTGAATGTCAAAAAGCGCGATATCGTCATGGCAGTGCCTCCGAAAATGCAAGCTGCAACACTAACATAGTCGTATGCCGCTGTTCTCCCCCACCCCAGCCTCCCGCAGTCCGCTGCAAACCCTGCAGTCCGCCATGCGCGTGCCATCGCCCGGCGCGGCCAAGCCGCGCCTGCTGGTGGCCGGCGCCACCGGCGTGCTGGGCAACGAGGTGCTGCGCCGCCTGGCCGGCAGCGGCCGTTACGCGCATACCGAGGTGCTGGCCACCGAAACCATGGCGGCCGGGCTGTCCGGCGTCGGCATTGCACTGACAGGCGCGCCCGCACCGATTGAACAATGGCCCGCCAGGCCGCTGCCCGCGCACACCGGCCTCATCATGTTCGAGCCGCCGCGCATGTATTACGGACGTGAGCGCACGCTCTGGACGCCCGAGCCCGCGCAGCTGCCCGCGCTGGCGCAATGGTTCAAGCGCTGCGGTGTGCAGACGCTGGTCGTGGTCGTGCCGCACGCCACCGGGCGCCTGCCCGATGCGCTCAAGCGCGGCCTGGCCAACCTCGACGAGCAGTCCGTCGCCGCGCTGGGTTTTGAGCGCCTGCTGCTGGTGCGCTCGGCCCGCAAGGCACAGGACGCGGCGGGAAAGAATGCCCTGGAGAAACTCGCGGCCTGGATGCTGTCCACCCTCAGGTTCATGATTCCCCAGGCCGAGCAGCCGGTGCGGCCCGCCAAGCTGGCCGAATTTGTCGATGCCGTGCTGCAGGTGCTGCCGCCCGGCACCCACGTGGCCGCGCCCGAGCTGCTGTGGCAGGCCAACCAGAGCAGCGGCGGGCGTTTTGGCGGCGGCAACATGCACAGCGTGGTCCAGGCCTGGCTTGCTGCGGCGCGCAATCCCGCGCAGAATTCAACACCAGACGCCGGGCCGGATTGACGCCGCGCCCCTTGCACGACCCCCTTTCCCCTTTTGTCAGACCCCATGCCCAAACCCAAAGTCCCGCCCGCCAGCAGCGGCAACGCCGACGACATCGAAGCCGCTTTTTACGACGCGCTGCAAAGCGGCGACATCGACAAGCTCATGGCATGCTGGGGCGATGAGGACGACATCGTCTGCGTGCACCCCGGCGCCGCGCGCCTTGTGGGCCCGGCGGCCATACGCGGGGCCTTCGACGCGATGTTCGCCAACGGCACCATACGCGCGCAGCCCATCAAGGTGCGCAAGGTCGAAACCATGAGCGCCAGCGTGCACAGCGTGCTCGAGCGCGTCGAGGTATTGACCGAAGAAGGCCCGCGCCACGCCTACGTCATCGCCACCAACGTGTACCACAAGACCGCCCAAGGCTGGCGCATGGTGGCGCACCACGCCAGCCCCGGCACGCCGCGTGAAATGCAGGAAGTGTCGGAAACGCCCACGGTGCTCCACTGAACGCGATTGACGGTGTGGAGCCGGCCATGAACTACGCCGCGCCCTGGTGGCTTCCGGGCGGCAACCTGCAAACCATCTGGGCGGCCCTGCGCTCGCGGCGCTTCCTTGGGCCGCAGCCTGTATTCCACCGTGAACGCTGGACGACGCCTGACGATGACTTCGTCGATGTGGATTGGCTGGTCACGTCCGAGGCCTCCGCGCCCAGGCCACTGCTGGTCGTGTTCCACGGCCTCGAAGGCTCCTCCGCCAGCCACTACGCCGAGGCGCTCGCCGATGCCGCGCGCGAACGCGGCTGGGCCTGCGCCATACCGCATTTCCGCGGCTGCTCGGGCGAACTCAACCTCGCGCCCCGCGCCTACCACTCCGGCGATTTCGCCGAGATCGACTGGATACTGCGGCGCTTCGCCGCCCAGCACACCGGGCCCGTCGTGGCCGTCGGCATCTCCCTGGGCGGCAACGCCTTGATGCGCTGGGCCGGCGAGATGGGCGCCGAAGCGCGCCAGGTCGTGGCCGGCATCGCCTCCGTCTGTTCACCGCTGGACCTCGCCGCCAGCGGCTGGGCCATAGGCCGGGGCTTCAACCGGCAGGTCTACACGCGCATGTTCCTCAAAAGCATGGTGCCCAAGGCGCTGCTCAAGCTCGAGCAGCATCCCGGCCTGTTCGACCGCGAGCGCCTGCTCGCCGCGCGCGACCTCTACGCCTTCGACAACGTCTTCACCGCGCCCGTGCACGGCTTCAAGGACGCCGACGACTACTGGTCGCGCGCCTCCGCCAAGCCGCACCTGCACCGCATCGCCGTGCCCGCGCTGGCCCTGAACGCGCTCAACGATCCTTTTGTGCCCGCGTCCAGCCTGCCGCAGGCAAAAGAAGCCGGGCCCCACGTCACGCTGTGGCAACCGGCGGAGGGCGGCCACGTCGGCTTTCCCTCGCCGCCCTTTCCGGGCCACGTGCGCGCCATGCCCTACAGCGTCACGGGTTTTCTGGCGAGCCAGCTATGACCCGGCGCGGCGCAAAATAGGCCCATGGACGACATTGTTCGGCAGGCGATCGCCAAATGGCCCAACGTTCCCGACTGCTACGGCTGGCTCGGGCTGGACGCGCGCGGCAACTGGTACATGCGTGACGACAGGGCCCAGGCGGCAGGGCCTTTTAGCGGCGTGCCTGGCGCCGACACCGCGCGCAACATGGCCGCCAAAGGCTCGCTGCTCAAGCACGACAAGCTGATCGACTTCATCCAGCGCAACTACGAAAGCGACAAGGCCGGCCGCTGGTTCTTCCAGAACGGCCCGCAGCGCGTATATGTGGAACTCGAAGCCACGCCCATGGTCTGGCGCGTCGGCCCGGCGCCCTCGTTCGCCATCGCTTCCCACACCGGCGCGTCCGCGCGCCCCCAGCGCTGCATCGTCGACGAAGTGGGCCGGGTCTACCTCGAAACCGACATTGGCTTCGGCCTGGTCCACACCCAGGACATGACACACGCCGCCGACGCGGTGGAGCAGGGCCTTTGGGTGCCCGAGGAGTCACCGGCCCGCGATTTACCTTCGCGCTTCGGCTATGTGCGCAGCCCGCAGGCGCTGCAGGACAAGCTGCCGCCCGCCGCTGTGTGACATGTGCGCAGGCATAAAAAAAGCCGGTCAGTGACCGGCTTTTTTGTGAGGGGCGGGCGTTTTACTTGACCGCGTTCACCATGTACTGCACCACGGCCTTGATTTCGCCGTCGGACGCTGCGGAGCCACCTTTGGGAGGCATGGCGCCCTTGCCCTTGATGGCGCTGGCGGTCAGTGCATCGACGCCGGCGGCCAAGCGCGGGCCCCAGGCGGCTTTGTCGCCCAGCTTGGGGGCGTTGGCAACACCGGCCACGTGGCAGGCGGCGCACACCTGGGTGTACAGCGCGGGGACCGCGCCACCGGCTGCGGCCGGCGCTGCAGCTGGGGCCGCGCCCTTGTTGGCGGCGGCCAATGCGGCCACCACGTCGGGCGACGGTGCGGCAGCAGCAGCCGTTGCGTCAGCGGGAGCCGCTGCGGCCGCGGCAGGCGCCGCGGGTTCGGCAAACTTGCCGCCGGCGGCTGCCGTCATGTAAACCACGGCCTTGCCGATTTCGACGTCTTCAAAGTCGCCGCCGCCTTGCGCGCCCATGGCGCCCTTGCCCTTGAGGGCCGAGTGCCAGAGGGCGTCGAAGCCGGTCTTGATGCGCGGGGCCCAGGCGCCCGCGTCGCCGAATTTGGGTGCGCCGGCGGCGCCCGTGCCGTGGCAGGTCACGCACTGGGCTTTGTAGACTTCTTCACCGGATTTGAGGGGGCGGTTCGCGTCGCGGATTTCAACCGAGCCGATTTTCTGGATGCGCTGCGCCACGGATTTGGCGTCTTCGTCGGCGCCGGCCGCCGGCTTGTTGGCCGAAGCGACGTAATAAACCAGGCCGATGATGGCAAAAACAGGGACGACAAAAGAGAAAAATACCGCTGCCAGCAGTTGCTGGGGCGTCTTGATCGGGCCAGTGTGGGCTTCTTCGTGGGCCGTGGTGTGGTCGTTTGCGCTCATGGCGTCCTCAAAAAACTAAAAATCGGGGGGCTATCGCGTGTTGTGGGGCGCGCCGTATAGCGCTTGCTCAGCAACCGCAGATTATAACTGGGGCCTCGTGAAGTCCCGGGGCGCGCCACGGCCGGCTGGTAGAATCGACCACGCTGCGCGCCGTGACTCGGCCGCGCAGTGCAAATTGCCCTGATTTCGCGCCATCCGGCCGCGAATTCCGGCGCAAACCGTTTTCCCAGCGTTGCGGCTGTAGCTCAGTGGATAGAGTATTGGCCTCCGAAGCCAAGGGTCGTGGGTTCGATCCCCGCCAGCCGCACCATAGCTTGCTCGTGTCAGCCGCAGGCCAATGTCCCTGGAACATAACTGTGCCGTTTCGGCACGCTCATGCTTCATTTTTGGCCGGCACGGTTACGCTTCCATGCGACCGACAGCGACCCCCCGGAGGGCGACGCAACTTGGCCGGGCGCAGGGTATGACTGCAAGTAACTTAATAATGCGGGTTTTTCTCTTACTAAGTAAAGATGACTGACGCCGCCTCATATTCAACCGCTGCCGGAGAACATCTCGTTCTTGGCCAACTTCTTCGTCTTGGAGTCAGCGCCTATTTAGCTCAAGGCCCGACGCAAAAAGGATGGGACATCATCTTCAAGCTGGGTTCAGATTTAAAGACGGTACAAGTGAAGACAATTGGCTGGCCCAAGGAAAAGGCTGTGAACGGCAGTCTTACCGCAGGGTTCGACTTCCTGATCGTTGTGCTGCTTGATCGAGATGGCCCACACCCGCGCTACCTCATATTGGCAGCAGCGGATGTGGAGCAATATCTTTCCAGGGAAAATCCCGAGAGGAAGGT
Source organism: Polaromonas sp. YR568 (assembly GCF_943369675.1). GTDB lineage: Bacteria > Pseudomonadota > Gammaproteobacteria > Burkholderiales > Burkholderiaceae_C > Polaromonas. Next base: position 20,584 of record NZ_CALROB020000022.1, on the reverse strand, counting down.
CAAAGGTAGGCGCACTCTCACGGTTAGCAATCACAAGCTAGAGACGGGTGGAACTTTACAGAAGCATGAGAACAACTGGTCGATTTTGTGTTCATGACCTAATCAGAGGATTCCTATAGATGTTCTAGTCCAGGGTCCGGTACCGCTGCCAAACTACCACTGGGCAGGAAATCCATAAGGAAAACTTCATCCTTACGACTGCGCTTGGGGCATAAGCTGTCGTATGGAGGTCGGATCGTTCCAAATTGAACGCAACGGCCTTTTAGTCTGTCCACGACCGACTGGCTTTCACCGTCCGATCTAGATCAAGAAAAACGTTTTCCTGAATTACATTTGAAGCCAAAGGGGATCGTGCAAGTCCGCGGTCGTCAATGCCAAAGCGCAACCCATACGGGGATTACAGCGGATGAGCGACGAATCACTATTGCCATTTCTAAGCCAGTTTGATCCTCCTGAGACCGCTGAGGGCAGTCTCGATCCGTTAGGGTTTTATTCGATAGCAGATGCTCTGGGCGTGAAATTGGCTCCTGGCGTCCGTGAGCGCCAGTCGAAACCTCGTTACCTGACCTTGGCTCTCGTTGGAATGCTGGCCTGTAGTGATCTGGAGGCTCCCCATCGATCGATCAAATCCTTGGCTCCGTGGCTCGTCTACGAGTGGCTCATCGTCGAGTCCCTAGTGCGTGAACTCCAGAATACGCCTGCTCTCAAAGGAATACCTGGCCAGAGCAAGGTGCTGGACGCGATCAATGCAAAGGAATTTGTTTGCGATCGGAACTACCTCCGCACGCCAACGGTCTTCGGCTTTCATGGAATTTACCGCGTGCTTGGTCTCAAACTCGGCCTGTTCGATGTGGGCGGCCAGCCGCTTCAAGGCGGCTATCGGGTACTCAGCGCATGGCAATCCGACCAGAAGATGCAAGGGTTCGTTGACGGAAGTGGCCCAGGACAAGCTTTTCGGCAGCTTATAGAAAAGGCGGTGAGGACTGGCTTGGATGCCGGTCATGCAAGGGATCCTGGACCGAAGTTCCGCGAGTTCGTTGTTCAACACCTCGCACCGCGCCAGCCTGGGGAGTTGGAGCGGGAGGCTTTGTGGAATGCATTGACGCAGCACCATGGGCTGCGCGGCGAGTACGCGCAATTGCTTACTTCGGCGGATGGGCAGAAATTTTGGACTAAGGACGGCTCAAATGAGTCGACGCTTCACCGGTGGATGCTCCCGTACGCATCGCAAGCCTTGACGCAGCTGTTGGTCGCGATTCAGGCATTCGAGCGACTTGCGCGATTGCTTACGGACGCCTTCGATGAGATGCGTTATCGGATGACCGAGGAGCGTTCCGCGGTCGACGCCGCATGGCTGGCAAATGGGGAATGCGTACTGCGGGCGAGCCATGAATGCTTGCCGGCATTTCAAGATGCCCTGCGGGAGCTGGGCGTGATTGATCCCGCTCTGCGAACGCGACTGGACAAGGCCCTGCAGTGGATTGGCGACGCGACGAATCCTGAAGGCTTTTCCAATGAGCTGCTTGCCCATCACAGCAGGATCCAGCAAGCCAAGCCGCCCTCAGGGAAACGCCCCTGGCTAGACGCGTATAGCAATGGACGCGTTGCGATCCGTCCCGCATACACGGTAGGCAAGTTCGAGACGCTCACCGATATCTACGTCCAGGCTTATCGAACTGTGCCACTCCAGTCGTTTGCCCTTGACCTCAAACGTGTTGTCGTCACCGAGGCCAGCACCTGATGGCTCGGCTAAGACCTGTCGATGCGTCGCAACGCAAGCTCCTCAGTGCATGGGGGGCACCGGAAAACGCGGGCAAGCCCATAGGGGTCCTTGCGACGACCTTTACCTTGGACACGTCGCTGTTCGAAGAAGAGTGCTTGGCGCGGTTTGCCGGTGTTCAGAGCGACCCTGTAAGAGACGGCGCTATCTACCGGATCGAGCGCGAAGAGCGCTTGAGTTCATTGATCTGCGCCGTGGTTGTCGCCGACATCCATCACTGCGGTGGAAAACGTAGCCTGAGATGGGATCTTCTCGCGGCAAGACCGGCCAGCGGTGTCTTGCACGCGAAGATAAGTCTCCTGGCTTGGGAGCGCCATGTCAGGGTCATCGTCGGATCGGCGAATCTGACTGACCAAGGCTATAGGCGCAACCAGGAGTCGTTTGTTGTCCTGGAATTCGACCAAAATTTCACGGATCAAAATCTACTTGAACCCTTGATCTCCTATCTGCAGGATGTGCTTTCCATCGCAAGCGGCCCCGCGATTCCTCGCGCGCAGCGGTTGTTGGCTTGGGTGAACGCGAACTTACCTAAAGACCGTGTCGCGCCTAGCAAGGGTATCCAGCGGCGCGTGGTGCTGACGGGACCGGGCAGGGCGGACGTGTTTTCACAGCTGGTGGCCATGCTGCCAGCAGACGGTACTCCAACGGAGGCGCACGTGGTGTCGCCATTCTTTGACAAGGAGCTTCGATCGTACGGGCCCGAAAGGCGCCTATGGGGAATCCTGCGTCAAAGAGGGCAGGCGGAACTGCATTTCCATGTGGCCGGCGAGGAGGCGATCGAATCCAAGCGGTGGCGCTTGGAGGCTCCATCTCATTTGCTCGATGCAACACCAAAGGGCCGGGCCGGAGTTTCGGCATCGATCCATCCCTTGCGTGTCACGAACGTTCCTACGGACGGCGGCAGCGAAACCAGGCCACTCCACGCCAAGACGATGACGCTATCGAATGACGCATGGACATTGCTGATGATTGGCTCGAGCAACTTCACCTCGGCAGGCATGGGACTCAGCCCGCAAGCCCAGAATTACGAGGCAAACGTCGTTTATATGCTGCGCGCAGGCTCATCGGACAAGGTTCGCAAATTAATGGGTCATCGCACGTTGCGCGGCGGCAATGCCGTCGATACGGGACATGACGTGGATTTTGTTCCGGCATTCGACTCGGACGGTGAAGAGAGCAACGTTCCTGCCTTGCCTCGTTTTTTCGGTGATGCGTTGATGATGGGCATGGATCCCGAGTATTTCCTGCTGCAGATTCACGTCGAGGGTGAGGCTCCCCCCCGGGGCTGGTCCGTTCGGCACGAAGCGCTGACCCTCTTGGATCATGCCAGCTGGCTGGGCGCTGGACAGCCGCAGGTCTTCGAATCGCGAGTCCCGAGGGATAAGGTGCCGCCTTCCACGTTGACCGTGAATTGGGGGGCGGGCGCGAATGTCGCGTATTGGCCTGTCAACATTATTTCCGCGGACACTTTGCCTCCACCGGCGGATCTACCCAGTTTTTCGTTGGCCGCGCTGCTCGACTTGATGGCTTCGGGACGCCCCTTGCATGAAGCGCTGAGGGAGTGGCTAAGACGCCAGCCTGATGACGATGACACCGACGTCGATGGTGCCTTGGAGTTGCTAGATCCGCATGAGAAGGTAGACACGAGTGGATTCCTGATCAAGCGTGTCCAGCGTGCCTGTTGGGCAATCAAGGAACTTAGCACCAAGCTAGTTGCCCCGGTCCTTTCCGAATCAGCCATGGCATGGCGCATCTCCGGGCCTGTCGGCGCCAATGCGGTCTTGGAGGCATTGCAAAAGCAGTGCGATCCAGCGCTTCCCGACGAGCTGACGTTCCTTCTATGTGAGCTGCTTTGCCAGCTCGAAGCGGACGCTGAAGAAGGCACCCTCCACGTGGAGATGGAATACGTTGGCCCTATCGCCAGCATGCAGGAACAGTTTGTGGCCAAGGTCCGGGAAAGGCTCGAGAAATCGCTCGCGGCAAGTTCACCTCAGATGCAGGCGTATGTGCGGGATGCAACCGGAAAGATGTGCGATGGAACTTCCTGAATCCCTCGATCTGCACGTCGAAGGGCACCTTTCTACCGCGGACGCCGAACGCCAGCGAAAATCCGCCCAGGCAGTTCTCGACCGGTTCGTCAGCCAGCCTGGCGTCATCCTCGGTGATGAAGTCGGGATGGGGAAGACCTTCGTCGCGCTCGCGGTAGCTGCCGCCCATGTGGTCCAGAAGCCATCCAAGGCTGTCGTCATCATGGTGCCGATGGGCGTCCTGAAGAAATGGAGCCGCGATGGTGAGACATTCCGGAAGGCTTGCTTGCATAGCGAGGAAGATCGCCGCCGTTTTCGTGTGGGGATAGCGGAGACAGGCTCGGATTTCCTCAAGCTTCTCGATGTAGGTGCAGCCGGGCGTGCGAACGTCATCGTGCTGGCCCATGGGGCGCTCAACCGAAAGCTGGCGGACAGATGGATCAAGCTCGCCGTGCTGCAAGCTGCCGTCAAGGGGAAAGTTGGTGCGGCGAACCTGCGTGAACGCATAGCGCGATTCGCACACCTGATTCTCTGGAGTGGCGGCCAAGGTGGACAGAAAAAGGACCTCATACTTACGCTCCTGAATTCCGATCCTCAGGACTGGAAGGAAATTCTGGTCGCCAATGAGGCTCTTCAGGCTGCAGATGACGAACCGGTTCCGCGGGTAATCCTGGACGCGCTCCAGGCCATTGACCTGTCGGAGGTCTTCAGCAAGGTGGTCGAGCTTTTGCCCGAGCGCCATTCCGCACATTTCAAGGTGCGAATCAGGCGAGCCCAGAAGGCACTGAATGACGCCCAGGACGGCGTGCTGCCGAAGATCTGGCGGCAGATACTAGGGCATATGCATCTTTCGCTGCCCCTTCTCATCCTGGATGAAGCACACAGGGTGCGTAACGGCGGCACCCAACTGGCCTCGTTGCTGTCCGGAGCGCAGGAAGATCTGGATGCCGTGAAAGGCCAGCTGTCAGGTCATTTCGATCGCATGCTTTTCCTGACGGCTACTCCGTTCCAGCTTGGACACAGTGAATTGCACAACGTCCTGGTCCGCTTCAACGCAATCAACTGGTCGAGCGTCCGCGCGCCGTCGATGAACAGGGCATCATTCAATTCCACCATCGACGCCCTTCATGAGACGCTCGACAAGATGCAATTGGCCACTGACAGGCTGGAGCACGCATGGAAGCGCCTGCTTCCCCTGGACATCGCTGAAGCAGAACATGCCTGGGGTGCGTCTTGGTGGGACGATGGGCTGGGCTTGGCGTGCGCTATTGGGACGGGTTCCAACGCAAGGGTAAACGCCGTCCGGGCTTCCTTTGGGAAAGCAAGATCCGCGGTCAAGGCGGCTGAGGCTCTGCTTCAGCCTTGGGTGCTTCGAAATGCCAGGTCCATGCATCTACCGGTGCCCTATCAGTTGGTGGCGCGAAGGTTAAGGATCGAGGGCGGGGCGGTGATTGAGGAGCTTTCCGGAACCGCACCGGTGAAAGGGGGAGGCATCAAGGTTTCACCGGAGAATGCACTTCCTTTCCTTATTGCCGCCCGCATGAGTACCCTGGAGGGAGGCCGCAGGATATTCACCGACTCCATCGCCTCCAGCTTCGAAGCTATGCTGGATACGCACCGGGAGGATGTACAGGAGGATGGCTGCGCAGTGGTCGGCGGCGTCCCCCCGGACAGAGGTAGTTGGTATGAAGCCAGGCTGCGGGCGTACTCGCTCGACATGGGTTCGAAGGACGGGACATCGCATCCTAAGGTCAAGGCGACAGTAGACCTAGCCATGAGCCTCTGGCGTAAAGGCGAGAAGGTCCTGATTTTTTGCCACTATCGGCAAACAGGTGCTGCCCTTCACCGTTTTCTCTCGGAAGCCATGCTGCGGGAGATTGACTTGCGAGCATGCGAGCAATTGCGTTGCAGTTCGGAGGAGGCAGTTGCGCAGATGCGAAAGACGGCCGATCTCTTTGATCGAGACAAGGGTGGTGCGCGGGAAGTGTCTGCCATCCTCGACGAGTTGTGGGCTGACTATGAAGCCTTGGGTAACCCGCTTGTGAGGGAGTCAATCTTTGATACGCTCCTGCGCTTTCTGCGCACGCCAACCTTCTTGGTCCGTTTCGAAAATCTTTCGGCCAGCGACAGGGTCGAGGGTTGGGTTGGTGAACTGTTTGAGCGTCAGGACGCTTCTGGCATGACGCTCGAGGTCGTGGTGCGGCAGTTCCTGGCCTTCCTCGGCAACCGGTCCAGCGATGATGACCGATTTGCGTACCTGGACGCTCTCAAAAGGATCCAGACTGGTACTCACGCGGGACCTGAAGCTGCGGGGTCCTTCGACGACGACGAGGCAGACGAAGGCGTGAGAACCAGGCTGGTGGCGAACGTCCGGCGCGTTTACGGAAAGACCCGCGACGAAACTAGGGAGCGGATTGCGTTGGCTTTCAACACCCCGTTCTATCCGGAGATACTGATAGCTAGCAGCGTTATGGCCGAGGGCGTTGATCTCCACCTTAACTGTCGCCATGTCATACACCACGACCTAGACTGGAATCCGAGTTCACTGGAGCAACGCACTGGACGAATCGATCGGCTGGGCGCGAAGGCTGAGCGGTCTGGCCAGTCTATCCGTGTCTATCTACCCTACGTCGAAGGTTGCCAGGACGAGAAACTCTTTCGAGTCGTTATGGACCGGGAGCGTTGGTTCGGCGTCGTAATGGGCGCGGAAAAAGGCATATCCCGCGTGTTACAGCCGAGTGCGTGGGAAATCGAGCAGATTAACAACGCTGTTCCGGTACCTATTCCCCTTGTACAAGCCTTGAAGCTCAGCCTGGGCGCGTAGCAGTTGTGCTTGGGCGAGGGCTCTCGGTGGGAATATGGGGAGCCGATCATCTAGCGCAGATTGGCTGCTGTGTATGCAGGCAGGCGCCTGTGAGCTATGGCGTGGCGTTGCGGGGGGATGCCATGATTCCGGGATTAGTGCCCACCGTATTTGCGATGGTGCAACAATTCCCTGAGATCCCATCGGAACATCGCATAAACGGCATTGAATGCATAAGTGGATCAGATTTCGACAGAACTCAACAGCTAGGCTGTTTCCCGCTAGCCTCCGGCAGACGTACCATGCATGCCTCAGCGCAACCCCAGCGCCTCCCGCAACAACTCAATCCTCAAATTCGCCACCGCCCCCCGATAAACCAGCTCCACAGGCGCAGGCGGGATCGCCGGCGACACCCTCAGCGACTTGACCTGGCCCAGGCTTTGCGCGTGGCGTGACGTCGTGGTCGGCGCGATGCTCAGGCCGGCGCCTGCCGCCACCAGTTGCACATTGGTGCCGGGGCTGGTCGATTCGATGACCGGCTGCGGCGCGACGGCGCCGGCCTTCATGAAACTTTCTTCAATCAGGCGCCTGGCCATCGAGGTTTTGGCGGGCATCACCCAGGGTTCGCGTGCGAGTTGTTGCCAGTCGACCTTGCGGGCGCGTGTGAGCGGATGGTCGGGTGGCGCGATGACGCTGAACTCGACTTCGAACAGTCTTTCAAAACGCAGGGCCGCGGGCCCGGCTTCGGGCATCTGCATGGGGTGGCTGGTGACCAGCGCGTCGACCTCGCCGTTGAGCAAGGCCTGCATCAGCATGGGTACGCGTTCCTCGAGCAAATGCACGCGCACCGGCGGGTCGCGCTGGGCCAGCCTGGCCAGCACCTTGGGCAGGTAGCCTTGGGCCACGAAGGGCGGCGCGCCTATGCGGATGATGGCGGCGGCGCGTTCGCCGGCTTCGGCCTCGCCGCGCAGGTGGGCCAGCTCCTGCAGCAGCAGCGCCGCGCCGCGTATCGCGATGGCGCCCTGGGCGGTGGGCGTGACGCCGCGCGCCGTGCGGGTGAACAGCGCGAAGCCGAAAGCGCTTTCAATTTCACCGAGGGCCTTGCTGACGGCGGGCTGGGTCAGGTTCAGGGTTTGTGCCGCGGCGCGCAGGCTGCCGTCGCGCTGCAGTTCGGTGATGAGGCGCAGGTGGCGAAAACGCAGGCGCGCGACCAGGTGGTCGACTTGAGAGGGAGGGGCGGACATGGCGATAACCTAAAGTAATCAATCACTGAAAAGATATCACTTTTAGATATCCGGCGGTAGTCCTATCCTTGAGGCAAATTAATAAGGAGACAACCATGGACCGCCGCTCGTTTTGCCTCAGCGCTTTTTCCGCCGCCTTGCTCGCACCGGCCGCCGCCCGCTCGGCCGATGCCTATCCCACCAAACCCGTGCGCATCGTCGTGCCCTATGCCGCAGGCGGCGGGCCGGACATCCTGGCGCGGCAACTGGGGCCCAAACTGGGGGAGGTGCTGGGCCAGGCCATCGTGGTCGAGAACAAGGTCGGCGCGGGTGGTGTGCTGGCCGCGCTGTATGTTGCGCAGCAGCCGGCCGATGGCTACACCGTGCTGATGGGGTCGAACTCGCACCTGATCCAGAAAGTGCTGCAGCCTTCGCTCAAGTTCGACCCGGTCGGCGACTTCCTGCCGGTCACCCTGGTCGGCACCTCGCCCAGCGTGCTGGTCGTGGCGGACAACTCGCCTTACCGCAAGGTTGAAGACCTGGTCGCGGCGCTGCTCGCTAATCCCGGCAAGATGAACTACGGCTCGGGCGGCATCGGCTCGGCCGCGCACCTGGGCGGCGCCACCTTGCTGTCGCTGAGCGGCGCGCAGGCCACGCACATCCCGCTCAAAGGCTCGGTTGAAATCCCGCTCTCGCTGCTGCGCGGCGACACGGCGTTTGCGTTTGCGATTGCCGGCACGGCGGTGCCCCAGGTCAAGGGCGGCAAACTGCGCGCCCTGGCCGTCACGTCCGCCGCGCGCCTGAAGGAATTGCCGGGCGTGCCGACGCTCAACGAAGTCATGCGCAATGAACTCACCGTGCAGGAATTCTGGTTCGGCCTCTGGCTGCCGGCCAAGGCGCCGGCCGACGTGGTCGCCAAGCTTTATGCCACCACTGTACGCACCTTGGCCGACCCGGCGCTGGCCGTGCAGTTTGAAGCCGCGGGCAACCGGGTGGTGCACAGCGACAGCCCGCAGGCCGACGCCGCCTTTGTGCGCAGTGAATACCGCAAGTGGGCCGAGATCATCAAGCTGACCGGCATCACCGCCAGCTAAAACGCAAGCAAGCCAACAAGCAAGCAAAGCCAAGCAAGAGAAGGAACAAAAAAATGTCAAAACCGCTGGAAGGCGTTCGTGTGCTGGATTTGTCGCACGTCATCGCAGGCCCCCTGGCTTCCTTCTACCTCGCGCAGATGGGCGCGGAGGTCGTCAAGATAGAGCCGCCCAACGGCGGCGAGGTGATGCGCACCAGCAAGAACCCCAGCGAGGGCGACACGCCCACGGCTTTTGTGGCCATGAATGCCGGCAAGCGTTCGCTGGCCCTGGACATCCGCACGCCGGAAGGCGCGGAGATGGTGCGCTCGCTGGCGCTCACGGCGGACGTGTTCATCGAGAACTTCCGCCCCGGCGTGGTGGCCAGGTACGGGCTTGATTTTGAATCCATCAAGGCCATCAAGCCCGACATCGTTTATTGCTCGATCTCCGGCTACGGCCAGACGGGCGAATGGTCCGGGCGCGGCGCTTACGACCACGTGGTGCAGGCGCTGACCGGCATGATGATGATGTCGGGCGAGCATCCGGACGCGCCGCCGCTCAAGGTCGGCTTTCCGGTGATCGACGTGGCCGTCGGCATGCTGGGTTCGCTGTCCATCGTCTCCGCGCTGCACCGCCGCGCGCGCGACGGCGCGGGCCAGTACATAGACGCCTCCATGGTGCAGGCCTCGCTGATGCTGATGTACCCGGCCGCGAGCGCCTTCCTCACAGACGGCACCGAACCCCGGCGCATCGGCAACCGGGGCTACACCGGCAGCCCGGCGGCGGACACCTACCCCTGCCTGGACGGCTGGCTGGCTGTTGCGGCCAACACGCCGCAGCAGTTCCGCAAACTCGCCGCCACACTCGGCCTGGAAGCGCTGTGCGAGGACGCGCGCGCGCTGGACCTCGAGGCCTTTAATGCGCCGGGCCGGGGCTTTGTCATTCCGCGTGATGCTGAATATGTCATTGGCCGCCTGCGCGCGGCATTTGCCAGCCACAAAGCCGCGGACCTGGAAACGCGCCTGAATGCCGCCGGCGTGCCGGCCGCCCGTGTGCGCAGGCTGGGCGAATTCCTGCGCGAAACCGACGGCAGCGATTGTGTGGGCCTGCCGGACTTCCGGTTCTCGCAGCAGCATGAAGTGCGCACGCGCGGCCTGGGTTTCAGCTGTGCCGACGACGGCGGGCCCAGCGCGCGTGGCGCCGAGGCGCTGGGGCAAAGCACGCAGGCGCTGCTCGCCGAAATCGGCGTGGGGGCGGAGGCCGTTGCGGCGCTGGCACGCGCCGGTGTGGTCCGCTCCGCGCCCGCCGCGCCTGCCGCTTCATTGACGGGCAAAGCCGCGGCTATCGCCTGATCCCCGACTCGACCGTCGGCCAAAGCCTTGCGCGCAGCGGGCGGCCGCAAGCGCACGCATTCAAAACTTCCAGAGCACCACTACATGTCCATGATCGACGCCGTCATTGTTTCCACGGCCCGCACGCCCATAGGCAAGGCCTTTCGCGGTTCCCTCAACAACATCAAGTCGCCGACGCTGATGGCGCATGCCATACGCCATGCGGTGGAGAGGGCCGGCATAGCGCCGGACCGCATCGACGACGCGGTCATCGGCTCGGTGCTCACCGCCGGCACGGCCGCTTCCAACATCGCGCGGCAGGCGGTGCTGGCAGCCGGCCTGCCGCACACCGTCAGCGCCCAGACAATTGATCGCCAGTGCGCGTCCGGCCTCATGGCCATCGCCACGGCGGCCAAGCAGATCATGGTCGACGGCATGGAGGTGGTGGTGGCCGGCGGACAGGAGAACATCTCCCAGGTGCAGAACCGCTACTTCGAATGGATGCAGGCGGAGCAGGACCCGCGGGTCACGCAGTTCGAACCCCACGCCTATATGCCCATGCTGCTGACGGCCGAACACGTCGCCGCGAAGTACCGCATCTCCCGCGAGGCGCAGGACACCTATGCGCTGCTGTCGCAGCAACGCACGGCGCGCGCCCAGGCCGAAGGGCGCTTCCTTGCGGAGATCGTGCCGATTGAAGCGACCACGCTGAAGGCCGTGTCCGGCGGGGAGTCCGTCATCGAAAAGGTCGTGCTCAGCCGTGACGAAGGCAACCGCCCCGGCACCACGGCCGAATCCCTGGCCGGCTTGAAGCCTGTCGTCGAAGGCGGCAGCGTGACCGCCGGCAATGCGAGCCAGCTGTCCGACGGCGCCAGCGCCTGCGTGCTCATGAGCGGCAAGCTCGCGCAGCAACAAGGCCTGGACGCGCTCGGCATCTACCGCGGCATGGCCGTGGCCGGCACGGCGCCCGAAGAGATGGGCATCGGCCCTATTTACGCGATCCCGAAGCTGCTCAAGCTGCACGGGCTCAGCATTGACGACATCGGCCTGTGGGAACTCAACGAAGCCTTTGCCTGCCAGGCGCTGTATTGCCGCGACCACCTGGGCATAGACCCGGAAAAATACAACGTCAACGGCGGCAGCGTCTCCATAGGCCACCCCTACGGCATGACGGGCGCGCGCCTGGCGGGCCATGCGCTCATCGAAGGAAAGCGGCGCGGCGTGCGTTATGTGGTGGTCGCGATGTGTGTGGGCGGCGGCATGGGCGCGGCGGGGCTGTTTGAGGTCGCCTGATTTTTTATCAAAGCATGGAAAGAGAAAACCCAATGACAACAACAAAGCTGTTGCAGGACAAAGTCGCCATCGTCACGGGGGCCGGCCGCGGGCTGGGCCGGGCGCATGCGCTGGAACTCGCGCGCCACGGCGCCCGCGTTGTGGTGAGCGACATAGGCGCCGGCAAGCCGGGCTCGCCCGCCGAAGCCGTGGTCAAAGCCATTGAAGCCCTGGGCGGCACGGCCTTTGCCTGCGACGTGGACGTCACCAACCCCTCCCAGGTCGAGCAGATGGTCAAGGCCGCCGTGGGCCGCTGGGGCCGTGTCGACATCCTGGTCAACAACGCCGGCATCCTGCGCGACAAAAGTTTTGCCAAGATGAGCCTGGAGGATTTCCGCCTCGTGATGGAAGTCCACGTCATGGGCGCCGTGCATTGCACCCACGCCGTCTGGAACCTGATGCGCGAGCAGCAATACGGCCGTATCGTCATGACCACCTCGTCGTCGGGCCTGTACGGCAATTTCGGCCAGGCCAACTACGGCGCCGCCAAGATGGCGCTGGTCGGCCTGATGCAGACCCTGGCGCTGGAAGGCGAAAAATACAACGTGCGGGTCAATTGCCTGGCGCCTACCGCCGCAACGGCCATGACCGAAGAGCTGCTCACGGCGGAAGACCTGGCCATGCTGGAGCCCGGCGCGGTCAGCCCCGGCCTGGTGGCCCTGGTCGCCGAGGACGCACCCACCCGCATGACCTTGCTGGCCGGCGCCGGCGGTTATGAGAAGGCCAACATCACCATGACCCAGGGCATTTTTCTGGCCCCCGATGAACGCCATGCCGAAGCCTTGATCGCGCGGCTGGATGAAGTCGCCGACCGCGAGGGGGAGTCCGTGCCGGCGACCGGGTTTGACCAGTTGCGGCATGAGGTCGCCAAGGCGAGGGCCATGCAGGCCAGGGGTTTGCGCCAGCCGGCGTGAATTGAAGCAAGCCGGCGCGGCGCATGCGCTGGCGGCGTGAGCCTGGACCGGCTATCTGCGAAGATAGCGTGCTTTATTTCAAGCGAACCCAGGAGCAAAGCATGCAAGACCGTATCCACCCTGAGAGGCTTCAGGCGCTCCCTGAGCGCATGGCGACGGCCGGCCAGCTGGGTTTCGGTTTTGACGAGGGCTTGCTTGCGATGGCCGCCGAGGCCGCGGCCGCCAGGCTGCGCAAGCCCAAGGCCGTGAAGACGCCCAGGCCCGTGGCGACTGAACCCGTGGCGCTGACTCCCGCCGCGGCCGGCGACAGCCCCGAGGCCATGGCGCAGGCGCTGGAGCGGCATCCCGATTACCGTGTGCTCAGGCGCCTGGTGCCGGCCACGGCCTTTGCCCATGCGCCGCTGGGGCCTGTCGCCACGGTCGTGATCCTTGACACCGAAACCACGGGGCTGGACGCCTCGCGCGACCAGGTCATCGAACTGGCGCTGCTGCGCATCCAGGTCGACACGCAGACCGGCCTTGCGACCGGGCCGGTGCAGGTCTATGACGGGCTGCGCGACCCGGGCATGCCGGTGCCGAAAATCGCGCGCGAGATCACCGGCATCACCGACGAGATGCTGGCCGGCCAGCAGCTGGACATGGCGCGCGTCGACAGCCTGCTGGCGGGCGCCGACCTGGTCATCGCGCACAACGCCGGCTTTGACCGACCCTTCGTCGAAGGCCTGCTGCCGCAAGCGCAGGGCCTGAACTGGGCCTGCTCGTTCGCCGACATCGACTGGACGGCCGCGGGCCACAGCTCGGCCAAACTCAGCTACCTGGCCTCGGCGCTGGGCTGGTTTTACGATGCGCACCGTGCGGAGATGGACTGCCACGCTTTGCTCACGGTGCTGACGGCCGAACTGCCGGGCCTGGGTGTCAACGGCCTGGCGCACCTGCTGGCCGCGGCCCGGCTGCCGAGCTACCGCCTGCAGGCCACCGGCGCGCCTTTCGCGGCCAAGGACTCGCTCAAAAACCGCGGCTATCGCTGGGACAGCACCGCCAAGGTCTGGCACACGCGGCTGGGCGGCGACACCGCGCTGCAGGCCGAATGTGAATGGCTGCGGCAAGAGGTTTACGGCGGGCGCGCCGCGCGGCTGGCGTGGGAGCGTTTTGACGCCGCGAGCCGCTATTCCGGCCGTGCCGGCGTCCCCGGCTGGGCGCAGCTGGGCACCTGAACCCGTGCCGCCCGGCGCGGGAACATTCCGCGGCGGGTGGTGTCTGACATCCTTACGAATGAATCCCAGGAGTTACCCATGAAGGCCTTTCCAATTTTTTCGGGCATGGCGCTTGCCGCGCTGCTTCTGGCGGGCTGTGCGACCCCGCAGCCCGGCATGTCGCGCGAGCAGGTGCTGGCGAGCTGGGGCACGCCGACGCGCACGGTGCCGCTGGCATCCGGCACGCGGCTGCAGTATTCCGGGCAACCCACGGGCCAGATAGCCACGATGGTCGACCTCGACGCCGCAGGCAAGGTCGTGAGTGTCCGGCAGGTCCTGAACATGCAGGACTTCTCCAGGATAGAGGTGGGTAAATGGACGCGCGCGGACGTGGAGCGCGAGTTCGGGCCGCCCGCGAAAACGGATGGTGTGGTCTCCTGGTCGGGCGACATCATGACCTACCGCTGGGTGGACGGCGTCCAGGACATGTTCTTTTTTGTCTACCTCGATGCCGGCAAGGTGGTGCGGCGTGTGGGCCAGGGTATGGAATTCCCGATCCGGATGAACGACCGCTGAGCGGTTCCCTCTCCCTTTGGGGAAGGGGCAAAACCTCAGTCGCGCGATACGGCGCGGCCGATTTCCGGCCAGCGGTGGTGCAGATACATCCACGCCACCAGGCCTATGCACATCATGGCCAGCGACACCATGGCCAGCGCGGGTGTTGAGTGCATGACCAGCGGTGCGATGATCCCGGCGACGATGCCGTTGGCGGTCGAGCCGATAAAGGCCTGCAGCGACGACGCCATGCCGCGCCGCTCGGGATAAAGGTCCAGCACCAGCAGCGTGACAACCGGCACCATCAGCGCCCAGCCGAAGGCGAACACCGCGATCGGGACCAGCGCCCACGACACGTGCGGCGTGAACAGCAGGTTGGCCGCCAGGTTCAGCAGCGAAGTCACCAGCATGATGACAAAGCCGTGGCGTATCTGCTGCTTGGGCGCGATCTTGCCGGCCAGGCGGCCGCTGAGCCAGGCGCCGGACATGATGCCGGTGATGGTCAGCAGAAAAAACCAGAAGAACTCGGTGGGCTGCAACGCCAGGTGGTCGCCCAGGAAAGCGGGCGCCGACAGCACGTACAAAAACATGCCGTTGAAGGGCACGCCGCTGGCCAGCGCCAGCAATAAAAAGCGCGGGCTGGAGCCCAGCTGCCAGTAGCCGCGCATCAGGTGCCGCACCTCAAAAGGCTGGCGGTCCAGCGGCGGCAGCGTCTCGGGCAGGAAGCGGAAGTTGGTCGTCCACAGCACCACGCCCACACCGGTGAGGAACCAGAAGATGCTGTGCCAGCCCAGGTGCACAAACAGCCAGCCGCCCACGATGGGCGCCAGCGCGGGCGCCACGCCGAAATAAATCGTGACCTGGCTCATGACCTGCTGGGCCTGGGCCGGCGGGTACATGTCGCGGATCACGGCGCGCGAGACCACGATGCCCGCGCCCGTCGACAGGCCCTGCACGGCGCGGAAGAACACCAGCTGGCCAATGCTTTGCGACAGCGCGCAGCCGGCCGAGGCCAGCGTGAACAGCGCGATGCCCCAGAGCACCACCGGCCGGCGCCCGAAGCTGTCGGCCAGCGCGCCGTGGAACAGGTTCATGAAGGCAAAACCGAACAGGTAGGCCGACAGCGTCTGCTGCATTTCCACCGGCGAGGCGCCCAGCGACTGCGCGATGCCGGAAAACGCCGGGATGTAGGTGTCGATGGAAAACGGCCCCAGCATGCCGAGGATGGCCAGCAGGGCGGCGAGTGTCCAGCGCGGGGCGCGCCAAAGCTGGTCGGCGTTGGGGTTCATGCGTTTTTGAGTTTGAGGGCGGTTTCGTAGAGTTCGTTGCGGCCCACGCCGGTGATGTCGGCGGCCAGCTTGACGGCGGTCTTGAGCGGCAGTTCCGCCAGCAGCAATTGCAGCACCCGCATGCCGTCTTCGGCGCTCTCGGGCACGGCGGACGGGTGCAGCACCAAGGCGAATTCACCGCGCGTGCGCTGCGGCCCGGCGGCCAGCCAGGCCGCGAAGTCCTGCGCGGGCACCGTTGCGATTTCCTCGAACTGCTTGGTCAGCTCGCGGCCCACGGTGACGGGGCGTTCGCCCAGCACGGCCATGGCGCGCGCCAGCGCCTCGATGCGGTGCGGGGCTTCCAGAATCACGATGGCGCGCGCATCGGCCTGCAGCGCGGCGATGGCCTGGTCGCGCTCGCCGGCCTTGCTGGGCAGGAAACCGGCGAACACAAAACCTGTTTCGCCACCCTGGCCGCCGAGGCCGGCGACGCTGAGCACCGTGGTGACGCTGCTGGCGCCGGGCAGGGGCATGACGGTGAGCCCGGCCGCGCGCACCGCGGCGACCAGGCGCGCGCCCGGGTCGCTCACGGCCGGCGTGCCGGCGTCGCTGACGTAGGCCACGCGTTCGCCGCGCTGCAGGCGCTCGATCACCAGGCCGGCGGCCTGTGCTTCGTTGTGTTCATGCACCGCGAGCAGCGGCTTGTCGATGCCGTACTGCCGCAGCAGCGGCTGTGAGTGGCGTTTGTCCTCGCAGGCGATCGCGTCCACGAGCTGCAGCACCTGCAGCGCGCGCAGGCTGATGTCGGCCAGGTTCCCGATGGGGGTGGCCACGACATAGAGGGCACTTTCCGGATAATGCTGCATGCCCGCCGCGGCGCGTGCCGCATCCAGGGCTAGGTCGAAAGAAGCGTTCAATGTGGTTTTCCAGAAAACAGGGTTCCAGGGTGCCGCCGGCAGGCGCGGCCGAAGGCGCGCGCCCCTTGCCCGGGCAGGTTACCACCAAGTCGCGCGGTGACGCCGCCGAGTCCGCCGCCCGCGCTTACCTGGGCCGGGCCGGGCTCAAATTTGTGGAGGCCAATTATCGGACGCCCGGCCGCGGCGGCGGCGAGATCGACCTGGTGATGCGCGCGGCCGACGGCACATTGGTGTTCGTGGAAGTGCGCCAGCGCGCGGACGCCTTGCATGGCGGCGCGGCCGCCAGCATCGGCAGCGCCAAGCAGCAACGCATCGTCCTGTCCGCACGCCACTACCTGATGCGTTTCGCGAGCCCGCCGCCTTGCCGCTTTGACGTGGTGCTGGTCAACGGCGCGCTGGATGGGAAGGCGGGCGCCGCCATCGAGTGGTTGCCGGCCGCGTTCGATGCGTCCTGAAGCGTAGCGCGCAGCTCAGGCGACGCGATACCTGGCCAGCCCCTTGGGGCACCACTGAAGGCCCAGGCCGGGCCGCTGCGGCGGCGTGGCGAAGCCTCGCTCGATGACCATGGGTTCCTGCAGGATGGCGTCGGCCCAGCTCACGTACTCCAGCCAGTGCGCGCCCGGGGTGGCGGCCAGCAAATGGACGCTGATTTCGGGGAAGAGGTGCGAAGAGACCTCCATGCCGTGCGCGGCCGCAATAGCCGCGCCGCGCATCCAGCCTGTGACGCCGCCTATGCGCGCCGCATCCAGCATCACCATGTCGGCCGCGCCGGCCGAGAGCGCATCGTGCACGCCTTCCGGCCCGTCGAAGTTCTCGCCGATCTGCACCGGGCACGGCAACTTCGTTCGCAGATGCGCGTAGCCCCGGTAGTCGGCGTGGCGTATGGGTTCCTCGATCCAGTAGATGTTCAGGTCTTCAAGCGGGCGCGCGCGGGCCAGCGTTTCGCTGACCGTGAGCGCCTGGTTGTAGTCCACCATCAAGGCGACGTCGGGCCCCACCGCCTGGCGCACGGCCACGGCAACGTCCCGGTCCAGCGAGGCATCCGCATTGCCCAGCCTGAGCTTCACGCCGCGAAAACCGTGCTCAAGCAGGCGCACGGCCTCTTCGGCCGCCTTGCCGGGGCTCATCAGGCCCAGGCCGTCGCTGTTGTAGGCCTTGATGTCCCCCGCGCCGCCGCCCAGGAAGCGGGCCAGCGGCATGTCGGCGGCGACCGCCAGTGCGTCCCATGCGGCAATGTCGAGGGCGGCCAGCGCCATGCGCGCGGTGCCGGTCACCCCGAGCAGCGCGTAGCGCCGCGCCAGGAACGCCGCGATCTCCACCGGGCGGACGGCTTGCCCCCGAATGAGTTCGGCGGCTTCCTGAAGAATCAGCGCAATGGCTTTTGCCCCGCTGTCCCGGTAGCAAAACAGATAGCTGCGCCCGACCACGCCCTCCCGGGTTTCCAGGTCGACCAGCAGCAGCGGGGCTTCGGTCACCGTTGCGGCGCTGGTGCCGAGCGGGAAGCGCATGGGAACCCTGACGTAGTGGCTGCGAATTCCGGTGATGTGAAGTTCGGGCGTGCGGGTGGGGGTGGCGTGCGGCATGGCGGGGCTCCGGTGGTTGAAGGTGGAAGCGAGTGTTTGGCTAACCATTATGGTGAATTTGGTTAACCAATGTCAAGATAAGGTACAAACCAATTGGCAGCGGGCTATACTGAATTGGTCATCTACACCGGCATTCCGCCCCTCGCATGAACCAGCCCAACACCGTCGAAGTCGTTCGAAATTTCGTTTTGAGCCCGGGTGCGGCGGACGGCGGGCGCCTGCCTACCGAGCGTTCCCTGGTCACCACGCTGCGCCTGCCGCGAAGCGCCATCCGCAATGCGCTGGTGGTGCTGGAGGCTGAAGGGCTGGTGAGCCGCAAGGTCGGCAGCGGCACCTACCTGGTGGACCCGCCGCGCCGCGCCAGGGCGGAAGGGCCGGTGCCGGCTTCGTTCGACGTCAACCCCAAGCAGATCATGGAAGCCAGGCTGGCGCTGGAACCGCAAATCGCGGCCCTTGCGGCGGTCAATTACACCCGCAACGACCTGGAACAGCTGGTGAATTGCGCCCAGGCGTACCACCAGGCCGACGACTTCGAGACCTTTGAAGCCGCGGATGAGAAATTCCACAACGCGATCGCCACCGCGACCCACAACCCGCTGGTCGTCAGCGCCTACCAGTCGTTTTCCGCCGCGCACGCCGCCGCCGAATGGGGTGGCCTGCGCCAGCACTTCCTGACCGGCGAGCGCCGGAAAAAATCCCGCCAGGAGCACGACCGGATACTGGACGCCATCCGCCGCCGCGACGCGGGCGCCGCCTCCAAGGCCGTGCGCGACCACCTGCATTACATCGTCGCCGAGATCCTTCAGCAGCAGTAGTCCGCTCCGCGAAGCCCTGGGGGCGCAGACAGGGCTTGACATGCCAAATTGGTTAACCAATAATGAATTGGTTCATCAACTTTGGAGTTCATATGAAAATCCTGGTCATTGGTTCAGGCGGCGTCGGCGGTTTTTATGGCGCGAAGCTTGTGCAGTCCGGACACGACGTCACTTTCGTCGCCCGCGGCCAGCACCTGGAGGCCATGCGGCAAACCGGTTTGCAGATCGAGGGCGATTCGGGAATCAGCCTGGCATTGCAGCGCGTCACCGTGGTGGAGGACCCTCGCACCGTCAAGCACCCGGACCTGGTGCTGATCGCCGTCAAGCTGTGGGACCTCAAGGACATGGCCGCGCAGCTCAAGGACGTCGTCGGCCCGTCGACCACGGTTCTCTCGCTGCAAAACGGGGTGGTGAAAGACATCGTGCTCAAAAAGGCGTTTGGGGACAAGGCCGTCATCGGCGGCGTCGGTTACGTCGCGACCTCGATCGGCCGCCCCGGCGTCATCAAGCAGGTGGGCAACCTCCAGAAGATCCGCCTGGGCACCTACGGCGGCGCGCCTTCGCCGCTGGTTTCGGAACTCGCGAATTCCCTCGCCAGCGTCGGCGTCGACGCCCTGGTCAGCGACGACATCCAGCGCGTGCTGTGGGAGAAATTTGTTTTCCTGGTCGGCCTGTCGTCCATGACCTGCCTGACGCGGCTCACCATCGGTCCCATCCGGGAGAATCCCGTGTCGCGGCACATGCTCCAGTGCGTCATCTCCGAAGCCGTCAATACGGGCCTGGCGCACAAGGTGGCCCTGCCGGTGGACTATGCCGCCACGGCCATGGCCCTCGTCGACCAGTTGCCCTACAGCATGACGTCCTCGATGTTCCATGACCTCGATAAAGGCAACCGGCTGGAACTGCCCTGGCTGGGCGGCGGCGTGATTTCGCTGGCCGAAGAAGCCGGCGTGCAGGTGCCTGTGAACCAGTTCATCGCCGACGCCCTGTCGCCGCATGTCAATGGGAGGCCCGCGGCGAAATGAGGCGGACCGGGCACGCGCTTCTGGCGCGCCCGTGCTTGCGCAGCGAGAGAAATGTGTGAGCGTGTGTTCGCTCGGGGCGCGGCAATCCCCGTTGCGCTGACGAAGGGCAAGCATGACCCGCTATCATTGCCCCATGCTTGAACAACGCATAGAACAGCAATTCATCGACAGCGCCGACCTCAAGTACCAGGCCGCGCAAGTCCTGTCCAAGCCCATCGCCGCGGCCGTGCAGGCGATCCTGGCCAGCGTCACCAGCGGCGGCAAAGTCCTGGCGTGCGGCAACGGCGGCTCGGCCGCCGCCGCGCAGCATTTCGCCGCCGAGTTTGTCGGCCGCCATGAACGCGAGCGGCCCGAACTCGGCGCCATCGCGCTGACGACGGACAGCTCCATCCTCACGGCGATCGCCAACGACTACGATTTTTCGGTGATCTTCTCCAAGCAGGTGCGCGCCCTGGGCGGCGCCGGCGACGTGCTGCTGGCCCTGAGCAGCAGCGGCAACTCGGCCAATGTGCTGGCCGCCATCGAGGCCGCCCACGAGCGCGAGATGACCGTGGTGGCCCTGACGGGCCGCGGCGGCGGCAAGATCACCCACGCCTTGCGTGAAACCGATGTGCATGTGTGCGTGCCGCACGAGCGGACCGCGCGTATCCAGGAAGTGCACCTTCTCGTCCTCCATTGCATTTGCGACGGTGTGGACACCCAGTTACTTGGCGACCAGGAGACCTCTGTATGAAATTTGTTCCGT
>NZ_CALROB020000021.1:0-95866 GCF_943369675.1 Polaromonas sp. YR568 | reverse complement strand
CCAGGATGGTGCCGCCGCCGGGCTTGTTGTCGACCAGCACGGGCTGGCCCAGGCTGCGGCCCAGGCGCTCGCCGATCACGCGCGAGATCACGTCGATGCCGCCGCCGGCCGGGTAGGGCACGACGATGCGTATCGGCCGTGAGGGGTAGCCCTGCGCCAGCGCGGGCGCGGCACCCACGGCGCTGAAAGCCAGCAGCAGCGCCGCCAGCGAAGTCTTGAACACGGTCATGCGATTGCTCCGGAGAAACAGGCTGTACGCCTTCAGCAAGCCGGTGCTTTGCCGCCTTGTCACGATAACCATCCCCTGCGTTTGTCCCGCAAGCTGTCGCAATTTCCGCGCCAGAGCGACTCACATTTCACAACTTAATTATTCATGGCTCAAGTAAATTGTCAATGCGGGACTGCACGGCTTGCAGCCCGCGCCTAAACTCTTCGCAGACACAACACGGAACCGGAACCACACTTGGCCGAATCGACACCCAACCCACCGCAAGCGACACGCGCCGTCTGGGCCATGCTGTTCGCGCTGACCACAGCCGTCGCGCTAAGCCAGGCCTTTCGCACGGTGGCCGCCATCATGGCCGCGCCGCTGCAGGGCGAGTTTCATTTGAGCGCGCAGGCACTGGGCCTGTTTGCCGGCGCCTTCCACTTTCCCTTCGGCGCGATGCAGCTCTTCATGGGCATAGGCATAGACCTGCACGGCGTGCGGCGCACGGTGCTGGCGGCGTTCCCGCTGGCCGTCGCGGGCTCGGCGATCTCGGCGCTGGCCGGCAGCTACGGCATGCTGGTCGCCGGCCAGGTGCTGATCGGCATGGGCTGCGCGCCGGCCTTTTTGGTGTGCACGGTGTTCATCGCGCGCCACTTTCCCGCCGGCCGTTTCGCCGCCGTGTCGGGCCTGACGCTGGGCCTGGGCGGCCTCGGCATGCTGCTGACGGGCACACCGCTGGCCTGGCTGATCGAGGCCACGTCGTGGCGCATGGGCTTCTGGGTGCTGGGCGGGCTGGCAGCCGTGGCCTGGCTGCTGATTTTTATCTTTGTGCACGAGCCGGCCATCCCGGCCCAGCCCAAAGAGTCGGTGCGCGAGGCCTTCGCCAAGTTCGGTGCCTTGCTCACGCTGCCCCACACCTGGGGCATCCTGATCATGTCGGCGGTCGGCTATGCCTCTTTCATCTCGCTGCGAGGCCTCTGGCTGGGGCCGCTGCTGATGCAGCGCCACGATTTCTCGCTGGTGCAAAGCGGCAATGTCGCGCTGGTGATGTCGGTGGCCTCGCTGTTCGGCGCGCCGCTTTTCGGCCGGCTGGACCCGGGCCCGGCCAGCCGCCGCCGGTGGATCACCGGGCTGACCTGGCTGCTGGCCGCGCTGTTTGCAGCTTTTGCTTTTACCCACAGCACGCTGGTCGACGTGATCGGGCCGGTCGTCATCGGCCTGCTCTCGGGCTACCTGGTGCTGCAATACGCCGACGTGCGCGCGGCCTACCCGGCGGCGCTGACGGGCCGCGCGATGGCGGTCTTCACCATGGCGATGTTTTTAGGCGTGGCCGGCATGCAGTGGTTCACCGGCCTGGTCGCCTCGCTGGCCGCGCAGCGCGGCCTTGAGCCTTTCACCGCGGTGCTGGCCGGCATTGCGGCGCTGCTGGCGCTGGGCGCCACAGCCTACCGGCTGCTGCCGGCGCCGCCCACTGCCCCGCCATCGATTTAGGCGGCGATCTAGCCAGCCTCGACCCGCGCGCAATACGCCTCGAAAGTCCGCTTCCACGCGGGCCGGGCCAGGCAGCGGTCCCGGTACGACATGACACCCGGATACGGCGCGATCAGGCTCTCGTCCTTGATGCCCGCCGAGAGCACGTGCGCCATCAGGATGTCGGCAACGCTGAACTCACCGGTCGCGATGAATTCGCGGCCCGCAAGCCAGCGCTCCAGGTTCCCCAGCCGCATGTCCGCCCAGCCGGCCAGGAACTCGCGGTGCTTGCCGCAGCTGCCGTCGGCCGTCCAGTCGAGCACCATCAGTGCCAGTAGCGGCATCTCGATCGAATTCATCGCGGCGAAGCACCAGCGCATCACCTGCGCTTCGCCGGCGAGGTCGCCCGGGATCAGGCGGCCGGACTTCCTGGCCAGGTAGACGAGGATGGCCGCGGATTCGGACACCACGAGACCGTCGTCGTCGATCGCCGGAATCTGTTCAAAGGGGCTGAGCCGGCGATAGGCTTCGGTGTTGAGGTCGTGTGCGGGGTGGTCCATGCCGGCGATCTCGAACGGCAGTTGCAGCTCTTCGAGCGCCCACAGCACGCGCAGGTCGCGCGTGTGGCCGCGCGCGCCGGCGTTGACCTTCGAAAAACCATAGAGCTTGAGCATGACGAGATTCCTTTGTTGAAACCGCGGAACCTAGTCGGCGACCGTCACCACGTTGTTCGCAAACGTGATGGCGTCCGCCGCGTCCGGCACCGCCTTGATGGGCGGCACGTTGGCCTGCGTGATTGGGTTGGCGACAGTGCCCACCTGGCCGCGCGGCACGGTACGCACCACCTGGCTGCCGGGCAGCGGCGCGCCGGTTTTGAGGTGGGCGTACATCATGTCCATGGCCTGGATGAAGTAACGGTGCAGCGGCACCAGCCGCGCGCCGTAGCCCGGGAAACCCAGGAAGGCGTCAAAGTGCTGGGCGTTGGTGACTTCGATGTAAGACAGCTTGCTGGCGCCGCCTTCCACCATCTTGTTGAGGCCGAAGTAAGGCCGCGATGTCAGCGCCACCGGCACCAGCGTGTCGGCGCGGCCGTGCACGATGAGCGCCGGCTTGCCCTGGAGGTTGGCCTTGCGCAGCGCGGGCAGTATGCCTTCGCGCACGCGCATCGCGGCGGGGCTGCTGCCGACCACCAGCGCGCGCAGGCACAGCGCGCCGGCGCTGTTGTAGTCCTGCACATTGCCGGCCGACAGCGAGGCCGCGTCCAGCAGCGGGCCGCCCACGCTTGCGTTGTTGACGATGTTGACGCCTGCCGTGGGCGGCACGCCGTTGCCGGTGCCGAAGGAGGTCGCCAGCGCGGCGGGCGATGCGGGCACCGGCACGTTGGGCACGGGCGCGGTGGCAGGGGCCGTGGCGGCGAAGCTGTAGCCGCACAAATTGTCCTGCACGCCGAAGCGGCCGTAGGCATTGGCGTAGGTCAGCGCCACCGGCAGCGTGGCGAACGAGTAGTGCGACGCCTGCAGGTCGTTGCTCTCGGGCTGCCAGCCCGCGGCCTGCAGCACGCCCATGGCGCTGGCGGCCTGCTCGGCGGGGGTGTTGCCGCTGACCAGGCCTTGCGCCTTGAGCACGGCGCAGCGGTTCGCCGCGATGGCCGGGTTAATGGTGTTGAAAACATTGGTCGCGGGCGATGCCAGCGCCGCGCAGGGCTGCAGCAGGTTGGCCAGCGTGATGTAGTCGTACAGCGGCCTGCCGGTGCCGGCCAGCGTGGTGTTGCCGCGCCGCACGCTGAGCCGCGCATCGGGCACCAGCTGGATCTGCGGCTCTCCGACCGCCACGCCGCTGATCAGGCCCTGCGTGTCGAGCTCGGCCGCCGCCAGCGCCGCGCCGGCGCCGTTGGAGACGCTGGAGGCGATCACGATGGTGTTGGACGGGTTCAGCGTCTTGAGGCGCGAAGCGCCGTCGCGTGAGGGCGTGCCGTAGCGTTCATTGAGTACAAAGTAGGCGAACTCCACCGCCTGCAGTGTGAAGCGGCCCCAGTCCTTCTCGGAATTTTGCTGCGAGTGCGCATGCTTGACGGCAAAGCGGTTGGGCGTGGCCGCGTTGAAGGCCGCGCGGTCGGCCGGGCTCAAGGCCGCCGTGAAATTGGAAACCACGCCGGCCGCCGCGGCATCGGCGCGCAGGCCGTTCTGCAGGTTCACCGTGTTGTTCTGCAGGTCGTGCATGCCGCTGCCCGTGCCCTTGTCGGTATAGGCCACGGCGCAGCCGTTTTTCAGGCCCCATTCGCCGGATGAGCCGATGGCGCCGTAAATGCCGCGCGAGCCGCTGGAGGTGCCGGTGACGATGCAGGCACTGGCCGGGTTGAAGCCGGCGGGCACCTGCACCATCATGGTGACGTTGTGCCGGCCGCTGCCGTCGTCCGAGTAGGCGATGAATTCGGTGCCGGCGATCTTGCCTTCGCCGGCGGTGGCCACGCCGCGCGCATCGACATTCGGCCCGTACAGCGTGCCGTAGCCGCCGGCCGGCGAAATGTCGAGGATGGCGCGGTAGTTGTTGTAGATCGCGATGCGCCGCAGCTCGGCCGCCGTCGGGTTCAGGGGATCCACGGGCTGCGGCGCCGCGCCGCCCAGGCCGGTCTTGCCCAGGCCCGCGGTCAGCAGGTCGTCATTGCCGCCGTCGTAAGCGCCCACGCTGATGGGGCCGAGGTAGGCGGGCTTGGTGTTTTTAGGTTCGCCCGCGCCGCTGCCGCAGCCGGCGAGGAGCGCGGCCGCCGTGAGCAGGCCCAGGCCTGCGGTGATCGTGTTTTTCATGTCGTCCTCCGTGGATGTTGGCGCACCTTGCGGCGCGCCCCATCATCGTCGGACCGGCCGCCGCCGTCCATGCGCTTTTTTCGTGTTGATGTGTCAGGGTTTTACTCGAGGCCGTCGTCCCTCATCCCCGCCTTCTCCCAGAGGGAGAAGGAGTAAAACCGGATAGCCGCGCCAGTTGTCCAAACTCTCCCCGCTTCAATCCCCTCTCCCTCTGGGAGAGGGTTAGGGTGAGGGCGAGCGGCCTTCCAAATCATCGCGAAACGTCAAGCGCCGGCGGCCCCCATCCCAACCTTCCCCCAGCGGGGGAAGGAGCAAGACCGCTGGGTTTGAAGGACCTAAACCGCCTCCGCCCTCACCGGCCGCTTGAACAGCTTGTGCACCAGCGCGCGCATCCACTGGTGGGCCGGATCCTTGTCGGTGCTGCTGTGCCAGACCAGGCGCACCTCATAGGCCGGCGCGCCGGGAATGCCCCAGACGCGGCAGTCGTAGCGCTGGCGCAGGTTGCGCGCGTACATCTCGGGCACGATGGACAGCAGGTCCGTGGTCAGCGCCAGCTCGGGCAGGGCGCCGAAGTGGCGGGCGCGCAGCACGATGCGGTCGTCCAGCTTCATGCGCACCAGCATCTGCTCGACGCTGCCGTGAAAGGTCGCCGTGGGCGATGCCACGACAAAGGCCGCCTGGGCCAGCTGCTGCGCGGTCAGCGTGCGGCCGCTGCGGCCCGAGGCCGGCCGCCACTGCGGCGAAGCCACCGCCACATAGTTCTCGCGGAACAGCAGCTCGGTGCGTATGCCGCGGTGCTTGGGCTGCAGGATGCCGATGGCCAGGTCGATCTCGCGCGCCTCCAGCGCCGCCGCCACCTCGTTGGCCGCCACCGAGATGTTGGACAGCCGCGCGCCCGGCGCCTGGCTGCGCAGCGCGCCGGCCAGGCTCGGCAGGAACAGCATCTCGCCCAGGTCCGACAGCGACAGCTGCCAGTGCATGTCGCTGTGCGCCGGCTCGAAGTCCTCATGGCCGGTGACCACTGTCTCCAGCGCCAGCAGCTGGGCCAGCACGGCGGGCGCCAGCTGTTCGCACAGCCGGGTGGGCTTCAGGCCCGTGGGCGCGCGCACAAAAAGTTCGTCCTCAAAGTAGTCGCGCAGCCGCGACAGCGCATTGCTGGTGGCCGGCTGCGACAGCGACAGCGCCTTGCCGGCCAGCGTGACCGAGCCGGTGCGGTGGATGGCCGCAAGCACGCGCAAAAGATTGAGGTCCAGCTGGCGGAAGTTCATGGCTTTTCGTCCTCAGGGTTGTTACTGATTATTCACCAAACAGATGTGCTCTATCAGAAAAATCCATTTGCCGTATGCGATGCGCCTGCGTAAATTGCCTGAATAACGAGGCGAAAGCCCACTCCCCGCGCCTACGAGAGACAACATGATGAAACCGAGATCCCACCATGGCTGAGCGTTCCTTTACACAGGAAGTTGAAAAGCTGCGCCTGGGCGAGGGCGATGAATTCCGCGGCGAGGGCATCCTGGCCGTGACCAAGGCCTTGCTGCAGGCCGGCGTGTCTTATGTCGCCGGCTACCAGGGCGCACCGATTTCGCACCTGATGGACGTGCTGACCGACGCCAACGACATCCTGGCCGAACTCGGCGTGCACTTCGAGCACAGCGCTTCGGAAGCCACCGCCACCGCCACGCTGGCCGCTTCCGTCAACTACCCGCTGCGCGGCGCCGTCACCTTCAAGTCCACCGTCGGCACCAACGTCGCGTCGGACGCACTGGCCAACCTGGCTTCGGGCGGCGTCATAGGCGGCGCCATGCTCATCGTCGGCGAGGACTACGGCGAAGGCTCCAGCATCATGCAGGAGCGCTCGCACGCCTTCGCGATGAAGTCCCAGGTCTGGCTGATAGACCCGCGGCCCAACCTGGAAAGCATTGTTCGCGCGGTCGAGATGGGCTTCGAGCTGTCCGAAGCCAGCCGCACGCCGGTGATGCTGGAGCTGCGCATACGCGCCTGCCACGTGCACGGCCGTTTCAAGACCAAGGCCAACAAGCGGCCGTCCTTCACGCTGAAGGACGCGATCGAAAACCCGCAGCGCGACACCAGCCGCGTGGTGCTGCCGCCGGCCAGCTATGCGCAGGAACAGGAGAAGATCACCGACCGTTGGCCCGCCGCCGTCAAGTTCATCCAGGAACGCGGCTTCAATGAATTCTTCGCCGAGGATGCAAAAGACTTCGGCATCGTCATGCAGGGCGGCCTCTACAACAGCGTGCTGCGCTCGCTCGAGATGCTGGGCCTGGCCGATGCCTTCGGCCAGTCGCAGGTGCCGCTGTATGTGCTCAACATCACCTACCCGCTGATCGACGACGAGTTCAAGCGCTTTTGTCTCGGCAAGCGCGGCATCCTGCTGGTCGAGGAAGGCCAGCCCGATTTCATCGAGCAAAGCCTCAACTCGCTGCTGCGCAAGGCCGACGTGCAGACCAAAGTCCACGGCAAGGACGTGCTGCCCATGGCCGGCGAATACACCGGCGGCGTGGTGCTCAAGGGTGTGGCGCGCTTTATCGAAATCTACGCGCCAGAGCTGCTGGCAGGCCGCGAACTCCCGGCCGCCGCACAAAAGGCCTCCACCGGCCTGGCCGTGATGGAAGGCAACCCCAAGGCCTTCGCGATCAAGGCCGCGTCCGACGAGGTGCAGGGCCGGCCGCCCTCGTTCTGCACCGGCTGCCCCGAGCGCCCCATCTTCACCGCGATGAAGCTGCTGGAGCGCGAGCTCGGCAAACACCACATCAGCTGCGACATCGGCTGCCATTTGTTTTCGGTGCTGCCGCCCTTCAACATAGGCGCGACCACCATGGGCTACGGCCTGGGCTGGGCCGGCGCCTCGGCCTTCAACACGCCCGAGACGCAAAAGCGCACCATCGCCATGATGGGCGACGGCGGTTTCTGGCACAACGGCCTGACCAGCGGCGTGGGCAATGCCGTCTTCAACCAGACCGACAACCTGCTGCTGGTCGTCGACAACGGCTACTCGGCCGCCACCGGCGGGCAGGACGTGCTGTCGTCGAAAGCCGTCAACGCCATCCGCAGCACCAACAACCCGATCGAAAAAGCCGTGCGCGGCGTCGGCGTGAAGTGGGCCAGGACGGTGACCAACACCTACAGCCTCACGCAGATGCGCGACGTGCTGCGCGAAGCCCTCACGACCAAAGAGAAGGGCCCCAAGGTCATCGTCGCGCAAAGCGAATGCCAGCTGAATCGCCAGCGCCGCATCAAGCCGCAGATCAAAAAACGCATTGCCGGCGGCGAGCGTGTGGTGCGCGAACGCTTCGGCATAGACCCCGACACCTGCACCGGCGACCACTCCTGCATACGCCTGTCGGGCTGCCCCTCGCTGACCATCAAACCGAACCCCGACCCGCTGCGCCGCGACCCGATCGCCACCGTGATCGACAGCTGTGTGGGCTGCGGCCTGTGCGGCGAGGTCGCGCATGCGGCCGTGCTGTGCCCCTCGTTCTACCGCGCCGAGATCATCAACAACCCGACCGCCTGGGACCGTTTCAAGCTCGGCCTGCGCACCAAGGTGATTGGCTGGCTGCAAAACCGCATTGAGCGCCGGCTGGAAGGAATTGCAGCATGAGCGCCGTCCTCGAAAAGCTCGCGCCCGTCGCGGCGCAAGCCACCCCGGCCAAACACGGCATCACCATCGCGATTCTCGCCATGGGCGGCGAGGGCGGCGGCGTGCTGGCCGACTGGCTGGTGGACCTGGCCGAACAGAACGGCTACTACGCGCAGACCACCTCGGTGCCCGGCGTCGCGCAGCGCACCGGTGCCACCGTGTATTACCTCGAGATGTTTCCCGAAGCCGCCACGCCCGGCGGCCGCATGCCGGTGATGGCGCTCAGCCCGATTCCCGGCGACGTCGATGTGGTGATCGCTTCCGAACTCATGGAAGCCGGCCGCGCGCTGCAGCGCGGCCTGGTCACGGCCGACCGCACCACCTTTGTGGCATCGACGCATCGCGTGTATTCGATGACCGAGCGCACCGCCATGGGCGACGGCCGCGTCAGCGCCGACAAGCTGCTGGCCGGCGGCCAGGCCGCGGCCAGACAATTCATCACCGCCGACTTCGCACAGCTGGCCGAGGCCACCGGCAGCCTGATCAGCCCCGCGCTTTACGGCGCGCTGGCCGCCACCGGCCGCCTGCCTTTCAGCCGCGCGCAGTTCGAGTCCACCATCTCGCGCGGCGGTGTGGGCGTCAGCTCCAGCCTCAAGGCTTTTGCCGCGGGTTTTGATGCGGCGGCCAAGGCGCTGTCGGCGCCGCCCCCTGTGGCCGTTGCCGCACCGGCCGTGCCAGTGCCACCGGTGGGTCCCAAACTTGCCGTACTCAGCGCGCGCATACTCACGCACTTCGCGGCGGCCAACCACGCCACGCTGACGGCCGGCATCCTGCGCCTGGCCGACTACCAGGACGTCAATTACGCGTTCCGTTACCTGGACCTGCTCAAGCCGCTGGAGAATGCGCTGCCCGGCGACAGCGCGCTGGCCGCCGAACTGATGGACGAAACCGCGCGCCACCTGGCGCTGTGGATGTCCTACGAAGACACGGTGCGCGTGGCCGACCTCAAGACCCGGCGCTCGCGCTTCAGCCGCGTGGGCGGCGAGGTCAAGCTCAGCGGCGCGCAGCACCTGGGCATCAACGAGTTCTTGCACCCGCGTATTGAAGAGATCGCCGACACCCTGCCGGCCGACCTGGGCCGCTGGCTGCTGGCCACGCCCTGGGCGCGCGCCTGCGTAGCACCCTTCACGCGCAAGGGCCGTGTGGTGCAGACCAGCTCGATACGCGGCTACCTGCTGCTGTACACGATTGCCTGCATGCGGCCGCTGCGGCCGAAGTCGCTGCGTTTTGAGGTCGAACACCAGCGCATCGCCGACTGGCTGGACACCATCACCCGGCTGGTGCCAAGCCAGCCTGCGCTGGCCCTGGAAGTCGCGCGCGCGCAGCGCCTGGTCAAGGGCTACGGCGACACGCATGCGCGCGGCTGGGGCAACTTCCGCAAGATCATGGCCGCCATGCCGCAGCTGCGCGCCATGCCGCAAGGCGCGGCCCAGCTCAAGGCCCTGGTGCAGGCCGCGCTGGCCGACGACAGCGGGCAGGCGCTCGAAAAATTACTCGCGGCCACGGTATAAGCCGCATTGACGCAACACAGCCGCCCAACGATCATCGATTCCAACCATAAGGAGACAGCCCCATGAAACGCCCCACGATAAAAGCCCTCAAACCCACGCTGGCCCTGCTGCTGATCGCCGGTTTTTCCGCCGGCGCGCTGGCGCAGGAAGTCACGCTGCGGCTGGTCAGCGCCTTTGCCGAAAACGGCATCTACGTGCAGCGCCTGCAGCCCTGGATCACCAAGGTCAATGCCGAAGGCAAGGGCGTGCTGCAGATCAACTTCCTGGGCGGCCCCAAGGCCATCCCGACCTTTGAGGCCGGCAATGCGGTGAAAACCGGCGTGGTCGACATGGCGCTGAACACCGGCGCCTTCTACACCAACGTCATGCCCGAGGCCGACTTCCTCAAGCTCACGCAGATCCCGGTCGCCGAGCAGCGCAAGAACGGCGCCTTCGACGCGATCAACAAGGTCTGGAACGAGAAGGGCAACATGCAGTACCTGGCCCGCATGGTCGAGAACCAGCCCTTCCACATCTACACCAACAAGAAGATCGACAAGCCCGACCTGACCGGCCAGAAGATCCGCATCACACCGGTGTACCGCGACTTCTTCCAGGCGCTCAACGCCAACGTCATCACCACGCCGCCCGGCGAGGTCTACACCGCGCTGGAACGCGGCGTGGTCGACGGCTACGGCTGGCCGATTGGCGGCATCTTTGATTTGAACTGGCAGGAGAAAACCAAGTTCCGCGTCGACCCGGGCTTTTACGACGCCGAGGTCTCGCTGATCATGAACCTGCCCGCGTACAAAAAACTCACCGACGCGCAGCGCAACTACCTGCAGAAGCAATTGCTCGCGCTGGAAGCCGAGAACACCTTCTGGGCCAAGTACACGACGGATGAAACCGCGCGCCAGGAAAAAGCCGGCATCCAGACCATCAAGTTCGACGCCGCTACCTCCAAGGCCTTCCGCGACAAGGCCTATGACATCGGCTGGGCCGGCGCCGTCAAGCAAAGCCCCGAGATCGCGCCGCGCTTCAAAGCCCTGTTCTCGAAGTAAGCCGTGATTGACCGGCTCTCCAACGCCTACGGCCGCTTCCTGGCGGGCCTGTCCCTGCTGGGCTGCGCCATCCTGCTGGCCATGATGCTCATCATCGTGGCCGACGTGGCCCTGCGCAACCTGGCCATCCCCGGCCTGCCGCAAGGCCTGGCGTGGAGCAATGAAATCTCCGAGCTGATGCTCTACCTCATCACCATGTGCGTCGCGCCCTGGCTGCTGCGCCAGGGCCAGCACATCCGCGTCGACATCGTGCTGCAGGCCCTGCCGCCGCAGCTCGCCTGGTGTTTCGAATGGGTCGGCGACCTGATAGGCCTGGCCTGCTGCGTGGTGATCGCCTGGTACGGCACGCAGGCGGCCTGGTCCAGCTACCAGTCGGGCGCCGTCAACATCAAGACCCTGGTCACGCCCGAATGGTGGGCGCTGGCGCCCTTGCCCCTTGTCTTTGTTTTACTGGCCATTGAAATGATTTTTCGCATGATCCGGTTGCAGCGCGGTGTGCGCGGACCGCGCCATGACGCGGTGAGCGCGGCATGAGCAGCTGGGGCATAGCCGCCTGGCTGATGCTGGGCGGGTCCACCGTGCTGCTGTTCATCGGCATGCCGGTGGCGCTGACCTTTATCGCCATCAACATCATCGGCGCCTGGCTGTACATGGGCGGCGAGCCGGGTCTCGCGCAGCTCGCGCGCAGCAGCGTCAGTTCCGTCACCGCGTTTTCGCTCACGCCGATTCCGCTGTTCGTGCTGATGGGCGAGATCCTCTTCCACACCGGCCTGGCGCTCAAGGTGATCGAAGGCGTGGAGCGCCTGATCAAACGTGTGCCCGGGCGCCTGGCCGTGGTGGCCGTCGTCGCCGGCACGGTGTTCTCGGCGATCTCGGGCTCCACCATCGCCACCACCGCCATGCTGGGCTCGCTGATGCTGCCCGTGATGCTTTCGCGCGGCTACCACCCGACGATTGCCGCCGGCCCCATCATGGCCATAGGCGCGGTCGACATGCTGATCCCGCCCTCGGCGCTCACCGTGCTGCTGGGTTCGCTCTCGGGCATCTCGATTTCCAAGCTGCTGATAGGCGGCGTGCTGCCCGGCGTGATCCTGTCCATCGCCTTTGTGCTGTGGATTGTTTTGCGCGTCAGCATCAGCCCGGAACTGGCCCCGCCCGACAAGGAAGGCGAGGTGCAGCACCGCGGCTGGGCGCGCTGGAGTTTGTTCTTCGGCTACGTGCTGCCCACGCTGTCCATCTTCGGCGTGGTGGTGGGCGCGCTGGCCGCCGGCTGGGCCACGCCCACCGAATGCGCCGCGCTGGGCGCCTTCGCCACCATGCTGCTGGCGCTGTGCTACCGCGTGCTGACGGTGGACGCGGTGCTCAAGGCGCTGAAGGGCACGGCCGGCATCTCGGGCATGATTCTGTTCATCATCCTGGGCGCCACCACCTTCGCGCAGATCCTGTCCTTCTCGGGCGCCAGCAGCGGCCTGGTGCAGTACATCACCGGCCAGGGCCTGTCGACCAACATGATCGTGGTCGGCATGATGCTGATGCTGATCTTCCTGGGCATCTTCGTCGACCAGGTCAGCATGATGATGATCACCCTGCCCATCTTCATGCCCGTGGTGCAGGCCCTGGGCATAGACCCGATCTGGTTCGGCGTGATGTTTTTGATCTGCATGCAGCTGGGCCTCTTGCTGCCACCGCACGGCCTGCTGCTGATGACCATGCGCGGCGTGGCGCCGCCTTCCGTCAGCATGGCGCACATCTTCATGGCCGTGATTCCCTATGTGGCGATGAGCCTGATCCTGCTGGCCGCCGTGTTCTGGATTCCGGCGATTGCGACCTGGCTGCCGCGCTTGATTGGCTAGGGACGGTGACCTGAAAGTTACCGATAGGTAACTTTTGATTGACAGGTGCAGGGAATGACCCCTAAACTTACCGATCGGTAACTATTGGGTCTGCCTATGCCTTCCGTTGAAGAAAACATCCCGATCGGTAATTTGTCGATCCCACAAGGCGCCATCGTCAGGTCCGCCGCCGACCTGGGCGAGCTGGTGCGCCAGCGGCGGCACAGGCTGGCCCTCAAACAGGTCGACGTGGCGGGGCTGGGCGGCACGGGCAACCGCTTCGTCATTGAGCTGGAGCGCGGCAAGCCGACCGTGCAGCTGCAAAAGGTGCTCGACGTATTGAACCTGCTGGGCCTGGAAGTGGTGGTGCGTCCCAAAGCAGGCGGCCAGGCATGACCACCACCACCAACCCCTCCGCACCTTCCCGCCTCGACGTTTTTTTCAACGAAGAGCGGGTCGGCTCGGTCCACGACACATCGCCGCTGTCTTTCGAGTACTCGGCCGAATGGCTGGCGCGGCGGGAGCCCGCCCAGGTGGCCGGCATCACGCTGGCGAAGGGCCTCAGCAATGCTCCGGCCGTGCAGGCTTTTTTTGAGAACCTGTTGCCCGAAGGCGATTTGCGCAGCTACCTGGCGATCAGCCGCAAGGCGTCGACCCTGTTCGGCTTGCTGCTGGAGACGGCAGGCGACACGGCCGGGGGCTTTGTCATCCTGCCCACCGGCGCCAGGCCCGAGGCGCCGCATTACGAGCCGACCAGCTGGGAGGCCCTGGCCCAGCGCCTGGCCGGCAAGTCGGCGGCGGCCATCGACATCCGCGGCCGCGAAACCCGCATCTCGCTGGCCGGCGCGCAGGACAAGACCTCCATCGCGATTTTTGCCGACGGCGTGCCGCAACTGGCGCGCGGCACCTCTCCGTCCAGCCACATCCTCAAACCCGACATCCGGCGCCTGCCCGAGGTCTGGCATTCGGCCGCGAACGAAACCCTGCTCATGCTCGCCGCCGCGCGCTGCGGCCTGCCGACGGCCGAGGTGTTTTACGAGACGCACACGCGCGCCTGCGTCGTCAAGCGCTTTGACCGCGTGCCTCAGGAAGACGGCAGGCTGGGCCGCCTGATCCAGTACGACCTGTGCCAGCTCAGCGGGGTGGTGTCGGACAAAAAGTACGAAAAAGAAGGCGGCCCGGGCCTGGCGCGGTGCGCGCAACTGGTACGCCAGTACAGTTCGGTGCCCGCCGTCGACTTGTTGAACCTGCTGCGCTGGGTGTTCTTCAACCTCTACACCGGCAACAACGACGGCCACGCCAAGAACCTTTCGGTCTACCAGCCGCCCGGCCAGGGCGTGCGCCTGACACCGTTTTACGACCTGATGTGCACCCGCATCTATCCCGGGCTTTCCGGCGACTTCGCCTTTGCCATAGGTGGCGAGACTCGCCCGGGCGCCGTCGCGCAGGCCCATGTGCGGCAGATGGCGGCGGAGCTGGGCATGGGCGCCGCCTTTGCGCTGGCCACGGCGAAAGATGTCGCCGAAAGGATTCCCGGCGCGCTGCAGGGCGCCGCCGATGCGCTCGCACCCGCTTTGCCGCATGGCGCAAAGACCCTGGTGGAACGTGTGCAGAAACTGGTGCTCAAGACCACGCGGCAGACGGCCAAACGTATTGGGGAGGGCTGAGGCCGCCGGCCCTCCCCCTGCCCCTCTGCCAGGGGGAGGGAATTCAAGAGGCGCGGCCTCAGCCCTTGGGGATCACCAGCCGCTGGCCGACGTGGATCAGGTTCGGGTTCGGCAGGTTGTTGCGCGACTCGATCTCGCCGAAGCGCATGTTGTTGCCCAGCGTGGCGGCGGCGATTTTGGACAGCGTGTCGCCGGCTTTCACGACGTAGACGGTTTCCGTCTTGTCGGCGCTTTTCACCTTGGCCAGGTTGGCGCTCGTGAAGTATTTCTTCACCAGCTCGCCGTATTCGGGCAGGGCTTTCACCTTGCGGATGGCGATGTTGATGTTCTCCAGCAGCTGGCCGTCCGCCTTGCGCACGCCGATCTTGTACTTGATGTTGGAGCCCGGCAGCTTGGACACGGCAAACTGCAGGTCGGTCCCGCGGATCTCGGCCACGCCGAAGGGGTAGTCGTAGATGATCGCGTCGACCTGGCCCTTCTTGATGAAGTTCTGGATCCAGGTGCGCTCGCCGTTGATGGACTCGTCGCTCAACTCGACCAGGCGCGCTTTCGGGAACTGGCGCGCGGCGTAGGCCTTGACATCCGGGTCGCCCTTGAGGATGCCGAGCGTCAAGCCGTCCACGTCTTCCACGCTCCGGATGGACGAGGTGCGCGGCGTGATCAGGGCATAACCGAAGTCCTCCACGTACGGGATGGAATACACCACGCCCGGCAGGTCCTCGTCGGTGAAGGTCAGGCCGTCGATGGCGATGTCCACCGTGGAATTGCCGCGGTTGTCGTTCTTCAGCAGCGCGGCCGGCACGTCGGGGTAGGTGTCCACCGTGTGGTCGGTGTCGATGTTGACCTGCCCGCCCCTGGGCGTGAACTCGGCCTGCGCGAACAGCACCTTCAGGAATTCGTAGTTGAAGCCCTGCGGCTTGCCGTTTTCAACGTAATAAAAGGGCTTGGCCGGCGACTGCACGCTGACGCGCACCGTGCCCTTGTCCACGATGCTCTGGAAGGTGGCGCCGCCGCCCGTAGCGGCGGGTGCAACAGCCACGGCCTTGGCAGGCGCGGGGGCGGGCGGGGCCTCACCAGGCTGCGCGCCGGCGCTGGCGGCCGGGCTTGCGGGGCCGCGTGAATCGAGGTACTTCATGCCGCCGTACACGGCGCCGCCTACGACGGCAACAATCAGGATCAGTCGGGGAACGGGTTTGAGGGCCATGGTCTTTAAGTCCGGGTTTTGGGTTGAGGCTTATTCTTTGCCGGCGGCGTTTTTCTGGAACCAGTCCACCCCGTCGGCGCGCGCTTCCACCGGCACGCCCTGCGGGCTGTTCACGATGCTCACCGGCAGGCCGGGCGCGGGGTTGTTCTCGATCAGCAGGCGCTTGGAGTCGCCCAGCACCAGGGATTCGGCGTTCTTTTCCCATTCGGCCAGCATCTGCATCGCGTCGCCCTCGTAGACGCCGTTCTGCAGGTCGACCGAGCGCATGAAGCTGTCGGACATGCGCGCGAAATCCTCGATCTCGCCGATCTTCATCGCATAGTCGGCCGCGAGGTATTCATTGGCCATGTCGAACATGGCGCGGGTGTCGGGGTCGCCGTTGATGATGGCCTGCGCGGACTTGATGGCCGAATAGGCGTTGTCCATCATCTCCTTCTTGCGCTCCTTGACCTTGATCTCGCTTTGCATGTCCTTGATGAGGAAGTTGGACACCTCCTGGTACTTGGCCAGCACGCGGTACAGCAGTTCCAGCTTGGCCAGCAGGTCCTGGTAGGTCAGGTTGGCGTCGTTCATGCGGCCCACCTCACGCGAGGCCAGCGCCGCGTCCATGGTCTTGTTCTGCTTTTTCGCCTCGCTCATCAGCCGCAGCGAGCCGTCGCGCGACTTGTTGTTGTTGGCGATCTCTTCCTTGCACTGGCGGATCATCCCGGACAGCTTGGCGATGCGGGCGTTCATGTTGGCCAGCTTGTCCTGCAGCTCTTCCACATAGTTCTTCATGATGCCTATGGGGTCTATCTCCACGAAGACCTGCGTGATCTTGCGCATCAGGCTCATGTACAGGTACTTGCCCAGGCGCCAGAAGCGCTTGTCGGTGATGATGAAGCCCAGCACCACCGCGGCGACGCCCAGAAGCGCCGCATAGATGGTGTTCTGCAGCAGCGTGATGATGTAAGGCAGCGCCTTGTAGAGCAGGAAGCCGGCGCCCGCGATCAGGCTGACGCCGAAGATCTGGCCGGTCACGCCCTCGGGGCGCTCCCAGAAGGTTTTGGGTTTGAAATTCTGTGGGATGAGGTTCACAGCTCTGTCCTTTGGTTCTGCGTGTACGGATCGAAGAGGTTGGCCGCGTCAGGCGCCGAGGTAGCGCAAGACCTTGGCCCTGGCTTCCACCAGCTGGGCCTTGACCACGGCCAGCGCGCTTTCAAACCGGATGTTGACTTCCACGATCTCCGCGCGCTTGGCCGCGATTTCATTTTCGAAGCCGGCGATTTTTTTGTGGGCGCCTTCCACTTCCTGCTGGATCTGCCCCAGCCTTTCCTGCAGGCGCGTGCGCTCCTCATCCATCTTGGCCACAGAGCCGCGCAGGGAGTCGATCTCGCGGATGCGCGCGTTGATCTGCAGGTCCTGCTGGTTTTTGGCCTGGCCGTGAAAGCGCTGGGATTCGGCTTCCAGCGCGGGGAGGTGCTGCATGTCGATGGACTGGACGATCTGCTCCAGCGTGCGGGTTTTGCCCACGATGCCGAACGCGGCCTTGTAGCGCGAGGCCTCGTCGGGGATGAAGGCTTCCAGCGGCGTGACGGCCTCCACCAGCGCCGTGTAGGCCGTGGTTTTTTCCATCACGACTTCCATCATGCGGTCCACCATCGGGTTTCGGGCCGCCGCGGCGGCCGCGCCGGCCGGCGCCGGTGAAGCCGGGGCCGGCGCGGCGGATTTTCCCGTGCCGGCGGGCGCGCCCGGCGCGGCCGGCGCCACTTCGGGCTCAAACAGGACGTCGCGAAGTTTTCCGAAAAAACTGGAGCCCCCCTCAGGCGGCGGTGTGTTGTCTGCCATGGTCCCTCACTCCTCGGTATGAATTTTTCCAGCGCTTCTTTGGGCTCTTTTTTGCACGGGCGCGTCTCCGGCCGTCGGTCCTTGATGACTATATAGCAATGGCTCCGGATTTCTTCGCTTGCCATCCCGCCATTCGGCTGGCGAGGTGGCGCCGTCGGCCCTCACCCTAACCCTCTCCCAGAGGGAGAGGGGACCAAGAGCTTTTACTTTATCTCCGGGGGGAGGGGGATTCAGAGGTTTTACTCCCTCTCCCTCCGGGAGAGGGCTGGGGTGAGGGCCAGCGGCCGTCAAACACCCGCAAAACCTACTTCGCGTCGCTGTACACCGTCGCCCGCGACACCCCCATGTGCGCCGCCGCGATCTCCGCGCCGCGGCGTATCTCCAGGTAGCCGGCCTTCTTCAAATCCTGCACCAGCTGCTTGCGGTCTGAAGGCCGCAGCGAGCGCGAGGTCGTCGCGCGCGCGGCGGCGAAGTCGTCGATGCACTGGTGGATGCGGCCGGCGTTGGCCGCGTCCAGCGTCTCCGTCACGGCGCTGCTTTCAATCGCGGTGAACTGCGACATCGCCGCCTGGAAGCCGTTGAACAGCGTGAGGTCCACGTTCAGGCAGATCGCCGCGACGTACTCGCCGTCTTCGTTGCGTATGCCCACCGAGGTGCTTTTGACCTTGCGGCCGTCGGCGAACTGGTTGGCGTAGTTGGCGATCACCGCCGGATAGTCCGGGTCCTGGATGCGCGCCAGGCCCAGCTCGGTCGCGGGCTGGCCCACACGCCGGCCGCTCAAATTGTTTTCAATCGAGAGGATGGCGTTTTTGGGATGCGTGAGGTCGTGCACCACCACTTCGCAGAACGGCGCGAAGGTCTTGCCCAGGCCTTCGGCGATGTTTTTCAGCTCGGCGAGCAGGTGCTGGTTCGAGGACTGGCTTGCCGGTTTCGCGGATGGCTTGGGGGCCAGTTTCGTGGAATTTTTGGGCATGGCGGTGGTTTCGGAATTCAGACAAATTGTCTGGTTGGCCATCGTAGCGCAGTGTGCGTGGATTTGGAGGCCGCTGGCCCCCATCCCAACCTTCCCCCAGCGGGGGAAGGAGCCGGCTCCTGAGGGAATGCCGCGGGAATGTTTGATGATTTATCCAGTATTGGATATATTATCCAGAATCTGGACTTTATTTCAAGCGCCTGAAAGCCTCCATGCAGCCCCACTACACAGACCCCCGCACCGGCAAACACTACCCGCTGACAGACCGCCGCTGGCGCTCCGACGACGGCAACCCCATGATGCTGGGCGCGCTGCCCGGCATCAGCCGCGACGACATCGACACCCGCGAGCGCTCCATCTGGCGTTACCGCGCCGCGCTGCCGCTGGCGATAGCCAGCAGCGCCAGCATGGGCGAAGGCTGCACGCCGCTGGTGCAGAAATCCTGGGGCACTCTCTCGCCCTTCTTCAAGCTCGAATGGTTCAACCCCACCAGCAGCTTCAAGGACCGCGGCGCCAGCGTGATGGTGTCTTTCCTCAAGCAGCTGGGCGTTGGCCACATCCTGGAAGACAGCTCGGGCAACGGCGGCGCGGCGATTGCGGCGGCCGGCGCCGCGGCCGGTATCCAGGTCAAGATCCTCGCGCCGGCCTACACGCCGCTCCCCAAGGTCGCGCAGATACGCGCTTTCGGCGCCGAGGTGCAGCTCGTCGAAGGCCCGCGCGAGGAGTCCGAATACGAAGCCATCCGCCAGTCGGAAAACATCTTCTACGCCAGCCACAACTGGCACCCCTTCTTCCTGCAGGGCACCAAGTCCATCGCCTATGAACTCTGGGAAGACCTGGGCTTCAAGGCGCCCGACAACATCATCATCCCGGCCGGCGCCGGCAGCAACGTGCTGGGCTGCCACATCGGCTTCAGCGAACTGGTGGCCTCGGGCCAGATCCACAAGCTGCCCAAACTCTTCGCGGCCCAGCCGCTGAACTGCTCGCCCATAGACGCGAGCTTTACGGCCGGCAGCGACGCGCCGGTGGAGCGCATCGTCAAACCGACCATCGCCGAAGGCACGGCCATCAAGCGGCCGATACGCCTCGCCGAGCTGGTCCAGGCGATACGCGAATCCGGCGGCGGGACGGTCGCGCTGACGGAAGAACAGATCACCGCCGCCGTGCGCCGCCTGGCCGCCACCGGCCTGTACGCAGAACCGACCAGTTCCTCGGCCGCCGCCGCGCTGGAGGTCTTGCAGGCCTCGGGCGCGATCAAGGCGAATGAAACCACGGTGGTGTTGCTGACGGGGACGGGGCTGAAGTCGACGCAGTTCATGACGGGCTTGTTTGGCGGCTAGTTTTCCCAAATCTTCTCCCTGGTCCATCCCCTCGCCCCCCAGGGGAGAGGGTTAGGGTGAGGGGCAGCGGCGTTCGCATACGCCCAGCACCATCAAGCGCCGCCCCTCATCCCCGCCTTCTCCCCGAGGGGAGAAGGCGCAAAACCGCAGCGCCTCTTCTTGCTCCCTCCCCCGCTGGGGAGGGGATGGCGTGAACCCACAGCCCAGGAAAACACCGCCACCCAAAACACCCAGTCCCCTCCATAATTCCCCTGTCTACTAAAGGACTACAAAACGCACGCGCAGGCCCGGTCTGGCCTGTGCGGCAACAACAACAACTCCCTGGAGGGGAACCCATGTTTTCTGCGATCAAATCCCTTGCCGCCAGGCTTGCCCTGGGCGCGCTCCTCGTTTTCGCGGGCAGCCATGCCATGGCCGCAGGCGCGCTGGCCATCGACTCGCTGCAGGGCGAGAAATACGGCTTTTCCTTTAACCACCCCGGCATGGAGCAGGCCGACGCGCGCTCCATGCGCGAATGCGGGCCCGACTGCGCCGTGGTGCTGCGCTTTGCCGGCGAATGCGGCGCCTACGCCGCCGACCAGGCCAAGGGCTCCAACGCCTACGGCTGGGGCACAGGCAGCACCAGTTCCAACACGCAGGCACGCGCCATGTCCGAGTGCCGCGCCAGGGGCGGCTCCAGCTGCAAGGTGCGCGCCTGGGGTTGCGATGCCGTCAAGGCCTCCGCGGCGGCGCCGCAAGGCACGCAGCAGTTCGACCAGGCCCGCCCGCAAGCCACGCCACACAGCAACACGCCGGCCGCCGGCGGCTTTCCGATGATGGGCGAATGGCTGGTTGATTACGTCTCCAGCACCGGCTACACCGCCAACGGCACCCTGCGCGTGACGCAAAGCCTGGGCGGCGGCGGCTTTCGCGGCGTGCTGGTGCTGGCCTTTGTCAACGGCGGCGAGTCCAAGCAGGTGCAGCAGGACGCGGCCATCACCGTGCAGGGCAACACCGTGACCCTCAACGCCAGCAACCCGGTCTACCTGAAGGGCAAAGGCAACTACAACGCCGACAACTTCACCCTGGCCATCGGCAGCAACAACCTGCTGCGCGGCGAGAACGCCGATGCCAAGGGCGCGGGCGGTGCGGTGGTGGTGAGCCGGAAGTAGGGGTTCGGTTCCCGATTGACTCCCTCCCCCGCTGGGGGAGGGCAGGGGTGGGGGCAGCGGCTTTCGCACAAGCACGCCGCGCACATCAAACGCCGCTACCCCTCATCCCTGCCTTCTCCCCGAGGGGGCGAAGGAGCAAGACCCCGGCGGCGCCAAGGCGCGGCCGCAGCACATCGCGCTATAACCCTCTCCCCGTTTTCACTCCCTCTCCCCTCGGGGAGAGGGCAGGGGTGAGGGCCAGCGGCCTCAACCAGGCGCCGCGACCATCAAGTGCCGCCGCCCCTCATCCCCGCCTTCTCCCCGAGGGAGAAGGCGCAAGACGCCAGCGGAGCATCCCCCCGGGCCAGATGCATACCTTTTCATTCCCCCTCAAAAGCCGCCCTAGAAAAAGGACTTAAGCCACTGTCTTCCTGCGGACAAAGAACTGTCGATAGTGCGCCGGAGGGCAGGCAGTGCCCATAAGCTGGGCCCCGGCAAGAAAGAATGTGTACACATGGAATGCACACTTTCCTTTTTTCCGGAACCACCGCGGCAGCGCACTTCCGCCCCAGGCACCCAGCCAACACGACGGAAAAGCGCCCCGCGGCGATCGGCCAGACCCGGGCCGGGCACATGACCACGAGGCGCCCGGCCAGGAGGAGGAGACACCCACCATGGCATTTGTGATCCGACCCGTTGCCCGCACCACGTTTGACGCGCACTGGACACCCGAGGTGCGGCGCATGCTGCACCGCTTTATCTGCCCCGAAGACGACCGCCTGCGCGAGCGCTGCTACCCCACCTGGGCCATCGACGACGCCGCCAAAGCCTCGCTGATCCCGGTGTGCGTCGCCCGGCAGCACAGCGCCGCCTGGTGTTATGCCTTTGTCATGCGGGGCGAGTTCGCCATCATCCGGCAGGAGAATTTCTGCCTGTATTCCTTTGTCGGCATGTCCCCCGGCCTGGCCGGGCGGCTGCATGACATCCAGCCCCTGATCGCCGAGGCGCTGCGCATAGGCGGTGAATTCCTCGACGGCAAGACCGGCGTGCTTGACGTGTTCTCGGTGCCCAGGGCCCTGTTTGTGCGCCCGCCCGCCAAGCCGCGCCCCATGCCGCCGCCGCCGCGGCAGCAGCCATCGCCACCTTCTTCATCTGCCTCCTCCTACAGCCCGGCGGAATGCCCGCCGATAGAGCGGGCCCCCAGGCGCCGCCATCATGAGCACAGCAGTTACCCACCCCTTTCACCACCCGGAAACACCCCATGACCATTCTCTGGACCATCCTCATCGGCTTCATCGTCGGCATCGTCGCCAAATTCCTGATGCCAGGCCGCGACCCCGCCGGCTTCATCATCACCGTGCTCATCGGTATCGCCGGCTCCTTTATCGCCACCTATGTGGGCGCCGCCATGGGCTGGTACCAGAACGGCGAGACGGCGGGTTTTATCGCCGCCGTGCTCGGCT
Organism: Polaromonas sp. YR568; assembly: GCF_943369675.1. Lineage (GTDB taxonomy): Bacteria > Pseudomonadota > Gammaproteobacteria > Burkholderiales > Burkholderiaceae_C > Polaromonas. Next base: position 73,736 of record NZ_CALROB020000021.1, on the reverse strand, counting down.
CCATCGTCCTGCTGATCGTCTACCGCCTGCTGACCGGCAAGCGCTGAAGAAGATCAACTGTTTGAAGAGATAGAAGAAGGCAGGAAGAAGAAGAAACGAAAACCAGAACAAACAAAAAGCAGGCGCCTTGACGCTCCCGCACTCAACCCGGCTGATGCCGGGTTTTTTATGGGCGCGTGGCAATGGCGATGCCCCGCGCGCTAACTCAATACAGGGGACTGTCAACCCAGCAAGGGCCGCGGAACCGGCTTTGCCGGGCCGCAGGCGCAGCCGCCCCCTCTGGGGGCAGCGTGTGACACGAAGTGAAAAGCGTGGGGGTTAATTCACCAGCATGTCCGCATGGCGATGCACCAGCTTCCACGCTTCGCCCTCCAGCCGGAACACTTCCGTCACCCGCAGCGTCATAGGCACCGCCTCAGGTTTGCCCTTCATGCAGGCCTGCGCCTTCTGGTAGCCCGTCCAGTAGGCAACGGTGTCGCCCGCCGCCATGTCCAGGATCTCGAATTCGCTGGTGCTGCCGGGCTCAAACAGCCGCGCATCGCTCTCATAACGCGACCACACCGCATCCGGCCCCTGCACCGCCCCGCCACCCGGCCCCATAAAGGTCGCCTGCGATTCCAGCGCGACCACACGCGCCAGCGGCGTCGCGTTGCCGCTGACATATGCGCGCGCCGCATGCTGGCGCGCCTTCATGAAGGTGTTGAAGTCCTGGTGCCGGTTCATGTGCTTCTCCTTGTAGCCAAAGGGTCACCGTAAGCCCGCCGCTTGAGTAGCGGCGTAGGACAAGGGAGGAGGGGGAAAGCGGAGAAGTCGTACTGCGGCGGGGGTTTTGGTGAATATTCACACATAAATTCGTCCAAATGCAGGTGTTAAAACGCCCCCTCCCAGCAGAACCACCCTAGCGCTGCGCGGAATTCGAAGTCATGATGGTTGTCACAAATTGTTAGAGCCTAAATTACGCTTGCACTAACACCATCAGTCATTCGACCGTCAAAAATGATGCTTAACAAAGAGTGATCTCCATAAATACCATGCCGAAGCCGCCGCTTGTCACGCCCGCTAAAACAGCCGCACGTACGTTCAAGGACTTTGTAGAGCAGGCTTCACCGCCACTACCTAAACTTCTTCCTTTAGTTCATATGACTGATGCGCTTGGAGCAAGGGAAATACTAACGTCCAACAAGATCGAGGCAAGAAACTGCAGGCATTTCAGCTCGCTGCTTGATGCCGATGAACCGCTAAGCTTCTTCTTCTATGGTCGCGCCGCTTATAGGCCTCGTATTAACTCTCCATCGAAAAATGGTGCAACGTTGCCCGTCGCTTTAGTTATAGCCTTTGATCCTGCCAATCACCCTATCAGGAGAATTTTTCCTTTTGATACGGGTGCCGCTTTTGAAAAAATGTATTCGCCATTCATCCATGAGAGGATGTCTGTCATGGATTTCTTCCTTGGCGACAAAATCGATGCAGCGCAAAAAACCGTCGCGACCTTCTTTGAAACTAATGAGAATTACAGTAACGACAAGCCTTTATCGACCATAAGTCACGATCCTGCCGAATTCGAGGTTGACAACTACATCAACATGATTCGCAGCACCGCAAACTCACCTCTCGATGACCGAAAATCTTCAATTGAAATTCAGTTCCAGGAAGTTATCGACCTAACAAAAACAAAAATATTAGAGGTTGTAATTCCGGAAAGCCTAATGCAGAGCAACATGTACATGACTCTTCTTGCTGCGCACGGCGTCAAGCCAACACCGTACGTAATGACGCGAGGATCAACCTCGGAGTACGATGGCGTATTAATTTCTGAATATACAAAATTATTGCGGGCTCATCTCTAATGCAAAAAGAAAATGAACCTTCGCTAATAGGATTCTCTTTACCAGCGGGAGAACTTCTCCCCGGTTTCCTCATCCCAGTCTTCCAGTTCGACAATAGGCGTGTCGCTCAAGGTGTCGGCGACGGCGACGTGGTTCAAACCCTCTATCCGTTATCGGATATCGAACCGGTGTTTGACTTGGAAACTATGAGTACAGTTTTAAAAATAAAACTCGTGATGGTTTCCAATGAGACCGGGATTGGCAAGAACGCCCTGCATGCCTTTTACGACACTCAACATTTATACGTTGGCCTAAAGGTCGCTTTCTTGCCCCTTTTTGATGCGCTAATGTCACAGATTATTAGTAAGCTTTGGTGCAATCCCATTTGTTTGGCCGGCTTGCACGATTTTTTGGGGAAACATGCTCTTGCAGATGAACTTAGAAGGAGCCGATCTGCTGATTGTTTAAATGCAACTGCTCCAGGGGCTGAAATGACCGCACGAATTTCACGTGGATCTGAAAGACCTCGGCGCACAAATTTTCCAGCGGTTCTTGAAGCGTCTAAGCAAACTGGCTTCATTGAGGATGTGAGCAAGTTGGCTGCGCTGCGGGCTAGACGTGGACAAACTTACAATCGCGTCGCCCGGAAGCCTCTATATGCCGAAGCTTAATTCGAATCACTCCACCAAGCCTCCGAGTAGTGAAAAAATAGGCTATCCGTACTCGGACATCATTGATGGGTTAGTGTGCAGCACAATGCGCGCGCAACGGTATGTCATTGCCCATTGCAAAAGTGGCCAGCCACTTGCAAAAATTGATCACCAGCAAATCAATCGCCATTTTTGCTGGTTAAGCGTTTTAAATAAGGAAGGGCAAAATCGCCATCTTGTGGAGGCTCCTGCGGGTATGGCCCCTCTTGCAACCCGTAGCCTCCGCAGTAAATCCTCCATACCTCCCGAATTGCGGAATGCGTTTGAGGAACAACAATCAGTCGGCTGGCCTCATGACGCACTAGGCGAAAAGCAGATTCCTCCAGCTCAGAAAAAGTATGTCCAAGAAGACGCCACAAGGATCAGCGCGCTGATTATTGACTCCTTTAAAGAGTTTGTTGAATTAGGTACTAGGGCCGATGGAGCGACGGAGCCGGTTACCTGCTTTATTAAATCACCACTGTCGATAATTTACGATTACCTCACAGTACCTGATACCCCGGGGACACGCGCTTACGCTCTGGTGGCATGCCGAAACTACCTATTCCGAGCATTCGAATTGGTACCGGACCTAGATGGAAAGGGAAATCCTTCTAGTTTCTCGGTCCTGGCAATTGAGGAATCTCTTTCGCATATTTGGACCTCTTTTCGTGAGCGCTATTTATCACGCGGAGACGACAAACTACCTCCGGGTAGTCGTGGCAATGTCGATGGGCTTATCAGACATCATTTGGCGATGCGGAAAATTCTGTTTCTCCGCTTTCAATCAGAAGAGGAGTGCATCTCGTATCTGAGTGCGACTCAACTTGCCCCCCTCTCGCCCCAATCAAACTCTGAAGCAATTGACAAACACGGCAAGAAAAAACGTTCGTATAAATTTGAATTTACCAGACCGAATCGACTAAACAATCTCCCAGAGGCCGGCGAGATTGTCAACGAGCTTTGGGGATTACCAATACCGTTGCGCGGCGCCGATATTGTTTTTAAGGGAGGGCTGAAATTCTCTGGCCGCCAAGGGTTGGTGATGGCAATTCACGGCGGTCCAGGAGCAGGGAAAACTTCTTTTGCATTGGCGTTCGCCGCCTACCTCGCTCCTTTTGGCATCACAAGTTGGTTTTTGACAGCAGAAGAAATTAAAAAAGATTTAGTCGACCGCGTCAACGGTTTAATGCCTGACCAAGTCGCAAGGCTTAGCTTTTTTCCCAGTGACTTTCGGGATTACATCCTTTTTAGAAAATTTGATTTGCCCTCCGGAAAGGGGTTTCGAACACTGGATGAAATTGAAGAAGGTCTTATGGCGCTTGCTCAAGAGCTGGCGAATGATGCCGAGGCAGATACAACCAATGCGTCGTTCTACATACCTCGACCATGCGACTCAATCGTTGTACTTGATGGTCTTCACGATCTATTCGCTGTGGAGTTTTCCAGCGCGAGATCAGATGACTCCGAGAAAACGAGTCGACTAATACGCCTTTATCAGTTGGTAGAGAAGCTGAGAAGTCTCCACGCCTTAGTCATCCTGACGACTGGCACGGCTTGGGCCGGTGATTCAACCTTGGATTATTTGGTCGATGTAGCAATTCGACTCTCTCACGAATCTACGGACGAATACGGTCAAAAACCAGATCGACGGTTCACTCTTACCAAAGCGCGCCATCAGTTGTGTGCCGGCGGAACTCATGGGCTACAAATAGGAGGGATGAAGGGTGTTCGTCTGTCTCCACAGATCAATTACCAACTAGAGAAGCAGTCCCATTGGAGACCTCGCCTACCGGACACCACTCAAGTATTGCCCGGCCTTTGTCGCGCGCGTTCTCTTAAAAGTATTGGTGAATTGATGCAACTAATCACCACTCCAGACACAGCGAATGCCGGGAAAAATGCAAGCTACGTCGACAGCCCGAGTTCTGTTTCGATTTATGAAGGCTCTCATGTATTCATAAATGGTCAAGGCTCTGGTGGCAAGGCTGCGTTGGCAATGAAGCTAGCGATATCACCAAGTTTTAAAGCGGCGTCAATAGAAAGCAGCCTGAAAACCCCCCCCACTCGTCAGCGTGTTTTGGTCGTTTCTTTTTTATATCCTGCCGACTACTACGAGCATTTGCTACGTCGGCTACGGGTGATTCAGCAAAACGAGTACCGACGTGAAAAGCTAGCAGTTTCTGGTCCTCCTCCTCGGCTGGAGGTCATACATCTGTACCCAGGCCATCTACGTCCTCACGATCTGTTCAATCGTATTGAGTGGGAGCTCGACGCAGCGGAACTGAATGCAGATCCATATACTTGCGTGGTCATTGACGGAATCCACAACGTTTTTCTTCAATTTCCCGAAATTGAGAAATACGGCTTGTTCTGGCCCCAGCTCTACAGCGCATTAAGGTCCCGAAAAGTTACCACGATCTCGACTCATACAACGCTTGCACTGCCTTATCAAACTTGGCAGCAAACTTCTACGAAGGTCGATGACAATAGATCTGAACCTTTGCGGCATGCGCTAGTGCAAAAAACCGATTTTCAGTTTGAGGTTGATCCTTGGCCACTAAGCCAGTTTGCTTTAAATTACGAGACGCTTCCCTCAGAGTACGCAGTTTTATCTGATCTTTTTGTGGTTAAAACAGTTTCTGCAATTGGCCAGCGACTACCTCGAGGACACATTCTGTGGAGCCGCGAAGAGCTAGAACTTTATGATCTACCAAAACATTACTTTGACCAACCTTCGAATGAAACAGACGGTCAACTTACGCTGCGTTGAAGTGCGAATTTAATGCTATTGGTCAGCAAGAATGCGAGATGCGGTGGCACTGCATTCCCCAATTGTTTAATTACTGAAGATCTCGTCCCCGCGAGTTGATAATCGTCTGGGAATGTTTGCAAGCGCAGCATCTCGAGCTTCGTAAAGTACCTGACGGATCCGTCCTCACGTAATAGCATGTTCTCTCCACCGCCAATCCCGTTCACTCCTGCTTTGATTGTCTTCGCAGGGTAATCTAGAGCACTACCAGTGTGGCCAACATAGCTCCTTGCGCCGGCAATGAAATCATGTCCATGCCGTCGTCCAAGACCATTCTCTATTTGCGGGTCCCCCAAGTCGCTCAACACGTCCCGAACTGTCCTCCATCTCTCACGTTTTAGCAATTCAGGTTGTTCGAGTGCGAGCATTGTCTTTTTCAGCTCTATATCGGAACAAATGGGGCGGGAAAGGCCATGCTCCCTCCAATAATCTCCGGTAATCCATTTCGAGTAAAGCAAGGACTCTTCAGAGTGAGTCGCCGGAGGCAAAGCCCACCGGACACCAAGATCCTCGCGAAATCCAATGAATATCACCCTTTTCCTCTGCTGTGGAACCCCGTAGTCCGCAGCATTCACAGGATGCTTATGCACCTGGTACCGTAGTCGATGGACATCGATTTGCCCAATATATGCGTCCTCTAGCCGACTACTGTGGTCATACCAACTTTCAGAGTTCCTGATAGGCAGCTCCGGCTCCTGTAGTTGATGGATTAAATAGTTAACGTACTCAGACCATGTCTTGCGCAAAAGTCCGCTCACATTTTCGAGAATGAAAGATTTAGGACGCAATCGTTGAATGGCCCTAATGACGTCTGGAAATCTATTTCTTGGATCGCTATCAGCCGCATGCTTACCCGCTGTAGAGAACGGCTGACAGGGTGGGCCACCGGCAAATAAATCTGGCTCAAGCGGCAGGTCATCAAACTGATAACTTCCAACATCTTGCTCAATCACATTCCATTTGTGATTTTGACGAAGAGTGTTGCAAGCGTCGGCATTAAAATCAAGCGCTACTTCATGCTCGAAGCCTGCGCGTTCCGCACCGATTGCCAAACCACCGGCACCCGCAAAAAACTCAACTACATTCATTTGATTTACTCGCTTGAGATGCTCAACGCATGCGTAGGAGCTTATCAGACGGTAGCTTGATTTATATAGCTTTGGATAATGAGTGGCCATCCTCAGTTGCGCGCCTAGCGCGTGCTTCCAAATCTCTTTAGCCCCCGCTGGGCCGCAAAATCACAATGCACTTTGTCCCGGTTGCTGGCGAATTCTCCTCTCCTGCAGGCGCGCATCAGAGCCCAGCACTATCGGCCATACTGAAATCCGCTCCTCGCTCCAGCAACACCCATGAACAGACCCACGTACTCCCGTAAGCGCGTTTCCTCAACCGACGAGAGCGAAGGCCTGGGCTGGCGCCTCTTGGCCGCCCTGCTGGCCATCCCGGTCTTTGAGGTGTCGCTGTTCCTGGGCATGTACCTGGTATTCCCGTCGCGCGGCATGGGCTACATCTTCTTGTCGATCCCGCTGTGGGTGCATGGGGTGTATGTGGGCGTTGCTGCGGCGGTGGGGTTGCTCTTTGGGTTCAACGGCATCGTCTGGCTGCTGGGCCATCTGTTTTTCACGCATCACGAGAATGAGAGAAACCGTGTGGTGACTGCGCTCTTGTGGGGCGCGCTGGCGGGGCTGGCTTTTGTGGCGTCATACTTCGTGCCTTAGTTTTTAGAAGCCTTCATGCCCCACGCCGTCTCCCGCCTGCGCACCGCGCGCCTGGCGCGCGCCTCCAAACCTTTTTTAGCCCGCGGCGGCCCGCGCAATGCGCGTTGTGCCGGTTGCCGGCTCAACCCCACCCATTGCATGTGCGCCTTGCGGCCGGCCGTACCCGACGTGCGCGCGGGTGTGTGCCTGGTGATGGCGGACATCGAGGCGCTGAAGCCCAGCAACACGGGCTGGCTGATTGCCGATGTGGTGGCGGACACCTTTGCCTTTGAGTGGGCGCGCACCGTGGTGGACCCTGCGCTGATTGCCTTGCTGGCGGACCCGCAGTGGCAGCCTTATTTGGTCTTCCCGGGTGAGTTTGTGGCGGCGGAGCGGGTGGTGACGGAGGTGGCTTTGCCGGCCGCTGCGCCCCTTGATGGGCAACCGGCCAAGCGCCCGCTGTTTGTGCTGCTGGACGCGACCTGGCCCGAGGCGCGGAAAATGTTTCGCAAAAGCCCTTACCTCGACAAGCTGCCGGTGCTGAGTTTGCAGAGCGAGCAGCTGTCCCGCTACAAGTTAAGGCGCTCGCAGCGGGATGAGCATTTCTGCACCTCGGAAGTGGCGGCCTTGTGTTTTGCGCTGGGCGGCGAGGCGCGGGTGGCGGACACGCTGGAGGCTTACCTGGACGTGTTCACCAACCATTATTTAAAGGCCAAGCAGCAGCAGCCTTTGGATCTCGAAGACGCGGCGCACCTGCGTTTAAAAGAGTTGGCTCACGCCTGTTGAGCCCGCTGCGTGCAGGCGCATCACCGCTTGCGCCCGCGCACCGCGCCGGGCTTGCCGGCCCATGCCCCCAGGAAAAACATCGAAAAAAGTGGCCGCGATGCCATGGCGCTGGGGTCTTGCTTGAGTGCACGCGGGCTTTCGGCGCCGGCAGGGGAAGCGGGCTTTGCGGCCGCAGAAGTTGCCGCGGAAGGGCGGGCTTGAGGCTTTGTCATGGAGGTATCCGGTATCGAAAGAGGGGAAGGCCGCAATGAAATGGACTACGGCGCATCCGCCTGCCGCTGCTGCGGCGGGTTGTCGCTGTCGTTGTCGCTCTTGTTGTTGTCGACAAGGCGCTTGCGGCGCTGCAGGTAGGCGTCGCGCACGAACAGGTATTTGTCCAGCGCGACCTGGTCCAGCATGTCGGTGACGGGCAGCAGCCTGGCCCGGCCGTCGGCCAGCTTGAGTGCGGTGAGGGTGTTGCCTAGCGCGACGTCGCTTCCGGCCAGGGAGACGGTGCCCATCGCGTCCAGCGGGAGGCCGGCGGTGTCACGAACGGTGGACGGCCCGAGCAGGGGCAGCACGAGGTAGGCGCCGGGCCCCACGCCCCAGGCGCCCAGCGTCTGGCCGAAATCTTCGCCGTGCTTTTCCAGGCCGATTTTTGTGGCGACGTCAAAGATGCCGAGCACGCCGAAGACGGTATTGGTCCCGAAGCGAAGCACATCCGATGCGCCGGCTACGGGCCGGCCCTGCAGCCCCAGGTTGACGGCGGACCACAGGTCTTTGGTGTTGGAAAAAACATTGCCGACGCCGGTGCGCACGGGCGCGGGAAGCACGCGCGTGTAGGCGCGCGCCACGGGCGCGATGACCGCGCTGTCGACACTTTCGTTCAAGCGGAAGGTCTTGCGGTTCAGCGACTCCAGCGGGTCCGGGTTCTGGACGGTGGCGCAGCCGGCCAGCAGCAGCATGGCGGCGGCCAGCAGCCAGCCGGCGGCGCGAGACGCAAGGGACACAAGGGACGGGTTGGCGCTTTGCATGGCAAGGGCTCCTCAAACAGGTTGACGGTGAATGGGTGGACGGCGCGGCGCACGCGCGGCGCCAGCCGAATACGGAAAGGTGGGGAAGCCGGGATGGTGAGACGGCCTTGTCGCCGAAATGTCGCGGCGCCGCTTGCCCGCCGCGACATCTCCGCGACGGCGGCGCGGCACAGTGCGCCCAGCCCGGCGGTCCGCCGGCATCTTTTTCCAATCACCGTCCCAAGAGGAGTTCCCTATGAAGCGTCAATCTGTTGTTGTTCCCGCCGCCGTGGTGTTGCTGTCGGCGATGGCGGGCGCCTTTGCGCAGCCCCGGCCCGAGCCGGGAGCCTCGCCCTGGGGCGTAGGCGCGGCGGTGCTGGCGCGGACCGACATTTACGCGGGGGAAAGTTCCAAGGTCGGCGCGGTGCCGCTGGTGAGCTACGAGGGCGAGAAGTTCTTCTGGCGCGGGATCGGCGGTGGCTACCACCTGCTCAGCCGTGACGGTTTCACGCTGGATGCCACCCTGGGCGTCAGGTTCGGCGGCATCAAGAAAGAGGATTTCGGCGCGGCGGAGCTTGCGGCCAGGGGCATCAACCGCAACCTCCTGGAAGACCGGGACAGGGGCCTGGACCTGGGGATTTCCGGGGCCTTCAAGGGCACGATGGGCGTGGTGGAGCTGGCGCTGAAGGCGGATGCTTCAGGCACCAGCAAAGGGTTTGAGACCTCCGCCAGATACAGCTACCCGCTGCAGTGGGGGTCGGCCACGGTCACACCGCACGTCGCGGTCGCCCATCAATCCAGCAAGCTGGCCAACTACTACTACGGAACACTGGACACAGAGGTCGCCCGGGGTGTGGTGAACTACAAGCCGGGCAGCGCGGTGATTCCGCGTATCGGCGTGGACCTGATGCAGCCTTTCGCCGGCAAGTGGATGCTGACGGGCGGCCTGTCTTACAGTGCACTGCCGGGGAAGATACGCAACAGCCCGCTGGTGGACAGGGACGCAAAGGGCGTCACGGCTGTTTTTGTCGGCGTCTCCCGGAAATTCTGAAGCCCGCCGTGCCACCGCCCCCCCGCGAAAGGACCGAGATGAAGGACCGAGATGAAGGACCGAGATGGAGATGATTGAAGGCCCCTTGAGCATCCTGATCGTCGAGGACAACGCGCCGCTGGCGGCGAACATCTACGACTACCTGGAAGCCTGCGGCCACAAGCCGGACGCCGCGCCGGACGGCAAATCGGGCCTGGGCATGGTGCAGGCGAACCACTATGACGCCATCGTGCTGGACTGGATGATGCCGCGCATGGACGGCCTGGCGATGCTCACGCAGCTCAGGGATGAACTCAAGTCCCGGATCCCGGTGATCATGCTGACGGCGAAAGACCAGCTGGGCAGCAAGCTGCAGGGCTTTGAGGCCGGGGCCGACGACTACCTCGTCAAGCCGGTCGCGCTGCCGGAGCTGGAAATGCGGCTTCGCGTGCTGGTGACGCGCAGCCATGCGGCGCAGGCGCCCGGGCAGGTGCTGGAAGTCGGCGACCTGCGCTTCAACCTGCAGTCGCTGGTCGTCACGCGGGGAGACCGCGAGCTGTCGCTGTCACCGATCAGGCGGCAGATACTGGAGGTCCTGATGCGCCGCTCGCCGCACCTGGTGAGCCGTGAATACCTCGAATCGCACATCTGGGGCGAGCGCTCACCGGACAACGACATTCTGAGGTCGCACATGCACCTGCTGCGCAAAGAGGTTGATGGCGGCGAAGGCGCCCGGAAAATCCTGCACACCGTGTTCGGGCAGGGCTACAGCATACGGGTGCAGGATGGAGAATAAGACGCCGAACAAGACGCCGGGCAAGCCGCGCATGTTCGACCTGCATTGGCGCATCAGCGCCCTGTTCGTCGCGTTCGGGATTTTGCTGGCCGTGGGGGTCACTGTCTCGGTGGGCTTCGGCCAGGTGATGATCACGCACCCGGTGTGGGAGCAGATACTGCGCTCGACCACCCAGCACTACATCGCCGGCAGCACGGGCAACACGCCCGTGTCCTTGCCGACACAGGGCGCCTACAAGGGGTGGCACGTCAAGAGCGGCACGGCCCCGCCCGCGGACATGCCGCACTACCTGGCCACGCTGCCCGCCGGGTTCTACAGCGAACAGGACCTGGACCGGTTTGACGAGCACGACTACGCGGCCCTGGTCACGCCGGTGGCGGACGGCCGCGTGGTCACCGTCATCGACATGACCGACATCGAGCAACTGCAGAACAAGGTGGGGATAGGGGGCCTGATCTTTGTGCTGGTCAACCTGGCGCTGGTGGGCGCCACGCTGCTGTGGCTTCACGGCAGCCTGCGCAAGCCGGCCAGGGCGCTGGCGCAGCGCATGGAAGCGCTGGACCCGGAGCAGCCCTCGCTGCGGCTGTCGGTCGACTACCCGCAGGCGGAGCTGCACGACATCGCGGTGCAGGCGAACCGCCACCTGGAAAGGGTGGAGCGCTTCATCGAGCGGGAGCGCAGCCTGCTGGACCAGGCCAGCCACGAGTTCCGCACCCCGGTCGCGGTGATCAGCGGCGCGGTGGACGTGCTGGTGAAGCAGGCCCTTCCCGCGCAGGCGCAAGGCCCGCTGGCGCGGATTCGCGGCACGGTCGACAACCTCACCGAAACCATGGGCGCCCTGCTGTACCTGTCGCGCGAGCCGGAGGAGAACGAGAGGGTGGAAAGCACCCGGGTCGACCTGCTGCTGCAGGAGCTGATGCAGGACCACGAACACCTGCTGGCCTTCAAGCCCGCGCGCTTCGTGCTGGTGGAGTGCGTGAGCTTTTCCGTGCAGGCGCCGGAAGCGATGGTCGGGATCGTCATTGCCAACCTCCTGAGGAACGCGGCCGAGAACACGCAGACGGGGGACGTCACCGTCAGCCTCACGCCGCAAAGGCTGCGGGTGACCGATTCCGGCGAGGGCTTCGACCCGGTGGAGGCCGCGCGCAGCTACAGCGCGGCCTTGCAGACGTCGATGAAGCCCGGCGGCGGCCGGGGGCTGGGGCTGTTTTTGACGAAGCGGATCTGCGAGCGCTTCAAGTGGTCCCTGGCCATTTCATCGGCGGTGAACAAGGGCTCGGTGGTGGACGTCCGCTTTTAATGGGCTGTAGGAACACCCCTGTTGAGCCTCACTTCGTGTAGCCTCCTCTCCCCTTGCAGGGGACAGGCGCCTGCGGCCTGGCAAAGCCAGTTCCGCGGCCCCTGCTGGTGAAGGTAATTCAGGCGTTGACGGAGCCGAGGAAGGATTCGGGATAACGCAGGCCGGCTGCTACATCCATCGGGAATGCCTTGTCGAGCTGGGCCAGCTCGGCGGGGCTGAGCACCACGTCGAGGGCGGCGATGTTCTGGTCCAGGTAGCTGCGGCGTTTGGTGCCGGGGATGGGGATGACGTCGTCGCCCTGGGCCAGCACCCAGCCCAGCGCGATCTGCGAGGCGGTGACGCCTTTGCTGTGGGCCAGCTGCTTGACCACCTCGACGAGCGCGAGGTTGCGCTGGAAATTCTCTTCGGCAAAACGCGGCGAGAACTTGCGGCGGTAGTCGTCGGCGGGCAGGTCTTCGGGTTTGCTGAAGGCGCCGGTGAGGAAGCCGCGGCCCAGCGGTGAATAGGCGACCAGGGCCACGCCGTGCGCGCGGCAGGCGGCCAGGGCGCCGGTGGCTTCGGGGTCGCGCGTCCACAGCGAATATTCGCTTTGCAGCGCGGCAATCGGGTGGACCTTGCAGGCGCGCGCGAGCGTGGCGGCGGAGGCTTCGGACAAGCCCAGGTAACGCACCTTGCCGGCGCGCACCAGGTCGGCCATGGCGCCCACGGTGTCTTCAATGGGCACGGTCTTGTCGACGCGGTGCTGGTAGTAGAGGTCTATCTGCTCAATCCCCAGGCGTTTGAGGCTGGCGTCGCAACTGGCCTTGACGTACTCGGGCCGGCCGTTGAAGCCGCGCGCGGTTTCGTTGGCGGGGTCGCGTGTGATGCCGAACTTGGTGGCGATGAATACGTCGTTGCGGCGGCCGGCGATGGCCTTGCCTATGAGTTCTTCATTGGTGTAGGGGCCGTAGATGTCGGAGGTGTCGAGAAAATTCAGGCCCTGGTCGAGCGCGTGGTGCAGGGTGGCGATGGATTCGGCGTCGTCGCGGTTGGCGTAGAAGTCGCTCATGCCCATGCAGCCGAGGCCGATGGCGGAGACGGCGGGGCCGTTGCGGCCGAGGGTGCGGGTTTTGATCATGGTGTGGGTCCTTGGAAGTTGGAGGAAGGGGTGGTGGTGGTTCAAGCGGTTCAGGCGCGTTTGGGCACGGCCCGCATCTCTTCGTAACCGCGTATTTTTTTGCGGATGTATTGCAGGGTCTCGCGCTGCGCGCGGATGTCGGCTTCGAGGCGCGCGGCGTGGGCTTCCAGCATGGCCTGCCTTTCGTCGAGGCTGGCGCCGGTATTGCCCTGGCGCAGCAGCTGGGCGTAGCGCTGCATGCCCTGCATGGACATGCCGGTGGCGCGCAGCCGCACCAGGAAGTCGAGCCAGCGCATGTCGGCATCGCAGTAACGGCGCGCGCCGCTGCGCCTGTCGATGGGCGCGATCAGGCCTATCTGCTCGTAGTAGCGCAGGGTGTAGGCGCTCAGGCCCGAGGCCTCGGCGGCTTCGGCAATGCTCAGGGAGACGGTGGGTGCGGTGGTCATGAAGAGACTTTAGAGCTTCGAGCGCACTCGAAGTCAAGCGCGCCACGCAAAAAACCCTGCTGGCCTTGTTGCAGCGGCGACAATCGGAACCAACACCCGACTTCAGAGAACCCCATGACCACCCAAGACCCAGACCGCAAAGCCGAACTCAAGAAGATGGAGTTGTGCGACTCCTGCGCGGGCATACAGCGCAACTGGCGCAAGGCGCCGGGCCACCCGGAGCTGGTGCAGGGCGACCCGCGCCACGAAACGCGGCGCCACGGGCTGATCACCATCACGCGCTACAAATGCGACCGCTGCGGCACCGCCTGGGAATACGAGAACGACAAGACCAACCAGAAGGCGGGTTGGTCTGTGGTGGGGCGCTAGGCGGTGCGGTGAACAAGTACTAGCCCTGAGGCTTTGCGCCTGGGTTTCCTCCTTCCCCCGCTGGGGGAGCTTGGCCTGTCCTGAGCTTGTCAAAGGGGGATGGGGGCTTGCGGCTTGAAGTTTCGCCGGGGTGTGGTGGAAGGCCGCTGGCCCCCACCCCTGCCCTCCCCCAGCGGGGGAGGGAGCTAAAAGACGAGCTGGTTTGAGTTGAGCGACACGCATGAGCGGGCGTGGGCCGGGCCGATCATATGGGATGCATGCGCAGGGACAACACGGCGCAGGCTTGGTCTGACACCTTCCCCCGCTGGGGGAAGGTGGGGATGGGGGCCGGCGGCGTGCGATTCGTCACCCTGCCGGCCTGATCAAACAACCCCCCTCCCAGCCTTCCCCCAGAGGGGGAAGGAGCAGGAAACTCAAGTTTACGCAGCCCCGTCGTGCAGTCGACACCGATGGCGCTGCGGGGCGCGGGGTGCAAAGCTATGATCGCTCGCTAGGGGCGCGCCGGAGGGCGGCTGATTGAACAAACGCCGGGCGCTGGCCGGGCCGCACTACACCACCATGAAGCAAACAACAAAACTGGCCCTGGGGGCCGCGGGGGCCGTGCTGCTGCTGGCGGTTGCCACGGCCGTGCTGATCAGCGTGGACAGCCGGGCCTGGCGCGGCAAGCAGGACAAGGCCATGGCCGCCGCCGTGGCCACGGTGACGGCCGAGCCGCTGGACACGAGCAAGATCCTCGCGGGCATGCAGGAGGTGCTGGCCGGCTACCGCAAGATCATCGTGTTGTTTGCCGATGAGAAAACCCTGGGCGCGGGCGAACGGGCCATGGCCAACCAGGTGGGCCAGGGCCTGTTCCATGAAAACCGGGCGCGTGTGGCGGAGCTGGAGCCGCAGATGGCGGCGCTGGTGGCCTCGGGCAATGCTCAGCGCTTTGACGCAGTCGGCACGCTGCTGGATTACATCGAGAGCGACAAGAGCCTGTTCGACGCGGACCGCCTGGCGTTTCGCGAACTGCTGCGCAGCCTGCAGGCTGCGGTGGCGGCGGATTCTTCGCTGCCGGCCATCAAGCTGCACAAGCGCATTGGCGAAGACCTGGACGCGCTGCTGGAGATAGAGCGCAACTACGAAAAGGAAATCCGCCTGGTGTTCGGCCGCTTTGAGCCGCGCGCGATTGAACTGAAGCGCGAGCGCTGGGAAGACTATGTGGCCAGCCTCAAGAAGCTGTACACGCGCGCGCAGATTTTGAAAGACTTCGGCGTGGTGATGCCCTACCCGGCGCCCAAGGCGCTGACGCGCAAGGGCAAGGGCGAGGAGGACGGCGAGGTCTTCGGCTACAGCCTGCCGCCCAAGACCATTGTGCTGACCTTCGACGACGGCCCGCACGGCGTGTACACGGCGGAGATCGCGGCCATCCTCAAGCAGTACGGCGCGCCGGGCATCTTCTTCCAGGTGGGCAGCAACCTGGGCACGGTGGCGGCGGACGGCAAGACCAAACTGGGGCCGCGCGCCGACGTGAGCCGCAAGCTGCTGGAGGCGGGCCACACGCTGGCCAACCACAGCATGACGCATGCGCAGCTGTCCAAGCTCAACGGCACGGGCCTGAAGTCGGAAGTGCTGGGCACCGATGAATTGCTGAAGGCCGTGGATGCGCGGCGCTCGCCGCTGTTCCGCTTTCCGTATGGCGCGCGCAACGACGAGGGCCTGGACGTGCTGTCGGGCGCGCAGCTGCGCTCGGTGATGTGGAACATCGACTCGCTGGACTGGGCCGACCCGGTGCCGGGTTCCATCGTGGAGCGCGTGCTGCGCTCGGTGGACAAGGAGGGGCGCGGCATCATCCTGTTCCACGACATCCACGAGCGCACGGTGAAAGCGCTGCCGGCCATCCTGGACCGCCTGGCGGCCGAGGGCTACCAGTTCGCGGGCTGGGACGGCAGCGGCTTCAGCGTGGCCAAGGGCGGCAACAACGCGGCCGCGCCGGCGCCAGTGGCGGCCAACCCGGGCTACAGCGATTCATGGGCCATCGTGATCGGCATCGACGACTATGCGAACTGGCCCAAGCTGCAGTACGCGGTGCGCGACGCGCGGGCGATACGCGAGTCGCTGATACAGCGCTTCGGCTTCAGCGCGGACCACGTGCTGTCACTGGAGAACCGCGAGGCGACGCGCGCCGGCATCCTGGGCGCCTTCCACGACAAGCTGGCGAACAGCGGCATGAAAAAGAACGACCGGCTGTTTGTGTTCTTCGCGGGCCATGGCGCGACGCGGCAGCTGAGTTCGGGCCGCGACCTGGGCTACGTCATCCCGGCCGATTCGGACCCGAACAAGCTGGCGACCGATGCAGTGCCGATGACGGAGCTGCAGAACATCGCGGAGAGCCTGACGGCCAAGCACGTGCTGTTTGTGATGGACGCCTGCTACAGCGGGCTGGGGCTGACGCGCGGCGCGGGCTCGGGCAACTTCCTGCGCGACAACGCCAAACGCCTGGGCCGGCAGATGCTGACCGCCGGCGGCGCGGACCAGCTGGTGGCCGATGGCGGGCCCAACGGGCATTCGGTGTTTACCTGGACGCTGCTGCAGGCGCTGGCCGGCAAGGCCGACCTGAACGGCGACGGCCTGATCACCGCGACAGAGCTGGCCGCCTATGTGGCGCCGGCGGTGTCGGCGGTGTCGCGGCAGACACCGGCCTTCGGCAGCCTGCCGGGCTCGGAGGGCGGCGACTTTGTGTTCGCGCTGCCGGCGGAAGCGGAGTTTTTGAGCGCGCAGACCAGCCAGCTGCCGCTGGAAGCCATCGCGCTGAACAGCAAGCTGGACGCAACACGGCCGCCGGCACCGGCCGCTGCCGCCGCGCCCGCCGCCGGCGACAGCCCCGCGGCCTTGCCGGCATCGGCCACGGTGGTGGTGAAGGACCTGCAGGGCGGCGAGCAGAAGATCGTGACGCCGCTGGCGGTGCCGAGCTCGGCGCGCCAGCTGGCGCAGCGCGCCAACGACCGCGGCCTGCAGCTCTACAAGGAAAAGCTGTACGCGGAGGCCGAGGCGCAGTTCACCGAGGCATTGAAGCTGCGGCCGGACTTTGCGCTGGCGGCGAACAACCTGGGCTTTGTCTACTTCAAGCAGGACAAGTTCAAGGAAGCGGCGCGCTGGTTTGAGAACACGGTGAAGATGGACCCCTCGCGCGCGGTGGCCTACCTGAACCTGGGCGACGCGCATGCGAAGGCGGGCGACAGCGAGAAGGCGAAGAAGGCCTTTCGCGCCTACCTGGAGCTGGCGCCCACCGGCGCGGGCGCGGGCCATGCGAAGCAGGAGCTTGAGAAGGGCTGAGGCACTGTTGCTGAAAAACAGCCGCCCAAAGAAAAACGGGGGGCAGGTGTTAAAACCTGCCCCCCGTTTTTTTGGGGTCCGCCGATCAGCTGATCAGCGGCCCGCCCTGCGCAATTACTTGCTGCCGGCGGCTTTCACGTCGGTCTTGGCTTCGGCCTTGACGGCGTTGGTGTCGAGCTTGGCGTTGGCCTTGTCGGCGCCGGTGGAAACCTTCACGGAGTCGACCTTGGCGTTGGCGTCAACCTTGGTGGAAGCGGCTTTGGCGTCGGCCTTGATGCTGGTCTTTTCAGCTTTGGCGTTGGCCGAGGCTTGCTTGTCTGCGTCGGCCTTGGCGGCTTTGGCTTCTGCCTTGGCTTTCACCTTGGCTGCCTTGGCGTCGGCCTTGGCGGTTTTTTCAGCGGCTGCGGCTTCGGCCTTGGCGACCTTGGCGTCGGCCTTGGCGTCAACCTTGGCTTCGCTCTTCACGGCTGCGGCGACGGCTTTGTCGGCCTTGGCTTCAGCCTTGACGACAGCAGGCGTCGCTGGAGCAACGGGAGCGGGGGTTTGTGCGGATGCGACGCCGACGAACAGGGTGGCGATCAGGGTAGCGAGCAGTTTGTTCATGAGAGAGTCCTTTGGAATGGGAAGGTTGAATCGTTGATATCAAGTAGCCCATGTTCAACGGCATGCATCGCATGCTGTTGACCCAACACACACATGGTTGCACTTGAGGCCTTGCGGTTTACCTGTTTTGTCGCTGTGCGGCGACAAATGGGTGAGTTATGTAGGATGTGGCGCAAGCGGCTTGCAGGACAACACCGATCCCCATGAACCACACAACACCTTCACAACGAGTCGTCATCGCGGGCGGTGGCGTGATGGGCAGCGCGATTGCCTACTTTCTTGCAAGCCATCCGCGCTTTGCGGGCGAGGTCACGGTGGTGGAGCGCGACCCGACCTATGCGCAGGCTTCGTCGGCGCTGTCGGCGAGTTCGATACGCCAGCAGTTCTCGCAGCCGGTGAACATCGCGGTGTCGCAGTTCGGCATTGAGTTTCTTCGCAACATCAAACAACACCTGGCGGTGGACGGCGACGTGCCGGACATCGGGTTGACGGAGCGCGGCTATCTGTACCTGGCCAGCGAAGCGGGTGAGGCCACGCTGCGCGAAAACCACGCGACGCAACGCGCGATGGACGTGGACGTGGCGCTGCTCGCGCCCGATGAATTGCGGCAGCGCTTTCCCTGGCTGAATGTGGACGACCTTGCGCTGGGCTCATTGGGCTTGCAGGGCGAGGGCTGGTTTGACGGTTATGGTTTGCTGATGGCCTTCAAGCAGAAGGCGCGCAGCCTGGGTGTGAAGTATGTGAAGGCGGAGGTCACGGGCTTTGCGCACGGCGCGGGCCGCGTGAACGCGGTGACGCTGCAGGGCGGCGCATCTTTGCCCTGCGACTGGGCGGTGAATGCGGCGGGCGCCTGGGCGCGGCCGCTGCTGGCGGGCACGGGGCTGGACTTGCCGGTGTATGGGCGCAGGCGCTGTGTGTATGCGTTTGCGAGCCCGGCAAAGACGCCGGCTTGCCCGCTGGTGATAGACACCAGCGGCCTGTGGTTCAGGCCCGAGGGCGAGATCTGGATTTGCGGCCTGCCGCCTGGGGGCAGTGATGACAACGATGCGCCGCTGGACGTGGACCACGAACTCTTCGACAAAGCCTGGCTGGCACTGGCGCACCGGGTGCCGGGCTTTGAGGCGCTGCGTTTGCAGCGGGCCTGGGCCGGTTATTACGAATACAACACGCACGACCAGAATGCGCTGCTGGGGCCGCACCCCTTGTTGCCCAAGCTGCTGCTGGCCAATGGCTTCAGCGGCCACGGCCTGCAGCAGTCGCCGGCCGTGGGGCGCGGCATCGCGGAGTGGATCTGCGACGGGGCCTACACCAGCCTGGACCTGTCGCCGCTGGCGGCGCAGCGGCTGGTGCGGGGCGAGGCCTTGATCGAGAAGAACGTGATCTAGAACCTGATCTGGTTTACGCGGTGGCAAACAGCCTGCCGCTGAACACCCAGTGCAGCGTGCGCACCGTGAGCACGGCCAGCGCCAAGGTCAGCCCGATCAGCAGTACACCGGCAATCCCATGCAACAGCGCGCCGCCGCGCGCCTCGGCATAGACGATGGCGGCGTTGGCCAGCGCGGCCATGGGAAAGCTGACGGCCCACCAGCCGGGCGAGAAGGGCACGTCGCGGCGGAAGACCTTGGGCGCGACCACGACGAAAACAAACAGGCCGAAGTAAAACAGTGCACCGGCGAAGTGGTCGACCTGGCCGAACACATTCACCCAGGCGAGGAAGCCGACGGCAAAGGGCGCCATCAGGATCATCAGCGAAGGGCGCATGCCCATGGGCAGCGGCTCGCCGTGGGCCAGGCGGTGGATGATGAGCGTCCACAGCACCAGCGCGACCATGGCGCCTATGGCGACGGCGGCCAGGTTGATTTCACCGGCCCAGGCCATGGGCATGTGGCCGCCGGTGACGCCGATGTCGAGTACACCGACGCCGGGGATGATCCACACGGGCAGCATGTGGGCGGGGGCGAGCTTGCCGTGCAGCAGGCGGCTGCCGACCAACAGGCTGAGCGCCAGGGTCACGGCCACGCCGGCCGTCCACAAGCCTTGGGCGAAGGCGTGGCCGTAAGGCGTGAGCACCGCGGACAGCAGCAGCAGGGAGATGGCGAACTGGCCGAAAAAGTTGCCGGAGACGGGGTCGGTGAATTCGCGGCGCACGGCGTCGGGGTGCCGCGCGAGCTTGGCGAGGTAGCCGGCCGAGTGCGCAAGGAACACGGCCAGCGCGAAGAAGCCTGTCGCCGCGCCAATGGCGGCGGGCGCGCCAAAGGCCGGCACGGCGGCCCGCCAGGCGAGCGCCAGCCCAGCCAGGCCCATGACGGCGCCGTAGAGGTTGATGGGCAGCTGGCGTATGGAATAGTGGCCCGAGGCGAAAACCGGGGCGGCGGTGGGGGCTGTGGTCGTGTTCATGAACGCCTTTGGGTCTCTGGAAGAGCGAAATGGAAGAGAGAAGGTTGGCTGAATTTGTCGTGTAGGTTATTTTCGGCTATGCTGGCCTGGGTTCAATCCCGCAAAAGCAGCCAATCCAGCCAAAGAGGCCTCCGTGTCCGCCACCCGCCTTGTTGCCATCCTTGCCGTGCCGCGCGTCCAGCTGCTGGACGTGATCGGGCCGGCCGACGTTTTTGCGGAAGCGGGGGTGCAGCTGGGCAACCCGCGCGCCTACCGGCTGCAGCTGGTGGGCACGCAGGCCGGCGAGATCAAGGGCAGCAACGGCATGCGCATGGTGGTGGACGCGACCCTTCAGACGCAGCGCGGCCGCATAGACACGCTGCTGGTGGCCGGCAGCCCGGAGCCCGCGGAACTGGTGGGCCGGGCCGAGACCAGCGCCTGGCTGCTGCGGCAGGCGGGCTTGGTGCGGCGGCTGGGCTCTGTCTGCACGGGCGCGTTTTTGCTGGCGGAGGCGGGCCTGCTGGACGGCAAGCGCGTGGCGACGCACTGGAATTCGACGGAGCGGCTGGCCGCGTGTTTCCCGGCGTTGCGGGTGGAGGCCGATGCCATCTACGTGAAGGACGGCGGCACCTACACCTCGGCCGGCGTGACGGCGGGCATGGACCTGGCGCTGCACCTGGTGGAGGAAGACCACGGGCGCGACATCGCGCTGAAGGTGGCGCGCAAGATGGTGATGTTTTTAAAGCGCCCGGGCGGGCAGTCGCAGTTCAGCGCGCACCTGGCGGCGCAGACGGCCGACAAGTCGGTGGTGCGGGAGATCCAGGACTATGTGCTGGCGCACCTGGGCGCGGACCTGTCGGTGCCGGCGCTGTGCGAGCGCGCGGCGATGAGCGAGCGCAACTTCGCGCGGGTGTTCCGCGCCGCCACCGGGCTGACGCCCGCGGCCTTTGTAGAGGCAGCGCGCATCGACGAAGCGCGGCGGCAGGTGGAGGCCTCGGAGGTGCCGATCAAGAAGCTGGCCGATTCGCTGGGGTATGCGAATGTGGACGGCTTTCGGCGCGCCTTCGCGCGGCGGCTGGGCGTGAGCCCCAAGGATTACCGCAGGCGGTTTGCGGGGCAGCGCGCGGGTTAGTGTCTGGCAGGCGGCATCATGGCCTACGCGGGCATCGGACGTGCCAGACAGGCGGCGGCTGTTGCAGGGTTTAAGGTGATGGCATGAGATTTTTAAACCCCATGACTTCGCGAGTCCGCTGATGCAGCGCAGGCTTGTGTTCCATCTCGGCGCATGCGGGCTGCTGGCAGCGGCCGGGCTGGTGACGGCCCCTGCGCGCGCCCAACCCAATTACACCGTCTCATTGGCGCAATTGCAGCAGGCGGTGGCGCAACGCTTCCCGATGAATTACCCGCTGGGCGGCCTGGTCGACCTGAGCTTGCAGGCGCCGGTGCTGCGCCTGATGCCCGAGGTGAACCGGCTGGGCGCGACCATGGCGGTGGACGCGGGCGGCCTTGCGCTGGGGCAACGCTACCCGGGCAGTTTTGACGTGGACTTCGCGCTGCGTTATGAGGCCGGCGACAAGTCGATACGCGCGCACCAGTTGCACTTCAACAGCCTGCGCCTGGCGGGTTTGCCGCCCGGACCGTCGGCGCTGATCGAGGCTTATGGCAATTCACTGGCGCAACAGGCGCTGCTCGAAGTGGTGGTGCACCGCCTGCGCCCGCAAGACCTGGCGCTGGCCGACACCATGGGCTTGGAGCCGGGCGCGTTGACGGTGACGGACAAGGGGCTGGTGATCGGGTTTGTGAACAAGCAGGCGCAGTGAAAGGGTTTTACTCCTTCCCCCGCTGGGGGAAGGCAGGGATGGGGGCCGTCGGCGCCTGATATTCCGCCGCGCATGTTCGAAGGCAGGTTGGCCCCCACCCCAGCCCTCCCCCAGCGGGGGAGGGAGCTAAACCGGAAGAGCAGGCGCGTTCAGTTCATACCCCGTGCTTCGCCCGCCGCCTTCAAGCTTGCGCAGCACGCCGCGCTCCAGCAGGTCGGTGATGTCGCGCAGCGCCGTGTCGGTGGAACACTTTGCCAGCGCCGCCCACTTGGCGGTGGTGAGCTTGCCGTCAAAGCCGTCAAGCAGGCGGTTGACGACCTTGATTTGCCGCTCGTTCATGGGTGTGCCGGCCCAGCGTTGCCAGAACTGGGCCTTGCCCAGCACGCTGGCCAGCAGGCCGTCCGCGCCTTGCACCGCGCGTAGCAGGCAGCCCAGGAACCAGGCCAGCCAGGGCGTGATGTCCAGCGTGCCTTTTTGTGTGGCTTCGAGCTGGTCGTAATAGTCTTTGCGTTCGCGCTGGATCTGCGCGCTGAGGCTGTAGAAACGCTGGGAGGTGCCTTCCGCCCGCGCCAGGGCCATGTCGCCCACGGCGCGCGAGATGCGGCCGTTGCCGTCATCGAAAGGGTGCAGCGTCACCAGCCACAAATGCGCCAGGCCGGCCTTGATGAGGGCGTCACCAGGTGCGTCGGTATTGAACCATTTCAAAAAGGCGGCGGTCTCGGCCTCCAGTACACGGGCGGGCGGGGCTTCGTAGTGCACGACTTCCCTGCGCGCTGATCCTGAAACCACCTGCATGGGGCCATGGGCATCGTCGCGCCATGCGCCGGTGCGGATACGCACCATGCCGCTGTAGCCGACAGGAAACAAAGCCGCATGCCAGCCAAACAGCCGCTGCGCCGTCAGGGGCTGGTCAAAACGGCTGGTGGCGTCCAGCACCATGTCGACCACGCCGTCCACGTGCCGGTCGGCCGGCGCCAGCGCGCCTATGTCCATGCCGAGACGGCGCGCGATGGAAGAGCGCACGGCCTGCAACCCCAGGCGCTCGCCTTCTATTTCGCTGGTTTTGATGACTTCCTGCGTCAGCACCTGCAAAGTGGCCTGCTCACGCTGCGCCAGCCTGAGTTCAGCCATGCGCCCCATCAAATGGCCTTGCGCCTGGTGCACCTGCGCCAGCGGCGCGGCCAGCGCGGCTGCGTCGAAGCGCCATTTCGGCCAGTCTGGCTGTTGCCAGAGGTAAAGGGGCGGCAAATCGGGGTGCATGCGGTGATTATGCCCTTATTCACCGCAAATTATGCGGTGAATAGACCCGCTAATCACCGCATGCACCCGTAAAGCGGAATCGGAAAGGGTGCACAAAAGCCGCTTTGAGCTGCATTTCGCCCAATACGGCTCATTTTTTGAGCCGTATCGCGCTTTGCCGCTTTTCGCCTTTTATTTCTCGCTGTCCAGATGCGCCATCTGCTCAGCCGCATACCGCGTGCCAGCCACGGCATCCGCAGGCAACGCAGCCTCGATACGCTTGAGGTCCTCGTTGCCCAGCGTGAGCTTCAAGGCACCCAGCGATTCATCAAGCTGCTTGAGCGTGCGCGAGCCGACCAGCGCCACCATGTCCACGCCCAGCGCTTTGCCGCGTGCCAGCACCCAGGCGATCGCCACTTGCGAGGCGGTGGCGCCCAGGCCGGCGGCGAGTTGCTGCAGCACATCAACGAGCTGCTGGTTTTTGGCGGCGTTGTCGCCGGTAAAGCGCGGCAGGTGGGCGCGGTAATCACCGGGGCCCGTGGGTTTGGAGCCCGACAGCAGTCCGCGTGAGAGCACGCCGTAAGCCGTGATGCCTATGCCCAGTTGCTTGAGCACGGGAAAGATCTCGGCCTCGGGGCCGCGGCTGAGCAGCGAGTATTCGATCTGCAGGTCGGTGATCGGGTGCACGGCGTGGGCTTTTTTGATGGTGTCGGCGCCGACTTCGCTGAGCCCGATGTGGCGCACAAAACCAGCCTTCACCATGTCGGCGATGGCGCCTATGGTGTCTTCGATCGGCACGTTGGGGTCCAGCCGCGCGATGCGGTAGATGTCGATGTGGTCGGTGCCCAGGCGCTGCAGGCTGTGGGCCAGGAAGTTCTTGACGGCGGCGGGCCGGCCGTCCATGCCAATCCAGCCGGCGCTGGGGTCGCGCAGCGCGCCGAACTTGACGGAGATCAGCGCATCGTCGCGCCGGCCTTTAAGGGCTCGGCCTATCAACATTTCGTTGTGGCCCATGCCGTAGAAGTCGCCGGTGTCGATGAGGTTGACGCCGGCGTCCAGCGCGGCGTGGATCGTCGCGATGCTTTGCGCCTCATCGCTGGCGCCGTACATGCCGGACATGCCCATGGCGCCCAGGCCAATGGCCGAGACGGACTGCGGGCCGCGAAAGCCCAGGCGGGTGGAAGAGAGGATGGTGGTCATGGGGAGCCTTTCGGTGAAATTGGAGTCAGTGCATGGGTGGGCGGGTAGAAGGACTGTATTGGTTTCGATTAAAAGAATAAACTGCCATATCTCAAAATAACTGTTACCGATTTCAAGAACAAAAAAGGCGAAAAGGCATAGCCATGAGCGTTGACCGCTACAAAGCGATGGAAGTGTTTAACCGCGTGGTGGAGCTGGGCAGCTTTACCGCGGCGGCCACGGCCCTGCACCTGCCCAAGGCGCGCGTGACCACGCTGGTGCAGGAGCTGGAAGCCCACCTGGGCGTGCGCCTGCTGAACCGCACGACACGCCGGCTGAGCCTGACGGACGACGGCGCGCTGTACCACCAGCGCGCGCTGGCCATGGTGCAGGACATGGGCGAACTCGAAGGCACGCTGCGCCGCGCGGTGGCCACGCCGGCCGGGCGGCTGCGGGTGGACGTGCCGGCGGCCGTGGGCCGGCATGTGATCTCACCGGAGCTGCCGCAATTTTTCAAACGCTACCCCGACATCGTGCTGGAACTGGGCAGCACCGACAGGCCGGTAGACCTGGTGGCCGAGGGTGTGGACTGCGTGCTGCGCGGCGGCCTGGTGCACGACGAGACGCTGGTGGCGCGGCCGCTGGGGCGGCTCAAGGTGGTGACCTGCGCCGCGCCCTCCTACCTGGCGCAGCACGGCACGCCACAAACGCTGGAAGACCTGGAGCAACACCGCTTCGTGAATTTCCACTCGGCCAAGACCGGCCGGGTGTTTCCGTTTGACTTCGCCAAAGGCGGCGAAGCGCGGCAGGTGCACCGCCCGCACTGGGTCAGCTGCAACGACGCCGACAGCCACCTGGGCGCGGTGCTGGCCGGCCTGGGCCTGGCGCAGCAGCCGCTGACGCGCCGCACCTGCGCGCTGCTAGAAAGCGGCGCCTTGGTGCGCGTGCTGCCCGACTGGACGGTGGACGCGCTGCCCATGGTGGTGCTCTACCCGCGCAACCGCCACCTGACGGCCAAGGTGCGCGCCTTTGCCGACTGGGTGGCGGAGGTGTTCGCCGCGGAGTTCGCGGCGGGGGACGGCCTTGGCCCTTAGGCAGCCGCGCGGCACAGCCTGACAGCCGGGAAATCGACCGGCACGTCAAACGCCACGTTGACGTAATTGGTGAAGAGGCTCAGCGCCACGTGGGCGTGGATCTCCATCACCTGTTCGTCGTTAAAGCCGGCCTGGCGGACGGCTTGCACATGCGCTGCTGGAGCTTGGCGGACTGGTGCACTCACCGACCAGCGCGAACTTCACGCCGTGCCTTGCCACCCAATACGAAACCCCGCGCAGCCTCCTGGTAGGCCGCGTCTTGCGCGGCGCTGGCCAGCGCCGCCTGCAGGCTTTGGTCGTCCAGCGCCCAGAGCAGGCGCGCGATGTCCGAGAAACGTGTGGACAAAGCCCCCGCCTCCACGGCGATCACGGTAAGACGGCTCACATCCGCCCGCATGGCAAGGTCTGCCTGGGTCAGGTGCCGGGCGCGCCGCATCAGGCGGATGCGCTGACCCACTTCAGTGACGAATTGCGTCACTTCCAGGGGTTCGGAGAGGGGATCTTTGCGGGCCACAAAAATTAATAAAGTACTAAATTACAGACTTATTGCAGAAAATTATCTGTATTTTCATACTTTTGTGAGGCGCATGCAAGCGATCCGCCTGCCGGTGGGCCATGCGACTCCAGGTCGCAATAGCCAGGGGGTTCAACGCCCCGGCTGCTGCTGGCCCCAGACCACCGTGCTGTTGACGGCGTAGACCGCGCAGGTGATCTTCTTTTGCGCGCAGCCGGCGAGCTGCTCGTTGAGCCCGGCCAGGCTGGTGACGGTGCCGAAGTGGCCGTCGCCGGTGATCATGAACGCGCGCGGCAGCGACTGCAGCAAAAACTGTTTGTAGGCCATCTGCAGGGCGGCGGGGTCGCTTCCGCCGCCTATCACCGGCAACGCGGCTTCGTTGCCGAGTTCGGCATGGCCAGAGAGCAGGGGTTCGCCGTTGGCGCCCATCAGCAGGCCGAGCTTCTTCAGGCCCGCGTGCCACTGCGCGAGTTCGGCGTCCATGCGCTGGGGCAAGCCCATGACCAGTTGCGCGGGGTAGGCAAAGCCCAGGTTCTGGCCGCCGGGCGAGACGTTGATGGTCACGCCCATGAGGCGCGCCTGCGCATCGAACAGGCCGCCGCCGCTGGAGCCCGAGGAGATGGAGGCCGAGGTCTGGATGGTGGGCAGCGTGCTGGTGGCGTTGGCGCGCAGCGCCGACACGAGGCCTTCAGAGAGCGTGAGTTCCAGCCCGTGGGGGCTGCCGATGGCATAGGCCCGGGCGCCTACGCGCACGCTGTCCATGGGTGCGATGGCGACGGTGGCGAGCGCCGCGGCGGCTTCGGTTTGCAGCACGCACAGGTCATGCTCGGGCACGGGGTCGCGCAGGATGCGTATGACCTTTACTTCGCGCTGGCGCTGCACGAGCTGCACGGTGATGGCCTTGCCGACCACATGGCAGGCGGTGACCAGCAGGTTGGGCGCGATTGCGACGGCGCTGCCGACGGAGAATTGGCCGTTGCCGAGGTCGGACTTGACCGTCCACACGGCGGGCGCGGCGCGCTCGAAAATCTCTTCAGCATCCAGGGCCAGCGCCGGGGCCGCGCCGCACGCCGCCGTGAGCGCCATTGCGGCATGCAATAGATGGGCGGGCCGGCGCAGAAGCTGTGTCATGTCCCACTCTAAGGCCGCGCCGGCGCCGGCGGGTGTAGGCTGGCGCGCCGAGAAGTGCGGCCAGACCGCTCAACGCGTCCCTGCGGCCGGCAGTGAATTTACTCCCTCTCCCCCTGGGAGAGGGTGGGGGTGAGGGCCGGCAGCGCCACACGCACATGCGGCTCAGACATCAAGTGCCGCCACCCTCATCCCCACCTTCTCCCAGGGGGGAGAAGGAGTAAGAGCCACCTCTCAAGCCACGCGTCGCACCACCGGCTTGAGCATGTCGGCGATGCCAATGCGCTGGGCAAACTCTTCGCGCACGCGCTCGGCCACCACGGTGACTTCGCCGGCGCCGTCGTCGATGAAGTCGGTCACCGAGCGGAAGGGCCGCGTGCCGGCGGGCAGGCCGACGATGCGGGTGATGTCGTCGGCCACGGCCTGCGGGTCGGCATAGTCCGGGCTCAGGGCAGACAGGCGTTCGCCGACGTGGTCCATCACGCCGTCGTAGCGCGCATAGGCGGCGGCGAGGGCCGCGTCAGCCGGTTTGCCGGCGCTGGGGAAGTGGTCCGTGCCTTTGGTGAAGGCGCCGGGCACGACGATGGAGGTCTCGATGCCGAAGCGCGCGAGCTCATACGACATGGTGACGGCCATCGAATCCATGGCGGCCTTGGCGGCCGCATAGGGCCCGAGGAAAGGCGGAAAGCCGCCGCGCACCGTGCTGCTGCTGACCCACAGCAGAAGGCCGGCTTCGGCTTGGCGCATGGCCGGCAGCGCAGCGCGGTTGACGCGCTGGGTGCCCAGGAAGTTGGTGTCCAGCACCTTGATGATTTCTTCAGGCGTGTAGGCCTCGGCGGGGCCGACCACGAGGTGGCCGGCGTTGTGCACGACGACGTCAAGCCGGCCCTGCTCGGCCAGGATGTGGGCGACGGCGGCGTCGGCCGAGGGCTGAGACAGCACGTCGAGTTCGACGGCGCGCAGGTCCAGGCCCTTGGCAAAACTCCAGTCGCGCAGCTCACGCACCTTGGGCGCGTTGCGGCCTTCGATGTCGCGCATGCTGGCATAGACGGTGTGGCCGGCCTGGGCGAGGGAGCGGGCGCTGAGGTGGCCGATGCCGGTGGCAGCGCCGGTGACGAGGATGACGGATTTCATGGTGTGTGGCTTTCGAATAAATGACGATGGTTTGGTGATGACCGGTAAGTGGAAAGTGATGAACTGAAAGAGGCCGCATTGACTCCGTTCGGCCTGAGCTTGTCGAAGGCTGCTGCGTTTCGACAAGCTCAACGCGAACGGGAGTTACACAAGGCCTCCGTTGGCACGCAGGGTCTGGCCGTTCACCCAGCCCGAGTTCTCGCTAACCAGGAATGCGACAGCGCTCGCGATGTCCTCGGGCGTGCCCAGCCGTTCCAGCGGCGCCATCCTGGCCATGCGCTCCACCGTCTCCGGCGTCTTGCCGTTGAGGAAGAGCGCGGTGGCCGTGGGGCCGGGGGCGATGGCGTTGACGCGGATGTTCTTGCCGCGCAGCTCCTTGGCCATGATGTGGGTGAAGGTTTCGACCGCGCTCTTGGTGGCGCCGTACACCGCGTAGCCGGGCAGTGCCAGGCCGATCACGCTGGTCGAGAAGTTGACGATGCGCCCGCCCTGCTGCAGGCGCGCGGCGGCTTCGCGCAGGGTGTTGAAGGTGCCTTTGACATTGACGGCGAACAGGCGGTCGAAGGTCTCGTCGTCGGTGTCGGCCAGCGCGGGCAGGCTGGGCGGCATGATGCCGGCGTTGTTGATGAGCACGTCGACGCGGCCGAAGGCTTTGATGCTGTCGTCGAACAACGCCTTGACGGCGGCGGAACTGGCCACGTCGGCCTGCACGGCAATGGCTTTGCCGCCGTTGGCGGTGATGGACTGCACCACGGCCTGGGCTTCGGCGGCCTGGCCGGCGTAGTTGACGACGACGGCGTAGCCCTCTTGCGCGAGGCGCCGGGCGACGGCCGCGCCTATGCCGCGCGAGGCGCCGGTGACGATGGCGACCCGGGTAACCGGGTTGGATGGAGTGGATGCGGAAGCGGTCATCTGGAACTCCTGTGCTGATAGGTGGGTTTGCTCTGACTGCCCGCGGCGCTTTGTTTGTTGGAGCGATTGGGTGGGCCAGTGACGCTATTGTTCTATTCAACCGGCATGCGATAAATATCCTAAACTTGCCATCACTGTTCAATTCACACCAACAATGAAGCGGCAAGCAAATGGATAGGTTTCACTCGATGCAGCTGTTCACGCGAATCGTGGAGTTAGGCAGTTTCACGAAAGCGGCCGACGACCTGCACCTGCCGCGCGCCACCGTGACGCACGCCGTGCAGCAGCTTGAAAAACGCCTGGGCGTGCGGCTGCTGCAGCGCACGACGCGGCATGTGAGCCCCACGCAGGACGGCTCGGCGTATTACGAACGTTGCCTGCGCCTCTTGACGGACCTGGAAGAGGCCGAGTCGGCCTTTGTGAACGTGGGCAGCAAACCGCGCGGCAAGCTGCGCGTGGATTTGCACGGCACGCTGGCCAAGCATTTTTTGCTGCCGGTGATTGGGCAGTTCTTTGAGCGCTACCCGGACATCGAACTGGAAATCGGCATGGGCGACCGGCTGGTGGACCTGGTGCGCGAGGGCGTGGACTGCGTGCTGCGCGTAGGCGAGCTGGCCGAGTCCAGCATGGTGGGGCGGCGCGTGGCCTTGCTGGAACAGGTGACCTGCGCCAGCCGCGAGTACCTGGCCAAACACGGCATGCCCGACACGGTGGAGGCGCTGCGCGGCCACCGCGCGGTGAATTTTTTATCCAGCCGCACCGGCAAGGCGCTGCCTTTTGACTTCATCGTGGACGGCGCGTCGCGCCAGGTGCAGCTCAAGGGCTCGGTGTCGGTGACAGATGCCGACGCCTACAAGGTCTGCTGCGCCGCGCACCTGGGTTTTATCCAGGTGCCGCGCTACCACCTGGCCGCGCAGCTGGAGGCGGGCACGCTGGTGGAAGTGCTGGCGCAATTCAAGCCCGCGCCCATGCCGGTGTCGGTGCTGTACCCGCACCACCGGCAGCTGTCGCCGCGGGTGCGCGTGTTTGTGGACTGGGTGGCCGATGTGATGAGTCACGCTCGATAGCCCACGACCGCCGCTGGCCCTCACCCTAGCCCTCTCCCAGAGGGTGAGGGGACTGAATCGGGGAGAGTTCCCTCCAAAGGTCTGGCAGGTCTTGCTCCTTCCCCCGCTGGGGGAAGGCAGGGAGGGGGGCCGCCGGCGCTGGATCTTCCGCCGCGCGAATTTGGCGAACGGCGGTGCGGAGTGGTCTATGGAGCCGGCCGGCTGCCGCCGGCCAAGGGCAAGGCGTAAGCCCGCACATAGTCACCGGCCTTCGTGCCCAGCGATCCATGCCCGCCGGCCACCACGACCACAAACTGCCGTCCGTCCGCCACGGCATAACTCATGGGCGTGGCCTGGCCGCCCGCGGGCAGGCGTGCCTTCCAGAGTTCGTCGCCGTTGTTGAGGTCATAGGCGCGCACATAGTTGTCCAGCGTGCCCGAGAGGAAGGCCACGCCACCTGCCGTGGCGAGCGGGCCGCCCAGGCTGGGCACGCCCATGCGGAAAGGCAGGGGCACGGGCGAGAGGTCGCGCACGGTGCCGTTTTTGTGCTGCCAGGCGATGGTGCCGGTGGTCAGGTCCGCGCCGGCCACATAGCCCCAGGGCGGCGCCTGGCAGGGAATGCCCAGCGGCGACAAAAAGGCACTGAGCTTGACGGCAAAGGGCGCGCCGAAATTTTCATTGAGCGACGGCAGGCTGCCTTCGGGCCGCTGCTTGCCCTGCACCATCAAGGCCGTGTCGTCGGGACGGGGCACGAGTTTGGAGACAAAAGCCAGGTAGGTCGGCGTGGTGAAGGCCATCTGCCGCACCGGGTCGACGGCCACGCCGCCCCAGTTGAAGACGCCGAAGTTGCCGGGGTAGACCAGCGTGCCCTGGGTGGACGGCGGCGTGAAGCGGCCTTCATAGCGCAGGCGGTGAAAGGCGATGCGGCAATACAGCTGGTCGAACATGGTGGCGCCCCACATGTCGCGGCCGGTCAGCGGCGGCGGGTTGAAGGACAGCGCCGATTTGGGCTGCGTGGGCGCGCTGCGGTCGCCCTGCGCGGCGCCTTGCGGCGCGGCGACTTCGGTGACGGGCAATATCGGCGTGCCGGTGCGGCGATCGAGCACAAAAATCTCGCCCTGCTTGGTGGGCTGCACGAGTGCGGGCACCTTGTTGCCGCCTATGTTGAGGTCCAGC
This sequence comes from Polaromonas sp. YR568, assembly GCF_943369675.1. GTDB lineage: Bacteria > Pseudomonadota > Gammaproteobacteria > Burkholderiales > Burkholderiaceae_C > Polaromonas. Next base: position 42,340 of record NZ_CALROB020000021.1, on the reverse strand, counting down.
AGGCTGGGCTGGGCCGGCACGTCGTAGTCCCAGAGGTCGTGGTGCACCGTCTGGAAGTTCCAGCGCACCTTGCCGGTGGCGAGATCCAGCGCGACGACGGAGGACGAGTAGGTTTCCACCGCGGGGCTGCGGTTGCCGCCCCACTGGTCGGGCGGCTGGTTGCCCAGGGGCACGTAGACCATGCCCAGCGCCTCGTCGACGCTGGAGATCGACCAGCTGTTGGGCGAGTTGGGCGTGTAGACCTGGCCGGGCGCGAGCGGCGCGCTGCTGTCGGGCCGCCCGGAATCCCAGGCCCAGACAAGCCCGCCGGTGTTGACGTCGAACGCGCGAATGACGCCCGACTGCTCTTTGGTGGAGACGTTGTCGAGCACGGTGCCGCCCACGATGATGAGCCGCGAGGTGACCACCACGGGCGAGGTCGAGTAGTAGGCGCCGGGCTTCAGGTTGGGCATGCCGGCCCAGAGGTCTATCTGCCCCTTGCCGCCGCCGAAGGCCGCGCAGGGTTTGCCGGTGTCGGGGCTGAGCGCGATGACGCGGCCGTCGGCCGTGGGCATGAAGAGCTTGGCCGGGCAGATCCCGTCGGCCGTGGGCGCTGGCGGCGGCGTGGTGGCCGGCGGCTGGTAGGACAGGCCGCGGCAGGTCAGGTGCTGCAGCGCGAGCTGGCCCTGGATCTCGGGATTGAAGCGCCAGATTTCAGCGCCGGTGGTGGCGTCCAGCGCGATCACCGACTGGTGCGGCGTGCAGAAGAACAGGCGGTTGCCGATTTTCAGCGGCGTCACTTCGAAAGTGGTTTCCTGCGGGTCGCCGGGGCGGCCGCGCATGTCGCCGGTGCGGTATTCCCAGGCCACGTCCAGGCCCTTGACGTTGGCGGGCGTGATCTGCGCCAGCGGTGAATAGCGCTGGCCCTGGCCGGTGCGGCCGTAGGCATGCCATTCATCGGGCGGCACGCCGTCACCCGGCGCCGCGGCCGCGGCGCCCATGGGCGGCAAAGGTTGCAGGCCGACCAGGCGGTTGTCGTCATGAAAGCCGGAAATAACCGCCGCGATCAGGAACACACCCAGCACCGAGCCCAGCGCCCAGCGGCCGCCGCGCGCACCCCAAGTGCCCTCGTGGCCGGGGGAATCAATGGGCCAGGTGCGCGCGACCCAGGGCGTCATCAGGAACAGGCCTATGACAAACACCACGCCGCCGCGCGCGGCCAGCGGCCACCAGTCCAGCCCGGCCTCCCACAGCGCCCAGGCCAGCGTGCCGGCAACCAGCAGCGCGAAGATCCACAGCCCGCCGGGGCTGCGGCGCATCAGCAACACGCCCGCCAGCCCAAAGCCGAGGCCCGCCAGCAGGTAATAGGAAGACCCGCCCAGCACCACGAGCCAGAAGCCCGCCAGCAGCAAGGGCACACCGAGCACGAGCAGCACCAGGCCCGCGGCCCAGGCCGCGCGTCGTTTGAGAGGGTTGACCGGGTTGGGCGGGGGCGGGACTGGGGGAGCGGTGTTGGTCGGCATTTTTGTTCTTTGTGTGCTTCGATGAATGCGGTTCAGCCACAAAGGCCCGCAGGAAGAATTGGAAAAGTTGGAAAAGTTGGAAAAACGCGGCGGCTGAGCAGCCAATCTAGCCCGCGCCAAACGCGTCGGGCGTCAGCCTGCGGCTGAGATGGCTGTAGGAGCGGCGAGCCGAAACCAGGTCACCGCGAACCGCTGGTGCACCCGCAGCATGGGTTGCGGGTGGGCACATTGTTCACAAAAGCTGAATGACTAAACCAGCCAAACGGTCTTCTCCAGACAGAAGCTGAAACCTACATTGGAGGCTCTTCTTCACCTTTCATTTAAACCAACGAGGAAAACCGCCATGACCACCGCTTCTACCGATTCTTTTTCCAATCTGCCTTCCGGCCCATTGGCCAGCCGCCGCAGCCTGCTTGCCAGCGCCGCCACCCTGGGCGCCGCCACCGCCGGCTTGCTGGCCGCCGCCACGCCGGCCCTGGCCGCCGCGCCCGTCGGCAACGAAGGCCGGGTGCCCGGCTTCACTGCGCGCAATGCCAACGTGAACGGCACGACCATCCACTACCGCGTGGGCGGCAAGGGCCCGGCCGTGGTGCTGCTGCACGGCTATGCGGAAACCAGCCATATGTGGAACCCGCTGATGCCGCTGCTGGCCAAGACCCACACGGTCATCGTTCCCGACCTGCGCGGCGCCGGCGGATCGGCCAAGCCTGAAGGCGGCTACGACAAGAAAAACATGGCCGTCGACATCCACGAACTCGTGAAGTCGCTGGGCATCAACAGCGTCGCCATCGTGGGCCACGACATCGGCCTGATGGTGGCCTATGCCTACGCCGCGCAATTCCCCACCGAAACCAGCCGCGTGGTGCTGATGGACGCCTTCCTGCCCGGCATCGGCGACTGGACCCATGTGTGGCTGCTGCGCGACCTGTGGCATTTCCATTTCCACGGCAAGACGCCGCTGGCACTCGTCAAGGGCCGCGAACGCACCTACTTCGAACACTTCTGGAACGACTTCGCGGCCGACGCCAAACACTCGCTGCCCGAAGCCGACAGGCGCATCTACGCCGCGGCCTATGCGCAGGAGGGCGGCATGCGCGCGGGCTTTGAGTACTTCAAGAATTTCGAAAAAGACGCGGCCGACTTCGCCGCGCTGGGCGCCACCAAACTCACCATGCCCATGCTGGTGCTGTCGGGCGAAAAAGCCGGCGGCACCTTCCTGATCGACCAGGGCAAGCTGGTGGCCAACGACGTCAAGGGCGTGGTCGTCAAGGGATCGGGCCACTGGCTGATGGAAGAGGCGCCCGACCAGGTGATTCCTGAGCTGTTGCAGTTCCTGGGCTGAACTGAACCGCTTGAAGCCAAGGCCGCGCACTGCGCGGCTTTTTATTTTGCCGCCGGCCGCGTTCGCCTGGCTTTGGGTTTTGCGAGCTTGAGTTCGTGCGGCTCCAGGAAGAACCGCGTGTTGCCCACCAGGCGCTCGACGGCCAGGTCGATAAAGGCGCGGGCCCGCGCCGGTTGCGCGTTGCGGCTGCCGTAATAGACGTGCAGGCCCAGGTGCTCGGTGACGTGTTGTGTCAGCAGCGGCACCAGCAGGCCGGCGCGCACCAGCGGCGCGGCGGTCACGCCTATCAGCTGGCCCACGGCCTGGCCGGCGACGACGGCGCGGGCTTCGAGGTCCACGTCGTTGGTGAGGAAAGACGAAGCGATGGGACGGCCCACGACTTCTTCGCCGACCTTGAACTCCCAGGGCATGGCCTTGCCGGTGCCGGCGTGGCGAAAACCGCTGCAGCGGTGGTGGGCGAGTTCGTCAATCGTTTTCGGCGCGCCGTGCTGCGCGATGTAAGCGGGCGAGGCGCAGACGATGAGCTGCAGCGGCAGCAGGCGCCGCGAGATGACGCCGCCCTCGGGCGGCGGGCCGGCGCGAAAGCCGACGTCAACGCGGTCCTCGACCCAGTTGCCGACGCGGTCGTCCATGTGGATGTCGGGCTCTACCTGCGGGTAGCGGCGGCAATACTCTTCCAGCACGGGCCACAGCACCTCCAGCATGATGGAGCGCGCCGCCACGATGCGCAGCGGCCCGGCGATCTCTTCACGGCCGCGGCGCGCGCCGTGCAGGGCACGCTGCAGCGTGGCCAGGCCCGGCTGCGCGGCTTCCAGGAACTGCACGCCCTCTTCGGTCAGGCTCAGGCTGCGTGTGGTGCGGTGGAACAGGCGCACACCGAGGTGGCGCTCCAGCTGCACCAGCGCCTGGCTGGCGGCCTGCGGCGTGATGGCCTGGGCGGCGGCGGCCTGGCGCAGGCTGCCGAGTTCGGCCGCCTTGACGAAGGTGGCGACGGCGCGCAGTTCGTTGAGGGCCATGGGGTTCTCCTTGGGGCAGTCGCGGGATTGTCACGATTTACTTGATTATGAAGCCAGTGACTGCCAGCTATTCAACGTTCAATCGAAATCCTACATTGCCCTCCTCAGCAACATTTTTTTGAAGGACTTGACCATGAATGCAAAGACGGATTTCAAACGTGTCTGGATGATCACCGGCGCGGCACGCGGCATAGGCGCGCGCATCGCCGAGGCGGCGCTGGCGCAGGGCGACGCGGTGGTGGCGACCTCGCGCGACGCGGCTTCGGTGCAGAAGCGTTTCCCCGCCGGCGACGCGCTGCTGGCCCTGCCGCTGGACGTGACGGACGAGGCCCAGGCCGCCACGGCGGTGCAGGCCGCGCTGGCGCGCTTCGGCCGCATCGACGTGCTGGTCAACAACGCGGGCTACGGCCTGCTGGGCGCGGTGGAAGAAGCCACGGCCGACGAGGTGCGGCGCCTGTATGAAACCAATGTGTTCGGCCTGTTGAACGTGACGCGCGCCGTGCTGCCCGCCATGCGCGCGCGCCGCAGCGGCCATGTGGTCAACATTTCGTCGCTGGGCGGCTACCAGTCGGGCCCGGGCTTTGGCGTGTACTGCTCGACCAAGTTCGCAGTAGAGGGCCTCACCGAAGCGCTGCACGGCGAACTCGCGCCGCTGGGCATCCATGTGACGGTGGTGGAGCCGGGCTACTTCCGCACCGACTTCCTGGACGGCAACTCGCTGTCGGTGTCGCCGCGCATCCTGGACGACTACGCCGCCAGCGCCGGCCGGGTGCGCGCGGCCGCCGTGCAGATCAACCACAACCAGCCGGGCGACCCGCTGCGCCTGGCGCAGGCCATGCTGGCGCTGGTGGACTCCGCCACGCCGCCGCTGCGCCTGCCGCTGGGCAGCGACACGCTGCAGGTGATTGCCGACAAGCACACCTTTGTGGAAAGCGAACTCAAGGGCTGGAAGGCGCTGGCCGCTTCGACGGATTTCCCGAAGGAAGCGCTGGCGGCCTGAGCCGTCTTGTGTCGCCACGGACTTAAGACCCCACACCGTTCGGGCTGAGCCTGTCGAAGCCCTTCGACAAGCTCAGGGCGAACGGTGCCTGGATTGGCCGTGATTGATGCAGGCCTCAACGGTTGGCGAAAATCTTCGCCCGCCCAGCCATGTCGCTTTCAATGCCGCCGGCCTCGCCAGGATCGACTTCGGCATCGAGGGCAAAGGATCTCCACCTCGCGACGGCGTCGCTCACCCGGGCGATCGCATCCGGCATTTCCGCCAGAAGGTCGAATCGCTCAGCCACCTCCCGCACGTCGGCACGGGTGATGTTGTCGAACTTTCCGTTGATGGCCATCTGGTGCCGCGCGACCCATTCGCTGTCCGCCCGGTAGGCATGCGTGATGTCGTAGGCGGGCGCCAGTTCCCACCGCCCGCCCTCACGCAGCAGGAAGGAAAAATTCTTCGTGTGGTCGTCGTTGTTGACGCCCAGCACATTCAGGACCATGCGCCGCAGGATTTGCGCCATCGCCGCGCGGCCCAGCCCCAGGGACTGCGCGGCCTGCAACAGCTGGTTGTAGCTGTGTGTGCCCACCTGCTTGTAGTCGAGGTGGGAGATCGCGCACAGCGTCTGCATGTGGTGCCGGCCGTTGCCCGTCCGGTCAAAGCGCCTGGTCATGAAGTGGGCCCGGCCGTTTTCGCGCAGCAAGCGGCACTCCGACATGTCAACGCCCGCGGCAACGGCCATCAGGTGGTACGCGTATTCGATGCGCCCGTAGCTTCTGGACGGGCCCAGCTGGCTGTCGGTGCCCATGCCGTCGAACTTGAGCAGCCAGGCATCAAACCCTTCGGGGATCTCGAACTGCCCGGTGCGAACTTCCTGGGTTGCCGGGTTCCATGCGATGGTGGCCTTGGCCCGCGCGCCACCGGCGGAGGTGCCGACCTGGATGATCTGTTTGAGCGCTGTTTTGGCATGATCGTCGCCGTCGAAATCTCCCTGCACAGCCTTGCGCGCGGCGTCGACCAATGTGCCCATTTCGACGGCCGTGGATTTCGAGGGGGCGGGCCCGCGCATGGGGCCGAAGGTGAGCGCGCCCATGCCGCGCTTTCCCATGTAGGCCAGACGGTCCAGAGCCGTCACCTCTTCCTTGCCGATGCCCCGCTCGGCCATCCACGCATCGATGAGCGCGTTGCCGAAGTCGTCGGGCAGGGCGTCGGCAAGCAGGGCGGGCAGGCGCTTGAAGGTGGCTTGCGGCAGGTCGGTAAAAAGAAAAGGCTCGTCCGCCTGCTTCAAGGGCATCGCGACAGGGGCCAGCTCAATGCCGCCGCGAATCCAGGCGGGATCGTATTGGAAGGCGTAGTAGTTTTTCGTCGGCTCCCGGGCCACGGCGCCCACGCGCTTGCCCCATGCCGAGACCTCCACGACATCGACTGCTTTATGGCTTGCCGGCCTGGTTCGCGTTTTCGTTGCCACGGGCTATTCCTTAGCCTGGAGGGACTTCAAAGGCGCGCGGGTTTTGAAAGCGCGTTTGCGGGGCTCGCGCTGTTTGAGCATATCCAGGGGGTTGATCGTCACAGGAGGCTGAAGCGTTTGGAGCCAGCTTGCTCTATTAAGGGCCTTCAAAACAGACACAAAGGATGCAAGCGTCGAACCCTCACCGCTTTCCAGCCGCCGCACCGCATTGATGGACAGCCCGGTCTTCCTGGCCACATCGTCCAGGGTGAGGTTGATGCGCAGGCGCTGGGCGCGCAGCTGCTCACCCAGTTCGACCATTAGCTCTTCAGTGATGGGCCCTTGACTCATAAGGTTTCATTTTAGGATATTTAGGAGATATTAGCGCCATAAAAATTCACTAATGGATATTAATGATTAATCCCTAAGCGCTATTGAATACTAGGATATATATCCAAAAATGGATAATTGTATCGTTTATCCAACTTAACTATCCGATTTAGGATAAATATGCAGGTAGCTTCAAGCCGCTTCATTGTCTTTTATCTGCGGAAGTCTGCGTCATCTGAGTCATCTGCGGATGAATCTCTTTATCCGCAGATGACGCAGATTTACGCAGATTGAAAACAAGACGGTTTACTCAAGACTTCACCGCCTCGTCTCATGACGGGGCTTTTTGCGCCGGCGCTTTAACTTCAGTGATCAGGCCGCGCAGGCCGCGTATTTTTTGGCGGGCCACATGCGCACCGCCAGCGCGGCCGCACCGGTCACCGCGGACATCGCACACACACCCTGCCAGCCGTACTGCGCCAGCACCACGCTGCCCAGCCAGGCGCCGCTGGCCATGCCGGTGAACATACCGATAAAGAGCACGGCGTTGAGGCGGCTGCGAGCGGCCGGCTCTATGCTGTAGACGATGGTCTGGTGCGCGATCAGCGTGGCCTGCGCGCCCAGGTCGAAAACCACGGCGCCGACGACGATGAGCCACAACTGGTCGGGGCCTAAAGCCATGGCGATGAAAGCAGCGGCAACGAGCGCGGCGCCCAGGCGCGTGACGATCTCGGGGCCGCGGCTGTCGGCGATGCGGCCGGCCAGCGGCGCGGCCAGTGCGCCGGCGGCGCCGGCCAGGCCGAAGGCGCCGGCCGCGGTGCTGCCCAGCTTGAAGGGCTCGCCGTGCAGCATGATGGCCAGCGTGCACCAGAAGGCACTGAAGCCGATGCTGATCAGGCCTTGCGCGATGGCCGCGCGGCGCAGCGCGCCGTGTTGCTTCCACAGCGTGGCGAGCGAACCCAGCAGCGCCAGGTAAGGCAGCTGCGTGGTCGGCACAAAACGCGGCAGGCGCCGCCACACGGCCACGCCCAGCAGCGCGATGCTGATGGCCGCGGCCACAAACATGCTGCGCCAGCCGAACTGGTCGGCCACCACGCCGGCCACCACACGCGACAGCAGGATGCCCAGCAGCAGGCCGGTCATCACCGTGCCCACGGTTTTGCCGCGCCGGGCTTCGGGCGCGAGTGTGGCGGCGGCCGGCACGATGTCTTGTGCCAGCGTGGCGGACAAGCCGATGGCAATGCCGGCCAGCGCGAGCACCGTGACCGAGGGGGCGGCGGCGGCAACCAGCAACGCCAGCACCAAGGCGACGGCCTTGCCGAGGATGATGCTGCGGCGGTCATAGCGGTCGCCCAGCGGCGCGAGCAGGCCGATCCCGAGCGCGTAGCCGAGCATGGTCAGCGTGGGCACCAGGCCGATGGCGGCCGGTGTGGCCTTGAACTCGGTGGCCAGCAGGGCCAGCATGGGCTGGGCGTAATAGAGCGCGGCGACCGACAGGCCGGCGCCGGTGGCGAGCAGGAGGATCAGGGAAAAGGGCAGGCCGGGCGGGGCGTGGTCATGCGTATTGGTAGTAGAAGTCATGGCATAAATCCGTGTTTGAGGCAGGATGTGAGTATGCAGGCTGGATTTTGCGCCGGGAAGGCGGCTATTGGGCACAATGGTCATACGCCAAGCGCATACCGAAAGACGCCCATGAAAACCGCCCCGGACCGGATCGAGCTGATGCAGACCTTTGTCCGCATCGTGGAGGCGGGCAGCCTGTCGGCCGCCGCCGCACAGATGAACGCCACGCAGCCCACGGTGAGCCGGCGCCTGCAGGCGCTGGAGCGCTCGCTGGGCCTGAAGCTGCTGCAGCGCTCCACCCATGCGATGAAGCTCACTGAAGACGGCGAGCGCTGTTTTGCCGGGGCCAAGGAGTTGCTGGGCAATTGGGACGCCTTTGAAGCCGAGCTGCGCGGCACCCAGGAAGTGCCCGAAGGCACGCTGCGCGTGGTGGTGCCGCACGCGCTGGGCCAGCAGCGGCTGGTCGGGCCGCTGATCGACTACCTGAAGCGCCATGAACGCGTCTCGGTCGAATGGCTGCTGCACGACGGCACGCCGGATTTCATCGCCCACGGCATCGACTGCGCGGTGCACGTGGGTGTGGTGGAAGACGCTTCGCTGGTGGCCGTGAAGATCGCCGAGATCCGGCGCATCGTGGTGGCCGCGCCTTCGCTGATGCAGGGCAGGCCGCTGCCGCTGCAGCCGGCCGAATTGCAGGCGCTGCCCTGGCTGGCGCTGCAGACCTTCTACCGCAACGAGGTGACGCTGGTCCACCACGAAGGCGAGGAGCAGCGCTTTCCCATCAAGCCGCGGCTGGGCACCGACAGCCTGTTTGCGCTGCGCAATGCCACGCTGCTGGGCCTGGGCGCCAGCATTGCCTCGACCTGGCTGGTGGGCGACGATGTGGCGCAGGGCCGGCTGCTGCACCTGGCGCCCCAGTGGTGCGCGGCGCCGCTGCCGGTCTGGCTGATCTATCCCTATTCGAGTTTTTACCCGGCCAAGCTGCGCCGCTTTGTGGAGGCGCTGCATGAGGGCCTGCCCACCGGCATGGGGCTGGCGCCGCGCTAGATATATATGAGCGCTACTTGCCGCTCAGCCCCTTCTCGACCATGTCCAGCAGGTGCTGGCCGATCTGCTGCATCTGCGGGCCTATGAGCGGGCCCAGCGGGCCGGCGATGACCAGCATGGCCAGGCCATGCACCGCCGACCAGGCGAGGAACTCGGCGCCGGGCCGGCGCTCGGGCGGCAGCACGCCGGCCGTCACCATCTTGTCGAGCGCGGCGCCCAGCAGCTCAAACGGGTCCAGCCCGCTTTGGCCCTTGCGCTCCGGGTCGCCCGGCGCGCCCTGGGTTCTTTGCTGCATGTCGTCGGAGGGGCCGAAGGCCGTGCGGAAAAGTCCTGTTTCAGCCTGCGCGAAGCGCAAATAGCCGGCACCCACCGCGCGCACATTGGCGCGGGCGAATTCGGCCGGCGGCAAATCCTGCGGCAATGCGGCCAGTTCGGCCTCCATGGCGCGCGCCACGGCCGCCAGCGCGGCGGAGCGCACGGCATAGAGCAGCGCCTGGCGGTTGTCGAAGTGGCGGTAGGCGGCATTCGGCGCCACGCCCGCGCGGCGCGTGGCTTCGCGCAGCACCACGGCCTCGGGCCCGCCCGCGCGGGCCAGCTCTACGCCGGCTTCCAGCAGGGCGCGCCGCAGGTCCCCGTGGCGGTAAGTGCTGCGGGGTGGCGGGGACGGAGGCACGCTGGACATGGCTTGTTACGTATTTATGTGGACAGCGTCCATTGTCTTTGTTATTCTTTTGTGGACGGTGTACACAATACTGCTGATTGCCCCACCGCACAAGCCTCCTGAAAGGCCTGCGACAGGGGCCTGAAATCCCCCGCTCATTCAATTGAATCCCTCAAGGAGAGACCGATGACGACCAAGATGTTCGTGAACCTGCCCGTGAAAGACCTGGGCAAGTCGGTGAAGTTTTTCACTGCGCTGGGCTTCAAGTTCAACCCGCAGTTCACCGACGAGAACGCCACCTGCATGATCGTGAGCGAGGAAAATTTTGTGATGTTGCTGGTGGAGGATTACTTCAAGACCTTTACGCCCAAGCCGGTCAGCGACGCGCGCAAGAGCACCGAGGTGTTGATCTGCCTGTCGGCGGACAGCAGCCAGGACATCGACGAGATGGTGCGCAAGGCCGTGGCCGCCGGCGCCACCACCCCCCGCCCGGCGCAGGACCTGGGCTTTATGTACCAGCACGGCTTTGAAGACCTGGACGGCCACCTCTGGGAGCTGGCCTTCATGAACCTTGAGGCCCACGCCGCCCAACAAGGCGCCTGAAGCCGGCCAGCGCCGCAAGAAAAGCCGCCGCCATGAACAGCCCCATCGCCACGCTGGTGTGCCGCTACTTTTCGGCGTACGAGACGCGGGACCGGCAAGTCCTTGAGGACCTGCTGGACGAGCGCTTCACTTTCAGCAGCCCGCTCGACGACCGCATCAACCGCGCCGCCTACTTCGCGCGCTGCTGGCCCAACAGCCGCACGCTGCGCCGCTTCACGGTGGAAAAGGTTTTTGACCAGGGCGGCGAAGCTTTCGTACGCTACGAGGCCGAGAGCACCACGGGCAAAAAATTCCGCAACACCGAATGGTGGCGTTTTGAAGGCGGCAAGCTCATGGAAGTACAGGTCTACTTCGGCCGCGACACGCGGCCGGCAACGCCTGTTCCAGCTCTTGCCGCGCGACGGGCCGCCTGGCCCGCCACCGCCGCATTGTTTCCGCGCTGACCTTCCCATCCCAACTTTTTTCAACCCAAGGAGTTCCCCATGCTGGTCCAGTCTTACCTCTTTTTCAACGGCCGCTGCGAAGAAGCCATCAATTTCTACCGCAAGGCGCTGGGCGCCGAAGTCACGATGATGATGCGCTTCAAGGACAACCCCGAACCCATGGGCGACGGTTGCGGCCCCGGCGGCGCCCCGATTCCCCCCGAGAACATCATGCACGCCAGCTTCAAGATCGGCGAGACGGACGTGATGGCTTCGGACGGCATGGGCGGCGGCAAGCCGGAGTTCAAGGGCTTTTCGCTGTCGCTCACCGCCGCCAGCGACGCCGAGGCCAAACGCCTCTTCGACGCGCTGGCCGACGGCGGCAAGGTGGAAATGCCCCTGACGAAAACCTTTTACGCCTCGTCCTTCGGCATGGTGGCCGACCGCTTCGGCGTGTCGTGGATGGTGATCAAGCCGCTGCCCATGCCTTGAGGCGGCACCCCATGCAGTACCTGCTGATCATCTGCCACGACGCGGCGTTCGCGCCCACGCCGGCGCTGGTCGCCGAGATAGGCGCCTGGGTCCGCGACATGGAAGGACGCGGCATCCTCAAGCACGGCAACCCGCTGCGCCCGCCCGCCGAAGCGACAACGGTGCGGGTGCGCGGCGGCAAACGGCTTGTGGGCAAGGGACCTTTTTCACAGAGCCGCGAAAAAATGGCCGCCTACGGGCTGATTGAATGCGCAAGCCCCCACGAAGCCATTGACGTGGCGGCCAGCCACCCGATGGCCCGCGCGGCGACGATTGAAGTGCGTCCGGTGTGGTCGGACTTGCCGCGCATGGCGGCATAAGGACCCAAGAATCGAGAGGCAAGACATGAAGCTGTATTACTCGGACACGCTGAACCCGCGAAAAGTCTGCGCCTTGGCACGTCACCTGAACTCGCCTGTGGAGTTCATCTGGGTCGATCTGGCCAAGGGCGAGCACCGCACGCCGCAATACCGCGCGATGAACCCGAACGCCAAGGTGCCGGTGCTGGTCGATGGCGGCCTGGTGCTGTGGGAGTCCAACGCCATCATGTGCCACCTGGCGGAAAAAGCCGGCTCGGACCTCTGGCCGCGGGACGAGCGCCGCATCGAGGTGATGCGCTGGCTGATGTGGGACGCCACCGAGTTCGCGCCGCCCGCCAGCACTTTTTATTTCGAGCACGTCATCAAGCCGCGCTTCCTGCGGCGCGAGGCCGACCCGGTCGAGATTGCCCGGGTGACACCGGACTTCGAGCGTTACGCCGGCGTGCTGGAAGGCCACCTGACAGGGCGGCGCTACCTGCTGGGTGATGGGCTCAGCGTGGCCGATTTCGCGGTGGCGATCACGCTGCCCTATGCCGGCCAGACCGGGCTGCCGCTGCAGGCCTTTCCCGAAATCCGGCGCTGGCATGCGCAGCTCAATGAATTGCCGGCCTGGCGCGAGCCCTTTCCCACATTGCAGGCCGCCGGGGCCGCGTAAGCCGCCGCCGGGATAGAGGCTGCGTTCCATGAACCGGCCGCTACCGCGAGAGGAAAGGGCGACAAAACCCTGAAAGCCCTTTGTCCCCGGCTTTTCACCCGCGCTCGATAGAATGATTCGGGCCTCTTCTTCGGGCGCCCACTTCACACCAGGATGCCGCGTGCAAGCCAATCCCATCATTTCCATCCAGCAACTCAGCAAAACCTACGCCTCGGGCTTTCAGGCGCTCAAGTCAGTCGACCTGGACATCCGGCGCGGCGAGATATTCGCGCTGCTCGGCCCCAACGGCGCGGGCAAGACCACCTTGATCAGCATCGTCTGCGGCATCGTCAACCCGAGTTCGGGCACGGTGACCGCCGACGGGCACGACACCGTGCGCGACTACCGCGCGGCCCGCGCCAAGATAGGCCTGGTGCCGCAGGAGCTGTCGACCGATGCCTTCGAAACCGTGTGGTCCACCGTGACCTTCAGCCGGGGCCTGTTCGGCAAGCCGCCCAACCCGGCCTACATCGAGAAAGTGCTGCGCGACCTTTCGCTGTGGGACAAGAAGGACAGCAAGATCATGACGCTGTCGGGCGGCATGAAGCGCCGGGTGCTGATTGCCAAGGCGCTGTCGCACGAACCCGCCATCCTGTTCCTCGATGAACCCAGCGCGGGCGTCGACGTCGAGCTGCGCAAGGGCATGTGGCAAATGGTGCGGGACCTGCAGGGCAGCGGCGTCACCATCATCCTGACCACGCACTACATCGAGGAAGCCGAGGAAATGGCCGACCGCATAGGCGTGATCAACAAGGGCGAGCTGATTCTGGTGGAAGACAAGACGGTGCTGATGCGCAAGCTGGGCAAGAAACAACTGAGCCTGCAATTGCAAACGCCGCTGCACAGCATTCCGCCGGCGCTGGCGGGGCTGCCGCTGGAGCTGGCCAAGGAGGGCCACACCCTGGTCTACACCTTCGACACGCAGACCGAGGAGACCGGCATCGCCGCCTTGCTCAAACAACTGGCCGAACTCGGCATCGACTTCAAGGACCTGCACTCGAGCGAGAGTTCGCTTGAAGACATCTTCGTGAGCCTGGTGCATGCCGGCACTCCCGCCACACCCGCCACCACCCCCACGAAGGAGGCCGCATGAACTGGCACGCCGTCCGCGCGATCTACCGCTTTGAAATGGCGCGCACTTTCCGCACGCTGATGCAATCCATCGCCTCGCCGGTGATCTCGACCTCGCTGTACTTCGTGGTGTTCGGCGCGGCCATCGGCTCGCGCATGGGCGACATCGACGGCATCGGTTACGGCGCTTTCATCATCCCCGGCCTGGTGATGCTGTCGCTGCTCAACGAAAGCATCTCCAACGCCGCCTTCGGCATCTACATGCCGAAATGGTCGGGAACGATTTACGAACTGCTGTCCTCGCCGGTGTCGTCCATGGAAGTGGTGATGGGGTATGTGGGCGCGGCGGCGAGCAAGTCCGTGTTGCTGGGCCTCTTGATCCTGGCGACGGCGCGCCTCTTCGTGCCTTACAGCATTGCCCACCCTTTCTGGATGCTGTGCTTCCTGCTGCTGACGGCGCTGACCTTCAGCCTCTTCGGTTTCATCATCGGGCTGTGGGCCGACAACTTCCAGAAGCTGCAGGTCGTGCCGATGATGGTGGTGACGCCGCTGACCTTCCTGGGCGGCGCGTTTTATTCCATCAACATGCTGCCGCCGCTGTGGCAAAAGATCGCCCTGTTCAACCCGGTGGTCTACCTGATCAGCGGCTTCCGCTGGAGCTTCTACGGTGTGGCCGATGTCAACGTGGGCGTCAGCGTGGCGGCCATCCTGGCCTTCCTGGCGCTGTGCCTGGGCGCGGTGTGGTGGATCTTCCGCACGGGCTGGAAGCTCAAGGCCTGAAGACGGCCTGAGGACGGCGCGGGCGCCGCAGCTTGAAAGCGCCGCGTTCAGGCGCATCTGTGTTGTTTGAACGTTTCACGCCAGAAAGGCCTCTTCATGCCTGCCGACCTCGCCGCCAGTTCCGCCACGAATCCCGCCGTCCTTCAGGTCAAGCCGCTCGGCTTTCCCTGGGCGACGCTGGACCCCTTCCTGTTCTGCGTCTACCACGACGACGCCTACCCCAAAGCCAATGCGCAGATGGGGCCCGACGCCTCGCTGGCCGGGCGCAACATCGGCCAGGACTTCGCGCGCAAGGACGGCTGGAACATGTACCACGGCAGCACGGTGCCGGGTTTTCCGGCGCACCCGCACCGCGGCTTTGAAACGGTGACCATCGTGCGCAAAGGCCTGATCGACCATTCCGATTCACTGGGCGCGACGGCGCGCTTCGGCCGCGGCGACGTGCAGTGGCTCACCGCCGGCCAGGGCGTGGTGCATTCCGAGATGTTCCCGCTGCTGGACACGGCCAAGCCCAACCCGCTGGAGCTGTTCCAGATCTGGCTGAACCTGCCGGCCGCCGGCAAGATGGCCGCCCCGCACTTCACCATGTTCTGGTCGCAGGACATCCCGCGCCGGGTGGTGACGGACGACGCGGGCGGCACCACCGAGGTCGCCATCATCGCCGGGCGCCTTGGCGATGCTGGGGCAGCCCCGCTGGCGCCGCCGCCAGATTCGTGGGCCGCGCAGGCCGAAGCCAACGTGGCGATCTGGACCATTCGCATGACGCCGGGCGCGCATTACACACTGCCCGCCGCAACGGGCAGCGGCACGCAGCGCCAGCTGTATTTTTTCAAGGGCACGTCGATCACCGTGGCCGGCCAGCCCGTTACGGGCCATGCGGCCATCACGCTGCGGGCCGGTGCGGCCGTGGAACTGGTCAATACCGGCGGCGAGGAAGCGGAGTTTCTGCTGCTGCAGGGCAAGCCCATCGGCGAGCCGGTGGTGCAGTACGGCCCGTTTGTGATGAACACCCAGGCCGAGATCGCGCAAACCCTGGCCGACTACCAGCGCACGCAGTTCGGCGGCTGGTCCTTCGCGGACGACGCGCCCGTGCACGGCCGCGAGCCGGCGCGTTTTGCGCGTTATCCGGGCGGGCATTTTTCCTCCGGGGAGAAGCAGGACTAAGGACCGGGTTTCTCCTTCCCCCGCTGGGGGAAGCTTGGCCTGTCCTGAGCTTGTCGAAGGGGGATGGGGGCTGGCGGCGCTTGAAGTTTCGCTGGGGATTTTTTGAAAGCCGCTGGCCCCCACCCCCGCCCTCCCCCAGCAGGGGAGGGAGTAAGAGCGAGTACATCCATCAAGGACGCATGATGACGATAGACAGCAAACACGAACTCGACGCGCTGGCCGCGGCTTTTTTCGAGGCCGTGTCCTTCGAGCCCGGCGCGACGCCGCCCTACCAAAACATCCACGGCCTGTTCATTGCCGCCGGCCTGCTGATCAAGAACACGGCGTCCACGCCCGAGATATCGACCGTCGCCGAATTCATCGCACCGCGCCAGGCGCTGGTGGACAGCGGCGCGCTGACACGCTTCAAGGAATGGGAGCTGTCGGAGACCACACACATCTTCGGCAACATCGCGCACCGCTACAGCGCCTATGGCAAAGCCGGCACCCAGAACGGCAAGGACTTCGAAGCGCGCGGCGTGATCTCGACGCAGTTCATCAAGACGCCCGAAGGCTGGAAGATGAGCGCGATGGCCTGGGACGACGAACGGCCCGGCCAGGCCTTGCCGGCCGAACTCCTTCGCGCTTAAACCCTTAAACGCTCAATCCCACTTGGGCGCCAGGCTGTCCGGGTCGACCAGGCGGTCGTTGCGCTCCAGCGCGGCGATGGCGGCCATGTCGGCTTCCGTGAGGCGCAGCGTTTGCGCCTTCAGGTTGCTTTCCAGGTTGGCGCGTTTCGTCGACGACGGGATCACCGCATAACCGAGCTGCATCGCCCAGGCCAGCGCGACCTGCGCGGTGGTGGCCTGGTGGCGCGCGGCGATCTCCAGCAGCACCGGGTCCTGCAGCACCTTGCCGTAGGCCAGTGTCATGTAGGAGGTGATGTGGATGCCCTGGCTGCGCGCGAAATCGACGATCTTGCGGTTCTGCAGGTAAGGGCTCAGCTCGATCTGGTTGGTGGCGATGTTGGCCGCGCCCACGGCCTCGACGGCGCGCGTGAGGTAGTCGATGTTGAAGTTGGACACGCCGATCTTGCGCGTGAGGCCCAGGGCCTTGGCCTCCATCAGCGCGCCCAGGGTGTCGACCAGCGGCACGGGTTGCTTGGGCGCCGGCCAGTGGATCAGCGTGAGGTCAACGCGGTCGGTGCCCAGCTTGCGCAGGCTTTCCTTGAGGCTGGGGATCACCTTGTCGGCCGCGAAGTTGTCGGTCCAGATCTTGGTGGTGATGAACAGCTCGCTGCGCGGCACGCCGCTCTCGGCGATGGCCTGGCCGACCTGGGCCTCGTTGCCGTAGATCTGCGCGGTGTCTATGGTGCGGTAGCCGAGGGCCAGCGCGTTCTTGACGGAGTCGATGACGACCTGGTCCTTGAGGCGAAAAGTGCCGACGCCGAAGGCGGGGATGCTGGTCGGGGTGCTCATGGTGATGTCCTTTTTTCTTGTGTGAAGGGGTGAAACCGGGGATGAGAGGCGTCAGTGTGCAACGACCGGGCTATTGCCCGCCGCGCGCGGCGCAAAGCCCTCACGGGCGTCGAGGCGACCGCTCTAACAGGTAAGGGCCGGAGCACCGAATGCAAGCACCGCCTGTCCGGCGGAAGTGCACCGGGCGATCAACGTAGCCGGCTACCGCGACACCGCGCTGTCCTCGCGCATCACGGCTTTCCCGGGCTTCATGGCGGGGCGGCCGGCCTGAGCCGCGTCTGCGCCCGCGCGCCCCAGCAGCCAGTAAGTGGACATGCGGCCCCGCCCCTTGATGTGGATGGGCTCGCGCGCGGCAAAAGAGAAATGCTGGCGCGTCTGCAGGTACACCGCTTCGCTGACGTGGACGGCGCCGGGCTCGCCGCTGGACTCCATGCGGCTGGCCACGTTGACGGTGTCGCCCCAGACGTCGTACAGGAAGCGCTTGACGCCGATCACCCCCGCCACCGCGGGCCCGGCGTGGATGCCGATGCGCATGGCCAGCGCCGTGCCGTTGCCGCTGTTGTAGCGCCGCATGGCATCGCCCATGTCGAGCGCCAGCTGGCCCAGCGCGTCGAGTCGGTGGTGTGCGACGACCATGTAGGCGTCGCCTATGGTCTTGATCTTTTCCAGGCCGTATTGTTCGACCAGGGCGTCGAAGGCCGAGAAGATCTGGTTCAGCACCAGGACCAGCGCGTCGGGCGGCAGGGCGCGCGAAAAGCTCGTGAAGCCGGCGATGTCGGCGAACAGCACACCCATGTTGTCGAACTTCACCGCGTTGACCCGGTCCTCGCGCTTGAGCTCATCGGCGATGGAGGCCGGCAGCACGTTGTACAGCACTTTGTCGGCGCGCGCGCGTTCGCTCTCCGCGCGCTGCATTTCGGCATAAAGCTCGGCATTGCGCGCATACATGAATTTGTCGAGTTCGATGCACAGCACCACCACACAAAACGGGTTGACCAGCGCGGCCAGCAGCTCCGTGCCCTCGCTCGCGCGCAGGCCGGCGGCCAGGCCCAGCACCCCAAAACTCAGTAGATACAGCGGCCGGCGCACCGGGCTGGGCGTGCACATGACGGCCGCGACAAAGGTCGCGCCGGCGGCATAGATGGCCAGGTCGCCCCACATCCGGCCGTGGACCGCGCCGACCCAGGTGGCCAGCACCATTGCGCCCGCGCAGGCCGCATTGAGCGCCGCCTCGCTGCGCCTGAGCCGCGGCAGCCAGCGGTCCGCCAGCGCGACGGCAATGAAAAACAGCTCCGCCGTGAGCTGCCAGGCCAGCAGGCCGGCGAAGCCCGGCGGCCAGTCCTGCGGTGCGACGTTGAAATACGGCGCGTCCGCGGCAAGCGCGGCCGGCGGCAAAAGGCAGGCCACCGCCTTGCTGTAGTAGACCCCGTGCGCCCAGCTTTTCTGGACGAGCCACTCCCGAAACGGCTGCAGCGCCATGATGTTCCTCCCCTTGCGCCGCGCGGCATGGGCGCGGCATCGGGCGACCATACGGGCCGGCCGGCTGTGGGTCAATGAACATTGACCGCCTGCGGTCTTTTGATGTGCGACAGCCGAAAAAAAAGCGCCCGGAGGCGCTTCCGGATGGAGGCTGCGGCCAGCAGCCGACTTAAAGCGCTTGCAGGGTCTGCAGGTTTTTGGCGGCAATGGCCTTGAAGCCTTCGGAGATCAGGGCGTGCGCCGCGGCGATACCCCAGAATGCCATGGCCAGGTCTTTGGCCTGCGCCCATTCGCCCAGCGTGGCGGTGGTGGGTTGCAAGGGACGCCTGGCGAAGTCCTGCTCGACCACCTCGCCATTGATGGGCGCATACAGCATGGGCAGCATGTCATAGGTCGGCGACAGGAACCAGTCATCGTCCTTGAGCAGCAGGGAGATGTTGCCGTAATGGCGATCGGTGTTGGCGATGAGGAGGCCAAAAGCCTCCAGGAAGCGCAACTGCGCGGCGTCGGCCGGCGTCAGCAGGCGGCTCTCGGCCATGCGATTGGCCGTCGCGGCCCAGTTGTCGACTTTGCCCACATATTCAGAGTCATAAACTTCCAGCGACACCATGCCGACACGGCCCCTGGCCGTGCGGTCAAAGCGCTCGGACTCCAGGAAGATACGGCCGCCAGCCAGAAAGATCTGCGTCGCAGCCGCCGGATGGCCGGCCTGCCCCAGAGCCTGCAGGGCCAAATGCTCGCACACCAGCAGGTCGCGCGAACGCTGGCTGGCCGGCGAGTCTCCGGCGGGTGAAAACTTCACCAGCACATGGCGCTCGCCGCTGATGGTGCAGAACTTGGGCTGCTCGCCGCCGGCGGAAGAGCCCGGCAGGCTGCCCTGCATGGCGGCCTCCGCCAGGGCGGGATAGTCGCGCCATGAATCGACACGCGAGGCGCGTTGCGCCAGGCCGTGATACCGCTCAAAAGCCTGCTCACCCACAATGAGGTTGCCCGGCAGGTCGTCGCCATACACCGCCATCGCCTTCAAGGCGTCGTCGGCGCTCCAGCGGCGCGGGTCGGCCGCCAGTTGCAGCTCGGGATGGGCTGCCGCAAACGTGCGTCCCATGAATCCCTGCGGCCGCATGTCGTTCAAGAACCAGGGCAGGTCGTCATGCAGCTTGCTCAGGCCATCGACTTCATCCACCCAGAAGCGCCCGCCCGGCAAGGGCAGCATACGGCCCAAAGGCGTGACGACGCCAGCCGTATCGACACGCATGATGGGCACCTCGCGGCCCACGCCTTCGACGGGACGCGGCAGCAAATAGCGCCTGGATCGCGCGGCGCCCAGGATGCGCACCTCCCCCGACGCGACCAAGGGCGCCAGCGCGCGCGAAACCGTGGGCTGGCTCAGGCCGAGTTGGACCTGCAGTTCAGCGCTGGTGGCGACGCCGCCTTGCGAGCGCAGCGCACTGAGGACCAGGTCGACGGTGTTGGAGCGAGTGGCCATTGAATGAATTTATGAATGAATATCTGAATAGATATTTTTAATCCAATTATAGGGAAAACTCCAAAAATCTGAAATTCGCATGAATAGATACGGGACATAAAAAAAGCGCCCGGAGGCGCTTTTTTGGATGGGAACTGCGGTGAATTACTTCGAAACGACCCGCACCATTTCCAGGCACTTGTTGGAGTAGCCCCATTCGTTGTCGTACCAGGCCACCACCTTGATGAAGGTGCCGTCCAGCGCGATGCTGGCGTCGGCGTCAAACACGCTGGTGCAGGTCTCGCCGCGGAAGTCGGTGGCGACCACCTTGTCTTCGGTGTAGCCCAGGATGCCCTTGAGCGCGCCTTCGCTTTGCGCCTTCATCTCGGCGCAGATTTCTTTCAGCGTGGCTTCCTTGTTGAGTTCGCAGGTCAGGTCGACCACCGACACGTCGGAGGTCGGCACGCGGAAGGACATGCCGGTCAGCTTCTTGTTGAGCTCGGGGATCACCACGCCCACGGCCTTGGCCGCGCCGGTGCTGGAAGGAATGATGTTTTCCAGGATGCCGCGGCCGCCGCGCCAGTCCTTGTTGCTCGGGCCGTCCACGGTTTTCTGCGTGGCGGTGGCGGCGTGCACGGTGGTCATCAGGCCGCGCTTGATGCCCCACTTGTCGTTCAGCACCTTGGCGATGGGCGCCAGGCAGTTGGTGGTGCAGCTGGCGTTGGAGATGATGGCCTCGCCCTTGTAGGTCTTGTCGTTGACGCCGAAGACGAACATCGGGGTGTCATCTTTGGACGGCGCCGAGAAGATGACTTTTTTGGCGCCGGCGGCCAGGTGCTTCTCGCCGGAGGCTTTGTCGAGGAAGAGGCCGGTGGACTCCAGCACCACGGTGGCGCCGATGTCGCCCCACTTGAGGTTGGCGGGGTCGCGTTCCTGCGTCAGCCGAATCTTCTTGCCGTTGACGATGAGGGTGTTGCCCTCGACGGACACCTCGCCTTCGAAGCGGCCGTGCACCGAGTCGTACTTCAGCATGTAGGCCAGGTAGTCGGGCTCGAGCAGGTCGTTGATGCCGACGATTTCGATGTCGCCGAAGCTCTTGATCGCCGAGCGGAACACGTTGCGGCCGATGCGGCCAAAACCATTAATGCCAAGTTTGATAGTCATCTGCTGTTGCTCCTGGAAGTTGAAATTGGTTGAACCGGTCGGGCCGTGCCGCGCTTATTTGCGCAACACCTTGCGCACGGTGTCGGCGACGTTCTCGGCCGTGAAGCCGAAATGTTTGAACAGCACCGGCGCCGGGGCCGACTCGCCGTAGCTGTCGATGCCGACGACGGCCGCGCAGCCGTATTTCCACCAGCCATCGGTCACGCCCATTTCCACCGCGATGCGGGGGATGCCTTCGGGCAGCACTTCGGACTTGTAGGCGGTCTTCTGTTTGTCGAAGGTGGTGGTGCTGGGCATGGAGACCACACGCACGGCGATCTTGTGGGCGGCCAGCAGTTCCTGCGCCTTGAGCGCCAGCTGCACTTCGGAGCCGGTGGCGATGATGACGGCCTGGGCTTTCTTGTTGAGGCCCACTTCCGCCGGCTCGGCCAGCACATAGGCGCCGCGGCTGATGTTGCCGAGGTCATTCTTCGGCGAGTAAGGCAGGTTCTGGCGGCTCAAGAGCAGCGCCGTCGGCTTGTTCTTGTTTTCCAGGGCCACGGCCCAGGCGACGGCCGTTTCAGCCGTGTCGCCCGGACGCCAGACGTCCAGGTTGGGGATCAGGCGCAGGCTGGCGGCGTGCTCGATGGACTGGTGCGTCGGGCCGTCTTCACCGAGGCCGATGGAGTCGTGGGTGAAGACGTGCACCACGCGCAGCTTCATCAGCGCGGCCATGCGGATGGCGTTGCGGCTGTAGTCGCTGAAGGTCAGGAAGGTGCCGCCGTAAGGGATGTAACCACCGTGCAGCGCGATGCCGTTCATGATGGCGGCCATGCCGAATTCACGCACGCCGTAGTTGATGTGGCGGCCTATGGAGCTCACGCCCTCGGCGTTGGCCGTCAGCACGACTTCGCCGTTCATGTCAAAACGCAGGCTGGGCGTGGACTTGGTGTTGGTCAGGTTGGAGCCGGTCAAATCGGCCGAGCCGCCCAGCAGCTCGGGCAGGCCGGCGGTGAAGGCTTCGAGCGCAAGCTGCGAGGCCTTGCGCGAAGCGACAGTCTCTGCCTTGGTGTGCGCGCCGATGACGGTGTCGACGGCCAGTTGCGCGAAGGACTTGGGCAGCTCGCCCTTCATGCGGCGGCTCAGTTCGGCAGCGAGTTCGGGGTGGGCGGCCTTGTAGGCGGCGAATTTTGCGTCCCAGGCGGCTTCAGCGGCCAGGCCCTTGGCCTTGGCGTCCCAGGCGTCGTAGGTTTCTTTCGGCACCTCAAACGGCGCGTAGGGCCAGTTCAGGGCCTCGCGCGTGAGCTTGATTTCCTCGGCGCCCAGCGGCTCGCCGTGGGCCTTGGCGGTGTTGGCGCGATTCGGCGAGCCTTTGCCGATGTGCGTCTTGCAGATGATCAGCGTGGGCTTGTCGTTGGACTTTTTCGCGCCTTCGATGGCCTGCGAGACCAGCTCGGCGTCGTGGCCGTCGATGGGGCCCAGCACGTTCCAGCCGTAGGCGGCAAAACGCACGGCGGTGTTGTCGATGAACCAGGGCGCGACCTGGCCGTCGATGGAGATGCCGTTGTCGTCATACAGCGCGACCAGCTTGTTGAGCTTCCAGGCGCCGGCCAGGGCCGCGGCCTCGTGGCTGATGCCTTCCATCAGGCAGCCGTCGCCCATGAAGACATAGGTGTTGTGGTCGACGACGGTGTGGCCTTCGCGGTTGAATTCCTTGGCGAGCAGCTTTTCAGCCAGCGCCATGCCGACGGCATTGGTCAGGCCCTGGCCCAGCGGGCCGGTGGTGGTTTCAACGCCGGGGGTGTAGCCGTATTCGGGATGGCCGGGGGTCTTGCTGTGCAGCTGGCGGAAGTTTTTCAGTTCGCCGATCGGCAACTTGTAGCCGGTCAGGTGCAGCACGGCGTAAATCAGCATGGAGCCGTGGCCGTTGGAGAGCACAAAACGGTCGCGGTCGAACCAGTTGGGGTTGTGCGGGCTGTGCTTGAGGTGGCTGCCCCAGAGGGCGACCGCCATGTCGGCCATGCCCATGGGGGCGCCGGGATGTCCGGAGTTGGCTTGTTGAACGGCGTCCATTGCGAGTGCGCGTATCGCATTCGCCATCATTTGCGTGTTTGCCATGTAGGCTGCTCCGGAGGGGGAAAGATCAGGGGTAACCCGGTATTTTACCGTCTGGCCCCGGCCCGGGAATTTGGCGGGATATGGAACCGGGTTACGGCCGGATCGGGACCGCGCATCGTCTAAAGTCGGGGGATGCAAGGCCTACACCTGACCGCCGACCTTTACAAATGCCGCTGCGATCCCGCCTGGCTCACCGACGCCGCCCGCCTGGGCGGCTGGTGCGTCGAGACCGTGCGGTCGGCCGGCCTGCAGGCCGTCAACCAGCTGTTCCACACCTTTCCCGACACGGTGCACGGCCCGGGCGGCATCACGGCCACGGTGCTGCTGGCCGAATCGCATGTGTGCATCCACACCTGGCCCGAGCAAAAGGCCGTGACACTGGATGTTTACGTCTGCAACTTCGGCGCCGACCACTCGGCCCGGGCGCGCGGCCTGATGGATGCGCTGGTACGGCGCTTCAACCCCGAATGGACCGAGCAGCGCTCGCTGGAGCGGGGGGACACGCAGTGAGCGAGCCCGCCACCAAAGCCATGGTCATGGCCGCCGGCCGCGGCGAGCGCATGCGGCCACTGACCGACAGCACGCCCAAACCGATGCTGGCGGTGCGCGGCAAACCCCTCATTGATTGGCATGCCGAGGCGCTGACGCGCGGCGGATTTAACGAGCTCGTCATCAACACCGCCTGGCTCGGCGAGCAGGTGGAAAACCACTTCCGGCAACAAAGCCGCACGCCGCTGTCGATTGCCTATTCACACGAAGGCGTCGATTTCGGCGGTGCGCTGGAAACCGCCGGTGGCATCGCGCGCGCGTTACCGCTGCTGGGCGAGGTGTTCTGGGTATTGGCAGGCGACGTGTTTGTGCCGGGTTTTGAATTCACCCAGGCCGCCGTGAATCGCTTCATCGCCGGCGGCAAGCTGGCACACCTCTGGCTGGTGCCCAACCCGGCGCACAACCCCCACGGCGACTTTGGCCTGGGGCCGGACGGCCTGGCGCTCAACCTGCCCAAGGACAGTGCGCAACCCAAATTCACCTACAGCACCATAGGCCTGTACCGCCGCGAGTTTTTCGACGGAATGGCCTTCGGCAACCCCGAAGGCGTGAAGGCCCCACTGGCGCCGCTGTTGCGCGCCGCCATGGACAATGGCCGGGTCAGCGCCGAGCTGTACACCGGGCCCTGGACCGACGTGGGCACGCCGGCCCGGCTGGACGAGTTGAACCAGTCCACCACCACCAATTAACAAGCGAAAAAGCGCCGCCCACCATGAGCACCACCACGATTTACCAGAAACGCCGTGCCGCCGTGGCCCGCGCGCTGAAAGCCGCCGGCGGCGGCATTGCCCTGCTGCCCACCGCGCGCGAATACCCGCGCAACCGCGACAGCGACTTTCCCTACCGGCACGACAGCTATTTCTATTACCTGACGGGCTTTGACGAACCCGAAAGCTGGCTGGCGATAGACGCCAGCGGCAAGACCACGCTGTTCTGCCGCCCCAAGGACCTGGAACGCGAGATCTGGGACGGCATACGCCTGGGCCCCAAGGCCGCGCCGGCGCAACTGGGCGTGGATGCCGCCTTCAGCACCGAGGCGCTGGACGCGCGTATGCCGGCCCTGCTGGCCAACCAGAAGTCGGTGTGGTTCCCGTTTGCCACGCATGAGGGCCTGGACGCCCGCGTGGACGGCTGGCTGGACAAAGTGCGCGCCCGCGTGCGCCTGGGCGACGAATGCCCGCAAAGCCGGCACGACCTGTGCTGCGTGCTCGACGAGATGCGCCTCTTCAAGGACAGCCACGAGATCGCCATCCTGCGTCGCGCGGGAAAAATTTCCGCCGGCGCGCACGTGCGCGCGATGCAAACCTCCGCCGCGATGCTGCGCAACCCGGTCAAGGGCGGCCTGCGCGAATACCACCTGGAGGCCGAACTGCTGCACGAGTTCCGCCGCCACGGTTCGCAATTCCCGGCCTACACCAGCATCGTGGCCGCCGGCGCCAATGCCTGCGTGCTGCATTACCGCGCCGGCGACGCCGAACTGAAAGCCGGCGAGCTGTGCCTGATAGACGCCGGCTGTGAGCTGGACGGCTATGCCAGCGACATCACGCGCACCTTCCCGGCGGATGGCAAATTCACGCCGGCCCAGCGCCGGCTGTACGACATCGTGACCGAGTCCCAATACGCCGCGGTGAAGGCGACCAAACCCGGCAAGCGCTTCAACGACCCGCACGAGGCCGCCCTGCGCGTGCTGGCGCAAGGCATGCTCGACACCGGCCTGCTGCCCAAGGCCAAACACGGCAAGGTCGACGACGTGCTCGAGTCCGGCGCCTACCGCCAGTTCTACATGCACCGCACCAGCCACTGGATGGGCATGGACGTGCACGACTGCGGCGACTACAGCGAACCCGGCAGCAAGCCCCGCCCCGACAAGGACGCCATGGGCCAGCCCATCATGCGCAAGCCTTCGCGCATCCTGCGGCCCGGCATGGTGCTGACGATAGAGCCCGGCATTTATGTGCGGCCCGGCAAGAACGTGCCCAAGGAGTTCTGGAACATCGGCATCCGGATTGAGGATGATGCTTTGGTGACGGCGAAGGGGTGTGAGTTGATGACGCGGGGTGTGCCCGTTGATGGGGATGAGATTGAGCGTTTGATGGCGGGTTGAGGCTGGCCCGCCGGCGGCCTCCTCTGCTGAGTGCTGCTGGCCGGGAGTGGCCCGGCGGCCAGTAACTTTGGCGAAACCCGCAAAGCGGGTTTTCTTTTGTTCGCCAAAAGGCGCGCTGTGCGCGCGGGGTTCGCTCACTTCGCGCAGCGAAGTTACGCGAACACCAAAGTCACCAAAGAAAAGGCGACCCTGGTTCCTGCGTCCCCTGCGCTTCGCTCCGGGGCAACCTGCGGTGCTCGAGCCAAGCGGGGTCTGGCTAAACTCGCTACGCTGCGCTCCGCTCAGACAACGCCAGCCCTGATCCGCTTGGCTCTGCGCTCCTCGGCGCATCCACAAGGGGCAATCGGGATCGGGAGCGGGGACAGAAGACAAAGAAACCAAGACCAATACAAACAAGGACACGCCATGGCGTGTCCTTGTGGTTTCAGTATTCGGGGTTCTCTCTTCGGCTGTTTGGTATTTCTTCTCCCCGCTTCCACCCCTTGTGGATGCGCCGAGGAGCGGAGGGCCAGACGGATCAGGGCAAAAACTTGTTTGAGCCGCAGGCGAGTTGTTTTTGACCCCAGCTGGACCGAGCACCGCAGGCTGCCCGCAGCGAAGCGAAGGGACGCAGCAACCAGGGTCGCCTTTTCTTTTGCTTACTTTGCTTTTGGCGAAGCAAAAGAAAAGTGAGTTGCCGCCGGGCAACCCCCGGCCAACCGCCCTCAGCAAAGAGAACAGGAGAGGAGCGCGCCCGCCGGCGCAAGACCCGGCCCCCCACCCCTTGGCCGGTTTATTGCTACCCTGCAAGCATGGCCTCCCCGACCTCCCGCCCAGCGGGCAAACCTTTCCCCGATCCGCCGTGGCGCGCGCAGGAACTGCTGCTCATGAGCGAGGTCATGCGCCTGGTGGGCAAAAGCCTGGCGCCCGAGGTGGTGATGCGGGAGATGCTGCACCTGATGTCGGAGCTGCTGGGCCTGAACCGGGGGCGCATCGTGCTGGCGGACTTTGTCGGGGACATCGCGCTGGAGGGCCTGGCCGAGCGCAAGCCCGCCGACCGGCCGGCGGGCGCCGCGGCGCCGGCGTCCGCCATCCGTTATGCCTACGGCCTGACCCAGGCCGAGATGGCGCGGGGCCGTTACGGCCCGGGCGAGGGTATCACCGGGCGGGTGCTGGCGACGGCGCAGCCCATCATCGTGCAGGATATCGACGCCGAGCCGCAGTTCCTGGCGCGCTCCGTGGCGCGGGCGCAGCTGCCGCAGGAGGTGGTCGCCTTTATTGCGCTGCCGATCGAAGTAAACCGCGAAGTGATAGGCGTGCTGGCCTGCCACCGCATCCGCAGCCGTGACAGGCAGCTCAACGACGACGTCGCGGTGCTGAAAATCCTGGCCACGCTGGCCGGCCAGCTGCTGCAGCTGCAGGCGCTGGTGGCCGAAAAAACCCGGGCGCTGCAGGCCAGAAACCAGTTGCTCACGCGCGCGCTGGAAACTGCCGCGGCGCGCTACGGCATCATCGGCACCTCGCCGGCGCTGCTGCAGGCGCTGGGCGAGCTGGAGCGCGTGTCCGAAGCCACGGCCAGCGTGCTGCTGCTGGGCGAGTCGGGTACCGGCAAGGAGTTGTTCGCGCGCGCGGTGCACCTCTCGAGCCAGCGGCGCGACCAGCCTTTCATCAAGGTCAACTGCGCGGCGATTCCCGACACGCTGTTTGAATCCGAGCTGTTCGGCTACGAGCGCGGCGCTTTCACCGGCGCGCAAACGGCGCGCGCGGGCTGGTTCGAGCAGGCCGACAAAGGCACGATCTTCCTCGACGAAATCGGCGAGATGCCGCTGGCGATGCAGGCCAAGCTGCTGCGCGCGCTGCAGGAGGGCACCATCGTGCGGCTGGGCGGCAAGCGCGAGATCAAGGTGGCCGTGCGCGTGGTGGCCGCCACCAACCGCGACCTGGCGCAGGACGTGCAGCGCGGCGGCTTCCGGCGCGACCTGTTTTACCGGCTCAACGTGATACCGATACGCCTGCCGTCGCTGCGCGAGCGCGCGCAGGACATACGCGCGCTGGCCCTGCATTTCCTGAGCCGCACCAACCAGGCCAACCAGCGCAACGTGAACCTGTCGCCGGCCGCGCTGCAGCGGCTGGAGCAGCACCCCTGGCCCGGCAACATCCGCGAACTGGGCAACACGATAGAACGGCTGGTGTTGCTGACGGACAGCGCCATGGTGTCGGGCGGCGAGATGGCGCGCTTTCTCCCGGGCGAGGACGCCGCTGCGCCTGCCGCCGAAGCGGCGCCGGCGCACGCGCCGGGCCCACCCCTGGTTCGCGACTACCAGGCGGCCCAATCGCACCCGGCGGAGCAGCTCCGGCAGGCGCTGCTGGCCCACGGCGGCAACCAGTCGCGGGCCGCGCAGTCGCTGGGCCTGACGGTGCGGCAGTTCAGCTACCGGCTTAAAAAAATCGCCCTACACAATGGCGACAATTTGTAGACATTGTGTCAGTCGCAGGCTGTCGGACG
The DNA here is from genome assembly GCF_943369675.1 of Polaromonas sp. YR568. Lineage (GTDB taxonomy): Bacteria > Pseudomonadota > Gammaproteobacteria > Burkholderiales > Burkholderiaceae_C > Polaromonas. The sequence continues at coordinate 14,062 of NZ_CALROB020000021.1, read as the reverse complement.
GCCGCTTGAAAACCACGCTTGCTATCAAATAAGCAGCAGTCAAGCCCCATTCAGCGGCTCCATCTTCCGGATTCCTGTTTTTACTTCCTTCATGGCGCGGCATGGCACGCGCGTTGCAATGACAGAAGAACGGCATGTGCCGTGCCCTTTCTGGAGATTGCCATGACGACACCTTCCGCCATCGACAGCGTTCTCGTTTCCCCCGAACAACTCTCCGCCATGATGGGCGCCGAGCCCGTCGTGATCATCGACACCCGCGATGCCGACACCTATGCCGCCGGCCACCTGCCCGGCGCCGTCAACATGCGCGAGATCTTCACCTTCCTCGCCACGTCCACCGCCGAAGGCCTGAGCGCGCTGAAGTCCACCTTTGCCGAGCACTTCGGCGCCGTGGGCCTGTCGGGCGCCGAGACGGCCGTGTTTTACGAGGACGCGCTCAACAGCGGCTACGGCCAGTCCTGCCGCGGCTATTACCTGCTGACCTGGCTGGGCTACCCCAAGATCAAGGTGCTCAACGGCGGCTTCTCCGCCTGGACGGCCAAGGGCCTGCCCGTCAGCACCACGGCCGCCGCTCCCGCGGCCGCATCCTTCCCCGCGAACCTGGCGATGGCCGACGTGATGCTGACCAAGGACGACGTGGCGGCCGCGCTGGGCACGGACGCCGTGCTGCTCGACGTGCGCGACATCGACGAGTGGACCGGCGAAAGCTCATCGCCCTACGGCAAGGACTTCGCGCCGCGCAAGGGCCGCCTGCCGGGTGCCAAATGGATTGAGTGGTACCGCTTCATGAAGCCGTCGGCGCAGGGCCCGGTCTTCAAGTCGCCGCTCGAGGTGCAGGCCGAATGCGCGACGGCCGGCATCGCCCCCGACGACACCGTCTACCTGTATTGCTTCAAGGGCGCGCGCGCCTCCAACAGCTTCCTGGCGCTCAAGCAGGCGGGCTTCAGCGACGTGCGCATGTACTTCGGCTCGTGGAACGAATGGTCGCGCGACGACGCGCTGCCGATTGAAACCGGCGCACCCGTCCTGAAGGCGAAGATGCCCGCGCTGGCGCTGGCCGCCTGATCTTTCACCGTCTTTGTTTTTTATCGAGGAAACCCCATGTCCGTAGCCACCGAATCCGCACCCGCCACCGTCAAGGCCTACCTGAAACCCATAGACAGCGAAGGCCTAGCCGCCTTTGCCGCCAAGGGGCGGGCCAACCCCGCCTCGCGCGGCACCAACAAGGTCCACACCGTGCTGCAGGGCATGTACCGCAGCCTGAGCTACGTGGGCGACCATGAAGGCGTCGTGGTGGACGAGCCGCTGCACCTGTTCGGCGAGAACACCGCGCCGGCGCCCGGCGAGATCGTGCTGTCGGGCCTGGGCGGTTGCCTGGCCGTCGGTATCACGGCGGTGGCGACCTGGAAGCAGGTGAAGCTTTCGAAGCTGGAGATTTTCCTGGAAGGCGACATCGGCAACCCGGCCGCCTGGGGCGCCGGCGGCGCGATGAAGGAAGCCAAAGACATGGGCTTCCAGGCCATTCGCGTGAAAGTGCTGATCGAGGGCGATGCCAGCCGCGAGGTGCTGGACGAGATCGTGCAGCACGCCAACTTTTATTCACCGGTGGCCAACAGCATGCGCAACCCGATCCCCTTCGACATCGCATTGGCCTGAAACCGGCAGTGAATCAATGATTGGCCGCCGTTCGGGCTGAGCCTGTCGAAGCCCTGCCGAACTGCGGCACCCTTCGACACGCTCAGGGCGAACGGTCGGAGAAAAACCGGGAGTTGTAATGGAAGTTCTTGAACGCACCGCGGCATCACCCGCCATCGCGGAAACCGGCGACACCCTCACGGGAGAAGCACTGGTCGCCGCCGTGCGCGCGCTGGCCGACGGCCCGCTGGCCGAGCTGGCGGACGACATAGACCGCCGCGGCATTTACCCCAAGTCCATCCTGCAGCGCCTGGGCGAGCTGGGCGCGCTGCAGGCGCACATCGCCGACGGGGCCAGGCCCGCGGACTACGGCCTGGCGATACGCGCCATGACCGAGGTGTCGCGCGTCTGCGGCGCCACCGGTTTCATGGTGTGGTGCCATGCGGTGTGCGGTGTGTACATGGAGCAATCCGGCAACCCCGCGCTGACGGGCGAGCGCCTGGCCCTGCACAACCAGGGCCAGACGCTGGGCGCCACCGGCATGTCCAACCCGATGAAAACATTCGCCGGCATCGAGACCTTGCTGCTGCATGCGCGCAAGGTGGCGGGCGGCTATTGCGTCAGCGGCACGCTGCCCTGGGTCAGCAACCTCGGGCCCGACCACTACTTCGGCGCGGTGGCCGACGTGGAAGCGGCCGCCGGCGAAATCATGTTCATCGTGCACTGCGACGCGCCCGGCGTGGAGCTGCGCAACTGCCCGTCGTTTTCGGCGATGGAAGGCACCAACACCTGGGCGGTGCGGCTGACCGATTATTTCGTCGGCGAGCAGGACCTGGTCGCCGACCCGGTACGGCCCTTCATAGGCCGCATACGCGCCGCCTTCATCCTGCTGCAGACCGGCATGGGCCTGGGCGTGGCGCAAGGCGCGATCGACTCGATGTGGAAGGTGGAGCGGCAGCTCGGCCACGTCAATGAATTCCTGGAAGACCGGCCGGACGAACTCCAGGCGGAGCTCGACGACCTGACGGCGCGCATCATGGGCCTGGCCCTGACACCCTTCGGCGCCGAACGCGAGTTCCTGGTCGACGTGCTCGATGCGCGCGCGCATGCCTCCGAACTCGCGCTGCGCGCCGCGCAGTCGGCCTTGCTGCACCAGGGCGCGCGCGGCTACCTGATGACCTCGGACGTGCAGCGCCGGGTGCGCGAATCGCACTTCGTCGCCATCGTCACGCCGGCCCTCAAGCACCTGCGCAAGGAGATTGCGCGCCTGTCGGCCCAGGAGCAGCCGCAATGAGCATGCCGGTCGCCGCGTGGAATCTTTTCATTTGCAAGGCTTGCGGCCTGGTCTATGACGAGGAAAAAGGCGACGCCGACAGCGGCCTGGCTGCCGGCACGCGCTTTGCCGACATCCCCGAGGACTGGGCCTGCCCGCTGTGCGGCGTGAGCAAGGCCGACTTCGAACCCTATGTGATGGAAGAAGCGCCGCTGCGCGACGCGCGGCGCGGCGCTTCGGCCCGACCCTCATCGGCACGCCGCGATGCCGGCACCGTCATCGTCGGCGCCGGCCGCGCCGGCTGGCAGATGGCGCAAAGCCTGCGCGCGCGCGACCCGGCGATGCCGATCACGCTGGTCACAAGCTGCAGCGGCGACGTTTACGACAAGCCCATGCTGTCGGTCGCAATGGCGCGGCGGATGGCGCCGGCCGGCCTGGCCCGCGAAAGCGGCGCGGCCGCAGCGCGCCGGCTCGGCGTGCGGCTGCTGGCGCAGACCCAGGCCCTGCGCATCCTGCCGCAGTCGCGCCAGCTGCGCACGAACCGCGGCGCGCTGCGCTACCGCCACCTGGTGCTCGCGCATGGCGCCGAGGCACGCCGCCTGCCGCAGTTGCCGCCGGCGCTGTGCTGGCACATCAACCACCTGTCGGCCTATACCGCCTTTCGCGCGGCGCTGGGCGAAGGGCAGCCGCGCCGCATTGCGATCGTCGGCGCGGGCCTGATCGGCTGCGAACTCGCCAACGACCTCGCGCTGGCCGGCCACCAGGTCACCTTGCTCGATGTGGCGCAGCGGCCGCTCGCCTCATGCCTGGACGAAGAACAGTCGGGCCAGTTGCTCCAGGCCTGGGCCGGCTTGCCGCTGGCTTTTGCCGGCGGCGTGCAGGTCGAAAGTGTCGCCATCGACAAGGAGGAGGGAACGCTCAAACGCATCACCACCGCCTGCGGCCAGGTGTTCCGCGTCGACCACATCATCGTCGCGGCCGGGCTGCAGACACCGAACCGGCTCGCGCTGAGCGCCGGCCTGGCGTGGAACAACGGCATCGCGGTGCAGCCGCAATCCCTTGCCACCAGCGTCGAGGGCATACACGCGCTCGGCGACTGCATCTCGGTCGATGGGCAGGTCAGCCGGTTTATCGAGCCGATTGCGCGGCAGGCACAGACGCTGGCCGCCAGCATTCTCGGCCGGGCGGACCAGCCCTATGAACAGGTGCGCGTTCCGTTGCGGATCAAGACCGGCTCCTTGCCGTTTACGCTGTGAGCGCCACGGCCAGCCGCGCGGCGCGTGAATGGCCGTGGGTAAAGGCCTCTTCAAACACCGAATAGCCCGACAGATCGCCGTGCGCGAAATGCAGCCGCTGCCACGGCGCCGGCAACGGTTTTTGCAGCGCCTGCAGGGCCGCGCTGCTTCGGATGCCGGGCACCGGCGTGCTCATCGCATGGCCATAGCGCATGACCTCCATGCGCGTGACCTTGCCGGGCAGGTCGGGGTGCGGCACCGAGAGTTCGGCCAGCACGCTGTCGCGCCAATGCGTCCAGGCTTGCTCATACAAGGCCTTGCGCCCGGCCGCTTCGATGCCGAAGGCGCGGTAGTAGGTGAGCACGGTCGCACCGGGCACGGCCTGCAAGCTCTGGTGCGTCGCGTCGACATAACCCAGCCCCGCGCCGTCGCCGTAGATCACGTTGTCCCAGCTGGGCGCGGCGCCGGGCCTGTCGTGCAGGGCTGAATCAATGTGCAGGTTGGCGACCAGCCAGGGCGCGTAGCGCAGCTGGCCGGCGGCTTCGCGCAGCGCGGGGGGCGGGCTTTCCACCACACGCGCGGCGACGAACAGCGGCAGGGCGAGGATGCAGTGATCGGCCTGCCAGCGCTCCACGGACTGCGTGGCCGCGTTGAAGGCGTCGACTTCCACGCCGTGGCGGCCCGCGGCGACGCGGACCACGACGCGGCCGGTATGCAGGCGTTCGCCCAGCGGCGCGGCCAGCTGACGCGTCAGCCAGCCGTTGCCTTCGGGCCAGGTGAGCACGCCGCCGTCGCGGTCGGCCGAAGGCGGCTCACCCGGCGCCTGGAAGCCGTGGCGGCTGGCGAAGTAGTGAATGCCGGCCCAGGCCGAGACGGTGTCCAGGCCCGCGCCGTAATCGTCGCGGCAGCAGTAGTCGAGGTACCAGCGCAGCGGCGCGCGCGTGAGTTCCTGCCGGTCCAGCCAGGCGGCAAAGGTCAGGCCGTCCAGCGCGCGGTGCGGCGCCGGTGCACTGCCCGAAAGCGGAATGGAAAAAGGCGCGGCGGCCGAGGCCTGCTGCACGAGGCGGGCAAAACGCTGGTAGTCGGCCAACAGCGCAACGTCCATGTCCTGCAGGGGCAGCAGGCCTTCCTGCCATTGGCCATGGATGAACAAGCGCTCCTGCGGGCTATGGCACAGGTGGCGCTCGTCGTATTCCCAGCGGCCGGCCACACGCCGGCGCAGCGACAGTTCTTCAAGCAAATCCTGCACGTCGCGCGCGCTGTCTCCAGGCACCGGCAGGTAATGCGCGCCCAGCGGGCAAGGCAGGCCGCCGACCGCGCCCGCGCGGCTGTTGCCGCCGGCGCTGTCTTCGAGCTCCAGCATCGCAAAATCGTCCATGCCGCGCAGGCGCAGCGCGCGGGCCGCCGCCAGGCCGGCGACACCGCCGCCCGCGATCAGCACGCGGGTGCGCCGCGTGACGGAAGGGGCGGGCCAGGCGCGGGTTTCGCCTTTGGCCGATGGACGCAAGGTGTGGCCGCGTTCATGGCTCACGCCGATAAAGCCGCCTTCGATGTGCCGGGTCTCCTTGCAGCCCAGCAACGGCAACGCGGACACCGCCAGAAAATCGCGCCGCTTCATGGTCTTGCTCCTTCCCCCACTGGGGGAAGGCTGGGATGGGGGCTGCCGGCGATGGTGACGCCGCTAGCCCTCACCCCCACCCTCTCCCGGAGGGAGAGGGAGTAAAGACCTGAACGCCGCTTCAACGCAGCACCTTGCCCCACTCCTGCTCGTAGCTGTGCACCAGCTCCTGGTTGGAGAGCCGGTTGACGGGCGCCGGCACGCGCGCCATGTCGAGCGGGAAATCAAACAGCAGCGGCAGGGTTTGCGCATCCAGGAAGCGCAAGCCGGGCGGCAGGCTGCCTGTTTGCGTTGTCGGGCTGAAGGGCCTGCGGCTGGCGACCACAAAGCCCCATTCGCCGAAGCTGGGCACGTTGGCGTGGTAGGGCGCGGCTTTCAGGCCCACGGCCTCCAGCGTGCTGACCACGGTCCAGAAACTGCGGCGCGCCACCAGCGGCGAGGTGGTCTGGATCACCGCGTAACCGCTGGCCGACAGGTGCCGGTCCAGCAGCGCATAAAACGAGTTGGTGTAGAGCTTGCCGATGGAAAAGTTGGTCGGGTCGGGGAAGTCGACAACGATGACGTCGAAAACATCCACGCTTTTGTCCAGCCACTGGAAGGCGTCGGCATTCACCACATGCACCTTGGGCGACAGCAGCGCGTCGCCGTTGAGGCGTTTGAGGTCCGGCTGCTGGCTGAACAGGTTTGTCATGGCCGGGTCCAGTTCGACCAGCGTGACGCTTTCGACGCTGGGGTACTTGAGGATTTCACGCACCGCCATGCCGTCGCCGCCGCCCAGCACGGCGATTTTTTTCGGCGCGCCGTGCGCGCTCATCACCGGGTGCACCAGCGCTTCGTGGTAACGGTATTCGTCGCGCTCGGCGAACTGCAGGTTGCCGTTGAGGAACAGCCGGTGGCCGCCGCGGCCGTTGGTCACCACGATGCGCTGGTAGGGCGTGGTGGCGGTGAAGACCACACGGTCCTGGTAGAAGTGGTCTTCGGCCAGCGTCGTGATCTGGTTGGCGCCCGCAAAGCCGGCGCCCAGCGCGGCAAGAACCCCAAAACAGGCGACGGCATGCGCCTTCAGGTGCCGCAGTTCATGCCGGAACAGCCACAAAGCCCATACCGCGACGGCCGCGTTCATGAGGCCGAACAGCAGGCCGGTGCGTATCAACCCCAGCTGCGGCACCAGCACCAGCGGAAACGCCAGCGACACCGCCAGCGCGCCCAGGTAGTCGAAGGTCAGCACCTGCGAGACCAGCTCCTTGAGCGCCACGTTGCGCCGCAGGATGCGCATCACCAGCGGAATCTCCAGTCCCACCAGCGTGCCCACCAGCAGCACCATGGCGTACAGCAAAAAACGGAAGGCACCGGGCACATAGGCATTCGCCAGGAACAGCACGGCCGGCAAGGCGCCGCCCACCAGCGCCACCATCAATTCAATCCGCAAAAAATGCGCCGGCAACTGCCGTTCGAAAAACCGCGACAGCCAGGAGCCTATGCCCATGGCAAACAGGTAGCTGCCGATGATGGTCGAGAACTGCAGCACCGAATCACCGAGCAGGTAAGACGCCAGCGCCCCCGCCGCGAGCTCATACACCAGCCCGCAGGCCGCCACGACAAAGACGCTGGCCAGCAGCGCGACCTCAAGAGGGCGCGGGGTGGGGGGAATAGATGACTCAGTGTTCAAAACGAAACCGAAGGTGAAAGTAAAACGCGATGCGAAGCGAGCCAGTCAAAACGACGGCGCCCAGGGCGTAGCGAGCGGGCCGCGGGCAAGGCGGACGGAGCGGACGAACCGGAACGTACTTCAGGTACGTGAGGATTCGGAGCACCGGACCAACGCCGCCCCCGGTCCGCGCAGTAGCCCCGAAAGGACCTACCCGTGGATGGCGGCGGCTACTATCACGCAGATGCCCAACGCCATCGCGGCTACGACAACCGCCAGCGCCATATTCTGCTTCTCGACGATCTCCTGCCACAGGTCGTAAGGCGTCATCTTGTCGATGATGACAAAACTCAGCCAGAAGATGATCACGCCGATCAGCGCGAACAGTATTGAGCCGAGGAATGCGGCGGGTTTAAGCCATTCAAGTCCCATGATGGTCTCCAGAAAAAGTCTGCCAGGTTGAATAGAAACCAGAAGAGGCCGCGTTCACTTGTGGCCGCCCCCGCCGGAAAAACCTCCGAACGAGCCGCCCGAACTGCGCGAGCTGCTGGACGAGGAACAATTTTCGATCTTCGGGTCGCAGCTTGAGCAGCGGCCGATCATGAAAAGAAACAGCAGGACCAGCAGCACCACCACGATGATGGTGCCGCAACCCATGCCGGCCGAACTGCTCAGCGGTTTGGCGTCTTCGCGCTTGAACAGTTCTTTCTTGCCGTCGAGCTTGAAAGCCTTGGCGACGAGTTCGCCGTCCAGCTTGCTGCCGCTGGACCAGGTGATCTCGTTCGGCGCTTCTTCCTGCGACAGCAGGGCGCTGCCGCTGGCGAAGTCGCGGTTGAACGTTTTTTGCCCGCGCTGGACCTGCCAGTAGAACTCGCCGGCCACATAACTGGTTTCGGCGCGGTAACTGCTTTGCAGCGGGTAGTTCGTCTTGAGGTAAACGGCGCTTTTTTCGCCGGGCTTGAAGATGGGCGCGCCGGTGACGGGCTTGACCATGCTCCAGCCGTCTTCGGCATCGACCAGGAAGCTAAACCCGCGCTTCTGGTTGAAGAGCAGGTACTCATCCCAGCCGAAGTGCTCATCGGGATCGTCGGGCTCGTAGCCCATGCGGTGCTGGAAGCCCACCACCTGCCACTGCGCGCCCGACAGCTGGCCCGTGCTGCCCAGCGCGATCAGCGGGCTGACGGGCTCGTCCTGGATGGCGTGTTTGAGCGCGGCGCCCGTGCCCTGCGTGAGGTCGATGATGCTGTTGCAGGAACGGCAGGTGATGCTTTTGCTGCCGGCCAGCGTGACCTCGACCGGCGCGCCGCAGTTGGGGCAGCTGAACTGCCTGCCGATTTCGTTCTTGGCGGATTCGTCCTTCAGGCCGCTGAGCTTGAGGTCTTCCAGCAGCACGGCCCGCCCCAGCGACAGCGCGGGCGCGCCGCCGCCGGCCTCCGCGCCGTAGTCGATGCTGAGCACCTCGCCGTCGGCGCTGCGCAGCTCCACCATCGCAAAAGGCGCGCCCAGCGCCGGCAGGCGCGGCAGCTCGCCCTGGGCCGACAGCAGCGAGACACGCTCGTTGGACGCCACGCTGAAAGGCTTGGCGTTGATGGCGGTGGTGGCGCCCACGCGAAAATTTTCGGCCGGCGGCACGGCCCGCTGCAAGCTGGTGGGCAGGCCGAACACATAGGCGCCGTTGTCTTCGGCCAGGAAGGCGGTCTTGCCGTCGTCCAGCACGGCGTACCACTCGGTCCAGGTGCCCTGCGCGTACTGGTATTGCAGCCGGCCGACCAGCGTGAACTTGCGGCCTTGCCAGACGCCCGAGGCCTGCAGCTGCAGCGGGCTGAAATCGTTGAACAGCTCGGCCATCTTGCCGATGCGCGACAGCGTGTCGCCGTCGCGCACGACCGTGCTCTGGCAATACGCGCAGACCGCGTGCGTGGACTGCGCGCTGCGAAATTCAACGGGCGCGCCGCAGCCGGGACACGGCGCGCGGTAGGCGCGTTGCTGGGGCTCGGATGCCAAGATGGGCGGTCAGTGAACGATGCGCGGCGGAACCGGCATCAAACGAGTTTCTTGAGCAGCTCGGCCTTCTTGGCGTCGAACTCTTCCTGCGTGAGGATGCCCTTGGCCTTGAGTTCGCCCAATTTTTCGAGCGTGGCCATGACGTCGTCGGGCTTCACGGTGGCAGCCGCCGCGGCGGCGGCCTGGGCCGGGTTGCCCTGCAGGCCTTGCTGCAGGTTTTGCGCCAGCACCTGGCCCAGCGCGACACCGGCGCCCAGGCCCATGGCGTCGCCGGCAATGCCGCCGCCACCGCCCGCGCCTTCGGCGAATTTGGGAATCGCCTGCGCCGTCTGGTACTGCATGAACTTGCCCATGTCGTTGCCGACCATGCCCATGCCGATTTTCTGGTCGAGGATTTTTTGCAGTTCTTCGGGCAGCGAGACGTTCTGCACCGTCATGCCTTCGAGCTTCAGGCCAATCTTCGCGAACTCCGGCGTGAGCTGCGCCACCAGCGCCTGCGCGAAGGCCAGCTGGTTGGCGGCCAGGTCCAGGAAGGCGATGTCGCTGGAGGCGATGGCGTTGGAGATGTTCTGCAGCACCAGGCCGCGCAGCTGGCCGTCGAGCTCGTCCGTGGTGTAGCGCTCGCGCGTGCCGGAAATTTCAGTGTGGAAGAGCTTGGGGTCGGCGACGCGGAAGTTGTAGTTGCCGAAGGCGCGCAGGCGAACGGCGCCGAAGTCCTTGTCGCGGATGGTGATGGGCTGGGGCGTGCCCCACTTCTGGTCGATCTGCTGGCGCGTGCTGAAGAAATAGACGTCGCTCTTGAAGGGCGATTCAAACAGCTTGTCCCAGTTCTTGAGGTAGGTCAGGACCGGGATCGTCTGCGTGGTCAGCTTGTACATGCCGGGGCCGAACACGTCGGCGACCTTGCCCTCGTTGACGAAGACCGCCATCTGCGACTCGCGCACGGTGAGCGAGGCGCCGTACTGGATCTCCATGTCGGCCATCGGGAAACGCCAGGCCAGTGTGCCCTCATCGGCCTCGGTCCACTGGATGATGTCGATGAACTGTTTCTTGATGAAGTCCATTAATGCCATGGCGCGCTCCCTTTGATGTGAGTTGTCGGCCACATGATACCCGCCGGAAATGGCGCCCGGACCGGTGAAGGCCCTGTCCGCAAAAACAGACAGGACCCAGGCGAATACCGGTCAAGCGGCCCGTATCGGCCCCGGCCTGCCCGCAGCGCCTGCGCCGGGCGGCTCAGGGCGCAGTGGCGCCGGGCGCGCCGGGCGCGCCGGGTGCAGCGGGAAAGCCCGCCACGCTGAAGGGGGGCGCATCCGCCGCACCGGGTTGCGCCTGCGTGCGCTGCACGCCGGCCGCGCGGCGGAAGGCACGTTCGCGCACCTCTTCAGGATCCAGCACGGGCAGCGCCGTGCCGGCGGCGATACGGCTGTCGCCGGTACGCTCGGCCATATTGGCCGGCGCCGCCGTGATGCTGGCCCTGGCGGCGGCCGTGTTGTTCAGCAGCACGTAGTTGCCGGCGTCCGCGCCGGACAGCGTGATGCCGCTGATGCCGACGGCCTTGCCCTTGCCGACGCCCGGCGTGTCGAAGTTGCCGGTCGCGCCGCCTACCGTCAACACGTCCGCGCCTATGCGGCCCGCAAACGCCGCGCCGCCTGAGGCCAGCGTGGCGGCCGTGGTGCCGTCCTGCATCTTGTCGGCGGCGGTGATGCCGCTGACATTGGCGATGGTGGCCGGCGTGATATTGGCCGTGGTGGTGGTGGCGGTGTTGACGCTGTAGTTGCCGGCGTCGGCGCCGGTGATGCCTATGCCGCCCACGTTGACCGTCTTGCCGGTGCCGGCGTTCTTGTCGGCAAAATTCGCGGCCGTGTTGCTGGCGGTGAGCACGTCACCCACCAGGCGGTTGTCGGCCAGCGTGACACCGGCATTGGTGTTGCCGTCGTAGACCTTGTTGGTTCCGGTGGCACTGACCGTGAGGGCGCGTTGCGTGACGGTGCCGATGTTGCCGGCGACGGTGCCGCCGCCAGACACCTGGTAACCGTACACCGTGGTGGCGCCGTTGGAGGCGGTGGCGGTGACGCCGGATACGCTGACCGTCTTGCCTGTGCCGGCGTTCTTGTTGTCGTAGCTGCCGGCGGCCGGGTTATTAAGGACGATGTTGTCCCCATCGATCCAGCCGGAGGTGCTGTAGTTAGCGGCGGACAATGTGGCGTTCGTATTCCCGTCATAAACCTTGGCCACCGTGCCGATGAGCCCGGCGGTAATGGTCGGCGCCACGGAATGGACAAAGCCATTGCCTGTGCCCAGGAGGGCGCTGCCATATGTCGCGTTGTACTGCTTGAACGCTGCAACCAGCCCGCCTTTGACATCCGAGACGGGACTGCTTGAATAGACCAGCCAGCGCCCGGACGGCGTTGACAGTGCCCCGGCGCCCGCGTTGTTGATGAAGTTGCCGCTGGTCGTCAGCACGATGGCGTCGCCGCTGCCGCTTGCGTTGATGTTGCCGTTGAGCACGAGGTTGCCTGCCAGCGCCCGCGCGGTCAGGCTGCTTGCCGACACCGTGCCGAGCGCCAGGGCACCGGCGTTGACGACGCTGGCCGCGCCGGACGTCGAGATGGAAAGGTTGCCGGCGAAGTTGTTCGACGCGTTGCTGGCCGTGATGGCGCCGCCGCCGCTGCTGGCCAGCGTGACGTTGTTTCCGGTCACCTGGCCTGTATAGGTCTGCGCGCCGCTGGTGGTCAGCGTGTTGCCTGTGCCGAAGGCAACCAGGCCCGCGCTCGACACCGAGGCGACGGTGTCGCTGAAGCTGTTGAGGTCCAGCGTGGCGCCGGCCAGGACGTTGACGGCAGATGCGGCGCCTATCGTGTTGGCGGCGCCTAGCTTCAGCGTGCCGGCGTTGACGGAGGTGGCGCCCGTGTAGGTGTTCATGCCCGACAGCGTGAGCTGCGAGGTGGCGCTGTTCTGCGCGACCCCCGTCACATTGGCGCCGATGACCTTGCTGATGGTGCTGCCGCCCGCGCCCGTTCCGCTGTTGCTTACGGTGCCGGTGTTGTTCACCGCTCCGGCGCCCGACAGCGTGATGGTCCCGGCGCCCGTGGTGTTGAGCGCCAGGTTCCCGGTACCGGTCACCGCGCCGCTCAAGGTGAGGTTGCTGGCAGCCGGCGCAACCCGCAAGTCGTGGCTGTTGAGGGTGACCGCGCCGCTGAAGGTGCTGTTCGCGCTGGAAGTGATGCTGGCCACGCCGGTGTTGCCCGCGGCCACGTTGATCGCGTTGGTATGCGTGGAACCGCCGCTGAGTGTGGCATTGGCGCTGCCGCTGCTGTCGCCCAGCGTGATCGCGCCCGTGCCGAAGGCAGTTGCCGCGGTGCCCGACACCGTGCCGGCCTTGATGGTGGTTCCGCCGGTGAAGGTGTTCGCGCCCGACAGTGTCAATTGCGACGTGGCGCTGTTCTGCACGACGCCCGTGACGCTGGTGCCTATCACCTTGCTGATGGTGCTGCCGCCCGCGCCCGTTCCGCTGTTGGTCACGGTGCCGGTGTTGTTGACCGTCGTGCCCGACAGCGTGACGCCGTTGGCGACCACGCTGTTGTTGTTGAGCACCAGGTTACCGGTGCCGTTCACGCCGCCGGAAACAGCGAGTACCGCGGTACCGCCGGCGTTGCTGTTGGTCAGGGTGGTTCCCGCACCGTTGACGGTGAGCGCGCCGGTCACGTTCAGTGCCGACGTCGTGCTGTTTTCGGTGATGGCCGTGACGTTGGAGCCCACCGCCGCGCTGATCAGGGTCGCGCCCGTTCCGGTGCCGCTGTTGGTGATCGTGCCGCTGTTGTTCACGGCGGCGCCCGACAGGGTCAGGCCGCTGACCGTGGTGCTGTTGTTGTTGAGTGAGAGGTTGCCCGTTCCGGTGACGCCGCCGCTCAGGGTGAGGCTCGTGCCGGCGCGGGTCAGCTTCAGGTCATGGTTGTTGAGGGTGACGGCGCCGCTAAAAACGCTGTTGGCGCTGGAGGTGATGCCGGCCACGCCGGTATTTCCTGCCGCCACGCTGATGGCATTGGCATACGTCGCGGCAACGCCGCCGTTGAGCGTGGTGTTGGCGCTGCCGCTGCTGTCGCCCAGCGTGATCGTGCCCGTGCCGAACGCCGCGGCGTTGGTGCCCGACACCGTGCCGGCCTTGATGGTCGTTCCGCCGGCATAGGTGTTCGCGCCCGACAGCGTCAGCTGCGAGGTGGCGCTGTTTTGCACCACGCCGGTGACGTTGGCGCCTATCACCTTGCTGATCACCGCCGCGCCGGTGCCGGTGCCGCTGTTGGTGATGGTGCCAATGTTGTTCACGGTGGTCGGGGTGCCTGAAAGGGTCACGCCGCCGGCCGTTGCACCGTTGTTGTTGAGGGACAGGTTGCCCGTGCCGGTGACGCCGCCGCTCAGCGTGAGGGTGTTGGCCGACGCGGCGACCACCAGGTCATGGTTGTTGAGTGTGACCGCGCCGGTAAAGGTGCTGTTCACGCCGGAGGTGATGCTGGCCACGCCGGTGTTGCCCGCGGCCACGTTGATAGCGTTGGTGTGCGTCACGGCGCCGCCGCCGTTGAGCGTCGCGTTGGCGCTGCCGCTGCTGTCGCCCAGCGTGATCGCGCCGGTGCCGAACGCGGACGCCACGG
>NZ_CALROB020000020.1:0-96348 GCF_943369675.1 Polaromonas sp. YR568 | reverse complement strand
GGGCGCGGCCACGGCGCCCGGGTTTTTGGCGAACACCGTCTGGTAGCGCTGCTCGTCGTCGGCGGAATCGGTGTGCGTGATGTAGGGCGGCAGCGGCACGTGGCCGTGCTGCGCCATCAGCGCGTAAGGGTCACTGCTCAGGCGAAATCGGTACAGCGGCCCGCTTTCTTCGGGCCAGCGGCCCAGCAGGGTGGCGGTGAAGCCGCCGTCCATCTGCAGCACCGCGCCCGGCAGCGGTTTTTTGCTGACCTTCATGTGGGCGGCAACCTCATGGCCCTGGTCCGCATGCGGCGACAGCACGCGCTCAATCAGCAGCTCCAGCTTGCCGCCGCTGGTTTTCTGGCCGAAGAGGCGGGCCTTGACCACCTTGGTGTCGTTGAAGACCAGCAGGTCGCCCGGCAGCAGCAGGCCGGGGAGTTCGGTGAAACGCCGGTCCACCGGCGGGCTTTTGCGTCCGTCGAGCAGGCGCGAGGCGCTGCGCTGGGCGGCGGGGTGCTGGGCTATGAGTTCTTCGGGCAGCGTGAAATCAAAATCGCTGAGGGTGAAATGCTTGTTCATGAAGGCACAATTGTCCCATGTCGCCTACAGGTGCCTCCGCCCGCAAAACCGTCCCGCCCGAGGCTGCGGCCGGGGAGCAGGCCGCGCCGCAGGCCAAGCCTGAAAAGGCCCTGGCCAAATCTCCGGCCCAGAAAGCCCTGGAAAAACTGGGCTTGCGCCGCGACATCGACCTGGCCCTGCATTTACCCCTGCGTTATGAGGACGAAACCCGCATCGTGCGCCTGGCCGACGCCCGTGACGGCGACCTGGTGCAGATCGAAGGCGTGGTGACGCACAGCGACATTGCATTCCGCCCGCGCCGGCAACTCAGGGTGACGGTGGACGACGGCAGCGACACCTGCGTGCTGCGCTTCATCAATTTCTATCCGGCCCACCAGAAAACCCTGAGCGTAGGCGCGCGGGTGCGGGTGCGCGGCGAGATACGCGGCGGTTTTGTCGGCCGCGAGATGATCCACCCCAGTTTCAGGCTGGCCGAGGGCGATCTGCCCGGCGCACTGACGCCGGTCTATCCCACGGTGGCCGGACTGCCGCAGAACTACCTGCGCAAGGCGGTTCTCAGCGGCTTGTTCCGCGCCGACCTGCGCGAGACACTGCCCGAGGAGGTGCTGGGCAAAAGCCTGCCGCAGCCCCTGTGGAGCCTGCGCGATTCGCTGCAGTTCCTGCACCATCCGACGCCCGACGTATCGCTGGCCACGCTGGAAGACCGCAGCCACCCGGCCTGGCAGCGTCTGAAGGCCGAGGAGCTGCTGGCCCAGCAGCTGTCGCAGCTGCAGGCCAGGCGCATACGCGCGGCCATGCGCGCGCCGGCGCTCACGGGCCCGCCCATGCGCGGCACGCAGTGCACGCTGGAAGAACAATTGCTGGAGCGCCTGCCCTTTCGCCTCACCCCCGCGCAGCAGCGCGTGTGCGCCGAGATTGAGGTGGACCTGAAAAAAAACATCCCCATGCACCGCCTGCTGCAGGGCGATGTGGGCGCCGGCAAGACCGTGGTGGCGGCGCTGGCCGCGGCCCGCTGCATGGACGCCGGCTGGCAGTGCGCGCTGATGGCGCCCACCGAAATCCTGGCCGAGCAGCATTTCCGCAAGTTGCTCGGCTGGCTGGAACCCCTGGGCATCAAGACCGCCTGGCTGACCGGTAGCCAGAAAGCCAAGGAGCGGCGCGAGATGCTGGCCATGATTGAGAGCGGCGACGCCGGCCTTGTCATAGGCACACATGCCGTGATCCAGGACAAAGTGAAGTTCAAAAACCTGGCGCTGGCCATCATCGACGAGCAGCACCGCTTCGGCGTGGCGCAGCGCCTGGCGCTGCGCAGCAAGATGACCGAAGGCGGGGAAGAACCGCATTTGCTCATGATGACCGCCACGCCGATTCCGCGCACCCTGGCCATGAGCTATTACGCCGACCTCGACGTCTCCACCATCGACGAGCTGCCGCCCGGCCGCACGCCCATCGTGACCAAGGTGGTCAGCGACGCGCGGCGCGACGAGGTGGTCGCGCGCATACGCGGCCAGCTCGCCGAGGGCCGGCAAATCTACTGGGTTTGCCCGCTGATCGAGGAAAGCGAGTCGATCGACCTCGTCAACGCCACGCAAACCCACGAAGCGCTGGGCGCGGCCCTGCCCGGCGTGATGGTCGGCCTGCTGCATTCGCGCATGCCGGTGGCCGAAAAGAAGGCGGTGATGGCCTTGTTCACCAGCGGCGTGATGGGCGTGCTGGTCAGCACCACGGTCATCGAGGTCGGTGTGGACGTGCCCAACGCCTCGCTGATGGTGATCGAACACGCCGAGCGCTTCGGCCTGAGCCAGCTGCACCAGCTACGCGGCCGCGTCGGGCGCGGCGCGGCGGCATCGGCCTGCGTGCTGCTGTATTCGACCGGCGATGCGCCCCGGCTCGGCGAGATGGCGCGCGAGCGCCTGAGAGCCATGGTGGAGACCAATGACGGTTTTGAGATCGCCCGGCGCGACCTCGAAATCCGCGGGCCCGGCGAGTTCCTGGGCGCGCGCCAGTCCGGCGCGCCGCTGCTGCGGTTTGCCGACCTGGCGACGGACACCGAGCTGCTGGCCTGGGCGCGGGGCCTGGCGCCCACCATGCTGGACCGGCATGCGGAGCTCGCGCACCGGCACATCCTGCGCTGGCTGGGTGGCAAAGCCGAGTACCTGAAGGCCTGAGAGTCACCTTGCGGCACGGCGATTGAGAAAAGCAGCACAATAAGCCCATGACGCTGACCGAACTCAAATACATCGTCGCCGTGGCCCGCGAGAAGCATTTCGGCAAGGGCGCCGATGCCTGCCACGTTTCGCAGCCCACGCTCAGCGTGGCCATCAAGAAGCTTGAGGAAGAACTGCAGGTCAAGCTCTTTGAGCGCAATGCCAACGAAATCACCGTGACGCCGCTGGGCGAAGAGATCGTGCGCCAGGCCCAGAGCGTGCTCGAGCAGGCCGACAACATCCGTGAAATCGCCAAGCGCGGCAAGGACCCGCTGGCCGGCCCGCTGCGCCTGGGCGTGATCTACACCATCGGCCCCTACCTGTTGCCCGACCTGGTGCGCCAGGCCATCGCGATGACGCCGCAGATGCCGCTGATGCTGCAGGAGAACTTCACCGTCAAGCTGCTCGAAGAGCTGCGCACCGGCGAGATCGACTGCGCCATCCTGGCCGAGCCCTTTCCCGATGCCAACCTGGCGATCGCGCCGCTGTATGACGAGCCTTTCATGGCGGCCGTGCCCAGCGGGCACCCGCTGGCCGCGCTCAAGGGCGTGACGGCCGAGGAGCTCAAGAAGGAAACCATGCTGCTCTTGGGCACCGGCCACTGCTTTCGCGACCACGTGCTCGAGGTCTGCCCCGAGTTCGCGCGCTTTTCCAGCAGCACCGAGGGCATACGCAAGAGTTTTGAAGGCTCCTCGCTGGAAACCATCAAGCACATGGTGGCCGCAGGCATGGGCATCACGCTGGTGCCGCGCCTGGGCGTCCCCAAAGAGGCCTTGCTGGAACAGGCCGCCGCCAAAAAAACCGCCAAGGGAAAAGCCGCCCCGGTTCGCAATGGCGCGGCCGAGCAGCCTTCCTTCATCAAGTACCTGCCTTTCGAAGGCGAGGTGCCGAGCCGGCGCGTGGTGCTGGCCTGGCGGCGCAGCTTCACGCGCTATGAAGCCATTGCCGCGCTGCGCAATGCCATTTATGCCTGCGAGTTGCCCGGCGTAAACCGCCTGTCGTGAATGCCGTCTATGGCGTGCATTGAGCGCGGCTGTTGCGGCGCCCGCCCTGATTTCGTAAAGTTGTCCCTGAATCTTTAAAAAGGAAACACCATGGCCAAGACCTCTGCCAAACCCGCCGGAAAACCAGCCCCCTCCATCAACATCGGCATCAGCGAAAAAGACCGCGCGGCCATCGCCAAGGGCCTGAGCCGCCTGCTGGCCGACACCTACACGCTCTACCTGACCACCCACAACTTCCACTGGAATGTGACGGGGCCGATGTTCAATACGCTGCACCTGATGTTCATGACGCAGTACACCGAGCTCTGGGCGGCCGTGGATCCCGTCGCCGAACGCATCCGCTCGCTGGGCCATCCCGCGCCGGGCTCCTACGCCCAGTTCAGCAAGCTGGCCTCGATTCCGGACGTGCCGGTGGTGCCGCCCAAAGCACTCGAAATGGTGCGCATCCTGGTGCAAGGCCATGAAGCCGTGGCGCGCACCGCGCGCGAGCTGTTCCCGCTGGCCGACAAGGCCAGCGACGAGCCGACGGCTGACTTGCTGACGCAGCGGCTGACCGTGCACGAACAAACCGCCTGGATGTTGCGCTCTTTGCTGGAAGAGTAAGTCTTGCATGAGCGTTTCGGACGAGGCTGATAACGGCAGATCAGCACCGCTGCAGGCAAACAGCGTGACGGACGCTTCTTCTCCAGCAGGGGCCGCGGAACCGGCTTTGCCGGGCCGCAGGCGCAGCGCCCCCTCGGGGGGCAGCGTATTACACGAAGTGAAAAGCGTGGGGGCTCTCTACCTCCAGCTGATCCGCTGGAACCGTCCGGCGGGCTGGTTGCTGCTGCTCTGGCCCACGCTGTCGGCGCTGTGGGTGGCTTCGCATGGCTTTCCGGGCTGGCACCTGATTGCTGTCTTTACCTTGGGAACCGTCCTGATGCGCAGCGCCGGCTGCTGTGTCAACGACGTGGCCGACCGGGACTTTGACCGCCACGTCAAACGCACGGCCCAGCGGCCGGTGACCAGCGGCGCGGTGTCGGTGCGCGAGGCGCTCGTCGTCGGCGCCGTGCTGGCGTTGCTGGCCTTCGGCCTGGTGTTGACGACCAACACCGCCACCATCGCCTGGTCCTTCGCCGCGCTGGCCATCACGCTGGCCTACCCGTTTGCCAAGCGTTATGTGTCCATGCCGCAGGCCGTGCTGGGTGTTGCCTTCAGCTTCGGCATTCCCATGGCTTTTGCCGCCGTGCAGTCGCGCGTGCCGCTGCTGGCCTGGGTGCTGTTGCTGGGCAACCTGTTCTGGGTGGTGGCTTATGACACCGAATACGCCATGGTGGACCGCGACGACGACCTGAAGATCGGCATGAAAACCTCAGCCATCACGCTGGGCCGTTTCGATGTGGCTGCGGTGATGTTTTGCTACCTGGCCTATCTGGCGATCTGGGCCTGGGCGCTGGCGGGCATCGTGCAGTCACCGCTTTACTGGATCGCGATGGGTGCGGCGTTGCTGCAGGCGCTGTGGCATGGCTGGCTGATCCGCAAGCGCGAACGCGAGGACTGCTTCAAGGCTTTTCGCCTGAACCACTGGCTGGGCTTTACGCTGTTCGCGGGCATTGCGCTGTCTTACCTGGGGCGTTGACCCGGCAAATACCGCCCGGAAGTCGCCCATGAAAAAGCCCGCTTGAAGCGGGCTTTTTTGTGTCAGCGAAGGCTGATCAGGCTGCGGCTTTTTTGGCCTTGGCTTTGACTTTGCGCTTGGCTTTCTTGGCTTTTGCCTTGGTGGCGGTGGCTGCTTTTTGCGCAGGTGCGGCGGCTGGCGCGGCGGCGGGAGCTGCCGCGGGTGCGGCGGCAGGCGCCTGGGCCGATGCGGACGTGGAAATCACGGCCAGGGGCATGGCGAGGACGGCTGCGCTGATGAGGGTGGACAGAAGTTTGTTCATGTGAGGCTCCGGATGTTAGAGAAAGTTGTAACGCGGATGCTGCCGGGGTTTCCCACGAGAGGGTGGATCAAGACAAGCTGCACGTACGCCCATGTTCAACGTTTGCCCTCGCCGGGCGGTTGACGCCGCCCTTGAGGCTGCAAGGTTGATCACGCGCCGCCGAACTCATCGCCCAGTTCCGCGGCGCGCTGGCGGGCGGCGTGGATGGCGCGCATGAACTGCATCTTGACGCGGTCCTGTTCCATGGATGTCAGCGCAGCGTAAGTGGTGCCGCCTTTGGAGGTGACCCGCGCGCGCAGCTCCTGCGGCGGCTCGTCCGAGGCCTGCGCCAGGGCCGAGGCGCCCACAAAGGTGCCGATTGCGAGCTGGCGCGCCTGCGCCAGGGGCAGGCCCATGTCGGTGCCGGCCTCGATCATGGCCTCGATGAAATAGAACACATAGGCCGGGCCCGAGCCGGACAGCGCGGTCACCGCGTCGAGCTGGGCTTCTTCGGCCAGCCACAGGAAGTCGCCCGTGGGTTTGAGGACTTTTTCAATCGCCACTTTGTCGGCATCGGTGGCGGCTTCGCGCGCGAACAGGGCCGTCATGCCCTTGCCGACCAGCGCCGGTGTGTTGGGCATGGCGCGCACGACGCGCTCGGTGCCCAGCCAGCGCGCGATGCTGCTGGAACGCACGCCGGCGGCCACGCTCAGGTGCAGGGCGTTTTTGGTGTGAAAGCGCGTTTGCAGCGCCGCATCCTTGAAGACCTGCGGCTTGACCGCCCACACCACCAGGCTCGCGGCGGCCAGCCAGGCGCCCGGGCCTTCATGCACCTGCACGCCGAATTGCTGGGTGAGTTTGGCGCGCTGTTCGGCCAAGGGCTCGACCACCTGGATCTGGCTGGCCGGCAACCCCTGCTTGAGCAGGCCGCCCAGGATGGCGCTGGCCATGTTGCCGCCGCCCACGAAGGCGATGTGTTCGATGCTGGTGGTAGAGGTGGTGGAAGAGGGAGTCATGCGTTGTCAGTCCAAAAATTCAAAGGCCAGCCACTGGCTGGTTTGCCGCGCGCTGAAATTGTCGTCGCTGATGAACATGAGGCTGCGGCGCCCATTGGGAAGCACCGGGCCCCAGCTCATGCCTTCGGTATTGTCCAGCCGTTTAAGCCGTGGGCCGGTGCCCGCGCCGGTAAAGGCCGAAAAATCGGCCAGCAGGGTTTTGGCGGCCGCGCGGTACGCGCCCGGCTGGAGGACGGGAAGCGCGAGCGTGTCGGAAGCCTGGCCCGTGTCGACCAAGTACAGGCGCAGCGAATTGCCCGCCTCGGTGCCCCAGCCGGCCATATAGGCGCGCTCCAGCACCAGCATGCGTTCGGCGTCCAGCATCAGGATTTCCGACACGCCGTTGTCGGCGAAGGCGGTGGGCGGCACGGGCGCGCGCGGGATCGCGTCGGGCACATAGGCGATCTGCCGCAGGGCTTTGCCGCTGTTGATGTCGATTTGCGTGAATCGGCAGGGCCCACCCGGTGCCCCTACCGTGGGCATGGGGCCGTCCTGCAGCAAGGCGTTTTCCATGGCGATCCAGGCGGTCTGGCCGTCGGGCGCCAGCGCCAGGCCTTCCAGCGTGAGGTTGCCGCGCGGCCCCGCGCCGGCCTGGAAGTTGAACATCGCCGGCAGCGCGAACTCACGCACAAAGCTGCCGTCGGGGCGTGCTTCGCGCAGCCACGGCGCGGCGCCCGTGAGCGCGTGGCCTTCGCTGGTCCAGAGCAGGGTGTTGCTGGCCGCGCGCCAGCGAATGGCTTCCGGGTCGGGCACGGGGCCGCCCTGCAGCGCAGAGGGATAGGGCTTGCCGTCGGCCTGCCGCAGTGTGGAGACGCCCAGCAATTCGGGCTCGCCCAGGCCGTCCGCGCCCAGCGCCATGCGCGCGGTGTAAAAGCGCGCGGGGCTGGTGCTGGAGTTCGCGCCGTCGTCGCTGACCAGGTAGTACAGGTCGGCGGCAGGGTCGTAATCCATGCCCGACAGGCCGCCGACCGTGCTGCCCTGAAACTGCAGGCGGTGCGCAAAGCGCGATTCACCGATCAGGCGCAGGCGAGCGCGCGGCGGCTGGGCTGGCGCGGCCATCGGCAGCGGTACCGCGCAACCGGCCAGGCCCAGCACGACGGCCGCGCCGGCTCCGAGAACGAGGCTGCGCCTGGAGAGGGGAGCGGGATGCGTATTCATGCGGCCAGTCTAGCGGCCGCGCCTGCGGGAAATGTGACAGCGGTCGCGTTTACTGCGCCACGGCCTGCCGCACTGCCTGCTCCCAGCGAGCCATCAGTTCGGCAGCCCGGTCCGCGCCCAGCGTCGGCAAAAACTTGCGCTCGGCCCGCCACATGCCCGACAGTTCGTCGATGCTGCCGTAGACGCCGCTGGACAGCCCCGCCAGGTAGGCGGCGCCCAGCGCGGTGGTTTCGATCACCGCCGGGCGTATCACCGGGATACCCAGCAGGTCGGCCTGGAACTGCATCAGCAAATCGTTGACGCAGGCGCCGCCGTCCACGCGCAACTCGGCCACGGGAGCCGCGCCGGCGCCGACCGCGTCGCGGCTCATGGCCTGCAGCAAGGCGGCGCTCTGGTAGGCGATGCTTTCGAGCGCGGCGCGCGCGATATGGGCGACGGTGGTGCCGCGCGTGAGGCCGGTGATGGTGCCGCGCGCGTCGGGTTTCCAGTAGGGCGCGCCCAGGCCGGTGAAGGCCGGCACCATCATCACGCCGCCCGAGTCGGGAACGCTTTCGGCCAGTCCTTGCACTTCTGCGCTGCCCTTGATGGCGTGCAGGCCGTCGCGCAGCCACTGCACCACGGCGCCGCCGACAAACACGCTGCCCTCGATGGCGAACTGGGTTTGCGCCGAAATCTGTGCGGCGCTGGTGGTCAGCAAGCCGTTGTGCGAGGTCTGGAACTGCCCGCCGGTGTGCATCAGCATGAAACAGCCGGTGCCATAGGTGTTTTTCGCCATGCCGGCCTTGAAGCAGGCCTGGCCGAAGAGGGCGCTTTGCTGGTCGCCGGCGACGCCGCCTATGGCGATCGCCTGGCCCAGCAGGTCGGGCCGTACTTCGCCGTAATGTGCGCTGGAGGGCAAGACCTTGGGCATCAACGAGGCCGGGATGCCCAGCAGCGCCAGCAGTTCATCGTCCCACTGGTTGGTGTGCACATTGAACAGCATGGTGCGCGAAGCGTTGCTGACGTCGGTGGCGTGCAGCGCGCCGCCCGTGAGCTGCCACATCAGCCAGCTGTCGATGGTGCCGAAGGCCAGTTCGCCGCGCTCGGCCTGTGCGCGCGCGCCGGGCACGTTGTCGAGCAGCCACTTGAGTTTGGTGCCTGAAAAATAGGCGTCGACCAGCAGCCCGGTTTTGGACCGGATCAGGCTTTCCTTGCCCTGCTCGCGCAAGGCGGCGCAGGTGGCTTCGGCGCGCCTGTCCTGCCAGACGATGGCGTGGTGGATGGGCTGGCCGGTCTTGCGGTTCCAGACGGCCGTGGTCTCGCGCTGATTGGTGATGCCCAGCGCGCGTATGTCGCCGGCCTTGATGTTCGCTTTGGCCAGCACCTCGCGCGCCGTGGCCAGCTGGGTGCGCCAGATTTCCATCAGGTCGTGCTCGACCCAGCCGGGCCGGGGGTAGAGCTGCGGCAGCTCCTGCTGGGCCAGGGCCACGATGTGGCCGTGTTCGTCGAACACGATGCTGCGGGAACTGGAGGTTCCCTGGTCAAGGGCAAGAAGGTAGGTCATGCGCTGGAGTGTATGAAAACCTGGCCGCCACTATGTTCAGGAGTGCGCCACCTCGCAGCTCACGTCGGCTTCCTCCAGCAGGGCCAGGAAGGGATCGGGCGGCGGCATGTCGGTGAACAGGCGGTCGATTTGCGAGAGCGTGGCCAGCTCCACCATGGCCGGGCGGTTGAATTTGCTGCTGTCGGCGGCCAGCCAGACTTCGCGGGCGTGGCCGATGATGGTTTGTGCAACCTTGACCTCGCGGTAGTCGAAGTCGCGCAGCGAGCCGTCGGGCTCTATGCCCGAGATGCCGATGAC
Source organism: Polaromonas sp. YR568 (assembly GCF_943369675.1). GTDB lineage: Bacteria > Pseudomonadota > Gammaproteobacteria > Burkholderiales > Burkholderiaceae_C > Polaromonas. The sequence continues at coordinate 86,628 of NZ_CALROB020000020.1, read as the reverse complement.
GGCGATGTCGACGCGGAACTGGCGGATGAAGTCGACCGCCGCCTCGCCCACGATGCCGCGGTCCCGCGCGCGCACCACGCCGCCGGCCACGATGACTTCGCAATCCGTGTTGCCGCAGAGCACGGCCGCCACATTGAGATTGTTGGTGATGACGCGCAGCCCCTTGTGGTTCAGCAAGGCCTTGGCGATGGCTTCGGTGGTGGTGCCGATGTTGAGGATCAGCGAGCAGTCATTGGGGATGCGCCTGGCCACGGCCCGCGCGATGCGCGCCTTGCCCTCGGCGTTGAGGCTTTCACGCTGGCGGTGCGCGATGTTTTCAATGGTGGAGTTCGGCACCCGCACGCCGCCGTGAAAGCGTGTCAGCAGCCCGGCTTCGGACAGCCGCTGCACATCCCGCCTGACGGTCTGCAGGGTGACGTTGAGCTTGTCGGCAAGCTGCTCAACCGAGGCCGACCCATGGGTGCGCACCACGTCAAGAAGCTTGATTTGCCGGGGGTTGGAGTTCACGCGGGTCCAGGTCTGGGAAGGCAGGCAATTAGAAGGACTTAAGGATAGGCCTCGAAGAAACTTTATATCGAAACAAAAGGAAACAGATAAGGGAAAACAAGTAGATCAAACAATCATGAAAGAAGAAAAATAGAAAAAAACCGAACTTCAACAAGGTTTTGTTCACACGTTTCGAGGGGAGTTTTTCTTGCGCATTGACTTCAATCTCTTGCCCGCCGCCGCCCTGGCCGAGCCGCGAAATCCCTTGTTCCAGCCCATCCAGGGCAGGGGAGCGGCGTGATGCAGCTGGCCCTGGACAACATCAGCAAAAAAGTCGGCGCCGAGCAGTGGCTGTACGGCATGACCCTCGCGCCGCGCAGCGGGGAAGTCACGGTGCTGCTGGGTGCCACGCAGGCCGGCAAGACCAGCCTGATGCGCATCATGGCGGGGCTGGACGTCCCCACGCAGGGCAAGGTGCTGGTCAACGGCGCCGATGTGACCGGCACGCCGGTGCGCGAGCGCAACGTCGCCATGGTCTACCAGCAGTTCATCAACTACCCCTCGCTGCGCGTAGCCGACAACATCGGCTCGCCGCTCAAGCTGCGCGGCGAAAAAGACATCCACCAAAAGGTGCGCAGCCTGGCCGCGCGCCTGCACATCGACAGCTTCCTGGACCGCTACCCGGCCGAGCTTTCCGGCGGGCAGCAGCAGCGCGTGGCCCTGGCGCGCGCGCTGGCCAAGGGCGCGCCGCTGATGCTGCTCGATGAACCGCTGGTCAACCTTGACTACAAGCTGCGCGAGGAACTGCGCGAAGAGCTGACCCAGCTCTTCGCCGCCGGCGACTCCACGGTGATATACGCCACAACAGAGCCGGGTGAAGCCCTGCTGCTGGGCGGCTACACCGCCGTGATGGATGGCGGCGAACTGCTGCAATACGGCCCGACGGCCGAGGTCTTCCACACGCCGCAGTCCCTGCGCGTGGCGCGGGCCTTCAGCGACCCGCCCATGAACCTGATGGCCGCGCTGCCCGCCGCGCAGGGCCTGCAGCTGGCGGGCGGCCCGGCGCTGGCGCTGCAACTGCCCGAAGCGTCGGCCCAGCGCCTGGCCTCCTTCACGGCGGGGGTGCGCGGCAGCGCCTTGCGCATCGCGGCGCGGGATGGCGACGTGGCGTTACCGGGCAAGGTCGAGCTGGCCGAAATTTCGGGCTCCGACACCTTTGTCCACGTGGCGACGTCCGTGGGCGAACTGGTGGCCCAGCTCACCGGCGTGCACTACTTCGAACTGGGCGCGCCCGTTACCCTGTACCTCGATCCGGCGCAGGTCTATGTGTTTGATGCGGAAGGCGCGCTGCTGCTGGCGCCAAGGAGGGCTTATGGCGCGCATTGACCTGGACCTGGCCCATGCCTACCGGCCCCACCCGCGCGAAGACAGCGACTACGCGCTGCTGCCGCTGACGATGAGCTTTCGCGACGGCGGCGCCTACGCGCTGCTGGGCCCCTCGGGCTGCGGCAAGACCACCATGCTCAACATCATGTCCGGCCTGCTGGTGCCGTCCCAGGGTACGGTCAAATTCGACGGCGTGGACGTGACGCACGCCACACCGCAGCAGCGCAACATTGCGCAGGTCTTCCAGTTCCCGGTGATCTACGACACCATGACGGTGGCCGAAAACCTGGCCTTCCCGCTGCGCAACCGCAAGGTGCCGGAAGACCAGATCAAAAAACGCGTGGGCGAAATCGCCGAGATGCTGGACATGAGCGGCCAGCTCAACCACCGCGCGGCCGGGCTGGCGGCGGACGCCAAGCAGAAAATCTCGCTGGGCCGCGGCCTGGTGCGGCCCGACGTGTCGGCCGTGCTGTTCGACGAACCCCTCACGGTCATCGACCCCCACCTCAAATGGCAGCTGCGGCGCAAGCTCAAGCAGATCCACCACGAACTCAAGCTCACGCTGATTTACGTCACGCACGACCAGGTGGAGGCGCTGACCTTTGCCGAAGAGGTGGTGGTGATGACGCGCGGCCGCGCGGTGCAGACAGGCTCGGCCGACGCGCTGTTCGAGCGGCCCCGCCACACCTTTGTGGGCCACTTCATCGGCTCGCCCGGCATGAATTTTTTACCGGCCACGGTGACGGGCGGCGCGCTGCGCGTCGCGGACCGGCCGCTGGCGCTGCCGCCCGAACGCGCCATGCCCGACGGTGAACTCAAACTGGGCGTGCGCCCCGAATACGTGGTGAAGACCGCGCCCGGCGACCCGGCGGCGCTGCCCTGCACCGTCACGCTGGTGCAGGACATCGGCACGCACTGGATGCTGACGGCCCGGATCGGTGAGCACACCCTGAAAGCCCGGCTGAACCCGGCGGCGCGCGCGCCCAAGGTCGGCGAGGAAGTCTGGCTGCAGGTCATGGGGCCGCACACCTGCCTGTATATCAACGATGAACTGGTGGACGCATGAGCACGACGACAAAACCGGTGAATCAAAAGGCCTGGCTGCTGGTGCTGCCCGTCATCATCTGCGTGGCTTTTTCCGCCATCCTGCCGCTCATGACGGTGGTCAACTACTCGGTGCAGGACATCATCTCGCCCGAGCGCCGCGTGTTTGTCGGCACCGAGTGGTTTGCCTCCGTGATGCGCGACGAGGAGTTGCATGCGGCGCTGTGGCGGCAGCTCACCTTCTCGCTGGCGGTGCTCGCGGTCGAGATCCCGCTGGGGATCGCGCTGGCGCTCTCCATGCCGGCGCAGGGCTGGAAGGCATCGCTGGTGCTGGTGCTGGTCGCGCTGTCGCTGCTGATCCCCTGGAACGTCGTGGGCACCATCTGGCAGATTTACGGCCGCGCCGACATCGGCTTGCTGGGCGCCATGCTGCAGAAGATGGGTTTTGACTACAGCTACACCGGCAACGCCACGCATGCCTGGGTCACGGTGCTGATGATGGACGTCTGGCACTGGACGCCGCTGGTGGCGCTGCTCTGCTACGCCGGCCTGCGCTCCATCCCGGACGCCTACTACCAGGCCGCGCGCATAGACGGCGCCAGCAAGTTCGCGGTGTTCCGCTACATCCAGCTGCCCAAGATGCGCGGCGTGCTCATGATCGCCGTGCTCTTGCGCTTCATGGACAGTTTCATGATCTACACCGAACCCTTTGTGCTCACGGGCGGCGGGCCGGGCAATGCGACGACCTTCCTCTCGCAATACCTCACGCAAAAAGCCGTCGGCCAGTTCGACCTGGGCCCGGCGGCGGCCTTCTCGCTGATTTACTTTTTGATCATCCTCTTGCTGTGCTTCATCCTCTACAACTGGATGCAGCGCGTCGGCACGCAACAGAAGGAGGGCGTGGAATGAACCAGCCGAAATTACAGGCGCGCACGCTGTTCCTGATTGCCTACATCGTGTTCGCGCTCCTGCCCATCTACTGGATGGTCAACATGAGCTTCAAGACGAATGCCGAAATCCTGTCGAGCTTCTCGTTTTTCCCCCAGCATTTCACCTGGGACAACTACAAGACCATCTTCACCGACCCGTCCTGGTATTCGGGTTACATCAACAGCCTGATCTACGTGGCCATCAATACGGTGATCTCCATCACCGTGGCCTTGCCGGCCGCCTATGCGTTCTCGCGCTACAGCTTCCTGGGCGACAAGCATGTGTTCTTCTGGCTGCTGACGAATCGCATGACGCCGCCGGCGGTGTTTTTGCTGCCCTTCTTCCAGCTCTACACCACGGTGGGGCTGATGGATACGCACATCGCGGTGGCGCTGGCCCACCTGCTGTTCAACGTGCCGCTGGCGGTGTGGATCCTCGAAGGCTTCATGAGCGGCATCCCGCGCGAGATCGACGAGACCGCCTACATCGACGGCTACTCTTTCCCGCGATTTTTTGTGCGCATCTTCCTGCCGCTCATCAAGGCCGGTGTCGGCGTGGCGGCGTTTTTCTGCTTCATGTTCAGCTGGGTGGAACTGCTGCTGGCGCGCACGCTGACCAGCGTCAATGCCAAGCCCATCGTTGCGACCATGACGCGCACCGTGTCGGCCTCGGGCATGGACTGGGCCACGCTGGCCGCGGCCGGCGTGCTGACCATAGTCCCGGGCGCCATCGTGATCTGGTTCGTGCGCAACTACATCGCGAAGGGTTTCGCGATGGGCAGGGTCTAGAAGGAGATGACAAATGTTTGAGTGGATGGCCTGGACAACGCCGGTGGCGGTTTTTTTCTGCTGCATCGTGCTGATGCTGGCGGGCATGACGGTATGGGAGCTCAAGTCGCCGACGACGCTGCGGCGCGGCTTTTTGCCGCTGGAAACCACGCGCGGCGACCGGCTGTTCATAGGCCTGCTCAGTGCGGCCTATGTGAACCTGATTTTTGTCGGTATCAGCGGCAAGCTGGCCGGCTGGCTGGGGCTGGAGGCCGACCCGTCGATCTGGATCAGTTTTGTGCTGTCCATGGTGTTGCTGGCCGTGATCATGCGCAAGGGTTAGCAAGCAAAAAAGAAGAAGCGGAAAAAAAGGAACCCGGCTCATATTCCCCGGAGCCGAACCACCTTCCACCACGGGGAGTGAACCAATGAGGAGACAAGTCATGAAAGTGCGTTATTCGGTATTGGCGATGGCGGCTGCATATGCCGTGGCCAGCCCCGGTTGGGCCGGCGAAGCCGAGGCGAAGAAGTGGATTGACAGTGAATTCCAGCCCTCCACGCTGTCCAAGGACAAGCAGCAGGCGGAGATGAAGTGGTTCATCGACACCGCCAAAAAGCTGCAGGCCAAGGGCGTGAAGGAAATCTCGGTGGTGTCCGAGACCATCACCACCCACGAGTACGAATCGAAGACGCTGGCCAAGGCCTTCGAGGAGATCACCGGCATCAAGGTCAAGCACGACCTGATCCAGGAGGGCGACGTGGTCGAGAAGCTGCAGACCTCCATGCAGTCGGGCAAGTCGATTTACGACGGCTGGATTTCCGACTCCGACCTGATAGGCACCCATTACCGCTACGGCAAGGTGCTGAACCTGACCGACTACATGGCGGGCAAGGGCAAGGAGTACACCAACCCCGGCCTGGACCTGAAGGACTTCATCGGCACCAAGTTCACCACCGCGCCCGACGGCAAGCTCTACCAGCTGCCCGACCAGCAGTTCGCCAACCTCTACTGGTTTCGCGCCGACCTGTTCGCGCGCAAGGACCTGCAGGACAAGTTCAAGGCCAAGTACGGCTACGACCTGGGCGTGCCGCTGAACTGGAGCGCCTATGAGGACATCGCCGAGTTCTTCACCAACGACGTGAAGACCATAGACGGCAAGCCCATCTACGGCCACATGGACTACGGCAAAAAGGACCCGTCCCTGGGCTGGCGCTTTACCGACGCCTGGCTGTCCATGGCCGGCACCGCCGACATCGGCACGCCCAACGGCCTGCCCATCGACGAATGGGGCATCCGCGTGGCGGCCGACAAGTGCACGCCGGTGGGGGCTTCGGTATCGCGCGGCGGCGCGACCAACTCGCCGGCCGCCGTCTACGCGCTGACCAAGTACGTGGACTGGATGAAAAAGTACGCGCCCAAAGAGGCCACCGGCATGACCTTCGGCGAGGCCGGCCCGGTGCCTGCCCAGGGCCAGATCGCCCAGCAGATCTTCTGGTACACGGCCTTCACCGCCGACATGACCAAGAAGGGCCTGCCCGTGGTGAACGCCGACGGCACGCCGAAGTGGCGCATGGCGCCCGGGCCCAACGGCCCCTATTGGAAGCAGGGCATGCAAAACGGCTACCAGGACGTCGGCTCATGGACCTTCTTTGCCGCGCATGACGAGAACAAGACGGCCGCCGCCTGGCTGTACGCGCAGTTCATCACCGCCAAGACCACCTCGCTGAAGAAGACCATCGTCGGCCTCACGCCGATTCGCGAGTCGGACATCCAGTCCAAGGCCATGACCGACATGGCGCCCAAGCTGGGCGGCCTGGTGGAGTTTTACCGCAGCCCCGCCCGCGTGGCCTGGTCGCCCACCGGCACCAACGTGCCCGACTACCCCAAGCTGGCCCAGCTCTGGTGGAAGAACGTGGCGCAGGCCGTGACGGGTGAGAAGACACCGCAGGCCTCCATGGACACACTGGCCGACGAGATGGACCAGGTGATGGGCCGCCTGGAGCGTGCCGGCATGGCCAAGTGCCCGCCCAAGCTCAACCCCAAGGGAGACCCCGCCAAGTGGCTGAGTGACAAGGCGGCGCCCTGGGCCAAGCTGGCCAATGAAAAGCCCAAGGGCGAGACCATCAACTACGACAAGCTGCTGCAGGCCTGGAAAGACGGCAAGGTGCGCTGAGCTCCCGCAGGCCGCGCGGCCCGTTTTTTGCTGAAACTGACGGCGGCCGATGAAGGCTGTGGCCATAGCGCTGGGGTAAGCTCTGCGCACTTTAAAAAAATGGGTTTGTATGGAACGGGAATCAAAGCCCATGACGGCTGAATCCGCGCCGGCGGCGACGCGGCGCCAGGATTTGATGGCCAGGCTGGCCGAGCCTCGCCAGTACGACGTTGCCATCATCGGCGGCGGCGCCACCGGACTCGGCGTGGCGCTGGACGCCGCCGCGCGCGGGTTTTCCGTCGTGCTGGTGGAATCGCACGACTTCGCCAAGGGCACCTCCTCGCGCGCCACCAAGCTGGTGCACGGCGGCGTGCGCTACCTCGCGCAGGGCAATATTTCACTGGTGCGCGAGGCCTTGCACGAGCGCACCACGCTGCTGGCCAATGCGCCGCACCTGGCGCAACCGCTGCCTTTTGTGATGCCTTCCTACAAATTCTGGGAGGCGCCGTTCTACGGCATCGGGCTCAAGATGTACGACGCGCTGGCCGGCAAGGCGGGCCTGGGCGCCACGGAATTCCTCAACCGGCAGGAAACCCTCGCTTACCTGCCGACGGTGCAGCCGCAAGACCTCAAGGGCGGCGTCAAGTACTGGGACGGCCAGTTTGACGACGCGCGGCTGGCCATGGCGCTGGCCCGCACGGCGGCCCGCCAGGGCGCGCTGCTGGTCAATTACTGCGCGGCCACCGGCCTGATCCATGAGGACGGCAAGCTGGCCGGCCTGCACGCCCGCGACCAGGAAACAGGCCGTGCCTTTGAAATCCGCGCGAACTGCGTGGTGAACGCCGCCGGCGTCTGGGTGGACCAGCTGCGCCTGCTGGACGGCCAGGCCATAGGCCGCGACGCCAAACCCATGGTGGCGCCCAGCCAGGGCGTGCACATCGTGGTCGACCGCTCGTTTTTGCCCACCGACCACGCCATGCTTGTGCCCAAGACGGCCGACGGCCGGGTGCTGTTCGCCGTGCCCTGGCTCGGAAAAACCATCCTGGGCACCACCGACACGCCGCGCCACGACCTGGCGCGCGAACCGCTGCCTTTCCGGGAGGAGGTCGATTTCATCCTGCGCGAATCGGCCCGATACCTGAGCCGCGCCCCGGGCCCGGCGGACATCAAAAGCATCTGGGTGGGGTTGCGGCCGCTGGTCAAGCCGCCCGACGACGACGCCGGCAGCACCCAGGCGCTGTCGCGCGAACACACGGTGCTGGTCAGCAAAAGCGGGCTGGTGACGGTCACCGGCGGGAAATGGACGACCTACCGGGCCATGGCCGAGGACGTCCTGGACAACTGCTTCAAGGCGGCCTTGTTGCCGTCCCGTGCTGGCGGCGCCACTTCCCATTTAAAGTTAGTTGGCGCTCACAACTCGGGCCATACGATCAGCGAAGCGCCTGGCCCTCATCTATATGGCAGCGAGGCTCCCTCCCTGGAAAGCCTGCCGGGCGCTGGCCGTGAACTCGGCGGCGGCCTGACCGAAGCCATGGTGCGTTTCGCCGCCCGCCATGAATATGCGCGCACCGTTGAAGACGTGCTGGCGCGGCGTTCGCGCCTGCTGTTCCTGGATGCCGCCCTGGCCAGGACCCTTGCGCCGGAAGTGGCGGCCTTGCTGCTGCAGGAAAACGCGGTGGATCCGCAGCTGGACGCATTTTTGGCACTTTGTGGTCAGTACCTGAGCCTGCCCGCCTGATTTTTCCGCGCCGCCGGCGAGTTCGATTGAAAAGCGGACCTGTCGCCGGTTTGCTCTGTTTTTAATAGCGCCATGTCAAATCCTGTATTGGCTTTTGATTTGATATCGCCTGCCTTTTTGGGCGCGACATCAAGTCGATTCCGCGGCTTTTTGAACTGCCAGAGCCGCTTGCCGGCTGGCGCGAGGATATTTTCACAACAGCCGGTTGACAGTGCCTGGCGATTTAGTGATAATCGTGGGCTTCGCTCTAAAAGGCGAAGAATTCTGCCTAAAGGAAGCATCGCAAGTGGTTTGCGGTGTGGACGACAGGCCCAAGACTGATTGGCTGGTGATCCCAAGGGGTTGTCTTCCGGTGCAAGTTGGGAACACATTTAAATGATTCAAACGCAATCCAAGCTCGATGTTGCTGACAACACGGGTGCCAAGTCCGTGATGTGCATCAAGGTTCTGGGCGGCTCCAAGCGCCGGTACGCCAGCGTTGGTGACGTCATCAAGGTGAGCATCAAAGAAGCCGCTCCGCGTGGCCGCGTCAAAAAAGGCGAGGTTTACAGCGCTGTGGTCGTTCGCACCGCCAAGGGCATCCGCCGCGGTGACGGCTCCCTCGTCAAATTCGACGGCAACGCAGCAGTGTTGCTTAACGCCAAGCTGGAGCCTATCGGCACCCGCATCTTCGGACCCGTCACGCGCGAACTGCGCACTGAAAAGTTCATGAAGATCGTGTCCCTGGCTCCTGAAGTTCTGTAAGGACTCGCCATGAACAAAATCCGTAAAGGCGACGAGATCATCGTGATCGCCGGTCGCGACAAAGGCAAGCGCGGCAAGATTTCGCTGCGCAAAGACGACAGCTACGTGCTCGTGGATGGGGTCAACCTGGTGAAAAAACACACCAAGCCCAACCCCCTCAAGGGTACCACCGGCGGCATCGTCGAAAAAAGCATGCCGATTCACCAGTCGAACGTGGCAATCTTCAATGCCGCAACCGGCAAGGCGGATCGCGTTGGCATCAAGCTCCTGGCAGACGGCAAAAAAGTGCGCGTCTTCAAGTCCAGCGGCGAAGAAATCAAGGCTGCATAACATGGCAAAGACCGCACCCGTACAACAAGCCGCTGCGCAGGCCCGCCTGCAAGCCCAGTACCGCGAAAAAATCGCCCCCGGCCTGATTGAAAAATTCGGCTACAAGTCGCCGATGCAGGTTCCCCGCATCACCAAGATCACGCTCAACATGGGTGTGAGCGAGGCTGTCGCCGACAAGAAGGTCATGGACAACGCCGTCGGCGACATGACCAAGATCGCCGGCCAGAAGCCCGTCGTCACCAAGGCCAAGAAGGCTATCGCCGGTTTCAAGATCCGCGAAGACCTGCCCATCGGCTGCATGGTGACCCTGCGCGGCGTGAAGATGTATGAGTTCCTCGATCGTTTCGTCACCGTGGCCCTGCCCCGCGTGCGCGACTTCCGCGGTATTTCCGGCCGGGCCTTCGACGGCCGCGGAAACTACAACATCGGCGTGAAAGAGCAGATCATTTTCCCTGAGATCGAGTACGACAAGGTTGACGCCCTGCGCGGTCTCAATATCAGCATCACCACCACGGCAAAGACCGATGAAGAGTGCAAGGCACTTCTCACCGCTTTCCGTTTTCCGTTCAAGAACTGAGGCGGGACATGGCAAAACAAGCTTTACTGCAACGTGAACTGAAGCGCGAGAAACTCGCCGCCAAGTTCGCCAAAAAATACGCTGAACTCAAGGCGACGTCCAACGACGCCAAGCGCTCGGACGACGAACGCGCTCTGGCTCGCCTTGAGCTGCAAAAGTTGCCCCGCAACGCCAACCCCACCCGCCAGCGCAACCGCTGCGCGATCACGGGTCGCCCGCGCGGTACGTTCCGTCAATTCGGCCTGGCTCGCGCCAAGATCCGCGAGTTGGCTTTTGCTGGTGATATCCCTGGTATCACCAAGGCAAGCTGGTAAGCATAGGAGAACCACAAAATGAGCATGAGTGATCCTATCGCCGACATGTTGACCCGCATCCGCAATGCACAAATGGTTGAAAAAGCCGTTGTGCTGGTGCCGTCGTCGAAAGTCAAAGTTGCCATCGCGCAGGTGCTGAAGGATGAGGGCTACATCGATGGCTTCTCCGTCAAGACCGACGAAGGCAAGTCCCAGCTGGAAATCGCCCTGAAGTATTACGCAGGCCGCCCCGTGATTGAGCGCATCGAGCGCGTCAGCCGCCCCGGCCTCCGTGTCTACAAAGGCCATGGCGCCATCCCCCAGGTCATGAACGGCCTTGGCGTGGCAATTGTCACGACCCCGCAAGGCGTCATGACTGATCGTAAAGCCCGCGCTACCGGTATCGGTGGTGAAGTGCTTTGCTACGTGGCCTAACGGCGGCATTGAGGAGAAACTGAAATGTCTCGTGTAGGAAAAATGCCAGTGACCGTGCCCCAGGGCGTGGACGTGGCCATCAAAGAAGACCAGATCAATGTCAAGGGAACCCTTGGCACCCTGGCGCTGACGCAAAACGCGCTTGTCACCATCAAGAATGATGCCGGCAAGCTGACCTTTGCACCGGCCAACGATTCGCGTGAGGCCAACGCCATGAGCGGCACGATGCGCCAGCTCGTGAACAACATGGTGACCGGCGTGACCAAGGGCTTTGAGAAAAAGCTCAGCCTGATCGGCGTGGGTTACAAGGCCCAGGCCCAAGGCGCCAAGCTGAACCTGACGGTGGGTTACTCCCACCCGGTGGTGATGGACATGCCAGCCGGTATCAAGGTGGAAACGCCTACGCCGACCGAAGTCATCATCAAGGGTTCTGATCGCCAGCGTGTGGGACAGATCGCCGCCGAAGTGCGTGCCGTTCGTCCTCCCGAGCCTTACAAGGGCAAGGGCATCCGTTATTCGGATGAAAAAATCACGATCAAAGAAACCAAGAAGAAATAAGGAGCTGCATCATGTTGACCAAAAAAGAGCAGCGCCTTCGTCGTTCACGCCAGACCCGCATCCGCATTGCCACGCAAGGTGTTGCCCGTCTGACCGTCAACCGCACCAATCTGCATATCTACGCCACCGTTATCTCCGGCGACGGCACCAAGGTGCTGGCTGCCGCTTCCACAGCGGAAGTCGAAGTTCGCAAGGACATCGGCGCTTCGGGTAAAGGCGGAAACGTTGCTGCTGCGCAAGCCATTGGCAAGCGCATTGCCGAAAAGGCAAAAGCGGCAGGTGTTGAAAAAGTGGCGTTTGATCGCGCCGGTTTTGCGTACCACGGCCGCGTCAAAGCGCTGGCTGATGCGGCTCGCGAAGCTGGTTTGCAGTTCTAAGCAGACTGGAATTAAGTATGGCTAAGTTTCAAGCAAAATCGAACAACGACGCTCCAGACGATGGTCTGAAGGAAAAAATGATCGCGGTCAACCGCGTGACCAAAGTCGTGAAGGGCGGCCGTATCCTCGGTTTCGCCGCACTCACGGTTGTTGGTGACGGTGACGGCCGCGTCGGCATGGGCAAGGGCAAGTCGAAAGAAGTGCCTGCAGCCGTGCAGAAGGCCATGGAAGAAGCGCGCCGCAACATGACCAAGGTCTCGTTGAAGAACGGCACGATCCACCACAATGTTTTCGGCCACTGGGGTGCAGCCAGCGTCATGATGGCGCCGGCTCCCAAGGGTACCGGCATCATTGCCGGCGGCCCGATGCGCGCTGTTTTCGAAGTCATGGGCATTACCGACATCGTGGCCAAGAGCCATGGTTCGAGCAATCCCTACAACATGGTGCGCGCCACCATGGATGCACTGAACAACTCCACGACCGCTTCTGAAATTGCGGCCAAGCGTGGTAAATCAGTCGAAGAAATCTTCGGCTAAGGCGGCATTGAAATGACCAAAGAAACCAAAGTAAAAGTCCAGCTGGTTCGCAGCCCGATTGGCACCAAGGAATCGCATCGCGCCACCGTGCGCGGTCTGGGCCTTCGTGGCGTCAACAGCGTCAGCGAACTGCAGGACACGCCCGCAGTGCGCGGCATGATCAACAAGATCAGCTATCTGGTCAAGATTGTCTGAGCGGAGACTCATCATGGAATTGAACGGAATCAAGCCTAGCGAAGGCGCCAAACATGCCAAACGACGCGTCGGTCGCGGCATCGGCTCTGGCCTGGGCAAAACAGCAGGACGTGGTCATAAAGGCCAGAAGTCCCGCTCCGGTGGTTATCACAAGGTGGGCTTCGAAGGCGGTCAAATGCCTATGCAGCGCCGCTTGCCCAAGCGCGGCTTCAAGTCGCATCTGCTGAAGTTCAACGCCGAAGTCACCCTTGGCGCGCTGGAGCAGCTCGGCCTGGCCGAAGTGGACTTGCTGGCACTGAAGACGGCCGGCCTGGTGGGCCAGCTCGCCAAGAACGTCAAGATCATCAAGACCGGTGAACTGACCAAGGCAGTCAAGCTGAACGGCATTTCCGCCACGGCAGCTGCCAAGGCCGTGATCGAAGCCGCCGGCGGCTCCGTCGCTTAATACCTGACTGGATCAAATCAGTGGCAACCACTTCGGCTCAAATCGCGAAAACCGGCAAGTACGGTGATCTGCGCAGCAGGCTTGTGTTTTTGCTGCTGGCCCTGGTGGTGTACCGCATTGGCGCGCACATCCCGGTGCCAGGGATTGACCCCGGCCAGCTGAAAGAGCTTTTCAAGGGTCAGCAAGGCGGCATATTGAACCTGTTCAATATGTTCTCGGGTGGCGCCCTGTCGCGATTCACGGTATTTGCCCTGGGCATCATGCCGTACATCTCGGCCTCGATCATCATGCAGTTGATGACCTATGTGGTCCCGACGTTTGAGCAGATGAAAAAAGAGGGCGAAAGCGGCCGCCGCAAGATCACCCAGTACACGCGCTACGGCACGTTGGCACTGGCGCTGTTCCAATCCATGGGCATTGCCGTGGCGCTGGAAAGCTCGCCTGGCCTGGTGCTGGTGCCCGGTTTCGGGTTCCGCATGACGGCGGTGTTCAGCCTCACGGCCGGCACGATGTTTTTGATGTGGCTGGGTGAGCAGATCACCGAGCGCGGCCTGGGCAACGGGATTTCTATCCTGATTTTCGCCGGTATCGCGGCGGGCCTGCCGAATGCGATGGGTGGTTTGCTGGAACTGGTGCGCACCGGCGCCATGAGCATCGTGGTGGCGATCCTGATCGTCGCGGTGGTCGTGCTGGTGACCTACTTCGTGGTGTTTGTGGAACGTGGCCAGCGCAAGATTCTAGTGAATTATGCGCGGCGACAGGTGGGCAACAAGGTCTACGGCGGGCAGTCATCGCACTTGCCGCTGAAGCTGAACATGGCGGGTGTGATCCCTCCCATCTTCGCTTCGTCGATCATCTTGTTGCCGGCGACGGTTGTGGGCTGGTTCAGTGCTGGTGACAGCATGCGCTGGCTCAAGGACATCGCCAGCACGCTGACCCCCGGCCAGCCGATCTATGTGATGTTGTATGCCAGCGCGATCGTGTTCTTCTGCTTCTTCTACACGGCCCTGGTGTTCAACAGCCGTGAAACGGCGGACAACCTGAAGAAGAGTGGCGCCTTCATCCCCGGCATTCGTCCAGGGGACCAGACGGCCCGCTACATTGACAAAATCCTGGTGCGTTTGACGCTGGCAGGTGCGGTTTACATCACATTCGTGTGTCTGTTGCCTGAGTTTCTGATTTTGAAATACAACGTGCCTTTCTATTTCGGCGGCACGTCGTTGATGATTATTGTCGTGGTGACCATGGATTTCATGGCCCAGGTACAGAACTACATGATGTCGCAACAGTATGAGTCGTTGCTTAAAAAGGCGAACTTCAAGACGTCACTGGGCGGTTAACTGGGTATTTGATGGGATATGTCTAAAGACGATGTTATCCAGATGCAAGGTGAGGTTGTAGAAAACCTTCCCAATGCAACTTTCAGGGTGAAGCTGGAAAATGGACACGTTGTACTGGGGCACATCTCGGGGAAAATGCGTATGCACTACATCCGCATTCTTCCCGGTGACAAGGTAACGGTTGAATTGACGCCTTACGATTTATCGCGCGCACGAATTGTTTTCCGTGCCAAGTAAGCACAGAGTGAAAGTTTAGGAGTAATAGAAATGAGAGTTTCAGCTTCGGTCAAGAAAATTTGCCGTAACTGCAAAGTTATCCGTCGCAAGGGCGTTGTCCGTGTGATTTGCACGGATCCGCGTCACAAACAGCGTCAAGGCTGATTTCAAGAGTTTTAGAGGACGAACATGGCTCGTATCGCTGGTATCAATATTCCGCCGCAGCAACACGCCGAAATCGGCTTGACTGCTATCTTTGGCATCGGTCGCACACGCGCTCGCAAAATTTGCGAAGCATGTGACATCGCTTACGCCAAAAAGGTCAAAGACCTGACCGATGGCGACCTGGAAAAAATCCGTGAGCAGATCGCCCTGTTCACCATCGAAGGTGACTTGCGTCGTGAAACCACGATGAACATCAAGCGCCTGATGGACATCGGCTGCTACCGCGGTTTCCGCCACCGTCGTGGCCTGCCCATGCGCGGTCAGCGCACCCGGACCAATGCCCGTACCCGCAAGGGCCCGCGCAAGGCCGCCGCAGCTTTGAAGAAATAATTGAGAGGTCGTCATGGCAAAATCACCCAGCAATAACGCCGCACAGCGCGTTCGCAAGAAAGTTCGCAAGAACGTGGCCGATGGCATCGCCCACGTCCACGCTTCTTTCAACAACACGATCATCACCATCACGGATCGCCAGGGCAACGCCTTGTCCTGGGCTTCCTCCGGTGGCCAGGGCTTCAAGGGCTCGCGCAAATCCACCCCCTTCGCAGCGCAGGTCGCTTCCGAAGTGGCTGGCCGCGCCGCCATTGAGCAAGGCATCAAGAACCTTGACGTTGAAATCAAGGGTCCTGGTCCAGGCCGTGAATCGTCTGTTCGCGCGTTGGGCGCACTCGGCATCCGGATCAATTCCATTGCCGACGTGACCCCGGTTCCGCACAACGGTTGCCGCCCGCAAAAGCGCCGCCGCATTTAAATCCCCCGTGCCTGGTTGTCCGGCGGGTTGTTTCAATCCGCCAGATACCAGGCATTTTCACCAAGCCCACCGCCGCAGGTTACGACCTCCGGCTCCTGCAATTCATTGCAGCAGATGACAAAAGGACACTCAAGTGGCACGTTACCTAGGCCCCAAGGCCAAACTTTCCCGCCGTGAAGGCACCGACCTGTTCCTGAAGAGCGCACGCCGCGCCATCAGCGACAAGGCCAAATTCGACTCCAAGCCAGGTCAGCACGGCCGTACCTCCGGTACCCGTACGTCCGACTTCGGCCTGCAATTGCGCGAGAAGCAAAAAGTCAAGCGCATGTACGGCGTGCTCGAAAAGCAATTCCGCCGCTACTTCGAAGAAGCCGACCGCCGCAAGGGCAATACCGGCGCCAATCTGTTGTTCATCCTGGAATGCCGCCTGGACAACGTGGTGTACCGCATGGGCTTCGGTTCGACCCGCGCCGAAGCGCGCCAGCTCGTGTCGCACAAGGCCATCACGGTCAACGGCGGCTCGGTCAACATTCCTTCGTACATGGTCAAGGCCGGCGACATCATCGCCGTGCGCGACAAGTCGAAGAAGCAGACCCGCATCACCGAAGCCCTCGAGCTCGCCAAACAGGTCGGCATGCCCGCCTGGGTCGATGTGAACGCCGACAAGGGCGAAGGCACCTTCAAGAAGGTTCCTGACCGCGATGAGTTTGCCGCCGACGTCAACGAATCGTTGATCGTCGAGTTGTACTCACGCTAATTTTCGTTCCTGCGATACGGGGCACCGTATCGCCAGGGTGTGCTTCGCCGGCCTTATCGGTGTAACGAACCGAGGGTATTGAGAGGAAGACTGCATGCAGACTAATTTGTTGAAACCAAAAACCATCAATGTTGAGCAGCTTGGCGCCAACCGCGCCAAGGTGACTCTGGAGCCGTTCGAGCGTGGCTACGGCCATACGCTGGGCAACGCGCTGCGCCGCGTCCTGTTGTCTTCCATGGTCGGCCACGCCGCCACCGAAGTCACCATCGCGGGTGTCCTGCACGAGTACTCGTCCATCGACGGTGTGCAGGAAGACGTCGTCAACATCCTGTTGAACCTCAAGGGTGTGGTGTTCAAGCTCCACAACCGCGATGAAGTCACGCTGAGCCTGCGCAAGGACGGCGAAGGCCCTGTCACCGCCGCCGACATCCAGACGCCGCATGACGTGGAAATCATCAACCCTGAGCACGTGATCGTGAACCTGTCGCACGGCGGCAAGATCGACATGCAGATCAAGGTTGAAAACGGCCGCGGCTATGTGCCGGGCAACCAGCGCCGCTACGGCGACGAGTCGCCGAAATCCATCGGCCGCATCGTGCTGGACGCGTCGTTCTCGCCCGTCAAGCGCGTGAGCTACATCGTCGAAAGCGCCCGCGTTGAGCAGCGCACCGACCTTGACAAGCTCGTGCTGGAAATCGAAACCAACGGCGCCGTGACGGCTGAAGATGCTGTCCGTGCCTCGGCAAAAATTCTGGTTGAGCAACTGGCCGTGTTCGCACAGCTCGAAGGCAACGAACTGGCCGCGTTTGACGCGCCTGTTCAGCGCAGCTCGCAGCAGTTCGACCCTATCCTGCTGCGTCCTGTCGACGAGCTCGAACTCACCGTTCGTTCGGCGAACTGCCTCAAAGCGGAAAACATTTACTACATTGGCGACCTGATCCAGCGCACTGAAAACGAGCTGCTCAAGACCCCCAATCTGGGACGCAAATCCCTCAACGAAATCAAGGAAGTGCTGGCCTCCCGCGGCCTCACGCTCGGAATGCGCCTTGAGAGCTGGCCACCCGCCGGCCTCGACAAGCGTTAATTGAAACCACAAGATCCCGCCTGAACGGGGATCTCGCACGGGCAGTACCTGATACGGCTGCCCGGATTTTAAAAAAGGAAACACACCATGCGCCACGGACACGGACTACGTAAACTCAACCGCACCAGCGAGCACCGCCTCGCCATGCTGCGCAACATGATGAACTCGCTGCTGCAGCACGAAGTCATCAAGACCACCCTGCCAAAGGCCAAGGAATTGCGCCGCGTGGTGGAACCCATGATCACCCTGGGCAAAGAACCCACGCTGGCCAACAAGCGCCTGGCATTCGACCGTCTGCGCGATCGCGACATGGTCGTCAAGCTGTTCGCTGAAATCGGCCCGCGCTACAAGGCTCGTCCCGGCGGCTACACGCGTATCCTGAAGATGGGTTTCCGCGTTGGCGACAATGCACCGATGGCCCTGGTTGAACTGGTGGACCGCCCTGATGTGTCGGAAGACACTACAGCTGACGCGGCCAACGCAGAGTAAGCTACAATACACACATACCGCGCGGTGGAGCAGCCTGGTAGCTCGTTGGGCTCATAACCCAAAGGTCGTAAGTTCAAATCTTGCCCGCGCAACCAACACGTGAGTCTCCGGACTCACAGCAAAACGCCTGCATCTAGCAGGCGTTTTGCTTTCCGGCTCACATTCATTCTTATGTGGCCGTGATTAGGCTCTCAGGCAGCGATGCAGGCATCGCCACCCGACAGGCCTTCACACTCAGTCCGGCACGACCGCCGTCACTTCAATCTCTACCTTGGCGCGGTCCTCGACCAGCGCTGCCACCTCCACACAGGTCATGGCCGGGAAGTTCTTGCCCATGACCTCGCGGTAGGCGCCGCCCAGTTCCTTGAGCCTGGCGCCGTACTCCACGCGATCGACCACGTACCAGGTCATGCGCACCATGTGTTCGGGCCCGGCGCCGCCGGCCTGCAGCACCGCCAGGATGTTTTGCAGGGCCTGCTTTGTCTGCGCGAGGAAGTCGTCGCTCTCGAACTCCTGCTTCGCATTCCAGCCGATCTGACCGCCGACGAACAGCAGCGCGCCGCGCGCGAGGATGCCGTTGGCATACCCTTTGGGCTCGGCCCAGTCAGGGGGTTGTAGCTTCTTGATCATGTGTCTCCAGGGGATGGTGTTTTGAGATAAGGCAGCAGCGCGTTGCGCAGGTCATCGGGAATGCGCACAGGCTTGCCATGGGGAACTTCGGAATACACGACCACACCGTGCGCCCTGAGCTTGACGATGCCGGTATCCCCGAGGATCTCGTACTGCATGCCCATGCTCGAGCCGCCTATGCGCGTGAGTTCCAGCGTCATCGTGAGCTGGTCGCCGTTGCGGCACATGCCGAGGAACTCGGTCTTCAGGTCCACGATGGGCACGCCGGTGCCGCCGGCGATCAGCGCATGCTCGGGAAAGCCGATGTGGGCCAGGAAGTCTTCCTGCACCTCATGCAGCAGGTAAAAGAACTGCGGGTAAAAAACAATGCCGGCCGGGTCGCAGTGGTGGAAGCGGACGAGCTTCTGAACGCTGAACTTCATGGCTGGCGCAGCTTGAAGCGTTGCAGCTTGCCGGTTTCGGTGCGCGGCAGCTTGTCCACGAACTCGACCTGGCGCGGGTACTTGAAGGGCGCCAGCGTCGCCTTGACGTGGTCCTGCAGGGCCTTGGCCAGCGTGTCATCGGCCGCCTGGTCGGGCTTGAGCACGATAAAAGCTTTCACAACCATGCCGCGGTCGTCGTCGGGCAGGCCCACCACGCCGCATTCGGCCACGGCCGGGTGCTTGAGCAGCGCGTCTTCCACTTCGGGGCCGGCCACGTTGTAGCCGGCGGTGATGATCATGTCGTCGGCGCGCGCCTGGTAGAAGAAGTAGCCGTCGGCGTCCTGCATGAAGGCGTCGCCCGGGTAGTTCCAGCCGTCCTTCACATAGTTGCCCTGGCGCGCGTCGTCCAGGTAGCGGCAACCGGTCGGCCCCACCACGGCCAGCTTGCCGATGGTGCCGCGCGGCACTTCCGCGCCCGTCTCGTCCACCACCTTGGCGGTATAGCCCGGCACCACCTTGCCGATGGCGCCACGGCGCACCTCGCTGCCGGCGGCCGAGATGAAGATGTGGAACATCTCCGTCGCGCCAATGCCGTCAATCATCTCGATGCCGGTGGCGTCTTTCCACAGCTGGCGCGTCGCGTCGGGCAGGCTTTCGCCGGCGCTCACGCACATGCGCAGGCCGGGCACACCGTGCTGCTTGGCAAAGGCCGCCATCTGCCGGTAAAACGTGGGCGCGGTGTAGCAGACCGTCGCGCCGACCTGGTTGATCAGCTTGACCATGGCCTCGGGTGTGTAGCCGATGGAGGGGTAATACACCGAGGCGCCGGCCCACATCGGGAAAATCAGCATGCCGCCCAGGCCGAAGGTAAAGGCCAGCGGCGGCGAGCCGATCACGATGTCGTCGGGCTTTGCCTTGAGCACATGGCGCGGCCAGGCCTCGCAGGCGGCCAGCACGTCGCGGTGCGTGTGCACGGCGGCTTTGGGCTTGCCCGTAGTGCCTGAGGTGAAGGCCATCAAGGCAATGTCGTCGGCCGCCACCGGGCAGGGCGTGAACTTTCCGTCCTTCTGCGCCGACAGCACGGCCAGCGAACCCGGCGCGTCCATCAGGTTGAAGGGCACGATGGTCGGCAGTGTGTCGCTCTGCGCCTGCGCCGCCTGCAACTCCTCCAGCAGCGTTGCGTCGCACAAGGCCAGCGCGGGCCGGGCCTTTTCGATGATCTCGCCGAGCTCCTTGGCGCGCAGCAGCGGCATGGTCGCCACCGCCACCAGACCGGCTTGCACCACGCCCAGCCAGGCGAGTGCCATGCCGATGGAATTGCCGCCGCGCAGCAGCACGCGGTTGCCGGGCTGCAGGCCGAAGTCCTCGGTCAGCACCTGCGCGACGCGGTTCACGCGCTCCAGCGCCTCGGCGTACGTCAGGGTGATCTTGTCCGAACGCAGCATCGGCTTGTCCGCGCGCCCCTCGCGAAAGGCCTTGTCAAACAGGCCCTGCACCAGGTTGGCTTGCGCCGGGATGCGCAGCTCGGGCATGGCATACACCATGCGCGGCAGCTGTTCGGGCGCCGGCAGGCGCTCATGCACAAAACGGTCGGCCTGCGCGGAGGGCGCCGCGGAAACGCTTTCGATGGGGTCGGAGACAGAGGTGCTCATGATTGCAGTACGGCCTTTCCAATAATCAGTTGCTGCACTTCGGTCGCGCCTTCGTAAATGCGCAGCGAGCGGATGTCGCGGTACAGGCTTTCCACCTTGGTGCCTACCTTCACGCCCAGGCCGCCGTGCATCTGCAGCGCCATGTCGATGACCTTCTGCGCGTTCTCGGTGGCGGCCATCTTGGCCATGGCCGGCTCGGCGGTGATGCGCGCGCCGGTGCCCAGGCGTTCGCTTTCGTCGCGCATCCAGGCGGCGCGGTAGGTCAGCAGCGCGGCCGCATCGACCAGCGCCGCCATCTCGCCCAGTTTGGCCTGCGTGAGCTGGAAGTCCGCCAGCGTCTGGCCGAACATTTTTCGTTCCTTCGAGAAGCGCACGGCCTCGGCCAGCGCGCGGCGCGCCATGCCCAGCGCGGCCGCCGCCACGGACGCGCGGAAGATGTCCAGCGTCTGCATCGCCAGCTTGAAGCCGCCGTGCAGCGCGCCCAGCTGCGCGTCCTGCGGCAGCTTGCAATCGGTGAACTTCAGCGTGGCCAGCGGGTGCGGCGCCATCACGGCGATGTGCTCGCTGCTGTCCAGGCCCTTGTTGGCCGCACCAATGATGAAAGCCGTGATGCCGCGCGTGCCGGCCTGCGGGTCCGTCTTGGCGAAGGTCACGTAAAAATCCGCGATGCCGCCGTTGCTGATCCAGGTCTTGCTGCCGTTCAGCGCCCAGCCCTCTCCGGTCTCCGTGGCGGCGGTCGCCATGGCGCCCGCGTCCGATCCGGCATCGGGCTCGCTCAAGGCAAAGGCCGCGATCTTTTTGCCGCTGGCCACCAAAGGCAGATACGCCGCCTGTTGTGCCGGCGTGCCCGCCAGCGTGATGGCGCCGCTGCCCAGGCCTTGCATCGCAAACGCGAAGTCGGCCAACGGCGAATGAAAGGCCAGCGTCTCGCGCAGGATCACCAGCGCGCGCGAGTCGAGTTTTTCCAGCGCGCCGCCCAGCGCGCCGTCCTTGCCCGCCGGCACGCAGTAGCGCAACCAGCCCTCAGCGCCCAGCAGGGCCACCCACTCCTTGCAGGCCTTGCGGTCGTCGCTCTCGTCGATGTGCTGCGCCGGCATCCAGTCGGCCAGGCGCTGGCCCAGCTCGCGGTGAACTTCGTCAAAAAAAGGCAGTGCCAGGTGGGCGGTCGTCGATCTCATGCGTGAATTCCTTGTTGTCCTGCCGCGCTCAGTCGCCCTGGAACACAGGCTTTTGCCTGGCCGAAAACGCCTTGTAGGCGCGCGTGAAATCCTGCGTCTGCATGCAGATGGCCTGCGCCTGCGCCTCGGCTTCGATCGCCTGGTCCAGCGTCATTGCCCACTCCTGGTGCAGCATGGTCTTGGTCATGCCGTGCGCAAAGGTCGGGCCTTCGGCCAGTTCCTGCGCCAGCTTTTGCGCCTGCGCCAGCACGTCCTGCGGCTCATGCAGCGCGTTGAAGAAACCCCAGGCCAGGCCTTCCTGCGCGCTCATCGACCGGCCGGTGAACAGCAGCTCCGACGCGCGCCCCTGGCCAATCAGCCGCGGCAGCAGCGCGCAGGCGCCCATGTCGGCGCCCGCCAGGCCCACGCGCGTGAACAGGAATGCCGTCTTCGCCTGGGCCGTGCCCAGGCGCATGTCGGAAGCCAGCGCCATCATGGCGCCCGCGCCGGCGCAAATGCCGTCAATCGCCGCGATGATGGGTTGCGGGCACAGGCGCATGGCCTTGACCAGGTCGCCCGTCATGCGCGTGAACTCCAGCAGCTCCGGCATGGTCATCTTGGTCAGCGGACCGATGATCTCGTGCACGTCGCCGCCCGAGCAGAAATTGCCGCCCGAACCGGTGATCACCACCGTCTTCACGTCCGTCGCGCTGTTCAGCGTGCGGAACAAATCGCGCAGCTCGGCATAGGAATCAAAGGTCAGCGGGTTCTTGCGCTCGGGCCGGTTCAGCGTCAGCGTCGCGACGCCGGCATCGAAGGAATAGGCGAAGTGCTCCGCCTGGTAGTGGGCCATCGCATCGAAATGCGCACGCATGGGGTTGGCCAGGCCAATGTAGTGTTTCATGTCGTCTCCAGTTTTGTGTCCGCCAGTTGGGCGTTGTGGTGCTGCTTGACCTTGCCCAGCAGCTTGTGCAGTGACTCGACTTCGCGCGCCGACAGCGCCTCGAAGGCCGCCACGATCCAGGCTTCATGCTCGCTGGCCATCTCGTCGAAGAGCTTGCGCCCGCGCGGCGTCAGGCGCACGCGGTAGGCGCGGCGGTCGCCTTCCACGTCCACGCGCTCCACCAGGCCCTCGGCCACCAGCTGGTCGGTGATGCCCGTCACGTTGCCGCCCGTCACCATCATGCGGCGCGACAGCTCGTTCATCTTCAGGCCTTCCGGGCTGCGCTCCAGCTGGGCCATCAGGTCAAAACGCGGCAAGGTGGTGTCGAACTGCTCGCGCAACTGCGTGCGCACCTGCTTTTCCACCAGCTGCGTGCAGGTCAGCATGCGCAGCCAGAGCCGCAATGCTTCGGGGTGTTCGCTGTGGCCTCGTGCTTCCATGTCCATGGTGGGTCTCCTTGGTGTGCTTGCTGTTTGCCGGCTACTTGTTCATGGCGGTCTGGGCCGCGAGATCCTTCTGCTTGGCGAGTTCCCGGTACATCTGGTCGCGCCCGCTCAGGTAGGGTTGGGGCCAGTTCACGTGGCGGCTTTGCAGCTTGGCCGCCTCATGCAGCGTCCAGGCCGGGTCGGCCAGGTGCGGGCGTGCAATCGCGCACAGGTCGGCGCGGCCCGCCGCGATGATGCTGTTGACGTGGTCGACTTCCGAAATCGCGCCCACCGCGATGGTCTGTATGCCCACCTCGTTGCGGATGCGGTCGGCAAACGGCGTCTGGTACATGCGGCCGTAAACCGGCTTGGCCGCGCGCGTGGTCTGTCCCGACGACACGTCGATGAAGTCGCAACCCGCGGCCTTGAACATGCGCGCAATTTCCACCGCGTCGTCCGCCGTGTTGCCGCCCGGCGCCCAGTCGTGCGCCGAAATCCGCACGCTCATCGGCAAGTGGGCCGGCCACACGGCGCGCATCGCGGCAAAAACTTCCAGCGGAAAGCGGCAGCGGTTTTCCAGGCTGCCGCCGTACTCGTCGGTTCGCCGGTTCGTCAGCGGCGTGATAAAGCTCGACAGCAGATAGCCGTGCGCGCAATGCAGCTCCAGCCAGTCAAAGCCCGCCTCCACCGCATAGCGCGTTGACTGCACAAACTCCGCCTTCACGCGGTCCATGTCGGCGCGCGTCATCGCCTTGGGGATCTGGTTGGTCGGGCCGTAGGCCACGGCACTCGCCGCCAGCAGCGGCCAGTTGCCGGTGACGAGCGGCTCATCGGGCTGCTCCCAGCCGACCTGGGTTGAGCCCT
Organism: Polaromonas sp. YR568; assembly: GCF_943369675.1. Classification (GTDB taxonomy): domain Bacteria; phylum Pseudomonadota; class Gammaproteobacteria; order Burkholderiales; family Burkholderiaceae_C; genus Polaromonas. The sequence goes on along the minus strand of NZ_CALROB020000020.1, from coordinate 62,682 downwards.
TGGGGCCGCTGTGGCCCAGCTGCAGGCCGATCTTCGCGCCCGCACCCGATGCATGCACAAAATCCACAATGCGCTTGAAGGCCGTGGCCTGCGTGTCGTTCCACAAGCCCGGGCAGCCCGGGGTGATGCGGCCCTCGGGGCAGGGCGATGTCATTTCCACAAACACCAGCGCCGCGCCGCCCAGCGCGCGCGCGCCCAGGTGCACCAGGTGGAAGTCCTGCGGCACGCCGTCCACCGCGCTGTAGGTGGCCATGGGCGAAACGACGATGCGGTTCTTCAAATTAAGCTCGCGCACTTTCAGCGGCAGCAACATGGGCGGTGGCGCATGCGGCGCATTGTTCTTCGCCAGCCACTGTTCATAGCCTTGCAGCCAGGCCGCGTCGCGCACCCGCAGGTTTTCATGGCTGATGCGCTGCGAGCGCGTCAGCAGCGAATAAAAGAACTGCTCGGCTTCCATGCCGCTGTAGCGGTCCACGTTCTCAAACCATTCGGTCGAGTTGCGCGCCGCGTTCTGTATCTTCAGCACTTCCACCGAGCGTAGCGCTTCATAAGCCTGCAGCGCCGCCGTGGCATCGCCGTGCTTCGCAAAGCAGTTGGTCAACTCGATCGCGTCTTCCAGCGCCAGCTTGGTCCCGCTGCCGATCGAGAAATGCGCCGTGTGCGCCGCATCGCCCATCAACACAATCGGCACCTGCTTGCCGTTGATGGTGGCCTCGTGCACCCAGCGCTCGCACACCACGCGAGGAAAGCGTATCCAGATCGCCGAGCCGCGCACGTGCGTCGCGTTGTTCATCAGCGCATTGCCGTCCAGGTACTTGGCAAACAGCCGCTCGCAAAACGCAATGCCTTCCTCCTGGCTCATCTGGTCCAGGCCGTGCGCCTTCCACACCGCTTCCGGCGTCTCCACGATAAAGGTCGAGGTGTTCTCGTCAAACTTGTAGGCGTGCGCGGCAAACCAGCCGTGCTCCGTCTGCTCAAACGCAAAGGTGAAAGCGTCAAAGGTCTTGTGCGTGCCCAGCCAGACAAAGCGACAGGCGCGCAGTTCCACGTCCGGCTTGAAGGTCTCCGCATACCGGTTGCGGATGCGGCTGTTCAGGCCGTCGCTGGCGACCACCACGTCGGCGTTGTACTGCGCCGCAATCGCCTGGTCGTCCTGCACGTCCATTTCAAACACCAGGTCCACGCCCAGCGCAATGCAGCGCTCCTGCAGGATGTTCAGCAGGCGCTTGCGCCCAATGCCGCAAAAGCCGTGGCCGCCCGATCGCACCGAGCGCCCCTTGAAGAACACCTCCACGTCATCCCAGTGGTTGAAGGCGTCGCCGATCAGTTGCGCGCTCACCGGGTCCGCCACCCGCAGGTTGCCCAGCGTCTGGTCCGACAGCACCACGCCCCAGCCGAAGGTGTCGAACGGCCGGTTGCGCTCCACCACCGTCACCTGGTGGGCCGGGTTTTGCAGCTTCATCAGCAGCGCGAAATACAAACCTGCGGGACCGCCGCCCAGGCAAAGAATGTGCATGAATTGCGTACTCTCTGGATTAATCTTGCTTTAATTGTTTAGGTTTAAACTAAATCCGTCAAGCGGGTTTAGACGGATTTCAGCGCAAGGCCTGAAAGACTTTGTGACGGGGGAATGCAAGTGTTGGGCCGGGCGCCGCCCCCGGCCTGGCGTCAGATGCTCAGGGCGCCTGGAAGGCAGCCGCCCGGTAAGTGAGCACTAGCGTGTCGCGGAACCCGGCTTCGGGCTGGCCGTCCGCCGGCAGGATGGGCGTGGTCTCATGGATCACCCGCGCGTCGTCCAGCAGCAGCGCCGTCAGCGGCTCCTGCATCACAAACCGCACGCCCTGCGGCCCGTTCGCGTCGAACACCCGGGTCTCGCCGCCCTTCACGCCCTGCCGCGCCACCATCATCACCACCACAAAGTCCACCCCGTCGCGGTGCGCGCCCTCCGGCGTCGGCCGGCCCACGCCGCCCGCCGTGTCGATGCGGAACTGGTGCGCTTCAATGTGCCAGCGTTCGGCCGGCTGCACCTGGGCAAACAGCCTGCCCAGGCGGGCAATCAAGTCAGTCCACGCCGGGGCCGTCGCCACGGCAGGCTCCACCGGGTCGAACCAGCGCTCAAAGCCGCCGTGCAGCGCGTTGTAATCCGTTGGTTGCCAGTGCGCGCGGTGCGGCGTTTGCACCAGGGCGCCCGTCGCCAGCTCCTGCACATAGCAGGAATGCCGGCGCTTGCGGTAATGCCCGCCGTCCTTCAGGTGCGCGTCCGGCGGCAGCCGGTTCCACGAAGGCGTCAACGCGTTCCAGCCCGGCACCCAGGCCGCGCCCAGCTCCAGCGTGGCCGTCAGCTCGGTGGGGTTCAGCAGGCTCAGGCCGTCCTGGCTGAGCGCCTGGCGGGCCGACTTGGGGACAGTGGCGATATTGAACATAGGGTGCTATTTTGCTTGAGCCGCGCCGCCCGCCAGACAGCGCTGCCCGGAAAACACCGCAGGCCAGGAGGTGAAACCAGCCTACATACACAGGCCCCAAAAGTTTTCATAATGGACCGTCTGTCTAACTAGAGGAGCCCTCCATGCTTTACAAATTCAAATCCAAAGACGCCGGCGACGTGATCATGCTCGAAGCCAACGGCCGCAAGGTCCTCGAGATCATCGGCAAAGACCCCGGCCCCAAAGGCATCATCCTGCCCGAGCAAATGGCCGCCGCCATCGCCGCCCTGCAAGCCGCTATCGCGCATGAAGAAGCCCACGACGCCAACGCCGAAGACGGCGTCGTCCCCGGCGACGGCCTGGGCCTGCGCCAGCGCGCCGTGCCCTTCATCGACATGTTGCAGCGCAACCTGAAGTCGGGGCATGAGGTGGTTTGGGGCGTTTAGGTGCTGTGGGCCGCTGCGCGGCCCTACCTCTATATATGAAGCCCTGGAAACAGGGCTTTTTTCTTGGCTACTCCGCCGCTCCTACTCAAGGATAGCCGCCGCAGACTCGTGACTTGGGGCAGCGCTGAGCCACATTCCGCGTTCACACTCGCAACGCACGCCGCCGCCACTCATGGCGTGGGCACAGCAGTGCTCATGATTACTGAGCCTTCATCGGATCAATTGCCTGGACATTTCCAACAATCAAAGTCCGGCTGCGGACAATCCGTCAAAAAATTCGTCATTGCCTCACTTAAGGTCTGACCCTTGAAAAAATTCGAGGAGTCAACGTGAGTTTTCTGCATGACATCGCAGCCTGTGCCATTGCGCCAGCTACGACGCACCCTGCCACGCAAGGCGCGTCACCTCTGAAGCACTCTTCATTCAGATTGAAGTATTGATGCATGCCTACGTAGCGCAGGCTCAATCGCTTGCTCGTTCGGGTGATTTTCTGGGTGCTGCGGAACTGTGCAGGAAGGCGATCAAGTACAGCAAGGATGTCTTTTATGCGAGAGGGCTTCTCGCCGACTGCTTGCACAATCAAGGCATACGCGCTACGCAAATTGCTGACCTCACGACAGCGGAGGAGCACTTCCGGGCCGCGCTCAAAGTCCAGCCTCGCCACATGGGTGCCCTGTGCAATCTGGGCTCAGCCTTGTTCATCCGCGGTGAGCATGGCGAAGCCGCTGAATTATTTGGCAATGCCATAAAGATCGAGCCCGAAAACGTAGGTGCACTGGAAAGCCTGGCCAAACTCCAGGAGTTCTCCCAGGACATGGCCGGCGCCTCAAAGACCTTGAACAGGCTTGCCCAGGTTGCGCCTGAGAACGCAATGGCTTACCTTCTCCGGCAAGCCCTTCTGATCCAAAAGATTGCCCCAAGCCAGGCCTATATCGCCGAAGCAAGAGCCGACCTGGCAAACACCTTGCAAGCCCTCGAAGCCGGCAGCGCCACCATTGCCGACCCCTTACGGTGCCCGTCAACACACTTCCCGCTTTCTTACCATGGCGTTAACAACAAGGACCTGGTTGAGCGAATAGCGCAACTGCATCTCAAAGCAGCGCCGTCACTCGCCTGGGTTGCACCCCATACGCGTACATGGGCAGGCCCTCGTGGCCGCATCAGGGTGGGATTCGCCTCGGCATTCTTTTACGAGCACAGTATCGGCAACGTTTCACGCGGCCTGATAAAGCACATAGACCGAAGCACCCACGAAGTCTTTGTGATCAGGCTGGGCAGTTCGCCCAGAGATCCGGTGGCGCGGCTGATTGATAGCTCCGCAGATGCCGTCGTGACGGTTTCGCACAACCTCCAGGCGGCAAGGGAAACGATTGCAGGCCTGGGTCTTGATGTCCTGTTTTTTCAAGACATCGGAATGGAGCCCTTGAGTCTTTTGCTGGCTTTCAGCCGCCTGGCGCCAGTTCAGCTCACATCGTTCGGTCACCCCGACACGACCGGCATCCCCAACCTTGACTATGTGATCTCTTCCGAAAACTACGAAATCGAGGGCGCGCAAGATCACTACTCGGAACGATTGATCCAGCTCCCGGCCGCGGGCACCCTCGCTTACTATTACCGCCCTCCGCCACCGCCGGCCTGCACCCGGGAGGATTTCGGGTTCACCGCATCAGACCGCATTTATGCCTGCCCGCAGACCCTCTACAAAATGCCCCCCGCCATGGATGCCCTGTTCAAGGGCATTCTGGAGAAAGACGCTGCGGCAAAAATCGTCGTGGTTGACACGGGGCAAGAAACCATGCGGCCCGCGCTGGAGCGCCGCTGGGCCGCTGCCATGCCGGCGGTGGCAAGCCGAATTGTCTTCTTGCAGTTCCTGACATATGAGCGCTACCTTGGTCTGATCAACTGCGCGGATGTCGTGCTCGATACCTTGCACTTCAATGGGCAGAACACCAGTCTTGAAATTTTCGCCATGGATGTGCCTATCGTGACCATGCCCGGTGTGATGCAACGGGAGCGCTACACCTATGGCATGTACCTGGCGATGGAGTTCATGGAACTGGTCGCAAACTCGGCCGCCCGATATATCGATATCGCCGTGCAGGTCGCCAATGACTCCGGATTCCGAAGCTACTGCAGTGCGCGCATTCACGAGTCCAGCGGTGTGCTTTTTGAAAATCGCCAGCTTGTACGCAGCTACGAGCGAGCGTTCTCGCAAATGCTTGATGAACGACTAAAAACCACTTGCGCACGGGTTTAGAACCCCCTGGGCTCACCAGTAGCAGGCCGCAGTCCACTCAATTATTTGGCCATTCGAACAATCAATGTCCAGTTGCGGACAATTCGCCGAAAAAATCCTGCTCTGCCCACGTATCGTTCGTGCTTAAAAAAAGTAGCACGGAGGTCCAAGTGAATTTTCAGCATCAATTCCCAGGCATATGTGTTCACGCTGAAACGTCGGTTCAAGGTCCGGCGACTCTTTTGCCTGAGTCCATCCCGCACTGCGCTTTCCGCTACTAAAGCTCATCACTTCCGTGATGACTAGCAAGTCCCGTTTCCCAATCTCGCCGGGTGTCTGGGGAAGCCAGCGGCTAGTCCACCTGGCACCGGCGCAGCCTTATCCGTAACCATTGCATCGAAACTAAAAATGATCAGCTCTTCCAAATATTCAACAAGCAACTTTTTACCTCCCCAACCCGTTAACCGCATTCTTCTGGCCTTTTTATTGAGCTTAGGCTCGGCGGCGCAAGCTGGCGGCTTGACTGACCTTGGCGTGCTGAGCGGCACCACTGGGTCACAGGGGTATGCCATCAACGCAACTGGCGACGTTGTTGTAGGCGGTACCGCTGCTGCGGACAGCCGCACCGCCAGCGGCGTCGCCTCTAACTCAGGCCGCGCCTTCCGCTGGACAGCTACCGGTGGAATGACCGATCTGGGTACCTTCCCCGGGGGGATTTACTCGATTGCCAACCAGACCAATGCATCGGGAGATGTCGTGGTGGGACAGGCGGCAATCGGAGGCGTTGGTAGTGCCACCCAGGCTTTCCGATGGACACAGGCTACGGGCATGGTCAGCCTGGGCGGATTGAATGGCGGAAGCGATGGCCAGGCATTTGGTGTCAATGCAGCAGGCAATGTAGTGGTTGGCGGCGCGCAGGATGCTGTGGCGGTCAACACTCGCGCATTTCGGTGGACACCAGCCGGCATGGTTGGCTTAGGTGTATTGAGTGGTGGTACGTTTTCGATTGCTTATGCCACCAATGCGGCGGGCGACGTGGTGGTGGGTTTGTCCGACGACGGCACGCCGGCAAAGCTACAGCGCGGTTTTCGCTGGACACAAGCAACAGGCATGGTCAGTCTTGGGCTATTAAATGGCGGGCTTACTTCTTTCGCCAGAGCGACCAATGCAGCCGGCGATGTGGTGGTGGGAGCCGCTGCTGATGGCGCTGCCGGTAATGCAGACAGAGCTTTCCGCTGGACCCAGGCAACTGGAATGGTCAGCCTTGGGGTTTTAAACGGCGGAACTTATTCCCGCGGATATGGCGTGGATAGCAGCGGCAATGTGATTGTTGGCCGCGCCGCCGATGGCAATGCCGCCAATGCAAGCCGCGGCTTTCGTTGGACCCAGGCGACCGGCATGCAAAGCATTGAAGGCTGGCTCAGCGCCAATGGCATTGCGGTCAACCCCGCAGCTGCGAAGACGGCTGTGGCATTTGGAACCAACGCGGATGGCAGCGTGGTGGTCGGTATCTTGGACAACAACCACGCCTTTCTGGCCCGAGTGACATCTGCCGACACTGCAAGCGGCATGATCGATCTCCCCCAATACAACCAGAGTCTGGATGCCTCAGCTGGCGCTTCCACCGTCGCCGTCCAGGACGCCGACATGGCCATGCACGGCGCTCACGGCAGCCCGATGCGCGGTTTGCTGCCCGCTGGCGGACAAAGCTTCTCGGTGGCCGGGGATGTGGGCCGCGGTGATGCCTCTCCATTTAAAAGCGACATGGGCACCGCGGAGATTTCCTATGGGCGCGGCCTGACCGAGAACACCATGGTCAAGCTGTCTGTGGGCCGCACGAGCAGCCGGCAAGACACCGTGTTTGACGGGAGCGTACGCATTAACGGAACGTACCTGCTACCCGAACTCATCACGCGGGTTTCCGAGTCACCGCTGTATGCCACCTTCAGCGCTTACTACAACGCGGGCAATGCAACCATTGAACGCGGCTACACCAATGCAGGCACGCCGGTGATCTCGCGCGGCGAAACCTCGGCCACCACCACGGCACTGCGCGCGCGGCTGGATTGGTTGAACGCCGCCACCTGGGGCGACACCAACATCACCCCCTATGCAAGTCTTACGCATGTTCGCTCCAAATTTGATGCTTATACGGAGACGGGTGGCGGCTTTCCGGCCTCTTGGGAAGCGCGGTCAGAGAAGACGACACAAGCCAGGCTGGGGCTCGATGCGGTCCACAGCATCAACGGCAATCTCAGTTTGCTGGGCCGGCTGGAAGCCGTCCATCGCTTTGATGGCCAGGGTTCCAATGCCAAGGGGCAGGTGCTCGGCCTGTTTGCGTTTGACCTTGCGGGCCCGACGTACAGGAAGACCTGGGCTCGGGCGGCCGCAGGCCTGGAAGGCAAGCTCGGCGGCGGCATCGGCTCGCTCATGCTGAATGCCACGACGGAAGGTCAAACACCACGCTATTGGCTGGCCGCGAACTATCGTTGGACCTTCTAGGAAGGGAGTCCCTTATCTCCCGGACGCTCGTTAACGGCATGCCCGGGAGATATTGCGAAGAGGGCAAGAACTTCTTGAATGAGTGTCAGCAGAGCAATCGCTGATAGCGGCGCATCGACCGCCACGTGCTTCGGCGAAAACTCAGTGCTCATCTTTACTGAGTCACCCATTCAATCAGTGCTCAGGATATTTCCAACAATCAAAGTCCGGCTGCGGACAATTCTCCAGAAAAAACTTCACTGCCTCACTTAAGGTTCGGGGTCGAAAAAAGACCGGAAGGGCGCGTGAATTCGCAGCATCCAGCAGCGGCCCGCGTGGCCGCGGCGACTCCAGCCGTCTTCAACGATGAATCACACAGTGGAGGTACGTGGCAAGGCGGGCAGGGAAGAGGTAGCAGAGTATGGGCGATGCGTTCAATTTTCAAACCTCTTCCGCCACGCGGAAAACCATGCAACTTATTGGCGTTATGAAGCACACATTGATCCGATTATTTGCAGCGCTTAGTCTCCTGGTCAGCTCGCTGGCGATTGCGCAAACGCCGCCTGTTCCCTGGAATGGAACGCGCGACCCAAGCTGCGCGCCGTACCACACCGCAAAATACAAAACGCCCATCTACAGTGCGGAGGCCATTAACGATCACCTCGTCTATGTGCTGGCCGTAGAAAACACGGCCAAGCGGTTTTACCGATGGGAGGGGCCTGTGCGCTACTACCTCGAAGTTCCCCCCGAATACCCTGAGCTTGCCAAACTGTTTGAAGCGCAGGTGGCGCAAGTAGCCAAGTACACAGGCTTGGACATTGCACGACACGACAAGCCTTATCTGCCGTACAAGTCTGACAAGCTCAATGACAAAAGCAAGTGGCCAGGAGGGTTGAGTACCAATGCAATGGTGATCTTCACCAAAGATTTCAAAACCACGGTGCAAACCCCGCTGATAACCCAAATAGTGGAGTCGCTTAACAGAACGGTAAAGCGAGAATTGGCTGAATGGAACTACGCTAAAAATGTCTCCCCTGATGCAGATTTTGATGCCCGACTTATCTATAGCTACGATCCCGATAAATTAGTGTTCATGCTTCAAATTTTGGAGCCAAATTTCTCGAAACACGTGGGTTTAGAGGGCAAGGCAAATAAGTTGGCTAGAGCCTCATTTGCCATAGCAGTGTCCTTCGCTACCAAATTGTATGGTGGCAGCAAGCATCTGCCTACTATCCTGCATGAAGATGTGTACGCACTCACCGATTTCGACAAACAGTTTCTAAGAGTCCTGTACGGCAAGCATGTCCATTCGGGCATGCCGCTCCTCAAAGCCAAGCGACTCATGCTTGAAGAGTTGGTCGATTGTTTTAACGCCAAAGCCGGCACCGCGAAGAGGTAGCAGGATATGGGCGATACAACCAAACCAAGCAGCAAAACCACCTACGAAACCGACGGTAAAACGATCTCCGTTGGGGAGGTTAAATCGGGCAACGTAAAAGCGGTCACAGAAGTCAGCAAGGACGCGCAAGGCACGGGAGCCGTCAAAGAGAAGATTGAAGTCACGCTCCCAAAGCTAACGATTGGTGGTTCAGTAAGGAACACCTCTAACAGCGCCACGGGCGAGAGCGGCTCAACGCTTGAAGCGGAGTTGGCAAAAAAAGTAGAGGGCGATGTCGGGGGTGTCAAATGGACTGCTAAAGCTGCCGTCACTGTCATGTATGACGAAAGCAATAAGCCCTCTGCGCTAGACCCCGGCATCAGCATGGGGAAGACCTCCTTGAGTTCATCACTCAAGCTCACAGGCACGGTCGGTTATGGGGCGATTGAGGGAAAAGCTGAAGGTAATGCTATTAGGATCGGTGCGGAAAATGAAGCTTTACAAACGCAAACGGCGCCCATCCTCTCCAGTACCGTCGGCACCATCTCCATCTTTGGCCTATCCCTAGGCAATAACTTGCTGGAGTCGACGCAGGCGGAGTTTGCTAAGTATCGGGCGGACCTTGAGTTGAACACAGATGCCCTCAAGGACAGCATGAAGACGCTGGCCCAGGGCTCACCCGCTTATCAAGCGGCTGAGAGCCGGCTTGCGCAGGTAGAGCAATCTAAAACCAATCTCAGAACCGCTGAGGTATTTGCCCTTGCCGAAACGGCAGAAACGGCCATACGCAACAACACGGGCGAGTGGATAAAGACCCCCATCGACGGTGGACGCACGGTGATGTGGGAGAACAAATCCGACGGCACCAAGCTCATCAGTGATCGCGGAGCAGAGCGCGTCATTTTGGTCCGCAGCAATGGTTCGGGTGAAGTGTTTTCATATACCGACCCCAAAGGTGCGCCCAGCGAAAGCTTTTTGTTTGCATCCGGCGCAGCTACGCAGGTTCAATTGATGGCAGGCGGCGTGCTGCAAGTCACAGACGGAGTGCAAAAGCTATTTGGTCTTGGCTCCAATGGCTATGCAATGAGTGACCCCCGCGCAGGGGACCCAGGGATAGGCGCTTCATGGGTCCGGGGATTGAACGCAGACGGCAAATACGAGCAGCTATACATCGACGGCGTTATCCGCCTTGAGGGTGCCGTGCCAGAAGGCGTGTCAAGCAATGCGCCATCTCCCATCGGCATTACTCAAGGCGCCGGCCAGCTTTTCGAGGGGTTGCTCCGCAGTGCTCAAAACGGCCTGGAAGGCGTGATCTCTGACGTATCGCGGGTTCTGGGGCCACCGGTTGCTGCGACGGGTAATGTTAGTGAGAACATCAAACCTGTAGGCCACTCCGTCGTAGACGAAAGCCTTAACGCACCGCCCACGGCCGCCCAGGTTGCGCAGAACCTGCAAAACAATCTTTCTCCCAATGGCAAGGAGCCCTTGGGCGAAACAATCAGTGATGGCCCCGGTAAAAGTCATAGCTGGAAGGTGCTGTCAGACGGCAGCGTAGAGCGTACTTTCAAGGAAGACTACGGAACAGAAGGTAGCCGGACCACCGTCACCAGCTTTGCCAAAGGCGAAGTCATTGCCAGCCAGGAGCGGCAGACCGTCCGTGACCAGAACGGTGTCCTCAGCGATATCCTGCTCAAACCCGACGGCAAAGGGGAGTGGGCGATGGTGAAATATCAACTCGGCGGTCTGCTCGACCTGCCCGCTGCCAGGGCTGAGTTCAATCCACTGCCCAGTAGCGGCACCGCGGGCAACAGCTACACCATACAGCCCGGTGACAGCCTCTGGAAGATTGGCAAGTCCATTGGCCTGAGCGACAGCGAGACGGCGCTGTTCATCCGCGACACCGAGGCCAACGCCCGGGCAAGCGGAGCAGGCGGCAGCATCAACGACCTCAAACCCGGCAACACGCTGGCGCTTCCCGATTGGGTCAGGAGCACACAGGAGCTGCGCGCCAGCCAGCGGGCACAAGAAGGGTTTCGCCAGGCAGAGATAGAGGCACAGAACTTCGCGGAGCCCGACCCCGTCTTCAAGAGCCTGGTTGATGAAATCAAGGCGTTTCTGCAAAAGCCCTTGCCTGATGCTCTGGCCGTGGTGGCCGATGCGGGCACGGGGACTCAAACCGACGCCGCGCAGAATGCAAGTCATCCCGCCACACCGGCTGGGCCTGCGCAGCCGGTTGCAGGCCCGATAGCACCGGTTTTTAATGTCGCTGGTATCTCTGCTTCTGATCTGGCCTCTCAGTTCATAGGTGGCAACGCAGGCGGAGCCCATGGCGCAGGCCAGCTCGCCGGTTTTGATGTCCTGCCGCTCAACGGAAACAGCAGCTTCCTCGTCAACGCCGACGGCGATATCGCCGCCGAAATCAACCGCCTGCCCAACGGCTACTACCAGGTCAAGGACCTGGGCGGCAACGCCGTCTACGTCAACGCAAAAGACGCCAGCGTCCTTACCCAAGAAAAATACGGGCAGGCGCAAGCCCAGGCCGCAGCTCAGGCCGTCCAGGCTGGCCAACTCGCCAATGCCGTCGGCCTGATGAACAGCATCATCGGTCTGCAGCATTGGGACAACATGAGCGACCTGCAGCGCACCGCTGTTATCGCCAGTATTTATAACGTTGCCGACAAACTCACCGAAGGCGCCTTGCCCGGCGACCTGGGTACCGCCGCTTCTGCGCTCGGCCTGCTCAATGCCCTGGACAAGGGCGACGTGGGCAGCATACTGGTCAGCAGCGTCAGCCTGATTAACTCCGTTACTGACGACATGGCCAGCAAGGCCATTGGAAGCGCATTCGGCATGGACGCTGCCAACGTTGTCCCCGGTATCGGCTTGGTGATGGCCATCAGCACCGGCGACCCGTGGGCCATGCTGGCGGCAGCAGCCAACTTCATCCCGATTTACGGCCAGTTTCTGTCTGTCGCGATCAGCGTCTTTGGGAGCGCGTTCGGTGACGACCCACCCGACATCCCGACCCGCGAAGGCCTGGCGCATGCCGAATGGGATGCCGCGGGCAACACATTGGTCATCACCGACCAGGACATCGAAGGCGGCGGGCCGACAGCCACCGCCTGGATGACCAGCATGGTCAATGGCCTGCAAGCCCAGCTGGCCAATGTTCACGATGCGGCCGGCAACAGCTACGCCCTGGTCCCTGATCTGCTGCCCGCCATTGGCTTCCAGTACAACCCGGACGGCTATGACATGGGCAACGGCGGAAAGGGCTTTGTCTATTTGAAGTGGACCGACGAGAACGGCCAGGCGCAAACACGCTATTACGACGGCACGGGCGGCCGCAACGACGGCACCGGCGAGACCCTGGCCGGTGATTTCATGCAGCAAGCGGCGGGTGCGATTGCGCCGGCCTGGGCTGTTGCCACCGCCCTGGCGCATTACCAGCAAGGCGAGGGGATTCATTTGCCCGGTACGGCAGCCGGCATGCCTCAGCAAGCCGCCGATGGCATACACCAGACGCTGCAGGCCATCACCCTGACTTTGCCGGTTGAGCCGGCGCTGCAGGACGCCCTGATCGATGTTGACGCTGACGGTTACCTCGAACGAACCCAGTGGCTAGCGACCAACCAGGGGGCATTGGCGATTGATGCCGACGGCAACAACCAGATCGGCGTCAATGAGCTGCTGAGTCTGGATGGTCCCGCCTCCTTGCACGACCTGCGCTGGCTCGATGCGAATGGGGACCAGGTTCTCGATAACCGTGACCCGGTCTTTCCGGCAGTGCGCTATTGGGTGGACATCAATGCCGATGCGAACAGCACCGGTGAAACGCGCACGCTGGCACAGACCGGCATCGTGGCGATTGACTTTGGCAGCAACCCGCCCGCCGTCGTGCACGCGGACGGCAGGCGCACGGCGCTGACCGTCCAGACGCTCACCGGCGACGTGCTGGGCGTCAAATATGAGGCCGTTGAAGGCGGCGTGCTGCAATTGGACGAACAGGCCAGCGGCCCGGCCGTGGCGACCCTGCATGCGGTCAACACGCGGGAATTTGACGGCCAGGCCGGCCACATCCATGGCGGCGCCGCTGACACGGACGGCGGAGAGGAGACCGTGAATGCCGGAGAGGACCGGCTGGTCACGACCTCCGCCAACACCATCGCCACCCAGAGCGCGCAAACCAGTGCCACCCTCGCCACCGGTGATGCGCGCATTCGCGTGGGTGCTACCGGCAGTTCATTGGCGGGCCAAGGTGCTACCCAAACAGCCGGCGCGGCTCAGGCGCGCAACAACGGCATTGTGTTTGTACCTGCAGGTGCGGTCGGCGTGGGCGCGCAGATGCGTGAAGCGACCGGGGACATGGTGCGCAGCGCGGATGCGGCCAGCTTCGCGCCGCTTGCCGCGGTGGCTGCAGGTGCGGTGGCCGTGCAGTGGCCTGCAGTGGCGTCGGCGGCATCTCAAGCACTGGACGCCAATACGCCCCCCGCCGCGGCGCCGATGGCTCACACCGCAGCGGGACACATTGACTGGCAAACCTGGGGCGGTTCCAGGGCCGGCGCCGCCGTCCCCGGCAGCCCGACACCGGGATTACAGCAAACGGTCGCGCCCATCACCTGGGACCCAAGGCCTGGGCAGGTCGGCGTCAGCGCGAATGCGGCGTCGGAGCCACCGGCCCCGCTGGAATGGGCCTCGCCCACGATCACGCCACCCGCGAACGCCACGAACGGCCGGTTGCCCGCGCCGGCCCCGGCCCCGACCACCAGTGAGGACGACAACGAGGCCCAGGCGAACCGCGCTGCGAATCCTCTTGCCCTGTCGACCAGCACCCTGCTGGACTACCCCGAAGTGCACGGTGAACAGGCCGGCAGTCTTGAAGACACCCGCCTGCGCTTTCTCGAAACCCTGCTGCTGGCCAACGACAGCACGGTCAATGCACCGGCCCATCCCGATGAACCCAGCTTGCGCATCAGCTCGGTGTTCGCGCCGGTGCATGGCAGCGTGTCATTGCAAACCAATGCGCAGGGCCTGGTCGAAGTGGTGTTCCTGCCCGAAGCCAACTACCACGGCCCGGCCTCGTTTGATTACACGGTGACCGACCAGTACGGCCTGTCCAACAACGCGCGCATGAGCCTGGACATAGGGGCCGTCAACGATGCACCGGTCACGCAGGACGGAAACGTGTCCAGCGTGGAAGACACCGTGCTCTATTTCGCACCCGCTGACCTGCTGGCAAGCGCGAGTGACGTAGACACTGCGACCGATGGCCAGCAGCTGTCCATCAGCGCCATCACGGCGGCGCAGCATGGCGTGGCGGTATTCATGCCCAATGACCGTATCCGCTTTACGCCCGATGCGGATTACAACCAAAGCATAGACGGGCTGGCGAGCTTCACTTATAGCGTCAGCGACGGTGCGGGCGGCGTGACCCCCGCGACCGTATGGCTGTCCCTGGCGCCGGTGAATGATGCGCCACGCCTGCAGGATGAATCCACCCACACGCTGGAAGACCAGGCGCTGAGCATCAACCCGGCCGATCTGCTCGCCAACGACATCGATGTGGACAACCTGCACGCCGACCTGCGCATCAGCGCGGTCAGCGATGCGGTTCACGGCAGCGTAGCCCTGCAGACCCAGGCCGATGGCAGCAGCCGCATCGTGTTTACGCCCGAGGCCAACTACCACGGCATGGCCTCCTTTCGCTACACCGTCACGGACCCGGACGGCGCCAGCAGCACGGCGACCGCGCAGGTCGTGCTGGCCGCCGTCAACGACGCCCCTGTTACGCAAGGCGAAACGGCCAGCGGCAATGAAGACACCGCTTTGCTGTTTACGGCCGCCCGCCTGCTGGCCAACGACTCGGATGTCGATACCGCTGTCGATGGCGATGTGCTGCGCATCACGCGCGTGGGCATGGCCGAACATGGCCAGGTGTTTCTGCAGTCCGACGGCACAGTGCGCTTTGAGCCTGATGCGGATTACAACGGCCCGGCAAAGTTCAGCTACTGGGTGGGCGACCGCGACCCGGCGCAGATTGCGGCGGGCGAAGGCTATGAGACGGCCGCCAGCGTCAACCTCACCATCCTCGCGGTCAATGACCTGCCGGTGGTGACGGGCGAGACCATAGACGGCGACGAGGACATCATCCTCAATATCAACCCGGCCCTGCTGCTGGCGAACGACACGGACGTGGACACGGCGACCACCAATGCCGAGTCGGCCCAGGTGCTGTCCATCACCGCTGTCGGCAATGCCCAGCACGGCAGCATTGCGCTGCTGGCGAACGGCACTCTGCAGTTCACGCCCGAGCGCAACTACGCTGGCGCGGCCGGTTTCAGCTACACGGTGAATGACGGCCATGGCGGGTTGGTGCAGGGCCAGGTGGCGTTGAATCTGGCACCGATCAACGATGCGCCTGACGTGCTGGGCGAAACCGTCACTTTTAATGAAGATGAAATCCAGACCCTGGCGCAGGCCGGATTCCTGGCCAACGACAGCGACGTGGACAACCCCCAGAACGACCTGCGCATTGTTTCGGTGGAGAACGCCACACACGGCGCGGTGTCGCTCAATCCCAATGGGACTATCCGGTTTGCCCCCGATGCCGATTACTTTGGCCCCGCGCAGTTCACCTACACCGTCTCAGACGGCTCAGGCGGGTTCACGGTCGGCCTTGCGAGCCTGGACATTGCGGCCGTCAATGATGCGCCGCGCCTGGTGGGCGAAGCGCTTGCGCTCGATGAGGACACCGGGGCCCATTTCGCGGTAGATGCCTTGCTTGCCAATGATGCCGATGTGGACAACCCCCATACACACCTGGCCATCACCGCAGCCGGCAATGCCAGCCACGGCGGCGTGCAAATCGTGGCCGGCGAGATTGTGTTCACACCCGACCTGAACTACAACGGCACCGCGAACTTCACCTACACCGTGAGCGACGGCGCAGGCGGCACCAGCCAGGCCACGGTGAACCTGACATTCAACCCCGTCAACGATGCACCCGTTGCCAACAGCGAATTGCTCTGGGGCAAGCAGGGCGTGACCTACACCCTCACGCAAGCCGCCTTGCTGGCCAACGACACGGATGTCGAATCCCCGACGGCTTTGCGCGTCAATGCGATCAGCAACGTGCAGCACGGAACGGCGGTATTGAACGGCGATGGCAGCGTGCGCTTCACGCCTGAGGCCGGCTATGCGGGGCGCGGCAGCTTTGATTACCTCGTGCAAGACCCTGCTGGTGCCAGCAGTAGCGCCACAGCGCAGATCGATTTCTCGCGCGTTAACGTCAACCCCACGGCCACCGACGACAGTTTCACCGGCTATGAGGACATTCCCTTCAGCATCACCCAGGCCCAGTTGCTGGTCAATGACAGCGATACCGACAACGCCAGTACCGACCTGCGCGTAACCGCCGTGGGCGGCGCTTCGAACGGCACGGTGAGCCTGCAGGGGGACGGCTCGGTGCGCTTTGTGCCGGGGGCGGAGTTCAGTGGCGCGGCGGGCTTCAGCTACCTGGTCAGTGACGGCGACGGCGGCCAGACCTGGGCCACGGCCCGGCTCAATGTGCAGGCTGTCAATGACGCCCCCATCATCGACGACATCATCTATGGCCGGCCGGTTTATGGCTACCTTCCCGGCGCGATCTCCACGCAGGATATCGCGATCTACGACAAGGCGCAGGGACTCGCATTGGCAATTAGTGGGGCGCTGTATAGCCGGACCTATAGAAGCATAGACGGGGACAGCGA
This sequence comes from Polaromonas sp. YR568, assembly GCF_943369675.1. Lineage (GTDB taxonomy): Bacteria > Pseudomonadota > Gammaproteobacteria > Burkholderiales > Burkholderiaceae_C > Polaromonas. The sequence goes on along the minus strand of NZ_CALROB020000020.1, from coordinate 45,967 downwards.
AGGTCTGTGGTTGACAGTTTACGACTATGCGATGGTGGTTCCCTCCTATTACCGCAATGGCGACATGCGGCCGGTGTTCGTTGAAACCCTGGACGCGACGTTCCAAGATCTCAACAATTACGAAACGAAGTGGAAATACCCTGGAGACGGCACTCGACCAACAGATGATCCTTATCGCCAGAACGGCTATATCGTCGCCTACGATCCCGACGGTAATTCGGCCGCCATCAGCTTTGCGATCGCGGGTAGCCCCCAGCATGGCCATGCGTGGGCCAACCAATTCACCGCCCTCAGTACGCCGCGGGACTCTAGCTACTCCGTGGCGCACTGGTATGCCGTAGGACAGACGGGCGCCTGGCAGTATTACAGCCAGCGCGGCGACCCCTACAGCGGCGCCGACCCTTTCACCGTTGCCGTGACCGATGGCGGTGGTGCCACGACCTACGTCACCATCAACACCGCGCAGGTTGGCTCCTTTGCACCGGTGGCGCTGGACCTGGACGGCGGTGGTTTGCAATACCTGAGCCTGGACGAGTCCAGGGCCAACTTCGACGTCGACCAAAAGAGTGGGAGCGAACACCTGGCCTGGGTCGCGCCCGCCGATGCCTTGCTGGCGCGCGACGTCGGCGGCGACAAGCTCATCAACCGTACCGATGAAATTTCTTTTACCGGCTACCTTCCCGGCGCCAAAACCGACCTCGAAGGGCTGGCGGCTTTCGACAGCAACAACAACCATATGCTGGACCGCGGGGACGACAAATGGAACGAGTTCGGCGCCTGGCAGGACAAAAATTCCAACGGCATCAGCGAGACCGGCGAGTTCAAGACACTCGATGAGATTGGCATCACGCAGATTGAACTGCAAAGCGACCAGCAGGTCCGGCAGCCGGCGCAAGGGGTTACCGAGCTGGGCCAGTCGCGCATGACCTGGGCCGATGGCCGCACGAGCGCGGTGGGCGACGTGGTGTTTGCGGTGGAGCAAGCGGACCACCCGCCCGCGTCACCGGCCGCCGAGACGGCCATCGCCGCACCCGCACTTCCCACCCCGGAACACATGGCCTTGCTCATGGTGCAGGTGATCAGCACAGCCACCGCCGCCTGGGAAGCCGCGCGCGAGGGCGGGCCGCTGGCCTGGATTGAGACCTCGGACCCGCGGGATGTTCACCAGTCCCTGGCAGCTGCGCAAGCCGAATGGATGCAGACCGCGCAGGCGCAAGCTGGTCAGCTTCATGGTGCCGCGTCCTGAAGGCCTCGCCTCCGGCCCTTGAGCGCATCCATCCCTCTTTTTTTTCTTTTCTTTTTCCCGGCTCGAGCTATGTTCAATTCCAGCACATCTCCTCAAAACACCCCCCCGCCAGATCCCGATCCTCTTGCCACAGTGAACCCCAAGGCCTGCAGCCTGATCGCGGCGTTTTTACATCTGCTGGGAACCCATGCCGACGTGTCGCGTCTGGCCCGGCACCATGCCTGGCCCGCTGAAGGCCCGGACAGCGCCGCGCTGGCCCAGGCCTTGCAAAGCCTGGGGCTTCGGGCGGAGCACCACCGCACGCGCTTGAACAAGCTGGCGCAAGGCCCCTGGCCCGCACTCGCGCGGGGCCCGAACGGCGGCTGGCTGCTCATCGGCCATGCCAGCAAGGAAGGCGTGGTGATCCAGACCGATCCTGCCGCCCAGGCGCAGCCACTTTTCTGGTCCCAGTTTGCCGAGCAGATGTCCCCGCTTGATGAACTCGAATGGATCACGGCCAGCCCTCCACGCGGTGCGGTGGACAAGGATGGCGCGGATACCTCGGGCCCGGGCTTCGGGGTGGGTTGGTTCTGGAAGTCGCTGAGCCAGTACAAGCAGATGCTGGGTGAGGTGCTGGTCGCTTCCTTCTTTGTCCAAATCTTCGCGCTGCTCACGCCATTGATCTTTCAGGTGGTGATCGACAAGGTGCTGACGCACCGCTCGATGAGCACGCTCGACGTGATGGTGGTTGCGCTGCTGGGGGTGGGCCTCTTCGAGGTGGTGCTCAGCGCCATGCGGCATTACCTGCTGAGCCACACCACCAATCGCGTTGACGTGGAGCTGGGCGCCAAGCTGTTTCGGCACCTGCTGCATCTGCCGCTGCCTTACTTCGAGTCGCGGCGCAGCGGCGAGACGGTGACCCGGGTGCGTGAGCTGGAGAACGCGCGCAACTTCATGACCGGCGCGGCTTTGACGAGCTGGCTCGACCTGCTGTTCGCGGTGGTGTTCCTGGCGGTGATGTTTTACTACAGCGTGACGCTGACGCTGATCGTGATTGCCGCCTTGCCGCTGCTGTTCGCGGCGTCCTGGCTGATCACTCCCTTGATGCGAAAAAAGCTCGAAGACAAGTTTGCGTTGGGCGCCGAGAACCAGACCTTTCTGGTGGAAACCGTCACGTCGATGGAAACGATTAAAAGCCAAGCGGTGGAAGGCGCCTGGCAGCGCGATTGGGAGCGCCGCCTGTGCGACTACGTGACGGCCTCATTTGAATCGGGCCACCTGGGCAATGCCACCAACCAGCTGATTGGCCTGGCCAGCAAGCTGCTGACAGTGCTGCTGCTTTACTTCGGCGCCCGGCTGGTGATAGACGGCGACCTGACGGTGGGCGGGCTGATTGCCTTCAACATGCTGGCGGGTCGGGTCAATGCGCCCATCCTGAAGCTGGCGTCCCTGTGGCAGGAGTTCACGCAAATGAAGGTCAGCGTCAAGCGGCTGGGCGACATCATGGACGCCACGCCCGAACCGGCCTTCCGGCCGGGGCGCAGCACACCGCCGGCCCTGGAAGGCCGCGTCACTTTTGAGCATGTCGCATTTCAATACGCTCCAAACGCGCCCGAGGTGCTGAGCGACCTGAACTTCAACATTCTGCCCGGCGAGGTCATCGGCATCACCGGTATTTCCGGTGCCGGAAAAACCACCTTGATGCGGCTGATGCAGCGCCTTTACCACCCCGTCAAAGGCCGCATCCTGGTCGACGGCATGGACCTGAGCATGGTGGACACCTCCTGGCTGCGCCGCCAGATCGGCGTGGTGGGCCAGGACACGGCCCTGTTCAACCGCTCGGTGCGCGACAACATCGCGCTGGGCAACCCGGCCATGGGCATTGACGCGGTGATGGACAGCGCGAGGCTGGCTGGCGCCCACGACTTCATCTTGCAGCTTCCCGATGGCTATGACACGGTGATCGGCGAGCGTGGCAGCAAGCTCTCGGGCGGGCAACGCGCGCGCATCGCCATTGCGCGGGCATTGGCCACCAACCCGCAAATCCTGTTGCTGGACGAGGCCACGGCCTCGCTGGACTATGAAAGCGAACGTGTGATCCACGACAACATGGCCCACATCTGCGAAGGCCGCACGGTGTTCATCGTGGCGCATCGCCTGTCCACCTTGCGCATGGCCGACCGCATCCTGGTGCTGGACCATGGCCGCCTGATCGAAACCGGCAACCACCGTGAATTGATGAACGAGAAGGGCCGTTACGCCTCGCTCTACCAGGCGCACCAGGTGCTGGAGCAAGCATGGTGAACAAGAAGAGCCTCCCCATGAATTCCCAATCCGATCATCCAGCCGGGCACGCCGCATTCAGCACCGCCGCCATCGCACTGCGTCAGCAGCCGCCGGCCCGCATCGCCCGCATGGTCACCGTGGCCATCTGCATCATGGCCGCGGCCACGCTGGCCTATGCCACCCTGGTTTCCATGGACATCGTGGTCACCGCGCAGGGGCGCGTCAGCGCCCCGGGCAAAAGCAAGGTGATCCAGCCGCTGGAAACCGGCGTGGTCAAGGCCATTGCGGTGCGCGATGGACAGGCCGTGAAAGCCGGTGACGTGCTGCTGGAACTGGACGCCACGGCTACTCTGGCCGACCGCGACCGGCTGCAACGCGAAGCCCAGGAAACCCAGGCCGACGTGCTGCGGCTCAAGGCCTTGCTTTCAGGCAAGGATGAATGGGCGCAGGCGCCTGATTTGCCCGCCGCGATGGTCGCCAACCAGCAAGCCGTGCTGGCCGGCCGGCGCAGCGAGCAGGATTCCCGCATGGCCGCGCTCGATGCCGACATTGCCCGGCGCGCCGCCGACCGTGACGCCATTGCCGCCAATATCGCCCAGCTGCGCACCAGCTTGCCGCTGGTCCGGCAAAAGCATGCGATGCGCGTAGAGCTGGCCACCACCGGCCATGTCTCGCAGACCGGCCTGATCGAGACCCAGCTGGAATTGCTCAACATGGAGAAAGAACTTACCGTGCAAGGCAACCGGCTCAATGAGTCGGCGGCCAGCCTCAATGCGGCTGTCCAGCAGCGCAAGCAGGCGCAGGCGGAGTTCCGTGCCCGGACCAGCGCCGAACTCGTGGACGCCATGCGCAAACATGACGCGGCACGCCAGGAACTGATCAAGGCGACGCAGCGCCGCGACCTGCAGACCTTGCACAGCCCGATTGACGGCGTGGTGCAGCAATTGGCCGTGACGACTGTGGGCGGCGTGGTGACCCAGGCGCAACCGCTGATGACGATTGTTCCGCACAACGCGGTGCTGGAAGTCGATGCCCAGGTCATGAACCGCGACATTGGGCACATTAAGGTGGGCCAACGAGTGATCAACAAGGTGGAAACCTTTGATTTCACGCGCTTTGGTTATATCGAGGGCACTGTCCAATGGGTGGGGACTGATGCGATCAACGACCCCAAGCTGGGGCCGGTCTACCCGGTGCGCATCCAGCTGAGCAAGGCGGAGACGCCGAACGTGGTGAACGGCCAGCATGGCACGGTGACGGCGGGCATGAGCGTGACCTCCGACATCCGCACCGGCGAGCGCCGCATGATCGAATACTTTATCGCCCCCATGCTGCGCTACAAGCAGGAGGCTTTGCGTGAACGATAACGCTAACCCTCCATGCAGGAAAGGACGCTTATGGTGGTTTGGCTTGCCCTTATTGCTGGCGTCGTTTGGGACGCAGGCCGACACGCTGCTTGATGTATACCGCAAGGCGCAGGAACGCGACGCCACATACCGCGGCGCAGTCAATACGCTGCGCGCGGCGCGTGAGCGGGTTCCCCAGGCGCGAGCCGGGCTGTTGCCCGCCGTAAGCCTGGTTGGGGCCACCAGCCAGCAGTCCGGGCAAGCTTCATTCAGCGAAGCACCGTATGTAGACCGGAATGTGCGCAATCGCAGCTGGAACCTGCAACTGACACAGCCGCTCTGGCGCGCGGCCAGCTGGGCGGCGCTGGACCAGGCCGAGCAGCAGGAGCTGCTTGCCGAGGCGCAGTTCCGGCAGGCCGAGCAGGAGTTGATCCTGCGCACCGCGCAGGCCTATCTGGATGTGCTGGTGGCACAGGAGGCCCAGCGCGTGGCGCGTTTGCAGGTTGGCGCCGTGATCCAGCAGTTGGAACTGGCGCGGCGTAATTTTGAGGTCGGCACCGGGATCGTGACGGACGTGCATGAGGCCCAAGCCCGGCTGGATCTGTCGCAGTCCCAAGCGGTTGCGGCGGGCAGTGAGCTGAAGAACAAACGCGCCGAACTGACGCGCATTCTTGGCGAGCCTCAAGCCAATCTGGCCCGCCTGCGCGCGGATAGCCTCTTGCCGACCATTCAGCCCGACGATGAACAGCCCTGGCTGGACAGCGCTCGCGAACAGTCCATTTCGGTACGCGTCGCCCAGGCCATGCTGGATGTGGCGGACCGGGAGATTGCCAAAAGCCGGGCGGCGCATTCCCCGACCCTGGACCTGACGGCAGGCTACGGCACCAACTACACATCCGGCAGCATCACTTCGCCGGCCGATATTTCGGTGCGCTCCCGCTCCAGCCAGGTCGGCTTGAACCTGAATATCCCGCTCTTTGCCGGCGGCGGTGCGCAGGCCCGCGTGCGCGAGGCCCTGGCCTTGAAAGACAAGGCCGCGGACGACCTGGAAGCGGCACGCCGGCAAGCCGCCGCGCTGGCCAGCCAGGCCTTTACCGGGGTGGTTAGCGGCGCGGTGCAAGTCCAGGCCCTGGCTTCGGCCATTGCCTCCAGCAAAAGCTCGGTCGACTCCAACAAGATCGGCTTTCGTGTCGGCTCGCGCATCAACATCGACGTGCTCAATGCCGAGCAGCAGCTCTACACGGCCGAGCGTGACTGGCACAAGGCGCGGGCCGATACCCTGATGCAAGGCCTGCGCCTCAAGGCCGCAAATGCCACTCTGGCCGAAGCAGATTTAAGCGCTATCAACAACATGCTCGAAACCGGAGCACAACCATGACCAAACCATCTACCCCCTCCAAAACAACCAAGGCAACCAAGCCAGCTGCATCTGCATCCGCGCTCGCGCCGGCAGATGCCGGCCTGCCGGGCAATGGGCCTTTGCCGCCAGAAGAATTGGCGGAGCTGGCCGCCCTGGCCAAGGAGCAGGCACGCAAGGTGCTGGGCAAGGTCCCGATGCTCGGTGCTGTGACCTGGCTGATGCTGCAGCAGGCCGCCAATCGGCATACCCTCCTCAGTGAACTGGAGTGGCGTGTGATGCCGGCGCTGGTGTTGAATCAAGCCAAGCTGTATTTAAAGGAGGAGGCTCCGATGGCGTTTGTCTCCTGGGCCAAACTCGGTGAGGAAGTGGCGCAGCGCTATCAGGCCACGCCGCACCAGTTCACCTTGGCCGACTGGGCCTCAGGCGACCAGATCTGGTTGATTGACGTATTCACGCCTTACGGCGGCGCGCAGGAGGTGCTCCAGAACCTGCGTGAGAAAGTGTTTGCCGGACAGGTGGTGCGCCAGCTGATGCCGATGGGGCCGGAGAAGGCCAAGGTGATGGTGTGGCCGGCGACGGGCGCGCCTTGACGGTACCCGGAATTTTGGACGACATCTTGATTTCGGGCAAGAACGGCGCACGCTGGAGTGATTTCCTGGTTTCCACCAAGTCGCTCGACTGGATTTGATTCATTAGCATGAGAACCTTTGATCAAACCTTTCACGACATTGTGGGAAAGCTATAAATGGACAGTCAAGTAGTGCTCAAAGCGGTTGGAGTTGCAGGTTCTGCCGGCGCGATTATTTTTCTGACGATGTACGGTATTTCAAAGGTGATGCTCGAAAAAATTCCCTTCGTATCGAAAGTGCACGCACCATCTCTTCTGAAGTGGTTTTTGGTTGTCAGTCTTGGGCTGGGGCTTGCTGCTTTGAGCGCCTGGTATTACGCGGGCCGGCAACATGTCTCAATCGATGGCAGAGCGGGGCAGATTCGCATTGACATACCTGCCAGCACCGCGCTTCCGCCTCTCAATATCGACGCCCGTGTGTACAACGAGCCATCCAGGTCAGATCCTCTTTTGCTGGCCAGGGTTGAGAACCAGGCTGTCAAAATTTATGAACAGGCAACTTCACTTCAGGATGCCAATCAAAAATTGGGGCAGATCGAGGCGGATCTGGCGGCGTGGCAATTCCTGTACTTTGAGCAAGGACTCCCACAGTCCGCCGAGATGCTCAGGGATCTTTCCGCTCTTAGAAATTATCGCGTTGGTGTGACTGCGTTTAACGAACGGTGGGGCGCCAGACTTCAGGGTACGGACTCATTTGACACCGTTTTCAACAGGATTCTTGTTGCGTATGGGTGGGTAAGCGTTGTGGATGGCTTGGCTTCAGTCAGCCCTAAAGGCAAGTTGATTTTGCGTCGCCGGGGTGGCGAACCTGTTGCCTTTGCCGGCGCGGACGTACCGGCTTGGTGTTCTGGTGCGAAGACCTGGGTCGAGAGGCAAATTTGCGGCGATTCGGGTCTCGCTACCTCGGAGCTTCGTGTGCTTCAAGATTTGAACGCCTTGCGTGCAAAATTCGGGGCGGCCATGGACTCCGACCAAAGTCATTGGCGTAAAACCGTCAGAGATGAATGCAAATCGATCGAGTGCCTCAGATTAGCTTATCAAGCTCGCGTCCAGCGTTTTGGGGAGCTTGCGCAGCAGCAATGATGACGGGACGTCTTGGCGAAAACTGGACGGCCTTCATTAACCCCCTTAATCCACCTTCGCCCCAGAAGCCTTCACCACCTGCGCCCACTTCTTGTGCTCGGCGTTGATAAAGGTGGTGAACTGTGCGGGCGTATTCCCACTCGGGATCGCGCCCTGCGCCAGCAGTTTTTCCTTCATCGCCGGCGTGCCCAGCGCTTTGGCGGTTTCCTGCTGGATGCGGTTGACGATGTCGGGTGGGGTGCCGGCGGGGGCGAGCAGGCCGAACCAGGAGCTGGCTTCAAAACCTTTCATGGCGGGGCCGCCGGCTTGTTCTATGGTGGGGACGTCGGGCAGGGCGGCTGAGCGTTCTGCGCTGGTGACGGCGAGTGCTTTGAGCCTGCCGGATTTGATGAGGGCCATCGAGGAGGGCAGGTTGTCGAACATGACGTCCATGTCGCCGCTCATCAGGGCGAGCAGCGCGGGGCTGGAGCCGCTGTAGGGGAAGTGGGTCATGTAGGTGCCGCTCATGGTTTTGAAGAGCTCGCCTGCCAGGTGAATCGAGGTGCCGTTGCCGCTGGAGGCCATGTTGAAGGTGCCGGGTTTGGCTTTGGCCGCGCGTATGAAGTCGGTGACGTTGTTGATGCCGGCGGCTTTGGCTTTGTCGGTGTTGACGACCATGACGTTGGGCACGCCGGCCACCAGGGTGATGGGCGCGAAGTCTTTTTGCGGGTCGTAGGCCATCTTTGAGTAGAGGGCCTTGTTGATGCCGTGGGTGCCGACGGTGCCCATCAGCAGCGTGTAGCCGTCGGGCGCGGATTTGGCGACGATGTCGGCGCCTATGTTGCCGCCGGCGCCGGCGCGGTTTTCGACGATGAAGGACTGGCCGAAGGCTTTGGAGAGTTCAGGCGCCATGGCGCGGGCCAGGATGTCGGTGGTGCCGCCGGGTGCGAAGGGCACGACGATTTTCACGGGCTTGGTGGGCCAGCTGGCGCTCTGGGCCCAGGCCGAGGGCGTGGCCATGAAGGTGCTGAAGGCCGTCAGCGCGGTGGCGAAGAGGGCGCCGTAGCGGGGCGAAAGAATGGGTTTGTTGTTGTTCATCAAGGGTGTCTCCAGGGGATGGCTGGCCGGCAGGCGGCCGGGGGTCACACGAACATAGCGTGCGAAGGCACACCCTTCAAGAGGGTAAAACCCGGCGGCCCATAAAAAAAGCCGCCCGGCGAACCGGGCGGCCTGGCAATCAAAAAACGTAAAGAGTTCAGTCGGCGAACTTGCCGGCAGCTTCGATCACAGGCTTGAGCTTGGCGATTTCGGCGGCCACAAAGGCTTTGTGGGCGACGGGGTCGACGCGCTTGTCGGTCACCACGACGGCGCCCAGGCCTTCCTGTTTCTTGATGAATTCAGGGTCCTTGAGGGCGATCTTCAGCGCGTTGTTGATCTGGGTGAGCACGGCGGGCGGCGTGCCCTTGGGCGCGTAGAGGCCGTGCCAGATGGTCAGGTCAAAGCCTTTCAGGCCCATTTCCTGCAGCGTCGGGTAGTCCTTGAGCAGCTTGTTGCTGGACAGCGGCTTGGCGGTGGTCACGGCAAAGGCCTTGACGCGGCCGGCTTCGATCTGGCCGGTGGTGTTGGTGGTCTGGTCGCACATCATGTCGACCTGGCCGCCGACCAGCGCATTCATCGCGGGGGCCGTGCCGCCGAAAGGAATGGTGGTCATCGCGTCCTTGGCGTTGATGGCCGCTTGCCACATCAGGCCGCACAGGTGCGAGGCGGAACCCAGGCCGGCGTGGGCGATGTTGAGCTTGCCGGCGTTGGCGCGGATGTAGTTCTCGAAGTCGCGGTAGTTGTTGGCGGGCAGCTGGGGCTTGCCGATGATGGTCATGGGCACTTCATTGATCATGCCCAGGAATTCGAAGTCTTCCAGCACCTTGTAAGGCAGCTTGCGGTACAGGCCGGGGGCCGCGGCCATGCCGATGTGGTGCAGCAGCAGGGTGTGGCCGTCCGGTGTGGCGCGGGCGACCTTGGCCGCGCCGATCGTGCCGCCGGCGCCGTTGACGTTTTCAACGACGAAGTTGGCGCCGCCACCCATGGATTTGCGCATGGCCTCGGCCAGATCGCGCGCCACGCGGTCGGTCGGGCCGCCGGCGGCGAAGGGCACCACAAAGGTGACGGGCTTGGAACCTGGGAAGGCGGGGGCTTGCGCGTGGGCAGCAAAAATGGTGGCCGCGGCGGCAGCGAGGACTAACAGGCGTTTCATGAGCGTCTCCTTGTGATTGAACGGGCCAAGTTTAAGGTCGCCTTGCCGCGTCAACATCGCGGGAACTACGTAAGGGCTATCCCGTCATTGCCCCAGGTTGTCGGTGTTTGCCGACGACTTTTAACTTATAGGTGCCCGGAGCTGTTCACAAAACCCGGCGAAGCGATCCTGGCCAGGTGGCGCTACAACGCCAGGCGGTTTTGCTCCCTCCCCCGCTGGGGGAGGGTTGGGGTGGGGGCCGCGGCCTGTGCATGGAGACGGCAAATTCCGCCGCCGCCGGCCCCCATCCCAGCCTTCCCCCAGAGGGGGAAGGAGTAAGAGCCGCCCCGGGGGGGGCGTGAGCCGCGCTTACTTGTAACTCCTCGCGTCCTCAATGACCTTGCCGTCATTGGGGAGACTGCCGGGCGCCACCAGCTGCACCGTGCCGCGCAGCTTGGTCACGTCGCGTATCACCTCGCCTATGCGCTGGTCCAGCCCGTCGGGGCTGGTCGCCGTCTCGACCTGGAAGTGCATGCTGTCGTTGGCCATCTCGCCGCTCACGACCAGCCTGGCCTTGATCACCTCGGGGAAGCGCCTGGCGATGTCTGCCACCTGGCCCGGGTGCACAAACATGCCGCGCACCTTGACGGTCTGGTCGGCCCGGCCCATCCAGCCCTTGATGCGGGTGTTGGTGCGGCCGGTGGGGCAGTGGCCGGGCAGCACGGCCGACAGGTCGCCGGTGCCGAAGCGGATCAGCGGGTAGTCGGGGTTCAGCGTGGTGACGACCAGCTCGCCGACCTCGCCTTCGGCCACCGGGTCGCCGGTGCCGGGGCGCACGATCTCCACGATCACGCCTTCGTCCAGCACCAGGCCTTCGCGGGCCTCGGTTTCATAGGCGATCAGGCCCAGGTCGGCCGAGGCATAACACTGGTAGGCGCTGATGCCGCGCTCGGCCAGCCAGTCGCGCAGGCTGGGCGGAAAGGCCTCGCCCGAGACCATGGCGCGCGTCACCGTGGGCAGCGCGACCTTCATCTCGGCGGCCTTGTCGACGATGATTTTGAGGAAGCTGGGCGTGCCGACGTAGCCCGCGGGCTGGAGCTCGGCCATGGCCTGCACCTGCTGCTCGGTCTGGCCGGTGCCGCCGGGGAAGACGGTGCAGCCCAGCGCATGAGCGCCGCTTTCCATCATGGCGCCGGCCGGCACGAAGTGGTAACTGAAGCAGTTGTGCACCAGCTGGCCGGGCCGGAAGCCGGCCGCGTGCAGGGCGCGCGCCAGGCGCCAGTAGTCCTTGCGGGTGCTGTCGGGTTCGTAAATCGTGCCGGGGCTGGCAAACACGCGCGGCATGGCGGCGCCGTAGCGCAGCGCGCTGAAGCCGCCAAAGGGGTCGCCGCCGGCCTGGCGCGCGGCCTGCTGAAGTGCCAGCAACTCGTATTTGCGGGTGACGGGCAGGCGCGCCAGCGCGGCGCGCGAGGCCACATCGGCGCCGTTGATGCCTTTGAGGATGCCGGCAAAGGCCGGCGCACGGGACTGCGCATGCGCGATCTGCTGCGGCAGCGCGGCCAGCTGGGCGGCTTCGCGGCTGGCGTGCGGCCGGTGTTCCAGGGTGTCGAAGAAATTGTTCATGTCCCTACCTCAGGCCAGCCAGCGCTTGCGACGCTTGTAACTTTTGACGTCTTTAAAACTCTTGCGTTCGCCGCCACCCACACCCAGGTAAAACTCTTTCACATCCTCGTTGTTGGCCAGGTCTGCGGCGGCGCCGTCCATCACCACGCGGCCGCTTTCCATGATGTAGCCGTAGTCGGCGTACTTCAGCGCCATGTTGGTGTTCTGCTCGGCCAGCAGGAAGGTGACCTGCTCCTTCTGGTTCAGGTCTTTGACGATGTTGAAGACCTCCTCGACGATTTGCGGCGCCAGGCCCATGGAGGGCTCGTCCAGCAGCACCATGGTGGGGCTGGCCATCAGCGCGCGGCCTATGGCGCACATCTGCTGCTCGCCGCCCGAGGTGTAGGCTGCCTGGGAGGTGCGCCGGGTTTTGAGGCGCGGGAAGTAGTTGTAGACCTTCTCGAGGTTGGCGGCGACTTCGGCCTTGCTGCTGCGCGTGTAGGCGCCGGTCAGCAGGTTTTCCTCGATGGTCAGGTGGGCGAAGCAATGCCGGCCTTCCATCACCTGCACCACGCCGCGTTGCACCAGGTCGGCCGGCGAGAGGTTTTCGATGCGTTCGCCGCGCAGCTCGATGGAGCCCTTGGTGACCTCGCCGCGCTCGCCGCGCAGCAGGTTGGAAATCGCGCGCAGCGTGGTCGTCTTGCCCGCGCCGTTGCCGCCCAGGATGGCCACGATGCGGCCCTGCGGGACCTGCAGCGAGACGCCCTTGAGCACCAGGATCACGTGGTTGTAGATGACCTCGATGCCGTTGACGTTGAGAACGATGTTGGGTGTGTCACTCATTGTTTGTATCCGTGTGATTCATTGCGTTATTTATGTTCGTAACTCAGGACACCACACCGTTCGGGCTGAGCCCTTCGACAGGCTCAGGACAGGCCCTGTCGAAGCCATTCGACAAGCTCAGGGCGAACGGTAGTGAAGATAGGTCGTGATGAATGGAAACCTTAATAAGCCAATTGAAAGAACCGGGATGCCGACCCTTTCAATTGGCGGCTCCTCCGGGGAGCCGCCGCCCTCCCGCCGTGGCGGGAGGTGTTCACGAAGCCAATTTCAGGACTGGCAATCAGCCGCGGTGCGGCGCGTCATCTTCTTGTCGGCGAGGTACTTGTCGGCGCCGGCCTTGATCATGGGTTTCAGGATCTGCTCGTCGGCCTGGATGAAGTCGGAGCTGAACTCCCACTTGCTGCCGGTCCAGGTCTGCACGCGCGCGGCGGTCGAGCCCATGTGGTCCGAGCACGAGGTGCTGATGGGCCGCATCACGCCGGCAAAGCCCAGCGCGTCCAGGCGCTTCTGGTCCAGTGCGAGGTTTTCCATGCCCCAGCGCACCTGCTCGCCGGTCATGACCTTGCCCTTGCCGAAACGCTCCTGCGCGCGGCGCACGGCCTCGATGCTCAGCATCTGGATGATCACGCCGCGGGTGTACAGCACCTGGCCGACTTCGTCTTTCGGGCCGGTTCCCTGGCCCTTCTCGTGCACGTACTTGAGGATGTCCTGGATGACCTTGGGCTGCGTGCCCGAGGTGTTCAGCGCCAGCGCGTTGTAGCCCTTGGCGCCTTCGCCCACGTCTTTCACGTCAGGCTCTGCGCCGGCCCACCACACGCCGTACATCTTGTCGCGCGGGTAGCCGGTGGCTTGCGCTTCCTTCAGGGCGGTGGAGTTCATCACGCCCCAGCCCCACAGCAGCACAAAGTCAGGCCGCGTCTGGCGCACCTGCAGCCAGGCCGATTTCTGCTCGACGCCGGGCGCGGTCACGGGGATCAGCTGCAGGTCAAAGCCGTGCATGCGGGCGCGTTCCTGCAGCAGCGGGATCGGTTCCTTGCCGAAAGGCGAGTCGTGGTAGACCAGCGCGATCTTCTTGCCCTTGAGCTTGTCCAGGCCGCCTTCCTTCTTGCCGATGTGCTGGATCAGGATGTCGGCGCCCGTCCAGTAGCTGCCCATCAGCGGGAAGTTCCACTTGAAGGCCTGGCCGTCCTGCGCAACCGAGAGGCCGTAGCCCAGCGTGATGAGCGGCACCTTGTCGGTGGGGACTTTTTCGGTCAGCGCGAAGGTGATGCCGGTGGCCTGCGGGTCGAAAATTGCGACGCCGGGCCGGCCCTTCAGGCGCTCATAACATTCCACGCCGCGGTCGGTGGCGTAGCCGGTTTCGCATTCTTCGTACGTGAGCTTCACGCCGTTGATGCCGCCGTCGCGGGCGTTCACCATCTTGAGGTAGTCCTGCTTGCCGTTGGCCCATGGCACGCCGTTGGGCGCGTAGGGGCCGGTGCGGTAAGACAGCAGCGGAAAGAACTGCTCTTTCGCTTGCGCGTAAGCGCTGGTCGCCACCAGGGACGAAGCGCCGGCGGCGATGGCCGCCACCGCCAGAATCAAACTGCGAATCTTCATTGTTGTCTCCTGAGAATTAAAAGCAAAGCACCTGACAAAACACACCGGAAAACGGATACCTCAATGCGGGAAAGGCCACAGGCGTAACTTCTGTTTGCCGATCGACCACAACTTCGCCAGGCCGTGCGGTTCCACAATCAGGAACCAGACGATCAGGCCGCCAAAAATCATGAGCTCGGCATGCGACACGCCGGCCGTGCCCATCTCGTAGCCAAAGAGCCGTGTCACGGCCGGCAGCGCCTGGCTCAGCACGATGGGCAGGATGGTGATGAAGGCCGCACCCAGGAAGCCGCCCAGGATGGAGCCCAGGCCGCCGATGATCACCATGAACAGCAGCCGGAAGGAGAACTCCACCGAGAAGGCGGCAGGCTCCCACGAGCCCAGGTGCACAAAGGCCCAGAGCGCGCCGGCCACGCCGATGATGAAAGAGCTGACCGCGAAGGCGCTGAGCTTGGCGTACATGGGGCGTATGCCGATGACGGCGGCCGCCACGTCCATGTCGCGTATCGCCATCCATTCGCGGCCTATGGCGCCGCGCACCAGGTTTTTGGCCAGCAGCGCGATCACCACCAGCAGGCCCAGGCACAGCAGGTATTTGGAGACCGCGCTGTCAATCGGCAGGCCGAAGACCTGCAGGCCGTTGACCGACACCGAGCCCGAGGGCGAGTCGTTGGTGAACCACTTGATGCGCAAAAACATCCAGTCGCTGAAGAACTGCGCCGCCAGCGTGGCGACCGCCAGGTACAGGCCCTTGACACGCAAGCTCGGCAAGCCGAACAGGATGCCGAAGGCCGTCGCGCACAGGCCGCCCAGGATGAGCGCCGGGATCAGCGGCATGTTGGGGATGCGCACAAAGAAGTTGTAGGCGCCGTACGCGCCCACGGCCATGAAGGCGCCCGAGCCCAGCGAGATCTGCCCGCAGTAGCCGACCAGGATGTTCACGCCCAGCGCGGCCAGCGAGATGATCAAAAACGGAATCAGGATGGCGCGGAACAAATAGTCGCTGGCCAGCAGGGGCACGGCCACAAAAGCGAACAGCAGGAAGAGGCCGACAAAGACGCGGTCCTGCAGGATGGGGAAGATCTGCTGGTCCGCCCGGTAGGTGGTTTTGAACTGGCCGTTTTCTCTGTAGAGCATGTTGTTCTTTTCCGTTCAGACGCGGTCGATGATCTTTTGGTTACGGCACGCTGCGCTTAACTTGCTGCGCAAGTGAGCCTTCACCGAAAAATCATCCTTCGCCGTATCCGGCGAAGAACCCGCAAGCGTGTTGATCGCGTATTTCATACGCGATCGATGATTTTTTCGCCAAAGAGACCTTGGGGGCGAAACAACAAGAAGCCGAGGGCCAACACATAAGCAAACCAGATCTCGATACCTCCACCAACAAACGGCCCCAGATAAACCTCCGACAGCTTTTCACCGACGCCAATAATCAGCCCGCCAATAATCGCGCCCGGCACCGACGTCAGCCCGCCCAGGATCACCACCGGCAGCGCGCGCAGCGCCACGGTGGCCAGCGAGAACTGCACGCCCAGCTTGCTGCCCCAGATCATCCCGGCCACCAGCGCCACCACACCGGCCACGCACCAGACGATGACCCAGATGCGGTTCAGCGGAATGCCGATGGATTGCGCGGCCTGATGGTCGTCGGCCACGGCGCGCAGCGCCCGGCCTATGGCCGTCTTCTGGAAGAACACGCTGAGCGCGGCCACCAGCACCGCGGCGATCAGCGCGGCGTAGAGGTCTTCCTTGTTGATCAGCACGCCGCCCTGGAAGGCGGACTCCAGCACAAAGATGGGTTCCTTGGGCATGCCGATGTCGATCTTGTAGATGCTGCTGCCGAACAGGGTCTGGCCCAGGCCTTCGAGGAAGTAGGCAATGCCCAGCGTGGCCATCAACAGGGTCGCGCCCTCCTGGTTGACCAGGTGGCGCAGCACCAGGAACTCGATCAGCCAGGCCACCACAAACATGATGGCGCCGGCAATCACAAAGGCCGCGACGTTGGCCAGCAGCAGGCTGTTGATGCCCGTCCACTGCGGGATCCATTCCGAAAAGCGCGCCATCGCCAGCGCGGCGAACAGCACCATCGCGCCCTGCGCGAAGTTGAAGACGCCGGAGGCCTTGAAGATCAGCACAAAGCCCAGCGCCACCAGCGAATACAGCATGCCGGCCATCAGGCCGCCAAGAAGAGTCTCTAAGAAAAAAGCCATCTTGTTAGTCCTGCCGCTTAATGACTGGTGCCCAGATAGGCCCGGATCACGTCTTCGTTGTTGCGTACTTCGTCGGGCGTGCCGTCGCCAATCTTCTTGCCGTAGTCCAGCACCACCACGCGGTCGGAGATGTCCATCACCACGCCCATGTCGTGCTCGATCAGCACCACCGTGGTGCCGAACTCGTCGTTGACGTCGAGCACAAAGCGGCACATGTCCTGCTTTTCCTCGACGTTCATGCCGGCCATGGGTTCATCGAGCAGCAGCACCTGCGGCTCCATCGCCAGCGCGCGGCCCAGGTCGACGCGCTTTTGCAGGCCGTAGGGCAGCTGGCCCACGGGTGTCTTGCGGTAGGCCTGGATTTCCAGGAAGTCGATGATTTTTTCGACCGCCTCGCGGTGTTTGATTTCTTCTTTTTCCGCCGGGCCTATGCGCAGCGCCTGCAGCAGCAAATTGCTTTTGATCTTCAGGTTGCGGCCCGACATGATGTTGTCGAGCACGCTCATGCCCTTGAACAGCGCCAGGTTCTGGAAGGTGCGCGCCACGCCCATCACCGCCACCTGGTGGCTGTTCATGTGCTTGAAGGTCTGGCCGCGAAAGGTGATGGAGCCCTGCTGCGGCGCATACACCCCGTTGATGCAGTTGAGCATGGAGCTTTTGCCGGCGCCGTTGGGGCCGATGATGGCGCGTATCTCGTGTTCCTTGACGTTGAAGGAGATGTCGGACAGGGCTTTGACGCCGCCGAAGTTCAGCGAGATGTTCTTGACGTCGAGGATGACGTCGCCGATTTTTTTCGTCATGCTGCTGCCTTCACGGGCGCAAACGTCTGGGTGTCGCCGATCTTGAGCGTCGCGCTCACGCTGCCGCTGCGGCCGTCCTCGAACTTCACGACGGTTTCGATGAACTGCTCGGTCTTGCCGTCGTACAGCGCGTCGACCAGCGGCAGGTATTTCTCGGCGATAAAACCGCGCCGCACCTTGTTGGTCCGCGTGAGCTCGCCGTCGTCGGCGTCCAGCTCCTTGTGCAGCACCAGGAAGCGGCTGACCTGCGAGCCGGCCAGCAGGGCGTCCACGCTGAGGTCGGCGTTGACCTTCTCGACGCATTCCTTGATGAGCTGGTAGACCTCGGGCTTTTGCGCCAGGTCGGTGTAGCCGGCGTAAGGCAGGTTGCGGCGCTCGGCCCAGTTGCCCACGGCGTCGAAGTCGATGTTGATCATGACGCAGCATTTCTCGCGGCCGTCGCCGTAGGCCACGGCTTCCTTGATGTGCGGGAAGAACTTGAGCTTGTTTTCCACATACTTGGGCGCGAACATGGCGCCGTCGTTGGCGCCGCCCTTGATGCGGCCCACGTCTTTCACGCGGTCGATGATCTTCAGGTGGCCGGCGGCGTCCAGGAAGCCGGCGTCGCTGGTGTGGTACCAGCCGCCGGCGCTCAGCACCTCGGCGGTGGCCGTGGGGTTTTTGTAGTATTCCTTGAGCAGGCCGGGCGACTTCACGAGGATTTCGCCGTTCTCGGCCACCCTGATCTCCACGCCCGCGATCGGCACGCCCACGGTGTCGGCGCGCGCCTGGTTGTCGGGCTGAAGGCAGACGAAGACGGCGGTCTCGGTCGAGCCGTAAAGCTGCTTGAGGTTGATGCCGATGGAGCGGTAAAAGGTAAAGAGGTCGGGGCCGATGGCTTCACCGGCGGTGTAGGCCACGCGCACGCGCGAAAAGCCCAGGGTGTTGCGCAGCGGGCCGTAGACCATCAGGGTGCCCAGCGCGTACAGCGCGCGGTCCAGCGCGCCCACGGGCTTGCCGTCCATCAGCGCGGGGCCGGCACGTTTGGCCACGCCCATGAAATAGTTGAACATGCCGCGCTTGATGCGGCCCGCGTCTTCCATGCGGATCATCACCGTGGTCAGCAGGCCTTCAAAGATGCGCGGCGGCGCGAAGTAATAGGTCGGCCCGACTTCCTTGAGGTCAATCGTCACCGTGCTCGCGCTTTCGGGGCAATTGACGACATAGCCGCAGGCCAGCCACTGCGCGTAGCTGAAGATGTTCTGGCCTATCCAGGCCGGCGGCAGGTAGGCCAGCACTTCCTCGGCCGAGGTCAGCTTGTCGAAATCGGCGCCGGCCTTGGCGCGGTCCAGCATGGTGTTGTGGGTGTGGACCACGCCCTTGGGGTTGCCCGTGGTGCCCGAGGTGAAAAACATCGCGGCCACGTCGTCGGGGTGGGCCTTGTCGACTTCGCCCTGGAAGAAGCCCGGCTGCGCGGCGGCAAAGGCGCGGCCCGTTTCCAGCAGCGCGTCGAGCGACTGCAGGCCGGGCTCGGCATAGTTGCGCAGGCCGCGCGGGTCGTCATAAATGACTTGCGACAGCTGCGGGCACTGGCCGCGTATTTCCAGCAGCTTGTCGACCTGCTCCTGGTCTTCCACCAGCGCGAAGCGCACGTCGGCGTTGTTGATCGGGAAGACGCATTCGGCGCCCACGGCGTCCTGGTACAGCGGGATCGGCACCGCGCCCAGCGCCTGCGCGGCCAGCATGGTGGCGTACAGGCGCGGCCGGTTGGCGCCGATGATGACCATGTGCTCGCCGCGCTGCAGCCCGGCCTGGTGCATGCCGCAGGCGATGTGTTCCACCAGCTGCGCCATGGCGGCCCAGCTGTGCGCCTGCCAGATGCCGTATTCCTTTTCACGCATGGCGGCGGCGCCGGGGCGCTCGGCCGCATGTTTCAGCAACAGTCTCGGGAACGTGGTTTGCATATTCCTTGTCTCGCCGTCTTTTGGGCTTCCGGGTCATAGCCCGAAAGTTGTCTCTTGGGTGCATGGTAGGCAGGTGTTTGACGTTAACTTGTCGTTCGGACGACAATTCAAGGGTGATTACTCCCCCGGACTTTCCCCTAGGCCTTGCTGAGGTGCGCGCATGGCGGCGATGACCGGCCAGTCCATGCAGATCCGCGCCCGCATGCCGGACGAGCAGGAACTCGCCGGCATCCACTGGCTCACCGAGCTGCAGCCGGCCGAGCGCGAGCGCGCCGTGGCCAGCGTGCGCGTGGGCGACGCCAACATCGGCGACTACGTCTGCCGCGTCGGCAAGCCGGTGACCTACTGGTTCGGTGTGGTCGAGGGCCTGCTCAAGATGAGCACCGACAGCGAGCAGGGCGCGACCATGACCTTCACCGGCCTGCCGCCGGGCGCCTGGTTCGGCGAAGGCACGGTGCTCAAGCGCGAGCCCTACCGCTACAACATCCAGGCGCTGCGCAAGACGGTGGTGGCCGGGCTGCCGGTCGAAGACTTCCACTGGCTGCTGGACCACTCCATCGGCTTTAACCGCTTTGTGATGAACCAGCTCAACGAACGCCTGGGCCAGTTCATCGTCGCGCGCGAAATCGACCGCATGAACAACCCCGACATCCGCGTGGCGCGCAGCCTGGCCGCGCTGTTCAACCCGGTGCTCTACCCGGGTGTGGGCCAGATCCTGCGCATCACGCAGCAGGAGATGGCTTACCTCGTGGGCCTGTCGCGCCAGCGCGTGAACGAGGCACTCAGCGCGCTGCAGGCCCGGGGTTTTATTCGCATCGAATACGGCGGCCTGCGTGTGCTGGACCTGGAGGCGCTGCGCTCCAGCGTGTTTGGGGGCAAGGATGAGGGTGCGCCGCCGGCGCGCCCGTAGTTTCAGTACAGCGTGGATTTCTGCCGCGCGGGCAGTTCACGGTCGTATTTGTCGCCGTCTACGGCCGCCGCCGTCAGCGCCTGCAGCATGGCGCCTGGCGTGGGAATGTCGGGCCGGCCCTGCGCCGCGGCCTGCCAGAGTTGTGAGCGCTGGATGGCGCGCGCGCACTGGAAGAACACAGCCTCGACATGGATCACGATGACGCAATGCGGCAGCTTTCCTTCCACGGCGAAGCGTTGCAGCAGGTCGGGCGCGGTGGTGATGCTGGCCCTGCCGTTCACGCGCAGGGTCTCGCCTGCGCCGGGAATCAAAAAGAGCAGCGCCACGCGCGGGTCGGCCAGCAGGTTGCGCAGGCTGTCGATGCGGTTGTTGCCGCGGCGCTCGGGCAGCAGCAGGGTTTTGTCGTCCTGGATGGCGACAAAACCCGGCGGGTCTCCGCGCGGTGAGGCATCCAGCCCGCCCGGGCCGGACGTCGCCAGCACCGCGAAAGGCGAGGCCTGGATCAGCGCCTGGTAGGCCGGGTGCAGGTAGTCCACCTCTTTCTGGAAGGACGGTGCGGCGACGGCGCCGAACAGCGACTCCAGTTGCGGCAGGCTGGTGACGGCATGGGGGTCGGTTTGTGCGTTGGGGGTGTCCATGGGCATGACTTTATCGCTTTGGTTTTTTGATGGCGGGTTCGGCGATGGGTGCGCACAGCGCCTCCACCAGTTTGAGGGCGGGCACCGACAGCTGGTCGAAGCGGCGCGCGCAGACCAGCAACTGCCGGTCGGCCCAGGCGTCAGTCAGTGTGAGCATGCGCAGCTTGCCCGCACCGGCATGGCGCTCGGCCGCGACAGCCGGCACCACGGCCACGCCGACGCCGGCCTCGACCATGCGGCAGACGGCATCGAAACTGCGCAGCCGTATGCGCGTGCGCATGCGCAGCCCCAGGCGTTCGGCCTGCAGGGCCAGGTGCTGGTGCAGCGCGCTGTCTTCGTCCAGGCCGACAAAGTCGTGGGCCAGCGCCTGGGCGAAGGCCATCTGGCGTTGCCGGCCGAAACTCATGGATCGCGGAACGATGAGGGCCAACTGGTCGCGCCGGAAGGGTTTGGATTCAAGGCTGGAAACATCGGCGGAGTCGGCCACGATGCCGAGGTCGGCCACCTGGGCCAGCAGCTGCGAGACGATCAGGTGGCTGGGGCGCTCTTCGAGCTCGACGTCGATGCCGGGGTGTGCATTGAGGAAGGCCGCGAGCGCTTGCGGCAGGTAGTCGGTGATGGCGGCGGTGTTGGACAGCAGGCGCACCTTGCCGGCCAGGCCGCCGGCATAGTCGTCAATCTCGCCGTGCATGCGATCAATCTGCTGCAGCACCAGGCGCGCATGGTGGGCCACGGCGAGTCCCGCCTTGGTCGGTTTGACGCCTGCCCGCAGGCGCTCCAGCAGCGGCACGCCCAGGCCATCTTCCATGCCGCGTATTCGCGCGCTGGCCGAGGCGAGCGCTAGGTGCGACAGCTTGCTGCCGGCCGTGATGCTGCCGGTGTCGATGACGTGCAGGAAGAGCCGCAGGTCGATCAGGTCAAAGCGGAGGGTGGCGGGCATGGTGAGGTGGGAGGCTTCGGCAAGGACGAAGGCTGCCAGCGCATATTACCGCTTGAGCGCCGGCGCGCCGTTGCGCAGAATCGGCCGCATGAACCCGATCAACAACTTTATGGGCGCGGGCCACGACACCGTCTTGATGGCCATCGTCGCCGGTGTATTCCTGCTGGCCGGCCTGGTCAAGGGCGTGGTCGGGCTGGGGCTGCCGACGCTGTCCATGGGCTTGCTGGCCGGCGTGATGCCGCCGGCGCAAGCGGCGGTGCTGCTGATCCTGCCTTCGTTGCTGACGAACGCCTGGCAGATGTGGGACGGGGCCGCGCTGGCCAGTCTGCTGCGGCGGCTGTGGCCGCTGCAACTGGGCGTGGTCGCCGGGACGCTGTGGGCGCCGGTCAGCCTGGTCACGCTCAATGCGGGGCTGGCCTCGATGGGCCTGGGTGCGGCGCTGATCGTCTATGCGCTGCTGGGGCTGTTTGCGATGCCGCTGGCGGTGCCGCAGCGAGGCGAGCGGGCTTCTTCCTTCGTCACCGGACTGCTCACGGGCGCCATCACCTCGGCCACCGGCGTGTTTGTGTTCCCGGCCGTGCCTTACCTGCAGGCTTTGGCGCTCAGGAAGAACGAGCTGGTGCAGGCGCTGGGTCTGTCGTTCACGGTGTCCACCGTTGCGCTGTTTTTGCGCCTGGTGATGGAGGGCTCTTTTGCCATGGGTCAATTGCCCGGCGGCTGGAGCCTGCTGCTGCCCTTGCCGGCCGCACTGCTGGGTATGGCCGCCGGCCAGGTGTTGCGCGGGCGTGTGGGTGAGAAGGGCTTCAAGCGCCTGTTTTTCGCGGGCCTGCTGCTGATCGGCGTTTACATGGTGGCGCGCGGCGCAATGCACTAGGGCAATGGAAACCCAGGCCGAGGTGTCGCAGGCCCTGGAGGCGCTTCATGCCAAGGCCGCATGCCTGGCCTTGCGGCTGGAGGAGGCCGGCGATCTTCTGCTGCCCGAGGCCGCGTCCCTGCTGGACGACATTGACGCCCTGCGCGCCCTGCACCTGCGCGTCGTGACGCGGCCTCACGTGCTGCCCTGAACAGGCCCAAAAACCCGCATTTTTACGCTTTCTTTATACCGGCCACCGGTCTTTCATCCCCGTTTTTACGCACCGAATCCGAAACTTCTCCCATCGTTTGTCAGCTGGAGAAAGTCATGGATCTTGCGTTTATTCTCGGTGCCGCCTCCCTGTGGGGCGTGATGGTTTTGCTGGTGTGGGGCTTCAAGAAGCTTGAAAAGCCTGAAGGAGGCCGCTCATGATCAGCCTTGACGTCCTGTACGGCTTTGGCGGCATCTGCGCCGTCTTGCTGCTCACCTACCTCGTGTATGCGCTGATCTGCGCCGAGGAGTTCTGATGAGCCATTCTTCATGGGGCCTGCTGGCCCTTTTCCTCGCTGCGCTGCTGGTCACCGCCTGGCCGCTGGGCATCTGGCTTGCTCGCCTCTATGCCGGCCAGCTGCCGAAATGGATGCACAACGTAGAAGCGCCGCTGTACCGCCTGGCCGGCACTTCGGCCGATACCAGCATGAAATGGTCGCAGTACGCGCTGGCCTTGCTGGCTTTCAATGCGCTGGGTGTGGTCGCGGTCTATGCCTTGCAGCGCCTGCAGGTGTGGCTGCCGCTGAACCCGGCCGGCATGGCGGCCATTTCGCCTGATTCGGCTTTCAACACCGCCATCAGCTTTGTTTCGAACACCAACTGGCAGGGTTATGCCGGTGAATCGACCATGAGCTACCTCACGCAGATGCTGGCGCTGGCGGTGCAGAATTTCTTCTCCGCCGCCACCGGCATCGCCGTGGTATTCGCCTTGTTCCGCGGCTTTGCCGCGCGGGCCACGGGCGCCATCGGCAACTTCTGGGTGGACGTCACGCGCATCACGGCCTGGCTGCTGCTGCCGCTGTCGCTGGTGTTTGCGATCTTCCTCGTGGGGCAGGGCGTGATACAGAACTTCGACGGCTACAAGGACGTCGCGACGCTGGAGACCACGGCTTACCAAGTGGCCAAGACCGGCGCCGACGGCCAGGCCCTCAAAGACGACAAGGGCAACGCCGTGATGGAAGACGCGAAGACTGCCACGCAGACCCTGGCCATGGGCCCGGTCGCGTCGCAGGAGGCCATCAAGATGCTGGGCACCAACGGCGGCGGTTTCTTCAACGCCAACTCGGCCCACCCTTATGAGAACCCGACGGCGCTGAGCAACTTCTTCCAGATGCTCTCCATCTTCCTGATCCCCGCGGCGCTGTGCTTTGCCTTTGGCCGCGCGGTGGGCGACCAGCGCCAGGGCTGGGCCGTGCTGGCCGCGATGACGGTGCTGTTTGTGGTCGCCGTGGTGGCCATCACGCCGGCCGAACACGCCGGCAACCCGCTGCTGCCGCCCCTGGGGGTGGACCAGACGGCGAGCTTGCTGCAGGCCGGCGGCAATATGGAAGGCAAGGAAACCCGCTTCGGCATCGACGCCTCCAGCCTGTTCGCGGTCATCACGACGGCAGCATCCTGCGGCGCGGTCATCGCCATGCACGACTCCTTCACGCCGCTGGGCGGCATGGTGCCCATGGTGATGATGCAGCTCGGCGAGGTGGTGTTCGGCGGTGTCGGCACCGGGCTTTACGGCATGCTGATCTTCGCCATCCTCGCGGTGTTCATCGCCGGCCTGATGATAGGCCGCACGCCGGAATACCTGGGCAAGAAGATAGAGGCGCATGAGATGAAGCTGACCTCGATCGCCATCCTGGTCACGCCCATCCTGGTGCTGGCCGGCACGGCCGTCGCGGTGCTGGCAGGCGCCGGCAAGGCCGGCATCGCCAACCCCGGTGCGCATGGCTTTTCGGAAATCCTCTATGCGCTGACCTCGGCCGGCAACAACAACGGCAGCGCCTTCGCGGGCCTGTCGGCCAACACGCCCTTCTACAACACGCTGCTGGGCATCACCATGTGGCTGGGCCGCTTCGGCGTCATCGTGCCGGTGCTGGCGATTGCCGGCGCGCTGGCCGCCAAGAAGCGCCTGCCGGTGACGGCCGGCACCATGCCCACGCACGGCCCGCTGTTCGTGACGCTGCTGATAGGCACGGTGCTGCTGGTGGGCCTGCTCAATTACGTGCCCGCCCTGGCGCTGGGCCCTGTGGTCGAGCACCTGATGCTCTGGCCCGGCCAATAAACGCGAGGCTCAAAGAGAAATCGATATGAATACCCAAAAACCTTTTGTGCTGCTGGACCCCGCTTTGCTCAAACCCGCGATCGCGGCGTCCTTCACCAAGCTGAGCCCGCGCGTGCAGTGGCGCAACCCCGTGATGTTTGTCGTCTACATCGGCAGCATACTGACCACCCTGCTGGGCCTGCAGGCCTTGCAGGGGCAGGGTGAGGCGCCCGCGGGTTTTATCCTGGCCGTGGCTGTGTGGCTGTGGTTCACCGTGCTGTTTGCGAACTTCGCGGAAGCGCTGGCCGAAGGCCGCAGCAAGGCGCAAGCCGCGTCGCTGCGCAGCCTGAAAAAGAGCACCTGGGCCAAGAAATTCCAGGCGCCCAACGGCAAGCTCTTCCACGGCACGGCCTGGCTGCCTGAACAAGCCGAGAACCTGCGCAAGGGCGCGGTGGTGTTCGTCGAGGCCGGCGACATGATCCCGCTGGACGGCGAGGTGATTGAAGGCGTGGCTTCGGTCGACGAGAGCGCCATCACCGGCGAGTCGGCGCCGGTGGTGCGCGAATCGGGCGGCGACTTCTCGGCTGTGACCGGCGGCACGCGTGTGCTGTCCGACTGGCTGGTGGTGCGCATCGTGGTGAACCCCGGCGAGTCCTTCCTGGACCGCATGATCAGCATGGTCGAGGGCGCCAAGCGCCAGAAGACGCCCAATGAAATCGCGCTGACGATTTTGCTGGTGGCGCTGACCATCGTTTTCCTGGTGGTCACGGTCACGCTGCTGCCTTTCTCGATGTTCAGCGTGGGCGCGGCCGGCGCCGGCACGGTGGTCAGCATCACCGCGCTGGTGGCCTTGCTGGTTTGCCTGATCCCGACCACGATTGGCGGCCTGCTGTCGGCCGTGGGCGTGGCCGGCATGAGCCGCATGATGCAGGCCAATGTCATCGCCACCTCGGGCCGCGCGGTGGAAGCCGCCGGCGACGTGGACGTGCTGCTGCTGGACAAGACCGGCACCATCACCCACGGCAACCGCCAGGCGTCCACCTTTTTGCCGGCGCCCGGCGTGACCGGTGCCAAACTGGCCGTCGCCGCCATGCAGGCTTCGATGGCCGATGAAACCCCCGAGGGCCGCAGCATCGTCACGCTGGCCCAGCGCCTGGGCGCCGCCGAGGCCCTGGTGGGTGAAAGCCATGAAGTGCCGTTTACCGCGCAGACGCGCATGAGCGGCATCGACGTGCAGCGCCCCGACGGCAGCACACGCCAGCTGCGCAAGGGCGCGGTCGATGCGATCCGCAAACATGTGGAGGCGCTGGGCGGCAGCGTGCCGGCCGAGGTGCTGCGCGCGTCGGACGAAGTGTCGCGCCGCGGCAGCACGCCGCTGGCGGTGGCCGACGGCAACATCGTGCTGGGCATCGTCGAGCTGAAAGACATCGTCAAGGCCGGCATCAAGGAGCGCTTCGGCGAACTGCGCCGCATGGGCATCAAGACGGTGATGATCACCGGCGACAACAAGCTCACGGCCGCCGCGATTGCCGCCGAGGCCGGTGTCGACGACTTCCTGGCCGAGGCCACGCCTGAAGACAAGCTGAAATTGATACGCCAGTACCAGGCCGAAGGCCGGCTGGTGGCGATGACGGGCGACGGCACCAACGACGCGCCTGCCCTGGCCCAGGCCGACGTGGCGGTGGCCATGAACAGCGGCACGCAAGCCGCCAAGGAGGCCGGCAACATGGTGGACCTGGATTCCAACCCCACCAAGCTGCTGGAGATCGTGGAGACCGGCAAGGCCTTGCTGATGACACGCGGCTCGCTCACCACGTTCTCGATCGCCAACGACGTGGCCAAGTACTTCGCCATCATTCCGGCCATCTTCGTGAGCACCTACCCGCAGCTGGCCGCGCTCAATGTGATGCGCCTGGGCAGCCCCTCGTCGGCGATTTTGTCGGCGGTGATTTTCAACGCGCTGATCATCATGTTTCTGATCCCGCTGGCGCTCAAGGGCGTGAAGTACCGCGCCGTGGGCGCCGCCACCTTGCTGCGCCGCAACCTGCTGATTTACGGGCTGGGCGGCCTGATCGTGCCCTTTATCGGCATCAAGGCGATTGACCTGTTGTTGGTCGCCCTCAACCTCGCGAACTGATCCCAAGGAAATCTCATGAAAACCATTCTTCGCCCCGCACTCGTGATGTTCACCGTGCTGACCCTGGTCACCGGCGTGGCCTACCCGCTGGTGGTGACAGGCGCCGCGCAATCGCTGTTCCCGGCGCAGGCCGGTGGCAGCCTGATACAGCGTGACGGCAAGCCCGTCGGCTCCGCGCTGATAGGCCAGAACTTCAGCGACCCCGGGCATTTCTGGGGCCGCCCCTCGGCCACCGGTCCCATGCCTTACAACGCCGCGGCCTCCAGCGGCGCCAACCAGGGACCGCTCAATCCCGCGCTGGTGGATGCGGTGAAGGGCCGTATCGAAGCCCTCAGGGCGGCCGACCCAGGCAACACGGCGCAGGTGCCGGTGGACCTGGTCACGGCGTCCGCCAGCGGGCTGGACCCGCACATCAGCCCGGCCGCGGCGCGCTACCAGGTGGCGCGGGTGGCGAAGGCGCGCAACTTGCCGGTGGAGAAAGTTCAAAGCCTGGTCGAGCAGCGCACCGAACGCCCCTTGCTGGCCGTCCTGGGCGAGGCCCGCGTCAACGTGCTGCAACTCAATCTTGCTTTGGAGGCTCTTCGTTGAGAACCTGTTATGGCCTATGCCGCTTACTGTGATTCGTTTGGTCTGGTTCCTGCTCTTGTCGTGCCGCGTCCCGCCGCGGTGAAGTGGGTCGTGATGGACCTCACCGTGCCAAGCCGCGATGCCATCTGGGTGCGGCGTGCGCTGGTGAACTGCGAGGGCGTCGGCATCCTGCGCTGCATTCCCCAACTCGACGAGCACCAGGTGCGGCTGGAGATCCGGCTGCCGTCGCACAGCGCGGCCGAGGTGATGGACTGCGTGATGGGCTGTGTGCCCGGCGGCATGATCGGCCCGCTGATTTCGTGGTGCCGCCACCTGCAGCGGCACGGGCTGAGCCATGGACGCTGATCTGCTGCACGCCCTGTGCGCGCTGGCCGCCTTCGTTATTCCACTTGCCGTGGCCTGGTGGATCGCGGGCCGCGACGAAAGGCCCGCAGCGCAGAAAGAGGACGGAGCGGACGCACAGCCGGAACCTCCCCGGTGTTACCCTTTGCGCAGCGACCTTTGAGCCTTTTGAAACCACAGCAACAACGCAGCCGCATGGCCATCTCCCCAGACGCCCGTCCCGACCCCGACCAGCTTCTTGATCGCCTGCGCGGCGAGGAAGAAAAAGCGCGCCGCGGCCGCCTGCGCATCTACTTCGGCGCCAGCGCCGGCGTGGGAAAAACCTACGCCATGCTGAGCGCCGCGCAGCGTGAACGCAAGGCCGGGCGGGACGTGCTGGTCGGTGTGGTCGAAACCCACGGCCGCAGCGAAACCATGGAACTGCTGGCCGGGCTGGAGCAACTGCCTTTGCACGAGGTGGCCTACCGCGGGCACACGCTGAAAGAATTCGACCTGGACGCGGCGCTGGCGCGCAAGCCGGCGCTGCTGCTGGTCGACGAACTCGCGCACAGCAATGTCGAAGGCTCGCGCCACGCCAAGCGCTGGCAGGACGTGCATGAGCTGCTGGAGGCCGGCATCGACGTCTGGTCGGCCGTCAACGTGCAGCACCTGGAAAGCCTCAACGGCACGGTGGGCGCCATCACCGGCATACGCGTGCATGAAACCGTGCCGGACACGGTGCTGGACGGCGCCGATGAAATCATCCTGGTCGACGTCACGCCCGACGAGCTGATGGCGCGCCTGAAAGCCGGCAAGGTCTACATGCCGCAGCAGGCCGAGCGTGCGGCGCAGAATTTTTTCCGCAAGGGCAACCTGATCGCGCTGCGCGAGATTGCGCTCAGGCGCACGGCCGAGCACGTGGAAGACGACGTGCGCAGCTACCGCGTCGAAAAATCCATCGCCCCGGTCTGGAACACCGAAGGCGCCATCCTGGCCTGCATAGGCCCGCGCGAGGGCGCCGAGCAGACGGTGCGCACGGCGGCGCGCCTGGCCGGCCAGCTCAATGTGCGCTGGCATGCGGCTTATGTGGAAACGCCGCGCCTGCAGTTGCTGGAGGTCGCGCAGCGCGACCGCATCCTGGCCGTGATCCAGCTGGCCGAGGAACTGGGCGCGGCCACGGCGGTGCTGACCGGCAGTGACGCCGCGGCCGAACTCGTGGCGCAGGCCCAGCAGCTCAATTGCGCAACGCTGGTGGTGGGCCGCCCGCAGTTGCAGGGCTGGCGCGCGCTGTGGGCCGGCACGACGATGACGCGCCGCCTCGCGACGCTGGCGCCCACGCTGGACATCGTCGAGGTGGGCCATGCCGACAGCGCGCGGCGGCTGGCGCGCGCTGTGCAGCGTTCGGCCGAAGACGACGAGGCTGCGGCCTGGCGCGGCAAGCTGCCGGGTTATGCCTGGGCGGCGGCCGGCAGCGCGGCCGTCACGCTGCTGACGCTGCCGCTGCTGGCCTACTTCGACCTGGCCAACATCGTCATGCTCTTCCTGCTGGGCACGGTGCTGGTGGCGCTGAAGTTCGGGCGCGGGCCCGCGGCGCTGGCGGCTTTCCTGAATGTCGCGGCCTTTGACTACTTCTTTGTGGCGCCGCGGCTTTCGTTCGCCGTCAGCGACGTGCAGTACCTGGTGACCTTTTGCGTGATGCTGGTGGTGGGCCTGTTGACCGGCCAGCTCACGGCGGGCCTGCGTTTCCAGGCGCGCATCGCGGCCAGCCGCGAGCGCCGCGCGCAGTCGCTGTTCGAACTCACACGCGATTTGTCGGCCGCGCTGCTCAGCGAGCAGGTCATGGAACTCGGCGAGGCGGCGGCGCAGCGCAACTTCGGCGGGCAGGCGCTGGTGATGGTGACCGACAGCCATGACCAGCTGCTGCCACCGGCCAAACCGCCCGAGGACTTCGATGCCAGCGTGGCCGACTGGGTGTTCCGCAACGAGCAGCCTGCCGGGCTCGCGACGGCCACCTTGTCGGCCCAGGCCTGGCATTACCTGCCGCTCAGGGCGCCCATGCGGGTGCGCGGCGTGCTGGCCGTGAAGCCTGCGCAGGCGCGCTGGCTGCTGATTCCGGAGCAGATGCAGCAGCTTGACACGCTGGCACGGCAGATCGCGATTGCGCAGGAACGCGTGCACTATGTGGAGGTGGCCCAGCAGGCGGTGGTGCAGATGGAATCCGAAAAACTGCGCAACATGCTGCTGGCGGCGATTTCGCATGACGTGCGCACGCCGTTGACGGCGCTGATAGGCTTGGCCGATTCCCTGCAGCGCACGGCGCCGCCGCTGAGCGACGAGCAGTCGCAGGCGGCGCGCGCCATCGCCGGCGAGGCGCGCCACCTGAGCGCGCTGGTCAACAACCTGCTGGACATGGCACGGCTGCAAAGCGGCGCGGTGAATTTGCGCAGCGACTGGCAGTCGGTCGAGGAAATCGTCGGCTCGGCGATACGCCAGTCGCAGCACGCGCTGGCCGGCCGGGCCGTGGTGACGGCGCTGCCCGCCGACCTGCCGCTGGTCGAATTTGACGCGGTGCTGATGGAACGCGTGCTGGTCAACCTGCTGGAGAACGCAGCCAAGTACGGCAAGCCGCCGATTGAAATCAGCGCGCAGGTGACGGACACGGCGCTGCTGCTCACGGTGCGCGACCACGGACCCGGGCTGCCGGCCGCGCTGAAAGGCCGGGAACACGAGCTGTTTGAAAAATTCACGCGCGGCGCGGCCGAGTCGGCCACGCCGGGCGTGGGCCTGGGCCTGGCGATCTGCCAGGCGGTGGTGCAGGCGCACCGTGGGCAGATCACGGCAAGCAATGCCGCGGGCGGTGGTGCAGAATTCAGCATCACCCTGCCGCGGCGCGCGCCGCCCCGGGGCCTGCCCGAAACCGCCTGACGTCCTTCCTCTTTAGCCATGTCACAGTCCGCACCCGTCGCCGTCGTCATTGAAGACGAGCCGCAGATACGCCGCTTTGTGCGCGCGGCGCTGGAGGCCGAAGGCTGGCAGGTGTTCGAGGCAGACACCGCCCAGCGCGGGTTGATCGAGGCGGGCACGCGCAAGCCCGATTTGCTGGTGCTGGACCTGGGCCTGCCCGACGGCGACGGGCTGGACGTGATCCGCGACGTGCGCGGCTGGTCGGCCGTGCCGATTGTGGTGCTGTCGGCGCGCGTGGACGAGGCCGACAAGATCGCCGCGCTGGACGCCGGCGCCGACGACTACCTGACCAAACCCTTCGGCGTGGGCGAGCTGCTGGCCCGGGTGCGCGCCAACCTGCGCCGTCCGCGCGCGGCCGGCGCCGACGGCGCGCCCGAGGAGCCGGTGTTCAGCTTCGGCGAGGTGCAGGTGGACCGCCAGGCGCGGCTGGTGCGGCGCGCCGGCGTGGAGGTGCACCTCACGCCCATTGAATACCGCCTGCTCAATGTGCTGGCCAGCCACGCCGGCCGGGTGCTGACGCACCGTCAATTGCTGCGCGAAGTCTGGGGCCCGTCGCACGCGGAGCAAAACCACTATTTGCGCATCTACATGGGCCATTTGCGCCAGAAGCTCGAGGCCGACCCGGCCCAGCCCCAGCACCTGCTGACCGAAACCGGGGTCGGTTACCGGCTCTGGGTGGGACAATAGCCACCATAGCGCCCGAACAGCCGGGCACCCAGCTCGATCAAGTACCCCGCCCATGCAAGACCCCCTCAAACCCGGCCCCAAACCCGCGGGCGCCGCCGTCCGCATCCCCAAACCCGCCGCGCCGGCGGCCGCACCGGGCGCGCCCGCGCCCACCGTGCGGCTGAACAAACGCATGGCCGAGCTGGGCCTGTGTTCGCGCCGCGAGGCCGACGACTGGATCGCGCGCGGCTGGGTGCGTGTGAACGGCGCGCCGGCCGTGATGGGCCAGCCGGTGGCCCCGGACGCGCGCATCGAAATCGACCGCCAGGCCGAGCAGCAGCAGCGCCAGCAGGTCACCATCCTGATCAACAAGCCGGTGGGCTACGTCAGCGGCCAGGCCGAAGACGGCCACGAGCCGGCCGTGGTGCTGGTGCAGCCGCAGAACCGCTGGCGCGAATGCAACAGCCGCATGCGCTGGGGCCATGAGCAGTTGCGCGGCCTGGCGCCGGCGGGGCGGCTGGACATTGATTCCATTGGCCTCTTGGTGCTGACCCAGGACGGGCGCGTGGCGCGCCAGTTGATCGGCGAAGACTCCGACATCGAAAAAGAGTATTTGGTGCGCGTTAGCTACGGCCCGGAAACGGTCGACGTGCAGTCGGTGTTCCCGCCCGAAAAGCTGGCCCTGCTGAACCACGGCCTGAGCCTGGACGGCCAGGCGCTGCGGCCCGCCAAGGTATCGTGGCAAAACCCCGAGCAGCTGCGTTTTGTGCTCAAGGAGGGCAAAAAACGCCAGATCCGCCGCATGTGCGAGCAGGTGGGCTTGTTTGTGACGGGGCTCAAGCGCGTGCGCATAGGCCAGGTCAACCTGGGCCATTTGCCGGTAGGCCAATGGCGTTACCTGGCGCCGCACGAGCACTTCTGAAGCCGGTTTAATCCCATGGCCTTCAGGGCGGCAGGTAGTGCACTGTCCTACCCGGATGCAGGCGAACGGATGGCAGCTAATGCCTTGCCGCGGCCTAAAGTAGGTCGTATGGCACTCATTACCTACCTCGTCGAAGACAACAAGATCGTTCTGGACAACCTCGTCGAGGCGCTCCAGGAGATCGCCGCTGTCGAGATCACGGGGCACAGCGCCACGCAGGCCGAGGCCAGCCAGTGGCTGCGCATGCATGACGGTGAATGGCATTTGGCCATCGTCGACCTGTTTTTGAAAGAGGGCAGCGGGTTGGGCGTGCTGGCCGGTTGCCGCAAGCGCGAACCCTACCAGAAGGTGGTGGTGCTCACGAATTACGCCACCGATGAGATCCGCCGCCGCGCCATGGACCTGGGCGCCGACGCGGTGTTCGACAAATCCAGCGAGCTGGACGGCCTGTTCGCCTATTGCGCGGAACAGACGGCCCAGGAAGGAAAACCAGCCAACCAGCAGGCGCAGCGCGCGGCGGTCGCACGGAATCGGGAAGCGCATGCCGCGCAGGCGCGGCGCGGGACCCCTTCGGGTTCCTGAGGCGCCGCGGGTTCATCCGCCTTTTTTGCCTGTTGAACAGCCTCCCGGGCCGTTCCGCCATATTTCATTTGCAACGGGCGCACAGGCCTTTGGGTGTTGCACAAGCGGCCCCCCGGAAAGTAAGCTGCCCTCTGGTCAATCACGGAGGGATCAACGATGCATGCTTGCCATCCTGCCAGGGACTTTTCAACACGCCCGCTTTATCGCCTCACTGTGGCCTGCTGCCTCGCGCTGGCCGCCTGCGCCGCCCATGCCCAGGAAGCGCCCGCGCAAATCCCGTCCGCCGTGGCCGCACAGATCGACGCGCTGGTGGCCGAATACGTTCCCAGCGCTTTGCCCGGCTTGCAACTCGCAGTCGGCAAGGGCGGCACGGTGCTGTATGCGCGCGGCTATGGCGCGGCCGATGTGCGCGCCGGCGTGGCGATGACGCCCTCCACGCCGGTGAAGATAGGCTCGGTCACCAAGCAGCTTACGGCGGCCACGTTGCTGAAGCTGCAGGAGCAGGGCAAACTTTCGCTGTCGGATCCGTTGTCGCGCTGGATTCCCGAGGTGCGCTACCAGCCGGACCCGACGATCGCCCAGGTCATGGGCATGGTGGCGGGCATTCCCGGCGCCGAGCAAGACCCCGACGATGTGCTGCTGGGCAGCGTGCCGGCCGTGCTGCAGGAGCCGCCGATTGCCCGGGAAAAGCTGTTTGCCAACCTGCAGGCGCGCGGCCTGTTCGCGCCGCCGGGCACGGCCTACGATTATTCGAACGCCGGTTACATCGTGCTGGGCCGTGTCATCGAGCGCGCCGGCGGGCAGCCGCTGGAGGCGGCCTTCACACAACTGCTGTTCAGGCCCGCGGGCATGACGGCTTCTTACATGCTGGGGCAGCAGCCCCGGCCCGGCGCCGCCGTCGGCCATTACCGCGTGAAGCCGGGTGACGCCTGGCGGGTCTGCCCCGACCTCAACTCGGGCTTTGACGCGACAGGCGGCGTGGTGTCCACCGCGTCCGACATGGTGCGCTGGGACGGCGCGCTCAAGGGCGGGGCCGTGATCTCGGCGGCCAGCCTGGCGCGCATGCGCACGCCGGCCGCGCTGGCCGGCGGGAAATCGGCGCCCATCGGCATGGGGCTGGCGGCGCTGGGCGGGCCGGGCAGCTACGGCGCGGCGGGGCAGACGGTCAGCTTCGCGGCCGCCAACGCGAGCTACGGCAGCGGCTACGACGTGGTCCTGCTGGCCAACGGCAGCAACACGATCGGCGATGCGGCCTACCCGCGCTTTGTGCTGGCGGCGCGCATCCACAACGTGCTCAACCCGGGCGTGCCCGAGCCCGTGCCGCTGCTGCCGCCCAGCGGCGGCATCATCGAACCCACCCCGCCGACGGAGTTGTTGAGCCTCTGCAAATAGCTGGTGCATGCGCGGCTTCGCCTCCACAATGGGGCATGACCCCACCCGAACAGCCAGACCCACCCGAAAAGCCGGGCCTGTTTTCGCCGGGCCTGCTGCCTACCTGGCTGCATGTCTCGGACATCCAGGGCCTGGCGCAGCTCGCTACCCAGGCCACGCTGGGCGTCACGGGCCTGGCCGAAAACGTGCAGGGCAATGTCTACAAGGCCGTCGCCGCGCCCTTCGGCCCGCTGGGCGCGAAATTCATTGACCGCAAGCCGGGCGGCAGCGGCGTGCGTTCGCTGGGCATCACCGGCCTGGTCTACGGCGGCATCAGGGGCGTGACACGGCTGGCCGGCGGCACGGCCAATGCGCTGCTGTCGCGCGCGGCGGCCAGGCCGGATACGCGGCCCTCGACACCGCAGCGCGAGGCCATGCTGTCGGCGCTCAACGGCGTGCTCGGCGACCGGCTGGCGGAGACGGCCAACCCGCTGGCGATTTCCATGCGGCTGCGCTCGCAAGGCCTGCCGCTGCCGCTGCCGCTGGAGCCGCAGGCGCTGGCGGCACGGCTGCCGGGCGCGACGGGCAAGCTGCTGGTGATGCTGCACGGCCTGTGCATGAACGACCTGCAATGGAACAGTGCAACCGGCGCGTTCAGGGGCCACGGCGAGCAACTCGCGCGCGAACTGGGCTACACCCCCATTTACCTGCACTACAACACGGGCCTGCATACCTCGGCCAACGGCGAGCAGCTGGCCGGCCTGTTGCAGCAACTGGTAAAGGCCTGGCCGCGGCCGGTGGAAACCATCACGCTGCTGGCGCACAGCATGGGCGGCCTGGTCGCGCGCAGCGCCTGCCACCAGGCGGCCGAGGCCGGCTACAGCTGGCCGGCGCAGCTCAAGGCCCTGGTGTTCCTGGGAACGCCGCACCACGGCGCGCCGCTGGAGCGCCTGGGCAGCTGGGTGGACGGCGTGCTGGGCGGCAACATCGTGACCAAACCCTTCGCGAAAATCGGCCAGCTGCGCAGCGCCGGCATCACCGACCTGCGCCACGGCAATGTGCTGCATGCCGACTGGCACGACGCCGGGCGCTTTGAGCGCGGCCCCGATGCGCGGCAGCCCGTGCCCCTTCCGGCCGGCGTGGATTGTTTCGCCGTGGCGGCCACCACGCTGGCGCCGGGCAACGGCCCGCTGCCGGCGCTGCGCGAGGCGCTGGCCCGCAAGATGGTGGGTGACGGCCTGGTGTCGCTGGAAAGCGCGCTGGGCCAGCATGCGGAACCGGGCCGCTGCCTGGCCTTTTCCCCGGAAAACCAGTG
Source organism: Polaromonas sp. YR568 (assembly GCF_943369675.1). Classification (GTDB taxonomy): domain Bacteria; phylum Pseudomonadota; class Gammaproteobacteria; order Burkholderiales; family Burkholderiaceae_C; genus Polaromonas. The sequence goes on along the minus strand of NZ_CALROB020000020.1, from coordinate 10,321 downwards.
GATCGCGCAGGGCATGAACCACATGGAGCTGCTCAGGCGGCCCGAGGTGACTCAGCAGTTGCTGCGCTGGCTGCGCGCCGCCTAGGGCCTGTTACAGACCCTGGTCCGCACCCGGAAGTTGCCGGGCTAAAACCTGACAGGCCGCCGGGGTATGCGCCTACAAATCAGCTCAATTGCAACAAGACGTCGCCCACTTATGTGAATTTGTACCGATTTGAGCCCCAAAAGCGGGCATTCCTCACGCTAAAACTGATTATTGGTAACGTGTTGTCACAAGTTGGAATCCTGCGACCTAAAATTGCGGTCTTTCCACTTAACTTTCGAGAGCACCATGTCCAAATCTGTAACTTCTGGAAGCACCAAACTGGGTATGGCCCGCGCCGCCCTGCTGTCTGTTGCCGCTGTCGCCGCCATGGGTGCTGCGCAAGCCGCTACCGACACCACCACCTTCAAGGTCAAGCTGACCGTGACCGAATCCTGCCTGATCGGCGCAACCCTGCCCACCGACGTGAGCTTCGCCAACCAGGCCCGCACCGCCGCCGCCCTGACGCTGGACGCCGCAGGCCAACTGAACGTGAACTGCACGGTTGGCACCGCTTACAACATCGGCCTGAACGGCGGCCTGAACGCCACCATTCCCGCCGGCACCGCCGCTCCTGTGGCCGGCAACCGCCGCATGCGCCTGGGCGCCACCACCAACTACGTGCCTTACGAGCTGTACTCCAATGCCGCCCGCACCACGTTCTGGGGCAACACCATCGGCACCAGCACCCTGACCGGCACCGGTACCGGCGCATCAGTGGCCGTGCCTGTGTATGGCCGCGTGACCTCCGCCAACGTGCCCGCCGGCGCGTACGAAGACACCGTGACCGCCACGGTCACCTACTAATAAAATAGCGCGACGATGAACAGCATGCGCAAGACACCCCCGCCGCGTGGGCTTTCCACCTGGCGCCGGGCCGTTTTGGGCATGGCCACGGCATGCGGCCTGCTGGCCGGCTACAGCGGTTCCGCTACGGCCGCCAACCTGCAGGTCTCGCCCATTTCACTCGAGTTTTCCCCGCGCGAACAGGCGCAGGGGATATGGCTCAGCAATTCCGGCACCACGCCGCTGCGCGCCCAGGTGCGTGTGCAGCAGTGGAGCCAAACGGACAACCAGGACCAGCTGGCCGCCACGCGCGAGCTCGCCGCCAGCCCGCCCGCGGTCGATATCCCGCCCGGCGAGAAGCAACTGGTCCGCATCATCCGCCTGCAACCGGCGCAACCCGCGCTGGAGCAGACCTACCGCCTCATCATCGACGAGCTGCCGGCCGCCACCGCCGACGGCTCGATGCCGCCTGGCCTGCAGTTCCTGCTGCGTTATTCGGTGCCGGTGTTCATCGGGGTGGAAGACCCCGCGCCCGCGACCGGCAAACCCAGCGACATCTCCCAGCTGGCGGCCAGCCTGCAGGCCGCCGCGCAGCCGGCCACGCTGACGGTCAAAAATACCGGCCGCAAACGTGTCAAGATCAGCCAGCTGGTCCATGTCGATGCCGCCGGCAAACGCACGCCGCTCGCCTCGGGACTGCTGGGTTATGTACTGGCAGGGCAACAGATGCAGTGGCCCCTGAACCTTTCCACACTGCAGGGCGAGCCGGGCGCCGGCACGCTCAAGGCTAAATTCAATGCGGACCTGGAAGAGCAAACGCTGCCGCTGGTCACTCGTCTTCCTTAGTGTCGCGGGGGCCCTCGCGGCCTGCGGCAGCGCCCATGCGCAACCTGAGCCCGGCAAGCCCGCCGGCGCCGCGCTGGCCGGCGCGCCCGAGGAGGAGCTCTATCTCGAAATCACCCTCAACAGCCTGGCCACGGGCCGGCTGGCGCGCTTCGTGCGGCGCGGCAACGCGCTGTTTGCCAGCGCCGAAACCCTCAAGGAAATCGGCCTCAAGGCGCCGGCCCGCGGCGACGCCGACGGCCTGGTCGCCCTGGCCGGGCTGCAAGGGCTCAAGACCCACTTCGACGCCACGGCGCTGCGGCTTGAGCTGCTTGCGCCCATCGAACTGCTGGACCGCCCCGTGACCCGTTTCGGCGCGCAACTGGACCCGCGGGCCGTCGTCGACCCGGCCACCCGGGTGCCGGGCCTGGTGGTCAACTACGACCTTTTCGCGCAGGAAAGCAGCGGCCAGAAATCCGTGAGCGCCTTCACCGAGGCCCGGCTCTTCGGCGTGGGCGAAGGCGTCTACAGCAACACCATGATCAGCCGCGCCGAAAGCGCGCTGGGCGCCACCCGGCACCGCAACATCCGGCTCGACACCTACTGGCAGCGCAACTTCCCCGACGATGCCCGGTCGCTGACGGTGGGCGACCTGACGACGGGCTCGCTGTCCTGGTCGCGCCCCACGCGTGTCGCCGGCGTGCGCCTGTCCACCAACTTTGCCCTGCAGCCTTACCGCGTGACCACGCCGCTGGCGTCGTTTGAAGGCTCGGCCGTGCTGCCTTCCACCGTGGACCTGTTCGTCAACGGCCTCAAGCAATCGACACAAACCGTGCAGCCCGGCCAGTTCCAGCTGAGCGGCATTCCCTCGCTGGGCGGCACGGGCCAGGCGCAGATGGTGATCACCGACATCAACGGCCAGAGCCGCACCGTGAGTTTCGACCTGTACGGCGCGCCGCAGTTGCTGGCCGCCGGCGTGGCCGACTGGTCGCTTGACCTGGGCACGGTCAGGCGCAACTACGGCATCGACTCCTTCAGCTACGGCGGCGCGCTGGCCAGCGCCAGCGGGCGTTACGGCCTGAGCGAAAGCACCACGCTGGAGGCCCATGCCGAGGCCGGCTCCGGGGTGGTGCAGGGCGGCGCGGGCGGCGTCTGGCTGCTGGGCGCGCAGGCAGGCTTGTTCAGCGCTTCGGTGGCGGCCAGCCACCAGTCGGCGGTTTCGGCCGCGGGGGTGAATGCGCCGGCAAGCGGCGAACAGCATGCGGCCGGCTACCAGTGGAATTCGCAGCGCTTTTCGCTGTCGCTCAACACGCTGCGGCGAAGCATGGGCTTTCGGGACGTGGCCGGCCAGGCCGGCGAAGTGCCGGCGCGCGGCAGCGACTCGGCCTATTTCGGCGTCAGCACCGCCCGCTGGGGCCAGTTTGGTTTCAGCGCCATCCGCCAGTCGTACTTCAACGCGCCGCCGGTGCGTTTTGCCGGTATCGGCTGGTCTTACGCCTTGCCGGGCAATGCCAACCTCAATCTCAGCCTCAACCGCAACCTCGACGACCCGAACGGTTCCAGCCTCTACCTCTCCTGGTCCATGCCGCTGGAGCGCAACCTGAACGTCTCCACCACCGCGCGCCACGCCGGCGGCGCCAACAGCCTGGCGCTGGATGCCGCGCGCACGCCGCCCGGCGACGCCGGCGGCTGGGGCTGGCGCGTGCAGGCCGGGCTGGGGGACAGCAACAGCGCGCAGGGGCAGGTCAGCCAGTTCGGCAAGTACGGGCAATGGATGGGCGGCATCAGCCAGCTGGGCGGCCAGGACGGCGCGCCGTCCAGCCGCTCGCTCTACGGCAGCGCCAACGGCGGCCTCGTCTGGATGGAGGGCGGCGTCTACCCTTCGCGCCGGGTGGACGATGCCTTCGCGCTGGTTTCCACCAGCGGCGTGGCCGGCGTGCCGGTGCGGCTGGAAAACCGCGTCGTCGGCGAAACCGACGCCAAGGGCATGCTCTTCGTCACGCAGCTCAACGCCTACCAGAAGAACCGCCTGAGCATAGACACGCTGGAACTGCCGGGCGACATGCGCATCTCGCGCGAGTCCCTGGAGGCGGTGCCCGAAGGCCGCAGCGGCATGCTGGCCCGCTTCAGCATGCGGCGCATCCTGGCGCTTCAGTTCAGCCTGCGCGCCGCCGACGGGGAATGGCTGCCCCCGGGCAGCCAGGTTTTTGTGGAAAAGGACGCGAAAGAGACGAAAGAGACGGGAAAGGCCGCCACCGTGGTCGGCTACGACGGCCTGGCCTACCTTGAAGACCCGCCCGAGGGCGCCGTGCTGCGCGTGCAACTCGCCGGCGGCAGCTGCCGGGCCGCTTTGCCCGCCGGCCTGCAAGCCAGCGGTCTGATGGACCTCGGCGTGCTAACCTGTCAATGAAAGACTCGCCATGCCACTGATGACCCCCGCCTTTTTCGCGCCGCGGCGCCTGTACGGCGCCTTGCTGGCGGCCGCCTGCGCGCTGCTGCTGCAGTTGCTGCCCGCAGCGCCGGCGGCGGCGCAAAGCTGCTACATCGGCAACGCCGGCAGCATTGCGCTGGGCACCGTCAGCCCCGACGCCAACACCGACACGCAGAACAACCTGCCGTACACCTGCCAGTCCAACGCAAACACCACTTACTTCCGCGTCTGCATGTTCATCCCCGAGGGGGCGCCGATTCCCGGCGTCAACCCGCGGCGCATGACCAACTACAACGGCGCCGAAATGCAGTACGACCTGTACTCCGACGCCGCGCGCACGCAGATCATCGGCCCGCCGCCCAACGGCAACGGCTTTCCCCTCTATACCTTCACCGCCGTGGTGCCCGGCGGCTACACGCAACAGCAGAACACGGCGCCCATCTATGCCCGCGTGCCCGCGGGCCAGAGCCTGCCGGCCGGCAACGCCTTCCAGGCGCAGATAGGCGGCGGCACGATTTACTGGAGCTGGAGCAACGCCGGCTACCCGGCCAACTGCAACAGCGGCGCGGGCGGCACCGGCAACGCGACTTTTTACCAGGGCGTCACGGCCAGCGTTTCCAATGCCTGCCGCATCACGCTGGCGACGGACCTCGACTTCGGCAATACCGGCGCGCTGACGGTTGCCCGGGAGCAGACCTCGACCATCATGGTGCGCTGCCCCACCGGCACCACCTGGCGCCTGGGCCTGAGCAACGGCAGCAACGCCGTCGGCACGGTGCGGCGCATGCGCAATGCGGCGGGCAACTACGTCACCTACGAGCTCTACCGCGACAGCGTGCGCACCCAGCGCTGGGGCAACGCCGTCGGCACCGACACCTCCAGCGGCACCGGCCAGGGCGAGTCCACCCCGGTGGCGCAAAGCGTCTACGGCCGGGTGCCGGCCCAGCCGGGCACGCGCACCGGCGCCTATTCCGACACCATCACCGTCACGCTGACGTATTGAGGCGCCGGGCGGCGCGCCGCCGTGGAAAACTCGGTTGAAAATCCGGTTTTTGCGCCTATGTGCTGTGCAGCAAAGCCGGCGCGGCGCTTGACGTAACATGACGCACCTGCAGGCCGGCGGCAGCCCGTCCAGGGCTCCCGCCGGCCCGCCCCGCCTTTTTTCCAACCCTGTATTTCCTCATCCAGACTCAGACGATGTCCAAACAAACGCTTTCCTTCCAGGCCGAAGTCGCCCAGCTGCTCAAGCTGGTCACGCACTCCCTGTACTCCAACCCCGAAATCTTTCTGCGCGAGCTGATTTCCAACGCCTCGGACGCCTGCGACAAGCTGCGCTTCGAGGCGCTGAACGAGGCCTCGCTCTACGAAAACGACGCCGAACTCAAGGTGAAGCTGAGCTTCGACAAGGCCGCCAATACGCTGACCATCACCGACAACGGCATAGGCCTGTCGCAGCAGGAAGCCATCGACAACCTGGGCACCATCGCCAAGAGCGGCACGCGCGACTTCATGGCCAAACTTTCCGGCGACCAGAAAAACGACGCGCAGCTGATAGGCCAGTTCGGCGTGGGTTTTTATTCGGGCTTTATCGTGGCCGACAAGATCACGGTGGAAAGCCGCCGCGCGGGCCTGCCCGCCGGCCAGGGCGTGCGCTGGAGCAGCGACGGCACCGGCGAGTTCGAGGTCAGCGAGATTGAGCGCGCGGAACGCGGCACCAGCATCATCCTGCACCTGAAGGAAGACGCGCTCGACTACCTCAACGCCTGGAAGCTCAAGGGCATCGTCAACAAATATTCCGACCACATCTCGCTGCCCATCCTGATGGCCAAAGAGGAATGGAAAGAGGGCGAAAACGACCAGCCCGGCGAGATGGTGGCCACCGGCGAGTGGGAGACCGTCAACCAGGCGGCGGCCCTGTGGACGCGCACCAAGAAAGACATCACGCAGGACCAGTACGACGAGTTCTACCGCCAGCTCAGCTACGACAACGAAGCGCCGCTGGCCACCACGCACAACCGCGTCGAAGGCTCGACGGAATACACGCAGCTGCTGTTCATCCCGTCCAAGGCGCCCATGGACATGTTCAACCGCGACAAGGCCGCGGGCGTGAAGCTCTACGTCAAGCGCGTCTTCATCATGGACGACGCCCAGGCGCTGATGCCCACCTATTTGCGCTTCGTCAAGGGCGTGGTGGACTCGTCCGACCTGCCGCTCAACGTCTCGCGCGAGTTGCTGCAGGAAAGCCGCGCCGTCAAGGCCATCCGCGAAGGCTGCACCAAGCGCGTGCTGGGCATGATCGAAGACCTGGCCGCCAACGACGCCGACAAGTTCAAGACCTTTTACGCCGAGTTCGGCGCCGTGCTCAAGGAAGGCCTGGGCGAGGACTTCGCCAACCGCGACCGCCTGGCCAAGTTGCTGCGCTTCGCCTCATCGACCACCGACACCGTGAGCGTGGGTTTTGCCGACTACAAGGCCCGCATGAAGGAAGGCCAGGACGCGATCTACTACATCACCGCCGACACGCTGGCCGCCGCGAAGAACAGCCCGCAGCTGGAGATCTTTCGCAAGAAGGGCATTGAAGTGCTGCTGATGGCCGACCGCGTCGACGAATGGGCGCTCAACTACCTGAACGAATTCGACGGCACGCCGCTGCAGTCCGTCGCCAAGGGCGCGGTGGACCTGGGCAAGCTGCAGGACGAGGACGAGAAGAAAGCCGCCGAAGAGGCGCAAACCCAGTTCAAGCCCATCCTCGACAAGCTGAAAGAAGCGCTCAAGGACAAGGCCAAGGACGTGCGCGCCACCACGCGCTTGGTCGACTCACCGGCCTGCCTGGTGGTGCAGGACGGCGACATGTCGACCCAGCTGGCCCGCATGCTCAAACGGGCCGGCCAAGCCGTGCCCGAATCCAAGCCCATCCTCGAAGTCAACGCCCAGCATCCGCTGGTCAAAAAGCTCGAAAGCGGCGAACACTTCGACGACCTGGCCCACATCCTGTTCGACCAGGCCTTGCTGGCCGAAGGCGGCATGCCGAACGACCCGGCGGCTTATGTGCGGCGGGTGAATGCGCTGCTGGTTTAAATAGTTGTTCCTATAGGGACAAATCCCTCTAAATTTCAGGTAATTTAGCGTTATTTGTTCTCTTGAGAACAAATATCTTCTCCCTGAGAGCTAAATGTCAAAAATTGTTCTTTTAAGGACAAATTGACGACAAAGAGGGACGTTTTGCAGTAAAGTGACCCTATAAGGTCAAAAAAATGCAACTCGAACCTCAAACTCTTCCCGGATTGGCGCAAGCGCTTGTGGCTGAGCGGAGGCGCCAAGGTTTGTCGCGCGAGCAGGCCGCCGCGGTCTGCAATGTGAGTGAATCCTTTATTCGCGACGCTGAAAGCGACCCCGGCAGCTGTTCGCTGGCAAAGTTATTGCAGCTGACCTATGGCATGGGGCTGACGTTCACGCTGACGGGCTGGCAGCTTGAGGAAGCCGCCGGCGATGCCGGCGCTCCTGCAAAAGCCCGCGCCGCATGATCCGCCTGCGCGTCTGGGCCAACGTCAGGCCCATGGGCTGGTTCGGCCATGAGGCCGGCGACTATTTCTTTGAATACGACGCGCAGTGGCTGCAGCAGCCCGGCGGCTATGTGCTGGCGCCGCAATTCCCGCTGGCGGATATCCGCTTCGCGGGGCCGCTGGTCCGCAGTTTTTTTGAAAACCTGCTGCCGGAAGGCACGGCGCTGGACGACGTCATCGCCGCGCTGGCCTTGCGCGACCCTTCGCCGTTTGAACTGCTGGGCCAACTTGGCAAGGAATTGCCGGGCGTGTTGTCCCTGCTGCCTGAAGAGGCGCAGCCGGCCATGCTCCAGCAATACCGTCCACTCCCCTATGAAGAACTGAGCGGGCGCATACGCAGCCTGAAGCCGCTGCTGGTGTCCAACGAACAGGGCACCATGTCGCTGGCCGGCGCGCAGGAGAAGATGGGCTTGCGCTTCGACAAACGCTCGAAGCTGCTGTCCGAAAGCGTGGGCGCCTCACCCACCACCCACATCCTCAAGCCCGATACACGCCAGCTGCGCTACCAGCCCAGCGCGCTCAACGAATATGCCTGCATGAAGCTGGCAAAGGCCTTGAAGCTGCCCGTGAATGAGGTTGCATTCCTGCGTGTGCCCGAGCCGGTTTACCTGGTCGAGCGTTACGACCGTGTTAACCTGGCCGGCAACATTGTCGGCCTGCACCAGTTCGATGGCTGCCAGTTGCTGGGCCACGGCTCCGGCTGGAAATACGAGCGGCAGGGCGGCCTGGCAAGCATTCCCAAACTGGTGGCCGCCTTGCGCGCTCTACCGGTGCGCGGCAGCGAACTGCTCAAGCTGCAGCAGTGGGTCATGTTCAATTACCTGATCGGCAATGCCGACGCGCATGCCAAAAACCTGTCGGTGCTGGTCGACGAAAAGGGTTTCCGCCTGGCGCCGTTTTACGACCTGCTGTGCGTGCGCGCTTGCGGCGACACCGGCCTGGCGCTGTACATCGGCGACGAGGACAACTTCGACGCGGTGGGCGTCCATTCATGGGAAGCCCTCTGCAAGGATTGCGGGTTCCGCCTGCCCGAGACCTTGAAGGGCTTCCGGAAAATGGCGCAGGACATTTTGCCGGCCTGGCAAAAGACAAAAGCGGCCCTCGTCAAGGACCTGACGCCGGTTGGCCGCGAGCTGGCGCTGCTGGAGAAGATGGGCGCCGTCTTCGAACTGCACAGCGCGCATGCGCTCTCGATGACGGCGTCTTAGTCAGCGCACGGCTTTTTTGCGCTTGGCCTTGGGCGCCAGCGCGGACATCTGGTCATACAGCTGCTGCGCCGCCGACGACAGCGGGCGGCCGCGCCGGCGTATCAGGCCCACGGTGCGCGAAATCACCGGCTCCACCAGTGGCACGCTGACCAGGATGGGGTGGCCGTCGGGCGGCATGGACAGGCGCGGCACGGCGGCCACGCCCATGCCGGCTTCCACCAGGCTGACCAGGGTGGAGACGTGCTGCGCCTCGCAGTACCAGCGCGGCCGGTTGGCGTTTTCACTGAGCGCCAGGTCCAGCAAAAAACGGTTGCCGCTGTTCTTGGTGACCGACATGTATTCATGCGAGGTGAGGTCTGCCCAGGTGACTTTTTTCTTGCGCGCCAGCGGGTGCTCTGCACGGCAGGCCACCACAAAGGGTTCTTTCAAAATGGGCTCGAACTCCAGGTCGGGCTCCTGCGTGCCGATGTAGTTGAGCCCGAAATCCGCCTCGTTGCGCAGCAATGTCGTCAGCACCTCGTTGGCGCCCTGGTCGATGATGCGCACCATGATCTGCGGGTAGCGCTCATGGTAGGCCTTGAGGATGCCGGGCAGGAAGTAACGCACGGCCGAGGGGATGCAGGCGATGGTGACTTCGCCGCTCACGTGCGTGGCCACGTCGCGTATGCCCATCAGCGACTGCTCGAGGTTGCTCAGCAGCTCGTTGGCCCGGTGCGAGAACTCGCGGCCCACCGTCGTCATGTCCACCTTGCGGGTGGTGCGGTGGAACAGGCGCACGCCCAGGGCGCCCTCGAGCTTTTCAATCCGCCGCGACAGCGCGGGCTGGGACAGGTGCAGTTCCTCGGCGGCGGCGCGAAAGCTGCCCAGCTTGGCCACCGCCACAAAGGCGCGCAAATCGGGTAAATCGAAATTCATGTGTGCCACGCATTAATCATAAGAAAGATTGCATTTTACAGAGCAATAGTCTTGGCCCATCATTCGTGCATGCCGTTTCCGAAGTTGCTGCCCGCATGCGCATGCGCCACAGCACACCGGGGGCGGCGAAGGTGCCGGAATCTCCCGCGGTGAGACAACTCCGGTGAGGCATGAAACCATTTTCGGAAGCTGTCCGTCGGCCATGAGCCGAAGCCGCCGGACTGCTGCCACCCTAAAAACACCTGGAAGGGGCTCCTGCGGCCCCTCCCCCATAAAAGGAGATATCCATGAGCCGAATAGTCCATCTGTCGCTGAAGGTCGACGACATCCAGAAAACCGGTGACTTCTACCAGAAGATGTTCAACTTCCAGGACGCCGTGACCAAGAAGACGCGCGACCACACCTCGCGCCACATGACGGACGGCGAGATCGATTTCACGCTGCTGACCTATGACGACGACGCCACCTCGGCCGAATCCACCGCGGCCGGCGACGGCCCCTGCATCCACCACTT
>NZ_CALROB020000019.1:0-97400 GCF_943369675.1 Polaromonas sp. YR568 | reverse complement strand
CCAGGGTTTGCGGCCAGACGGCCGAGGGATCTGAAGTTGTCATGGTTAGGGCTCCCGGGGACGTGGAACGGTGCGGGCGGGCGGGCCGCAGCCCCTGCGCCACATCGTCATCCGATGCGCGTCAGGGGCCGCGGGCCGCGTGTGCGAACGCGCGGGAGGTCAGACCATGCCGGACTTGACCATGGTGGCGCGCAGGCTGGCGAAGTCGTCGTCGACGAACTTGGCGAACGCATCGCCCGACAGGACGGCGGGCGTCCAGTCGTTCTTCTTGACGGCTTCGGCCCAGCTGGGGGATTTCAGCGCGGCCAGCACCATGTCGGTCAGGGCCTTGCGCTGCGCGGGCGTGATGCCGGGCGCGCCGTAGACGCCGCGCCAGTTGCCGATTTCAACGTCGATGCCCTGCTCCTTGAGCGTGGGCACGTCCACGCCCGGCAGACGCGTGCCGGAGGTCACGGCGATGGCCTTCATCTTGCCGGCCTTGATGTATTCGGCGAACTCGCTGTAGCCGCTGCCGCCCACCGTGACGTTGCCGCCCAGGATGGCCGCCGTGGCCTCACCGCCGCCGCGGAAGGCGACGTAGTTGATCTTGGAAGGATCGGCGCCGACCTTCTGCGCGATCATGGCCGCGGCGATGTGCTCGGTGGAGCCGCGCGAACCGCCGCCCCACTTCACGCTGCCGGGGTCTTTCTTGAGCTGCTCGACCACGTCCTTCATGGTCTTGAAGGGCGAATTGGCCGGCAGCACGAACACGTTGTATTCGCTTGAGAGGCGCGCAATCGGCGTGGCCTGCGACAGGCTGACCGGCGGCTTGCCGGTGATCAGGCCGCCCAGCATCACGGCGCCCATCACCATCAGCGCGTTCGGGTCGCCCTTGGAGCCGTTCACGAATTGGGCCAGGCCCAGCGCGCCGGCGGCGCCGCCCTTGTTGTCGTAGGTCACGGTGTCTGCTGCCTTGGAGTCGGTCAGGGCCTTGCCGAGCGCGCGGCCCGTGGTGTCCCAGCCGCCGCCGGGGTTGGCGGGAATCATCATCTTCACGTTGGCGGCCGCATAGGCCGAGAAGGGCAAGGCACCGGTCGCGGCCAGGGCCGCCATGGATTTGAGAAAGGTATCGCGACGCATGTTGTCTCCTGTGGAATGGGGCGCCCGGGGCGCCCGGATGGCTGGTAACCTGCCTATCATGCACCTCCTGGCTGTCAAACGGCTGTCCGGCGGGACTGGGGAAAGTGCTAATGTCTGGGGCCTGTCAACACGGTGTTTGCAGGCCCTAACCCATGATGCCCACGGTAATGTCCACGGTCAAACTGCTGCTGGTGGAGGACGACGCCTCGATGCAGGCGGCGCTGCAGCGCGCCCTGGGCCGGCGCGGCATGGAGGTGTTCGGCTGCACCGACGGGCGCCAGGCGCTGGCGCAATGGACGGCCACGCAACCCGACGTGGTGGTGCTGGACCTGACGCTGCCCGGCCTGGACGGCCTGCAGGTGCTGGCGCAGGCGCGCGGCATGGGCCTGACGACCCCGGTGCTGATCCTGACGGCCCGCGGCACCGTGGGCGACCGCATCGTCGGCCTGAACACCGGTGCCGACGACTACCTGCCAAAACCCTTCGACCTGGACGAACTGGAAGCGCGGCTGCGCGCGCTGAGCCGGCGCCGCCCCGCGCCCGGCGCGGAACCCGGCGCCGGGCCGCAACTGGCCGGCCACCTGCGCTACGACAGGGAAAGCGGCGCCATCTACCACCGCGACCAGGTGCTGGAACTCACGCCGCGTGAACTCGCCCTGTTGCAGACCCTGATCGCCAAGCTGGGGCACGCGGTGTCCAAGGAGCGCTTGTTCGAATTGGTGTTTCCCGGCGAGACCGACGTGCAATACGAGGCCGTCGAAGTGGTGGTCTATCGCCTGCGCAAAAAACTGGCCCACACCGGCGTCACCCTGGTCACGCTGCGCGGCCTGGGTTACCTGCTGAAAGTGGATGCATGAGCGGCCGCGAGCCCGTGCCGCTGGAGCAGCCCGCCCCCGAGAAAACGGCGATGCCCGAAACCCCGGGCCAGCGGGCCACCTCCCTCAGGCGCTATCTGCTGACCGGCATCCTGATTCCCGTCGGCGTGCTCATCGTCATCAACACCGCCAGCCTGTACCGCCAGGCGCTGGCCGCGGTCAACACCGCCTACGACCGCACCCTGCTGGCCTCGGCCAAGTCCATCGGCGAGCAGCTCGACGTGACCGGCTACGACGAGCAGGCGGAACTGCGCGCCATCGTGCCCTATGCCGCGCTGGAGGCCTTCGAGGCCGACAACCAGAGCCGCCTGTTCTACCGGGTGTCCAGCCTCAAGGGGGAAGTGGTCTCGGGCTTCGCGCAACTGCCTTTCTGGCACGGGGAGATTCCCATGCGCCCGCCCTACTCGGCGCTGGTCGATTTTTACGACGACGTGTTCCGCGAGGAGCCCGTGCGTGTGGCCGTGCTGCTGCAACCCGTGGCCAGCGGCAACGGCCGGGCCATGGCGGTGGTGCAGGTGGCCGAGACGCTGGAGCTGCGCAAGACGCTGGCGCGCAAAATCCTCCTCGACACGCTGTGGCGCCAGGCCATCCTGCTGGCGGTGATAGCGTTGGTGGCGGTAGTGGTCGTGCAGCGCGCCACGCGGCCGGTGCGCCGTCTCAGCGCCGAACTGAAGGCGCGCCCCGAGGGCGACCTGACAGCCATCGCGGCGCCTGATTCGCCGCGCGAATTGCTGCCGCTGATCGAAGCCACCAACCAGGTGATGGGCCGCCTGCAGCACCTGCTGGACAACCAGAAGCGTTTTGTGCGCGACGCGGCGCACCAGCTGCGCACGCCGCTGGCGGTGCTCAAGGTGCAGGTGCAATCGGCGCTGCGCGGCGACATGGAGGCGCGCGACGCGCTCGCCGAAATCAACCAGACCGTGGACCGTGCCACCTTGCTGGCCAACCAGATGCTGGCGCTGGCCAAGGTGGAGCAGTTGCGCCAGCAGGCCGACCTGCAGGCGATTGAGCTGGCGCAGGTGGTGCGCTCGGTGGCGCTGGACCTCTCGCCGCTGATCGCCGAAAAAGACATCGACTTCGAGATTGAGACCGCGCCCGCGCGGGTCAGGTCGCACGAATGGATGCTGGGCGAACTCACGCGCAACCTGCTGCACAACGCCATCAAGCACACACCGGCCGGCGGCACGCTGGCCGTGCGCATCGTGCGCGACGACAACTTTGTCGCGATGACCATCAGCGACAGCGGGCCCGGCGTGTCGGCCGAGCTGTCGGCGCGGCTCTACCAGCCCTTCTCTGCCGGTGACGTGCGCCACGGCTCCGGCCTGGGCTTGGCCATCTGCCGCGAGATCGTCGAGACCATGCACGGCAGCATCACGCTGGAGAACCGCGTGGTGCACGGCCAGGTGACCGGGCTGGACGCGGTGGTCCGCCTGCCCACGACGTGAGCTTGCGGCGCCCTCCTACGCCCCGCGCCGCGCGGTGGTTCAAAATAGCAGTCAATGGATAAATTGCGCATCGACAAATGGCTGTGGGCCGCCCGCTTTTACAAAACCCGCGCGCTCGCGGTCGAGGAAATCGACAAGGGCCGGGTGAAGGTCAATGGCATCGAGGCCAAGCCCGCGCGTGAGGTCAAATCCGGCGACACCGTGTCATTGCGCCAGGGTCCGGTCCATCGCACGGTGGTGGTGCGCGGCATCAGCAACCAGCGCGGCGCGGCCCCGGTGGCCCAGCAGCTCTATGAAGAAACCGAAGAAAGCCTGCGCCTGAAGGCCGAGGCGGCCGAGCAGCGCCGCCTGTCGGGCGATCCGGCCGGCGCCCAGGAGCACGGCCGCCCGACCAAGCGCGACCGCCGCACGCTGGACAAGGCCTGGAACAACCGCTGGAGCGCTTCGGCGGATTAGGCGCTGGCATAGGCGCGCTGCGCCAGGGCCTGGGCCAGCAACGCGGCAGGGTCCACCAGATCCAGCGCCTCCATCCCGGGCACCGCGCTAAGCGCCAGCGGTATCTCGGTGCAGCCGAGCACCAAGGTGGACAGCCCGTGCCGCGAGGCCAGTGCTTCGGCCACACCGGTAAAGCATTCGCGCGCCAAAGCCATGTTGCCCACCTTCACGCCGTCGTAGATGCCGCGCATCAGGCGTTCGCGTTCCCCGGCTTCAGGAATATGGCATTGCAGACCGGCCTGGCGCAGCGCCTGGTCGTAGAGGCCCGCGCGGTAAGTGCCTTCGGTGGCCAGCAGGCCGACTTCCCGCACACCGCGCGCAGCCAGCGTCTGCGCCACCTCACGCGCCACATGCAGCACTTCAAGCTGCGGAAAGCGCTGCTGCAGCTGGCCGTGCCAGGCATGGGCGGTGTTGCAGGCCACAGCCACCGTGGTGGCGCCCAGCGCAGCGAGCTTCCCCATGGCTTGCAGCATCGGGTCAAGCGGCTGGTGGCCGCCCGGGCCGGGCGACTCCAGCGCGTTGCTGCGGTCCGGCACCGGCACCTGGGCCAGCCAGTGCTCCGGAAACCCTTGGTCCGACACCGGGATGCCCAGCAGGCGCATGCGGTCCGCGCAGGCCTGGACAAACAGGCGGGCGAAGTCCGCGCCGGCAGCCGGCCCCATGCCGCCCAGGATGCCGACCACGCGGGTTCTGTTCATGTCGTGCCTTTCAGTGCTTGAGTACCGGGAAGCAAAAATCCGGGCGAACGCCGGCCGCCTGGAGCCTCGGGGCTCCTGACCAGGTCTTGTTTTAAGGGGGAAGGACTGCCGGCCCGAATAGAGCGCGGCAGAGGATGACGTGCAAGCCATCAGCGGGGAGCGGCGCAGCGGCGCTCCCCGCGCGGGGACTTACATCGCCGGCTTGTCGCTCAGCGCCTTGAGGTTGGCCTTGAGGTCTTCACTCATGGGCAGGTTCAGGTTCACGCCCTTGGGAGGAATCGGCGAGGTGAACCACTTGGCGTACATCTTGGCGAAATCACCGGACTTGATCAGGCGGATGATGGTGCCGTCGACCAGTTTCTTGAACTCGGGGTCGTCCTTGCGCAGCATGCAGGCATAGGGCTCGACTTGCAGCGAGTCGCCCACGACTTCCAGCGACGCGGGGTCTTTGGAATTGGCTCTCAGGCCGAACAGCAGGATGTCGTCCATGGCGAAAGCCACGGCGCGGTCGTTCTCGACCAGCAGCAACGAATCGTCGTGGTCCTTGCCGAGGATCAGCTGCATGTCCAGCTTTTTGTCGGCGCTGTACTTGCGGATCACCTGGGCATTGGTGGTGCCGGTGGTGCTGGCTACCGTTTTCTTGGCCAGGTCGGCGTAGTTCTTGATGCCGGACGATTTTTTGACCAGCAGGCGCGTGCCGGTGTAGAAATGGTTGATGGCGAAAGCCACGTCCTTGCCGCGCGCGGTGTTGTTGGTGGTGGAGCCGCACTCGATGTCATAGGTGCCGTTGACCAGCAGCGGGATGCGGTTCTGCGAGGTCACGGGCATGTAGGCGACTTCAAGGTTGGGCTTCTTCACCTTCTTGCGCACGTCGTCGATGATGGCTTCAGTCAGTTCCGCGGAAAACCCGATGGAGGTCTTGGACCCGATCAGGTAGCTGAAGGGCACGGATGCCTCGCGGTAAGACACAGTGATCTTGTTGCTGTCGGCGATCTTCTTCAGCGTCGGCACGGTCTGCGCACCTGCGGTGGTGGCCAGGCCGGCTGTCAGCAGCACGGCGGTCATGAGTGTCGAGAATTTCATGCTTGTCCTTTCGGGGGCAGTAGGTGGGTAGTTTCGGGAAACCGGAAAACTAGGAAACTGGCATCGCTAGTGTAGGAACACGAGCACGATACGTGCCATTCATTTTCGCGGCAAACCCATGACAAAAACTCATGGTTTACCCAGAACGGCTTTCGCCCTCCCGGCAAAGGCATAACCGCAGGTCATGGCCGTGGGCGAATTCAGCATTGTTCAAACGCGCGCGCGCTGCGTACAGTGGCGCTCATTGAATCGACAACAAAGGTTTTTATGCATGTGTGTGTGCTTGGTGCGGGCATCGTGGGACTGGCAAGCGCCTACAGCTTGCGCCGCGCCGGCCATGAAGTCACGGTGGTGGACCGCGCCAGCCCCGGCGGCGGCGCCAGCGGCGGCAACGGCGCCCAGTTGAGCTATTCCTACGTCCAGCCGCTGGCCGACCCGGGCATCTGGCGCCAACTGCCCAAGCTGCTGCTGTCGCCCTCCTCGCCCCTGAAGCTGCGCCCGCGCCTGGACCTGCGCCAGTGGCTGTGGGGCCTGCAGTTCCTGGCCGCGTGCAACAGCAAGACTTCGCGGGACACCACGGGCCAGTTGCTGTCGCTGGCGGCGCTGAGCCGCCAGTCCTTCGATGCGATGATGGCCGAGGAAAAACTGGACTGCGATTTCTCCGCCACCGGCAAGCTGGTGCTGTTTTCGAATGAGGACGCGTTCGCGGGCGCCCAGCGGCAAATGCTGTTGCAGCGCGAACTGGGCAGCAGCCAGGAAGCCGTCAACGCCGACCGCTGTGTCGAGATCGAGCCCGCGCTGAAGAGCCGCCACGCGCAGATCGCCGGCGCCATCTATACACCGGGCGAATGCGCGGCCGACTGCCAGAAGACCTGCGACGGCCTGTTCGTGGTGCTCAAGCGTATGGGCGTGCGGTTTTTGCTGGACACCCCGGTCCAGCAGCTGGTGCAGAGCGGCAACGCCATCGCCGCCGTCGCCACACCGCAAGGCCACATCGAAGCCGACCGCTTCGTGATGGCGCTGGGCGCGGGCTCGGCGCTGATGGCCCGGAGCCTGGGCCTGCTCCTGCCGGTCTACCCACTCAAGGGCTACAGCATCACGGTGGACGTCGCGCCCGAAACCGGTGCGGCGCCGTCGGTCAGCGTGACCGACAGCGCCCGCAAGGTGGTGTTCGCCCGCATCGGCTCACGCCTGCGCGTGGCCGGCATGGCCGAACTCTCGGGTTATGACATGGCCGTGGACCCGGCGCAGATCGCGTCGCTGAAAGCCTCGACACAGACCGTTTTCCCTGCCTGCAGCCGCTTTGACGAATTGAACCCCTGGGCCGGCATGCGCCCGGCCACGCCCACCGGCCTGCCGGTGACAGGCAGGCACGCCAAAGGCCCGGACAACCTGCTGTTCAATACCGGCCACGGCGCGCTGGGTTTTACCCTGGCGTTTGGTTCGGCGCAGCGCATCAGCCGCATGATCGCGCGCTGACCGGCGCCCGCCCCGCGCTCAAGCTCGCTGCGTCAAGGCCTGCTGGAAGCAGCGCACAAAAGCCCTGACCGCCACCGAGCCGGGCTTGCCGGCCGGCAGCAGGGCCTTGATGGGCACGGGGATCAGCGGCTCCAGTTCCAGCACGTCCACCTTCGCCAGGTCGGCCGAGACCGCCGTGCAAGTGTCGATCACGGCAATACCCAGCCCATGGTGGGCCAGCGCCAGCGCCGAATGGTAAGTCTGCACGGTGATGTGGAATTCCAGGCCCACGCCGGCCTCGCGGCAGGCCTGGTTGAGGCTGCGGCCCACCGGGTCCAGCACGTCCAGCCCGACCACGGGCACCTTGGTCAGGTCGGCCAGCGTGACGCTGCCGCGCTTGACCAAGCGCGCGGGCAGCATGCCCTTGGGTGCCACGCACACCATTCGGCCGTCGGCCAGGTGCTCCTGTGCCAGTGCGGAATGCGCGACCGGGCTGAAGAGGAAGCCGACGTCGGCCTCCTGCAAGGCGAGTGCCGAAACGATTTGCGGCGAATGCAGGGCCTGCAAGGTGATGGCCACGTCGGCATGCTTGACGCGAAACAGCTTGATGGCGTGCGGCAGGATTTCATAGCTCAGCGCCAGCACCGTGAGGATGCGCAGCTCTTTGGCGCTGTCGCCGGTCTTGAGGTTGGCCGCCAGTCGCTGTACCTCGTCGAGCTGCGCGAACAGGCGCTCGATGTGCGGGTACAGCGTCAGCGCTTCGGAGGTCGGCGTCAGCCGGCCCTTGCTGCGCTGGAACAGTGCAAAGCCCAGTTGCAACTCGGCATGCTGCAGGATGCGGCTGACGGCCGGCTGCGTGACGTTGATCAGTCGGGCCGCCCCGCTCACGCTGCCCGTCAGCATGACGGCGTTAAAGACTTCGATGTGGCGCAGGCGCATGGTGAATTCCGTATTCTTGTTTGGCGGGCAACACGGCGGATTATGGCGAACGCGGTTTTTTGGCCCGCCTCGCTTCGTACCGGCGATTCATCCGGAGCGGCTTGGGCATTATTCACGCTTTGTTTCAAAATCACGGGCTCACGTTTTTCCCGAGTCGCAAACAGGCATTCGCTCAGTAAACTGCGGCCTACTCTTTCGTATCTGGATCCCCAAGCCGCATGCGCCTCAGAATCTACCTGGTTGAAGACAGCCCCGTCATCCGCGACAGCCTCGCGGAATGGCTGGAAGAGCTGGCGCGCGCCCGGGTCGTCGGCTGGGCCAGCACTGAGGACGAGGCCGTCCAATGGCTGAACCAGAACAAGGGTTCGTGGGACCTCGCCATCGTGGACATGTTCCTGCTCAAGGGCAGCGGCCTGGGTGTGGTGATGAACTGCCGCGAGCGGGACTTGCGGCAAAAAGTGATTGTGCTCACCAACTACGCGACGCCCGCCGTGCGCGAACGCTGCCTGGCCATAGGCGCCGATGCGGTGTTCGACAAATCCAACGAGATTGAGGAATTCACCCGCTACGCGCTTGAAGAAGTCGAGCGGGTGGCGGGCTCCACGCAGTGGTGATGCGCCCGGGCAAGGTTAGGAAGCAGCCGCCGCGCCCAGCAGCCAGTCCCTGAAAATGCGCATGCCCGCCGTGGCCCGCCGCGATTTCAGCCGCGTGAGCCAGTAGCCGCCGGTTTCGATGTGCACCGCGAAGGGCCGCACCAGGCGCCCTCCCTGCAACTCGCGCGCGAACATGTTCACCGGCAACAGCGCCACACCCGCGCCCTGCGCAGCCGCCTCGGCCATGGTCAGGGAAGAATCAAACACCACGCCCCTGACCAGCGGGCAGTCGACGCCGGCCGCGGCGAACCAGCACGCCCACTCATCGGACCGGTAAGAACGCAAAAGCAGTTCTTTCGCCAGGTCGGCAGGCGCGCGCAGGCGCTGGGCGATCGCGGGCGAACACACGGCTGACAGCGGCGCCACCATCAGGGGCTCGGCCTCGGTGCCATGCCAGGCGCCGTCGCCGAAGCGAATCGCGTAGTCCAGCCCCTCTCCGGCCAGGTCGACCCGGTTGTTGTTGGTGAAGAGGCGAAAGTCGATGAAAGGATGGGCCTGCTGGAAATCCCGCAGGCGCGGAATCAGCCAGCCCACGGCGAATGTGCCGACGGCGCCCACCGTCAGCACTTCACGGAATTTCCCGTCCCTGAACTGCTCCAGCACCGAGCCCATGCGGCCGAAGGACTCCGCCAGCACCGGCAGCAAGGCCAGGCCCTCGTCGGTCAGCGCCAAGCCGCGCGGCAGGCGGCGGAACAAGGACACGCCCATACGCTCCTCGAGGTTCTTCACATGCTGGCTGATCGCCGTTTGCGTCACGTTCAGTTCGTCGGCAGCGCGGGTAAAACTCAGGTGCCGGGCCGACACCTCAAAAGCGCGCAAGGCGTTGAGAGGAAGGTGCATTGTGTTTAAGCCCCAGATTTACTTATGGCTAGCCTTGATTATTGCCGATTGTTTGATTGGCGGCCTGTTGTTATCGTCGCGGCCTTGTTCATCAATTTTTAGAAGAAAGCACATGCAAAGACGGCAATTTTCAGGCGCATTGAGCGGGCTCGCGCTTGCAACGGCTTTATCCAGTTACACCCAGAAATCATTGGGTGCAAGCAACACACCCGCAACCGCCAACTCGGTCACCGTCACCCGGCGCCTGGCCGCCATCGAGAAAGCCAGCGGCGGCCGGCTGGGCGTTTCCATCCTCGACACGGCCAGCGGCGCGGCCTACGGCTACCGCGCCGCAGAGCGCTTTCCGATGTGCAGCACCTTCAAGCTGCTGGCGGCGGCCCTGGTGCTGCATCGCGTGGACACCGGCCAGGAGCAACTCGAACGAAGAGTCCCCATCGCCGCCGGCGACATCCTGCCCCACTCGCCCACGACGCAGCAGCACATCGGCCCGCAAGGCCTGCCTATGGCCGCGCTGTGCGAGGCGACCATCACCCTCAGCGACAACGCGGCCGCCAACCTGATGCTGGCGAGCTTCGGCGGCCCGGCGGGACTTACCGCCTACCTGCGCAGCCTGGGGGACAAGGTGACGCGGCTGGACCGCAACGAGCCCGACCTCAACGAAGCCACGCCCGGCGACCCAAGGGACACCACGACGCCCGAAGCCATGCTGGCCACGATGCAGAAGATCACGCTGGGTTCGGCCCTGTCGGATGCATCGCGCAAACAGATCGTGCAATGGCTGCAAGGCAACAAGACCGGCGACCAACGCCTGCGCGCCCTGCTGCCGGCAGGCTGGCGTGTCGGCGACAAGACAGGGTCCGGCGCGCGCGGCTCCACCAACGACGTCGGCCTGCTGTGGCCGCCCGGCGGCCGCGCACCGCTGCTGGTCGCCGCCTACCTCACGCAGACGAAGCAAGCGGCCGCGCAACGCGATGCCACGCTTGCCAGGGTGGGCCAGCTTGCGGCGTCCTTGGTTCCATGAGTTTTTGACGGACGCAAAAAAGCCGCCCGAAGGCGGCTTTTTATACTGGCGGAAACGGAGGGATTCGAACCCTCGATGAGGCTCTACACCCCATACTCCCTTAGCAGGGGAGCACCTTCGGCCACTCGGTCACGTTTCCAATAAATCGATTATCTCACGACTTGCCGGCCATTTTCAGATGGATGGCTGGTCCAGGTCAAAAGCCTTGTGCAGGGCGCGCACGGCGAGCTCCATGTATTTCTCGTCGATGACGACGGAAGTCTTGATTTCGCTGGTGGAAATCATCTGGATGTTGATGCCCTCTTCGCTCAGCACGCGGAACATCTTGCTGGCGATGCCCACGTGGCTGCGCATGCCGATGCCGACGATGCTGACCTTGCAGATCTTGGCGTCGCCGGTGACTTCCTGCGCGCCCAGCTTGGGAACGACCTGGGTTTTCAGCAGGTCGACGGCCTTGGCGTAGTCGTTGCGGTGAACGGTGAAGCTGAAGTCGGTCTTGCCGTCCTTGCTGATGTTCTGGATGATGACGTCGACTTCGATGTTGGCGTCGGCCACGGCGCCCAGGATCTGGTAGGCGATGCCGGGGGTGTCGGGCACGCCGAGCACGGAGATTTTGGCTTCATCGCGGTTGAATGCGATGCCCGATACGATGGCTTGTTCCATGTTTTCGTCTTCCTCAAAGCTGATCAAAGTGCCTGACTTGGCTTCTTCGTTGATGTCGATGTCCCATTCGGTGAAGCTGGACAGCACGCGCAGCGGCACCTTGTATTTGCCGGCGAATTCCACCGAGCGGATCTGCAGCACCTTGGAGCCCATGGAGGCCATCTCCAGCATCTCCTCGAAGCTCACGGTTTGCAGGCGGCGCGCCTCGGGCACCACGCGCGGGTCGGTGGTGTAGACGCCGTCGACGTCGGTGTAGATCAGGCATTCGTGCGCCTTGAGCGCCGCGGCGATGGCGACCGCCGAGGTGTCGGAGCCGCCGCGGCCCAGCGTGGTGACGTTACCACCCTCGTCCACGCCCTGGAAGCCGGTGATGATGACGACCTTGCCGGCATTGAGGTCGCCGCGCACGCGTTCGTCGTCGATGGATTCGATGCGGGCCTTGGTGTAGGCGTTGTTGGTCTTGATGGTGACCTGCCAGCCGGCGTAGCTCACAGCCTGCATGCCCTCGGCCTGCAGCGCAATCGCCAGCAGCGCGCTCGAGGCCTGCTCGCCGGTGGCGGCCAGGGCGTCGAGTTCGCGGCTGTAGGCGTCGCCGGCCTTGGCGGGCGCCAGCTCTTTAGCCAGGCCCAGCAGGCGGTTGGTTTCGCCACTCATGGCGCTGGGAACGACGACCATCTGGTGGCCGGCCCGTGCCCACTTGGCCACGCGTTTGGCCACGTTGCGGATGCGCTCGGTCGAGCCCATCGACGTGCCGCCGTATTTATGAACGATCAATGCCATTGCAGGATGTCAATCAGGAAGTTGGTTTGGGACCCGGGCATCGATTTTATGGATGCCCTTTGCAGGTGGATTCAATCGGCCCGTAGAGAGCCTGCCCCGCCAGCAAAGCCTTCAATTATACCCAGGCCTACTACCTGGTTAGGCCGGCTTATCCGCGGCGGCGCTGTACTGCAGCACCGCGCCGGCCCGCGTGACATGGCCCGTCGCCACCTTCAGATGAATGCGGTGGCCGCGCGTCGTGCAGGCGGCGACCTGCGACAGCAATTGATCCAGCTGCGCGGCGCTCGGCGTGGCGCCGTGGGAATCCAGCAGCCAATGGCGCAGCACGTTGGCCTGGCGCGGCGCGGACAGCGCCCGCAGTGCTTCAAGGACCGGCGGCACACCGACGCGCGCCAGGTCTTCGCGGGCGACTTCAAGCAGCAAGGCCTGCGCCTGGGCGGCATGCTGGGCGCTGCGCGCAAAGGTTTCGCGGAACTGCGGGAAGGACTCGGCCAGCGCCGGCAGCAGGCGCGCGCGGATGCGGTTGCGCGTGTAGCGCTCATCGGTGTTGGTCGGATCGTCGACGAAGGGGATTTGCTGCTCCACCAGCCAGCCGCGCAGGGCCGCCGCGGGCACCTGCAGCAACGGACGCAGGAACAGCACGCCGCCGCGCTCAAAACGCGCGGCCATCGAGGCCAGGCCCGGCAGGCCCGCGCCGCGGCTCAAAGCCAGCAACAAAGTCTCGACCTGGTCGTCGGCGTGCTGGCCGAGCAGCACCGCATTGAGTTTTTTGCCTGTCGCAGCCTGTGCCAGGGCGGCGTAACGCGCCAGCCGCGCGGCATCTTCGGGACTCTGGCCGGCCGCATTGCCGGCCTGCACGCGCAGCACTTCAAGCGGGACGTTCAGGCGCGCGCAAGTGGCCTCGCACACGCGCACAAATTCCTCGGCAGCGGCCTGCAGGCCGTGGTGGATGTGCAAGGCCGTGACCTGCCCCGGCCAGCGCTGCGCGGCCGCCAGCAGCAGGGCCGTGGAATCGGCTCCGCCGCTGTAGGCGACGCCGAGCGGAAAAACGGGATCAAGGGAATCCAGCGCGGCGAGCGCCGGGTTGGGATGGCTCACGCCGCGCCCGGCGTGCACGCCGGTAGCGGCTTACTTGGCGTCGGCCTTGGTGTCGGTGAAACGGCCATAACTTTGCAGGCGCTCGTAGCGGCGGTCCAGCAGTTCCTTGACCTTCAGGTCGCTGACTTGGCGGAAGGCGTCGTTGAGGGCGCGCTTGAGGAAGGCCGCCATCTGCTTGTGGTCGCGGTGGGCGCCGCCCACGGGCTCGTTGACGATCTTGTCGATCACGCCCAGGGCCTTGAGCCGGTGCGCGGTGATGCCCAGCGCCTCGGCGGCTTCCTGCGCCTTGTCGGAAGTCTTCCAGAGGATGGAGGCGCAGCCCTCGGGGCTGATGACGGAATAGATCGAGTACTGCAGCATCACGACCTGGTCGGCCACCGAAATGGCGAGCGCGCCGCCGGAGCCGCCCTCGCCGATGATGGTGGTGATGATGGGCACTTCAAGCTGCGCCATCTCGAAGATGTTGCGGCCGATTGCCTCGGACTGGCCGCGCTCCTCCGCGTCAATGCCGGGATAGGCGCCGGGCGTGTCGACGAAAGTGAAGACCGGCAGCTTGAACTTCTCGGCGGTTTTCATCAGGCGCAGCGCCTTGCGATAGCCCTCGGGCTTGGTCATGCCGAAGTTGCGCAGGCCGCGCTCTTTCGTGTCGCGGCCCTTCTGGTGGCCCAGCACCACGCAAGCAGTGCCGTTAAAGCGGGCCAGGCCGCCAACGATGGAGAGGTCGTCGGCGAAGTGCCGGTCGCCGTGCAGTTCCACAAAATCGGTGAAGATTTCGTTGATGTAGTCCAGGGTGTAGGGGCGCTCGGCGTGGCGGGCGATCTTGGTGATCTGCCAGGGCGTCAGGTCGCTGTAGATGTCTTTGGTGAGTTGCTGGCTCTTTTTGGCCAGCTGGTCGATTTCTTCGGAAATATCGACGGCCGACTCGGTCTGGACGTAGCGCAGTTCTTCAATTTTTCCTTCGAGCTCCGCGATCGGTTGCTCGAAATCAAGGAAGGTCTTCTTCGCCATGTGCTGCTCCTCAGGGCTTCTTGAAACTTAAATCTGCTCGGTGCCGGCTGCGGCACCCAGGACCGGTAATGGGTCCAAAGAGCGCCAAATATACCAAGTTGCGACACTGCAGTACGGCGCCCAGGCGGCGGCCACCTCGCGCGCGTCGCTGCGGCTGACCGATTCGCCGGAAAAATAGTTCTGGCTGATGCCGCTGATCAGGCCGACGTCGTCCAGCGGCAGGACGTTGGGGCGCATCAGGTAGAAGATCAAAAACATCTCGGCCGTCCAGCGGCCTATGCCGCGAATGGCCACCAGCTCGGCGATGATGGCTTCGTCGTCCATGGACTGCCAGTCCTTCACGTGCACCGTGCCGGCGTCGAAGTGGATGGCCAGGTCGACCAGGTATTCGACCTTGCGCGCGCTCAGGCCCGCAGCCCGCATGTCGTCGACCTTGAGCCTGAGCACGTTGGCCGGCGTCACCTTCTTGGGCAGGACCTCGAAGCGGCGCCAGACGGTCTGCGCGGCCTTGACCGAGATCTGCTGCCCGACGATGCTGCGCGCCAGCGTGCCGAAGGCGTCGCCCCGCGCCTGCAGGCAGGCGTCGCCGAATTGCGGGATCAGGCGCTTCATGACCCGGTCTTTCTTGACCAGGTGCTTGCAGGCCTCGGCCCAATAAGCCGGCACCACGACCGCGGGGCCGGGCACCTCGGCCAGCTCGGCGCTGGCGGGGCCGCTCTTGACGACCTGTTTCATGGCGTCTTCTTCGAGAACTGCGGGTTCTGGCGCTGCTCGCGGCCGGCAGGATCAAGCCTCACGACTGGGCCTCCCAGGTGGTGCCGGCGGCAGAATCCTTGAGCACAATGCCCTTGGCCAGCAAGTCCTGGCGGATGCGGTCGGCTTCGGCGAAATTCTTCGCGGCCTTGGCGGCGGCGCGCTGGGCTATCAGGCCCTGGATGCTGGTTTCATCCAGCCCCGCGCCAGACTGAAGGAACGCCTTGGGATCGCCCTGCAGCAACCCAAGCGTGCCACCCAGCACTTTGAGCAGGCCTGCAGTTTGGGCCGCATCCTCGGGGCGGGCACGGTGAACACCGGCGGCTAAATCAAACAGGATCGCAATGGCTGCCGGCGTTCCGAAATCCTCATCCATAGCGGCCTTGAATGCGGCCGCGTGCGGATGGGTCCAGTCCAGAGAAACCTGCGCGGGCGTGACGTGATGCAGTGCCGTGTACAAACGCTTGAGCGCATTGCGTGCGTCGTCCAGGTGGGCGTCGCTGTAGTTAAGGGCGCTGCGGTAGTGCGTGCGCACCAGGAAGAAGCGTATGGTCTCGGCGTCGTACTGGGTCAGCACTTCGCGGATGGTGAAAAAATTGCCCAGCGACTTGGACATCTTCTCGTTGTCCACGCGCACAAAGCCGTTGTGCACCCAGAAGCGGGCCAGCGGCTTGCCGTTGGCGCCTTCGCTCTGGGCGATCTCGTTTTCGTGGTGCGGGAACTGCAGGTCGGCGCCGCCGCCGTGCAGGTCGAAGGTCTCGCCCAGGGTCTGGCAGCTCATGGCCGAGCACTCGATGTGCCAGCCGGGCCGGCCGGGGCCGTAGTCGCTGTCCCATTTGGCGTCGTCGGGCTCGGTGGGCTTGGCGCTCTTCCAGAGCACGAAGTCCAGCGGATCTTCCTTGCCGTCGAGCACCGCCACGCGCTCGCCGGCGCGCAGCTCGTCCAGGGACTTGCCCGAGAGCTTGCCGTAGCCCGGGAACTTGCGCACCGAATAATTCATGTCGCCGCTGGAGCCGCGGTAAGCCAGCCCCTTTTTCTCCAGCGTGCCGATCATGGCCAGCATTTGCGGCACGTACTCGGTCGCGCGCGGCTCCAGCGAGGGCGGCTCCATGCCCAGCGCGCCTATGTCCTTGTGCATGGCTTCGATCATCTCGTCGGTCAGCGCGCGGATGGTGATGCCGCGCTCGACCGCGCGCCGGATGATCTTGTCGTCGATGTCGGTGATGTTGCGCACATAGGTCACGCGCAGGCCGCTGGCCTTGAACCAGCGCTGCACCACGTCGAAGGCCATCATCATGCGCGCATGGCCGATGTGGCACAGGTCGTAAATCGTCATGCCGCACACATACATGCGCACATGGCCGGGTTCAAGCGGGGAGAATTCTTCCACGGCACGCGACAGCGTGTTGTAAATGCGAAGGCTCATGAAAATTGGGGTGGCGGGGGGACGTCGGTCGGGACCGACTATCGGTCGGACGGGGGAACAGGAGGGTTTATCTCACGGACGCCAGGGGCGGACAAGAGCCGATTGGCGTACGCGCAAAAACGTGCGATAAAAAAGAAAAGTACGGAATCCGGGCGGCCATGGACTATACCCCCTCAGCTACAATCGGCCAGTATATCCAGCCTGTCGGACAACATTCAGCGGCGCCGCTGGCCCCCTGAAAAGCCGGTTGTTTATATTGACTTTCCGCCCGCCGCCCGTTACATAGCCCCCAGGGGATTTAAAACAATAGCGAGAGTTCGTATGCCCACGCAAAGCTTCTTTACCCGCAAACCTCTGTCAGCCGCACTGCGCATGCTGGTGGTGGCGGCCGCCCTGTCGGTGTCCGCAGCGCACGCCGACGACTATGCCGACGTGAGCCGGCTGATGCGTGCCGGCCAGTTCCCCGAAGCACTCGCCAAGGTCGACCAGTACCTTGCCACCAAGCCGCGCGATCCGCAGATGCGTTTTTTCAAGGGCGTGATCCAGACCGAAACCGGCAAGTCCAACGAGGCCATCGCCACCTTCACCAAGATCACGGAAGACTATCCCGAGCTCCCCGAGCCCTACAACAACATGGCCGTGCTGTACGCCGGCCAGAGCCAGTTCGACAAGGCGCGCGCCGCGCTTGAAATGGCCATCCGGACCAACCCCAGCTACGCCACCGCGCACGAAAACCTCGGCGACGTGTATGCCCGTCTCGCCAGCCAGGCCTACAGCAAGGCGCTGCAACTCGATGGCGGCAACGCGGCCGTTCCGCCCAAGCTGGCCCTGATCCGCAACCTGTTCTCCGCCGACCCCAAGGCACAGCCGCAAGCCGCCGCCAAACCCGCCGCCGGCGCGCAGGCCTCCGGCCCGGTCACGGTCGCCGCGCCGGTTCCCGCGGCAGCCGCCAAGCCCGCGCCAGTTGCTCCCGCAACCCCGGCTGCGACACCCGCTGCCACGCCGGCCGCGCCTGCGGCGCCCGCCACGCCGGCGGCACCTGCCGCTGCCACCGGCGCCGAGAAAGACGTCGAAGCCGCCGTTCGCAACTGGGCCCAAGCCTGGTCCAGCAAGGACATGAGCGGTTACCTGGGCAGCTACGGCCCCAACTTCGACCCGCCCGGCAACCAGGCCCGCAAGGCCTGGGAAGAAGACCGCCGCGCGCGCATCGTCGGCAAGTCCAAAATCAGCGTGAAGCTGTCCAATCTGTCCGTGTCGGTGCAAGGCGCCAAGGCCACCGCCAGGTTCAAGCAGGACTACAGCGCCGATACGCTGAACATCTCCAGCCGCAAAACCCTGGACCTTGCCAAGGTCGGTGAGCGCTGGGTGATCGTCAAGGAATCCACAGGCGGTTGATCGCTGGCGGCCGACCTGACCCAAGTGCACTGCCCAGTCCGTCCCCCGCCCGTCTTCGCCGGCCGGAAGTTTTTCGTGGAAGTTCGTATGAAAAAGGCGCTCACAGCCCTTTTTTTCACGCTGCCTTGCCTTGTGCTGGCGCTTGCCTGCGCGCACGCGCAAGCCCGCTCCCACGCACAAGCCACCGCCAAACCTGCCGCGGCATCTCAGCGCGAGTCGCGCGACGGCGAAGCGGAAGCCCGGCTGATTGAGATTTACAAGCTGATCGGCCAGTCCAGTCCGCGCGAAGCCCTGCGCAAGGCCGAAAGCCTGGTCAGGGACCATCCCAATTTTCAGCTCGCACAGCTGGTCTACGGTGATTTGCTGGCCGGCTTCACGCGCCCATTGCGCGCGCCCGGCGACGTGCCTGAAATCACCGCCAGCAAGACCGCGGCCCCGCTGCTGGCCGAGCTGCGCCAGGAATCCCTGCTGCGGCTGCGCGCGCTGCGCGAGCGACCGGCGCCCGGCACCGTGCCTTCGCAGTTCCTGGCACTGTCCCCGCGCAACAAACATGCGATCGCCATCGACGCCTCCAGGTCGCGCCTCTACCTGTTTGAAAACTCCGCCGGCGGCATCAAGCTGGTGGCCGACTATTACATCTCCGTCGGCAAATCCGGCATTGAAAAATCCGTCGAAGGCGATTTGCGCACGCCGGTCGGCGTGTACTTCATCACCAGCAACCTGGACCGCAAATCGCTGCGCGACTTCTACGGCTCGGGCGCCCTGCCCATCAACTACCCCAACCAGCTCGATGTGAAGCGCGGCAAAACCGGCGGCGGCATCTGGCTGCACGGCACACCGCCGGCGCAGTTCTCTCGGGCGCCGCTGGCCACCGACGGCTGCGTGGTGCTGGCCAATCCCGACCTGGAGCGCATCATCCGCACCGTCGAGGTTCGCAGCACGCCCGTGGTCATCGCGCACAGCCTCAAATGGGTGGCGCCGCAATCGCTCGCGGCCGACAGCAAATCCTTTGAAAGCATGCTGCAGGGCTGGCACAGTGCCAAGTCCAGCGGCGACATGGCGAAGCTGACCGCCTGGTACACGCCCGACTTCACGAGCTACGGCAAGACGCTGGCCGAATGGACACCGGCGCTGCAGACCGAACTCAAGCAACTCGGCGGGCGCGACATCCAGCTCAAGGACGTGTCTTACCTGCGCTGGACCGACAGCACCGACACGATGGTGGTAACCTTTGGCGAGCTGGTCAAAGGCGCCAAGACCGGCCGCACCAAACGCCAGTACTGGGTCCGTCAGGGCAGCCAGTGGAAAATATTCTTTGAAGGAACCATTTGATGGCAGTTCACCCCGCCTTTTTGCCCGTGCGCCGCGCCTTGCTGGCCGTTGCCGCGGCCGGCCTGGCTTTTGCAGCCGGCCCAACGCTTGCGCAAAACGCCCCCAAGGTCAAATTCGTCACCAGCGAAGGCGACTTCGTGGTCGAGGTCTACCCCGACAAAGCCCCCAAGACGGTCGAAAATTTCCTGCAGTACGTCAAGGACAAGCACTACGACGGCACGATTTTCCACCGCGTGATCAGCAACTTCATGGTGCAGGGCGGCGGCTATGACGCCACTTACGCCGAGAAAAAGACCCGCCCGCCCGTGCCGCATGAAGGCCGCGAGGCGCTTGCCAAAGGCGGCCCCAAAAACGTCGTCGGCACCCTGGCCATGGCGCGCACCAACGACCCCAACTCCGCTTCGTCGCAGTTCTTCATCAACGTGAAGGACAACGACTTCCTGAATCCGACCATCATCCCGCCCGGCGACCCGGTGCCCAAATTCGAATACCAGGGCCGCGTCTACGAAAACACCCCGCGCGCCCAGCTCGTCAACGCACCCCAGCTGTACGGCTACACCGTGTTCGGCAAGGTCGTCAGCGGCATGGAAGTGGTCAACAAGATCAAGTCGGTGCCGACCGGCGCGGCCGGCCCCTTCCCGACGGACGTTCCCAAAACGCCCGTCCTCATCAAATCAGCAACCCTCGTCAATTGATTGACCCACCCCTACAGGACACCATCATGAGCAACCCGAAAGTCGAACTGCACATTGCCGAATACGGCGTCATCACGCTTGAACTCGACGCCGACAAGGCGCCCAAGACCGTCGCCAACTTCCTGAGCTACGTCAACAAGGGCCACTACGCCAACACCGTGTTTCACCGCGTGATTCCCGGCTTCATGGTGCAGGGCGGCGGCTTCGAGCCCGGCATGAAACAAAAGCCCACCGACGGCGAGATCCAGAACGAGGCCAACAACGGCCTGAAGAACGACAACTACACCGTGGCCATGGCGCGCACCAACGCGCCGCACTCGGCCAGCTCGCAGTTCTTCATCAACGTGGCCGACAACGGCTTCCTGAACCACACCGCGCCCAGCGCCTCCGGCTGGGGCTATGCCGTGTTCGGCAAGGTGGTGGGCGGCGCCGACGTGGTCGACAAGATCAAGGCCGTCAAGACCGGCCGCAAGGGCTTCCATGACGACGTGCCCATGGAAGACGTGATCATCCAGAAAGCCGTTGCGCTGGCCTGAAGCAGCCGGTGAACACCCCACCGACCGTGCCCGGGATCGCAGCGCTTCTGGCGCCGCCGTCCTGGCGCACGGTCGATTTCATTTCGGACCTGCACCTGCAGGCCGCCGAACCCGCCACCTTCGATGCCTGGCGGCACTACCTTGAGAGCACACCCGCCGACGCGGTCTTCATCCTGGGCGACCTGTTTGAAGTCTGGGTCGGCGACGATGCCGTCGGCCAGGACCTGTCCGCTCCCGCAGCCGGCTTTGACGCGCGCTGCGTACAAGCCATGGGCGAAGCCGCCGGCCGGCTGGCGCTGTTCTTCATGCACGGCAACCGAGACTTCCTGATAGGCCAGGGCCTGATGGACCTGTGCAACACCACCCTGTTGAGCGACCCCACCGTGCTGGAGTTTCCCGCCGGCTCGGGCCGGCGCTGGCTGCTGTCGCACGGCGACGCCCTGTGCCTGGACGACACCGATTACATGGAATTTCGCCGGCAGGTGCGCAGCGCCGAATGGCAGCGCGCCTTCCTCGCCAAGCCCCTGGCCGAACGCCTGGAGATCGCGCGCGCGCTGCGCCGGCAAAGCGAGGAACGCAAGCGGTCGGGCGCATCCTATGCCGACGTCGATGCCGATGCCGCCCGCCAGTGGCTGCGTGCCGCCAATGCTTCGACGTTGATCCACGGCCACACCCACAAGCCGGCGCTGCATGACGTGGGCGGCGGCCTTTCGCGCGTGGTGCTCAGCGACTGGGACCTGGCCGCGCCGGTGCCGCGTGCCGACGTGCTGCGCCTGTCCGCGGGCGGGTTGCAGCGCATTGCCCTATGCTGACCGCCATGTACTCTCTTACGGCCCTTCCCCCGACGAACACACCCACCCCATGCTGAACTGGTTACGAACGCTGGGGCGCCAAGGCGCCCCCACCACCAAGACCATTCCCGACACCCTGTGGATGGACACCTTGCTGCAGTTTCCCTTCCTGGCCCGCCGCCCGGTGGCCGAGTTGCAGCGCCTGCATGAGCTGGCCGGAAAATTCCTCAAGCAAAAGGAATTCACCGGCGCCAACGGGCTGAAAGTCACCGACGAAATGGCCGTTGCGATTGCCGCGCAGGCTTGCCTGCCGGTGCTGCACCTGGGCCTGCGCTGGTACGACGACTTCAAGGGCATCGTCGTGCATCCCGGCGCCATGCTGGCGCGCCGCGAAGTCACCGACCAGGCCGGCGTGGTGCACCGCTACAGCGAAGCCTTGCTGGGCGAAGCCATGGAAGGCGGGCCCGTCACCCTGAGCTGGCAGGACGTGGCCGCCGCGGGCAGCTCGGCCGAGCAGGGGCATAACGTGGTGATCCATGAATTCGTCCACAAGATGGACATGCGCGACGGCGCGGCCGACGGCTGCCCTCCCCTGGCCTCGCGCAGCGCCCATGCCGGATGGCACTCGGTGATGCAGCCGGCCTATGACGGGTTTTGCGAAAAGGTGGCCATGGCCAGGCGCTTCGGCGCCGAGCCGCCGTGGCTGGACGACTACGGCGCGGGCTCGCCAGCGGAATTTTTCGCCGTGGCCTGCGAAGCCTACTTCGTCAACCGCGAGCGCTTCACCCAGGATTTCCCCTCTTTAACGGTGCTGTTCGACAAGTTTTTCATTCCCGCCAAATAAGGCAAACGGAAGGCAGCGAAGGCCGGGCCGGCCGCGAACGGTTTTCACCGTCGTTTAACCCCTTTCCCCCGCCGCCTTCGTTTCAGTGAGCTCCATCCCCTTACGGAGCTCCCATGAAACCCCAACTCCTCGCCTCCTCCCTCCTGCTGGCCCTGTCCGCCTGGGCGCTACCGGCTTATGCCGTCGGGCGCATCGCCGACGTCAGCGTGACAGACCGCGACACCGGTGCCGCGCTAGCGCTGTATTACCACCGCGGCGACTACTGGGTTGCCGGCCGGTACGGCGCGAAATACGCGATCACCGTGCGCAACAAGCTCGGCGAACGGGTGCTGGCCGTGACCGCCGTCGATGGCGTGAACGTGCTGAGCGGCGAAACCGCCGCCTGGGACCAGACCGGCTATGTGTTTGCACCCTGGCAGCAGTATCAGGTGACGGGCTGGCGCAAAAGCAGCAGCGAAGTCGCCGCGTTTGAGTTTTCCGCACTCGGCGACTCTTACGCCGGCCGCACCGGCAGGCCGGCCAATGTCGGCGTGATCGGCGTGGCGCTGTTTCTCGAACGCCCGCCTGAGCCGGTGGCGCAGGTGCCGGCCTACTCCTACTCCCGCCGCGGCGAGCGCGAGGCCGACGCAGCCGCCGGCCTGCGCAGCGCCCCCTCAGCCCCTGCCGCACCCGCGCCTGAATCACCCACCACCGGAAAATCCGCGGCGGCAGACCGCATCAGCGGCGGCGCTGAAGCGTCTGCGTCTGCTGCGGCGGAAGGTTTCGCCAGAAGGTCGCAGCCATCCCCGATGCCGAGCCCCAAACTCGGCACGGGACACGGCGCACGCGAAAGCTCGGTGGTGTCGCACACCAGTTTTGCACGCCTGCAAACCCAGCCCAACGAGGTGATCCGCATTCGCTACGACAGCCGCGAGAACCTGGTTGCCGCCGGTGTGATCCGCGAGCCTGCGGCGCACCACCCCATCCCGGACCCCTTTCCGCAATCAGGCAATGCCTCCTATGTCCCCGACCCACCGCGGTACTGAGCCCCCACGGTTGCTCACTGCGTGTAGCCTGCGGCATCTCCCTGCCCCCTTCATTACAAGAGGGGCCGCTACGCCTGTGGCCCGGCAAAGCCGGTTCCGCGGCCCCTACTGGTGGGCAGCATTCCTATGGCCCCTCATTGGATGGAGCTTCCCAGGCAGTGATAATCTGGCGCATGCCCAGCGCCACAACCGACGACGCAGCCGACGACAGCGACGAATCGCTGATGCTGCGCTATGCGGCCGGCGAC
The DNA here is from genome assembly GCF_943369675.1 of Polaromonas sp. YR568. Lineage (GTDB taxonomy): Bacteria > Pseudomonadota > Gammaproteobacteria > Burkholderiales > Burkholderiaceae_C > Polaromonas. The sequence goes on along the minus strand of NZ_CALROB020000019.1, from coordinate 74,180 downwards.
ATCGCGGCTTTCGATGTGCTTTATGCGCGGCACGAACTCGGCGTATGGCGCTATGTGTTTCGCAGCGTGCGGGTGCAGGCGGTGGCCGACGACTTGCTGCAGGACGTGTGGTTCGCCGTGGCGCGCAGCGCGCCCACCTATACCGTCTCGGCGCGCTTCAAGACCTGGCTGTTCACCATGGCGCACAACCGGCTCATTGATTACTTTCGCACGGCCCGGCACCACGTGAGCATCGACGGCAGCGCCGATGAAGACGGCGAAGGCGGCGAGCGCCGTGGAATAGGCGACACGCTGGCGGCCGACTCGGGCTTCGGCCCGCTGCGCCGGCTCGAGTCCAGCGAGCAGGCCGCGGCGTTGATCGCCGCGGTCGAGCGCCTGCCCCGCGAACAGCGCGAAGCCTTCCTGCTGCAGGCCGAAGCCGGCCTCAGCGTGGAGGAAATCGCCGCGGCCACCGGTGTGAATTTTGAGACCGCCAAAAGCCGCCTGCGCTATGCGCGTAACAGCCTGCGCCAGCAGCTACAGGAGTTTGCATGACAGAGCCTGACCGCAGCCCGCCCGGCGATGAGCTGACGCAGCGCTACCGCGAAGCCAGCGCGCAGGACACGCGCCGGCCCGGCGCGCACGTGCGGGACGCGGTGCACGCCCACGCGCAACTGGTCATCGCCGCCGGCAAAGCACCCACGGACAACACGCCCAAGGCCCCCGCCGCCAACCAGCCGCGCTGGAAGATATCCGCCCTTGCCGGCCTGGCACTGGCCGGTTTGACGGGCTTGCTGGTGCTGCAATACGACCGCGGCACGGACGAGGAAAAAGATATCGCATTCGGCCAGCCCAGCGCGAGCGCGCCACCTGCACCTGCACCTGCACCTGCACCTGCACCTGCACCCGTGGCTCCGCCGGCACCCCAGGCCGACAGCCGCAAGGCCGCAACCAAGCCGGTCGACGGAGCACTACAGGCCTCGAAAGAGCCGGCAAAACCCGCGCTCCAGCCTTCGGCAACCGGCGCTGTAGCGCCCAGGGCCGAAGCCGAAGCGCCAGCACCGTCTTCCAAAAGCGTGGCACCCTCGCCGGCTGCCCCGCCACCTCCTGCTCCTGCTCCTGCTCCTGCTCCTGCTCCTGCGCAGGAAAACACCCAGTCCGCACGGTCCGTCCCCCCGGCCAAAACCGCAATGGATGGGCAATCAATTCCCTTCGCGGCCCCGCCGCAGGCTGCGGCGCCCGCAGCCGCGGCAGTCCAAACCCCTGCGCCCGTGGCGCCGCCGGCACCTGCCCTGGCTGCCCCGGCCCCGGCTGCCGCCGTAGCGGTACCGGAGCAAAAACGGGAAAGGCTGGACGCGTCAACATCGCCCTCCCCACGCGCGCAAGCGCCCGCCAGCCTCAGGCTGGCAGCCGCGCTGCAGGACGCGGCCCGCGCCGGCAAGCTGCCGCAGCTGGAGCGGTTGCTCCAGCAAGGCGCAGCCGTCAATGCAGCCGATGCTGCGGGCCGCACACCTTTGATACTGGCCGCCATGCAGGGGCACACGGCCGTGGTCCAGCGCCTGCTGGCGGCGGGCGCGAACCCGGCGTTGATTGATAACGATGGATTAAATGCGCAGCAGCATGCACGGCGCCTGGGATTTGACGGGATCGCCCACCTGATAGCAGCGGCTCGCTGAGCCCTACGGCGGCGCGGGTGGCGAAGCTTAGTTCGCGTAGTACAGCACCGCCACAAAGTGGCAAACCGTGCCGGCCGCCACAAACAGGTGCCAGACGAAATGCCCGTAACGCAACCTGGAGTCGGTGGCAAAAAAGCCCACGCCCAGGGTGTAGCAAAGGCCGCCGGCCACCAGCCAGAACAAGCCCCAGCCGGGGATGAGCTCAAACATCGGCTTGATGGCGATCACGGCAATCCAGCCCATCGCGAGATACAGAGCCGTAGAGACGCGCGGGTAGCGGATGCCCGCCACGGCCTTCACCGCCACGCCGGCCAGCGCCATGGCCCAGACCAGGCCGAACAGCGTCCAGCCCCAAGGCCCGCGCAACACGCCCAGCGTGAAGGGCGTGTAGGTGCCGGCAATCAGCAGATAGATCGCGCCGTGGTCCAGGACCTGGAACACGCCCTTGGCGCGCGCGGCTCGCACTGCCGGCAGCGCGTGGTAAAGCATGGACGTGAAATACAGCAGCACCATGGTGGCGGCGAACACCGAGGCGCCCGCGATGGCTATCGCATCGCCCTGCTTCACGCTGGCCAGCACCAGGAAGGGTGCGGCCACCACCGCGGCGAGCAGCGCCACGCCGTGGCTGACGCTGTTGGCGATCTCCTCGCCCAGGCTTTGCGGCCGATCTTCCTGGCCTCCACGCTTTTCACTTCGTGTAATGCGCTGCCCCCCGAGGGGGCTGGACTTGCTTGGGGCGGCCCTGCGCTGCGTCCGCGGCAAGGCCACAGCAGCGGGGTCGTCGCTCATCGTTTGAGCAATGCCTTGAGCACGTTCTGCACACGCCTGGCGTTGCCGGCGTCAAAGTCGGCCGCCAGCACCTGGGCCGTGTCTTCGCCCCAGGTCTCGGCCGGCGCGGGCGCATTGCGCTTGGTCAGCAGCTGCAGTTGCAGCATGCGGCGCGCGCTGATGTGCTCGGCTGGCGTGGGCAGCTCGGCGGCGATCTCCAGGCGCAGCAGCGCCTCGGAGGCGTCCTTGCCCGAAGGCGTGCTGACGGCCTGCACCCAGCGGCTGCGCACCGCGGGCGGCACGGCCTTGCCCAGGTCCTGTGCGCTCGGCAGTTGCTCAGGGTCGCGTTTTTCCCAGGCGGTCAGCAGGTGCGTCAGCACCTCGCCGTGCGCCTGCATGGCGAGCTTTTTGAGAGCCTGGTTGGCCGCCTCAAAGGCTTCGCGCTGGGCGCGGAAAGCCGCGTCACCCAGGCGCGGGCCGCGCTCTTCAAAGGCCGGGCGGTCATTGCCGCGCGGGCCGCGGTCGTCACGGCCCGGGCGGGCGTCGCGGCTATCACGGTCGGGGCGGTAAGGCTCGAACTTGTTGTCGGTGCTCTGGCGCGGGCCGCCCGGCTTGCTGCCAGGGCGCGCGTCCTTGCGGTCGCCGAACTTGCCGCCGCGTCCTGCCGAAGCGGGTTCGGCCTTTTTCATGCCGGGACGGTCGTCGCCGCGCCGTGCCACGATGGGCTTGGGCGCGGGCTTGGGTGCCGGTGGCGGCTCAGCGGGTGCGCTGGCCGGCTCGGCGGCTTCGGAGAACTCAGCAGCTGCGGCGGCTTCCGCCTCGGCAACGGGCTCGGGTGCGACCTCAGCGGCCTGATCGGCTTGCACGGCAGGCTCGCTGTCGGCGGCAGCCAGCGTGGCCTCGACCGAAGGCGTGGATTCAGCTGGCGCAGCGGCAGGCGCGGCAGCAGCGGCAGGCGCCGCAGCCACGGGAACCTGGCCGCGCACGATGGCTTCCAGCGCCTTGGCGGCGGCATGGATTTTCTGCACGTCGCCGCTGGCGGTGGCGGCTTCCACGGCCTTGGAGGCATCCAGCACCATACGGTCATATTCGCCGAGGGCGGTGGCGGCTTTTTCACGCTCGGCGGTCTTGCGCTGGAAAGCGTCGTCTATGGGCTTGCGGAAGGCATCCCACATCTTTTGCTCTTGCTTGCGCTCGATAGGCACGGCCTGCGCTTCATGCTGCCAGCGCTGCTGCAGCGACTTGACGGCGTCTATGCGCAGTTGCGGCTCGGCGCCCAGCACGGCAGCTTCTTCAATCATGGCCTTGCGGCGTGCCACGCTTTCGGCGCGCGCGGCGGTCAGGCCGGCGTCGGCCGCGTCCATGGCGGCCTTCCACACAGGCTGGATTTCGGCAAAGGCCTTTTCGCCCAGGTGGCCGGCTTCGCGCCATTTCTCGACAAAGCCGTTCAGGCTGCGGATGTGGTGCTTCCAGTCGGTGTTGCCCTTGTTGGCTTCGGCCCAGGCCAGCACTTCGTCGATCAGCAGCTTGCGCTCGGCCTTGACGGTTTCGCCTTGTTCCTTGACCTTTTCAAGCCAGGCTTCGACGACCTTGTGCGCTTCGTTGCAGGCGTCGTCAAAACGCTTCCACAGCGCGTGGTTGGGTGTGCCGCCCTGGTCGCTGGTCTTCCACTGCTCGCGCATGGCGCGCAGGGCTTCCTGCTGCTTGCGCCCGCCCAGCGGCTTGGCCACCAGCGCTTCGGCCTTGACGACCAGCTCTTCGCGGATCTGGTCGGCGCGCCAACGCTGCCAGCCTTCGAGTTCGCCGGCGGCGGTCAATGCGGCGTGCGCGGCGGCTTCGAGCTTGCTGTCGATGTTGCGGATGTTTTCCTTGAGGGCCTGGCGCAAATCGGCGGCCACCTTGGGCGTGGACTTGCCGTGGCCTTCACCGACTTCATGCTCCAGCCGCGCCAGGGCCTCCTGCACGATGGCGGAAGATTTTTCGCGCATGTCCTTGAGCACGGCCGGGTCGATTTTGGCCTTGGGTGCGCGCGCGGGCTGCTCGCCCGCCGCGGGCGGCAGGCCGCGCGCGGCGCGCAGTTCGTCTGCCCACACGGGCACGGCGGGCAAAGGCGCGGAGGCATCTTCAGCAGCTTTCTGCGCCTGGGCGAGCGCGCCCTGGAAGGCGTCCCACACGGCGAGCAACTGCGCGCGCGAGGCATCGAGCAGCGGCGGGAATTTGGCGTCCACGCTGGCCCAGTTGGTGTCCTGCGTGATTTCACCGGCCTGCGTCTGCCAGTGCGTGACATCGCCGCGCAGGGATTCGAGGGCGGCTTCGGCATCGCGCCAGGGCTTGAGCGACAGCACTTCGGTGCGCTGGGCCAGCAGCACGGCGGCTTCGCGCTGCACCTGGGTGCGGTGCTGCAGGTCTTCAATCGTCTTCACGCGCTCGGCCAGTTGCGCCTTGAGGCCCGCCAGCGGCTCCTTGGACAACGGCGCGCCGGCTTTGGCGGCGTCGCGCTGCCAGGCCAGGGCGTCGGCCAGGTTGAGCTTGGGCACGGCCAGCAGCGCCTGGGCTTTTTCGGCCCATTCGGCGGCAACCGCTTCCTGGCCCTTGCTGCGTTTGATTTCGTCAAGCTTTTCCTTCAGCGGCTTGGCCGCGCCCTTGTCGCGGTTGGCCAGGTCCTTGTAGACCTCGGCCATCTGCTCGGGCGTGGGCTCGGTCGCCAGCCAGGAGCGGATGCGCGCGGTGCGCTCGCCCGAGGTGGGCGCGGAAAACGCGCCGCCGGTCAGGCCGTCCAGCGGGTGGGCTTCCGCTTGCTTGGGGGTGGGCGTTTTCACGGCGGGGGTTTCGGGTTTTGAAGATTTAAACATGGGAGGGCGCAAGGTCAAAAAGTAAGTGCCTCCAGCCGCAAGGCTCCCTTGGGAACGGGACGCTTTTGCGGACGGCGGCAGGTGTTGGAGTGGATGGGAGACCGAGCCGCGCAACCCGCGTTGCGCGCACTGGCCCTTCCCATAAAAGCTTTTATCAATAAAGCATTGGCGCTATTTTCGCCTTTTTTAAGGCATTGCCAAATTCAGCTCCGCGCGAGGTGTCCATTTGGCCTCCGGCGGGATGGTTTTGGCGGCGCCCAGGAACAGCCTTTCAGGCGGCAACTCGCGCGAAGCAAGGTAGTCCTTGACCGCCACGCCGCGCTGCACGGCGAGCTCGCGCATGGCATCGTCATTGACCTGGATATCGGCCAGCAGCAGTTTTTCCATCTCGGGCACGGGCAGCTCCCTTGCCAGGCCGATCACATTGCGCGGCTTGGGCATGTCGGCGCGTTTGTAGACTTCCTTGAGCAAAGCCGGGTATTCGGCCGGGCTGATGCTGACGGCGGCCGAGGTGGTGCCGCCCTCCTTCACGGTGATGCGGCGCTTTTCGGCGCGCACCAGCGCGTCCAGCCGTTCGCGCTTGAAGCCCTCGCGCTCGACCTCCACGCTGCTGGTCCCCACCACGGTGAGCTTGAGCGAAGGCCTGTCGGCCAGCGCCTTGGCGACCTTGTCCAGCCCGGCCCGGGCTTCGGGGCCCAGCTCGGCGCTGCCGGGGGCAAAAGCCACGGTGCTGAGTTCTTCCCCGCCACCGCCGAAGGCGTTCGCCAGCAGGCTGAAAGGCGCGGTGATGGCCTTGACGATCACGTTGACGATGACCTTGATGATGATGGGGCCCAGGCTGAACTGCGGGTCGTTGAGCGAACCGCTGATGGGCAGGTCGATGTCGATCACGCCGTTGCGGTCGGCCAGCAGCGCCACGGCCAGCTTGACCGGCAGGCTGGCGGTGGAGCCCGGCACCTTCTCGCCGAAACTGAGCTGGTTGAGGATGACCTTGTTGGTGGCGGTGAGTCTGCCGTCGGGCTGCACCACATAACTCACGTCGACGCTGAGCTTGCCGCGCTCTATGCCGTAACCCGAGTATTTGACGGAATACGGCGACAGCGGCGGCAGTTCCAGGTCGCGCACCTTGCCCTTGATGTCCAGCGCCAGCGGCTTGGCCAGCGGGTTGAGCTTGCCCAGGATCTCGAGCGAGGCTGTGCCTTCAGCGCGGCCTCGCAGTTCCAGGTCAGCCATCGCCGGCGCGGCCACGGTGCCCGCAGCCGCCCCGGCCGGCACGGCCGGCGACACCGACGAGAAGGCGCTGAGCTTGCCGGTCAAGTCGGTCAGGTCGGCCGAGTAATTAGGCTTCACGAAGCGGTCGGAAAACAGCACCTTGCCGTTGATCAGGCTGATGGGGCCGAAGCTCACGATGGGTGGCGGGCTTGCGGCCGAAGCCTGCGCGCTGCTGGCATTGGCGGCAGGTGCGGATGCGGCCGAAGCGGCGGGGGCAGCAGGGGCAACGGCGCCGTCGGCCACCGCCGCCTCCTTGGATTTGACCAGGTCCTGCAGGTTGATGCGGCCGTCGGGCATGACGATCAGGCGCGCGAAAAAGTCGGTGAGCACCGTTTCCTTCACATCCACCCGCGTCGCCTTGGCCGGGTCCAGCGCCACATGGAAGCCGCGCAGGTTCAGCGCTTTCCAGGCCAGCAGGTCTTCGCTGGGCGCGAGCGTGTTGGCGCGGAATTCTTCCAGCGACACGTCGCCCGTCACTTGGGCTTGCGGCCCGGCCGGCGTCTGGCGGTAGGCCACCCGGCCCTTGAAGCTGGCGTCGGCGCGCAGCAGTTCGATATTGAGGGTCTCGGCAAAGTAAGGCTCAAAGGCCTGCACGGGCAGCCTGTCGACCAGCAGCCGGCCCTGGGCCTGCAGGGGCGCTGTGGCCAGGCTGCCATTGAAGTCCACCTTCCCGGGCTCGAAGCGGCCGGTGGCCAGGCGCAGCGAGGCGGTCAGCGGCACGGGCCTGGCGGCTTGCGCCCTGGAGGCGGGTCTGTCGTCGAGCAACAGCCCGCCCAGCCGGGCCTTGGCCGCCGTGACTTCAAAAGTGACCGGCTTGGCGCCCGCTTTGTCGGAGAAGGACATGGCGCCGCCGTCTAGCTGCACGTCGTTGATGGCCACGGCCCAGGTGGGCGCGGCCGCCCGGGTGGCGGCGTCGGTGGGCGGGGGTGGCGGCGAGCTTGTGCCGGCGTTTGTCATCCAGCGCTCGTACATCCAGCGCTTGTCGCTGTCCCGGTCCACCTTGGCCTTGGGCTCGGTCAGCTGCAACCGGGCGGCCTTGAAAGTCTGGCCGGTCACGTCGATGTCGACCTGCGCCAGGTCGACGCGCTTGACCGACACCAGCGAGACCTTGCCCTGGGCCAGCTGGACCTCGCTCACGGCGATCTGCGGCGCCGAGATCTGCAGCGCCTGCGGTTTCTCGCCGCTCGCCGCCTGCCAGTTCACGCCCAGCTGGGCATCAAGGCGGCCGTGCAGTGCCGGCAGCAGGAAATGGCCGACGTATTTGGCGGCCATGCCGAGCGGCCAGGCCGTCAGGTCGGCCGTCAGTTGCACGGCCTGGTCGGTGGCCGTGCCCTTGAAAGCCAGCAGCGCCGGGGTGGCTGCAGCCCGTGGCGACCCCGGCACGGCGGCAAGCGGATCCAGGCCCACCGAGCCGCTGAACTGCAGCGGCGCACTGGCCGCAAAGGGCAGGGCAATCGCCGTGGCATCGAGGACAAGGCCGGTCAGGCGGATGTCGGCGGGCGAAACCAGGGTCTCGTCGCGCCAGTTCACCGTGCCCGCGCGCAGAGCCACGCGGGCGATCTGCACCTTCCAGGGCGTGCTTGCCGGCGCCCTGGCCAAAGGCCCCGGGCTGCTGGCGGCACTGGAGGCAGCCCTTGCGGAGCCTGGCGGGCTTGCTTCATTTTTGGTAGCAGCCGCGACCGCGGGCGGCAGCAGGTTGAGCCGCCCCGCCCGGTCACGCGCCAGGGACAGCGTGGGCGCGGTGAGTTCAATCGCCGAAAGCTTGACGAACTGCTCGAGCGGGCGAACGTCGTCCATGGTGACTTGCAGGCGTTCAAACACGAACAGGTCGGGCCGGGCCGCCGGCGGGGATTCACCACGCTTGCCGGCCGGCTGGCGGCTGGCAGTCTGGACGGGCACTGCCGCCGGTGCCTGGCTCGCGGCCAGCACCCGCACCTTGTCCGCCGTCACGGTGCCGGATATCCGCACCACCGTTGCCGGCGCCTGCTCGAAAGCGATTTTGGCGTCCGCATGCAGCACGGCGCTTTGCAATTTAAAGGGCAGGCTCGCGGGCCAGTAGGCCAGGTAGGGATTGAGGTCGAAGCCGCGCAGTGTAAAGGTGGCGTCGGTTTTGTGGGTCTGGGCAAAGGGCGTGCCTTCGGCGGCGGTGTCAAAACTGCTGCCGTTGAGCTTGAAGGCGAGGTGCGGTGAGGTCTTGACCTCGCGCTGGGACTTGAGGTTGCTCAGGAAGGGCGCGGACAGGTTCAGATCGCGCAGTTCGTGCATTTTTCCGACGGACCCGTCGGTAAAGTCCACACGCCCGCCGCTGACCACGATGTTGTAGAGCGCAAAACGCGGCGGCTCGCCGGCCGGCTGTCCTTCGGGTGTCTTCAGGCGGTCCAGGATGTCGTCGATGTCATAGCGCCCTTCGCCTTGGTGGGTGAGGAAGGCCACGGGTTCCTCCACCACCACGGCGTCGGCCACCGGCGCCAGGCGCAGCAGGGATTCCAGTTCGGCATCTATATATATGCGCTTGATGGAAAGCTGGGGCGTTTCCTGGGGAACTCCGGTGGGACTTGTCCGTGCAATGGCCAGGTCGCGCAGAGTCAGTTCAAGCGACCAGGGCTTGAAGTCAACCGTGCCCACCGTGACCTGCCTGCCCAGTTTTTCAGAAGCGATCTTCTCGAGTTGCGACTTCAGGATGGAGGGCATGGCGGCATAAGCCAGCGCCCAGACCAGCAGCAACGTGCCCAGCGCCCAAGCCGCGCGGCGGCGCCACAGCGGCGAGCGAGCCACGCCGGCCGCCCGCGCCGGCAAGGTTTTTCCGATGTTTTTCCACTGAATGTCGCGCCATTTGTTCTTCAAATCATTGATTGCCATAGGCGTCGAGTTTTTAGCGCCTGCGGCTACAGGTCAATGCTTTATTTGAAAAAGACGGTCAAGCGCCATGCGCAAGCCCAAAAGAAAAACCCCGGGCAGTTGGACCGACCGGGGTTGACGGCGGGCGTTTATGCTCATGCCGTCGGGGTTCGCAAAGAAGAGATGAATCGTCTCCAGTGCGTTGAAAGCAAGTGATTGCCTCCAGTTTTTCCGGGGTTGGTTACCCGGTTGATGCCCAAATGAATCAGGCAACTGCAGGTTAAACCTCCCACGCCACGCACGCAAGACCATCTTTTCAATCACAGCCCCAGCTGTGATTGCCGCCGCCTTTGTGCGCCGCCGGCATTCGCAAAAGCGCACCGGATCGTCCTACAGGCGAAATCGGAATGCGCCTACACCCGGTTCCTCGATCCGCCGATCGGGTAATTTTTACGCAAAATGTTAACTTAGAGCTTGTTCTCAATAAGCGACCGTAACTACCTTGATTCAGGCGGGTTCTGCCGAAAATCAGGGTTTTTATTTGCCTTTTTGATATAAAGAAACGATTTGTTATTATTGACAGGTTATTAAACGACCCCATAGAATCCCGCCAGTCCCATAGATCCCTAGGGACAACCCGAATCCGCTGCCCCTTCATCCAAGAAGCCGGCAACGTCAAACAAGGGTCAACACCCACAAGGCATGCCTTGGTTTGATGGCGACCCAATCAAAGCCTGCTTGGCCCCCAAAGGGCCTGCAAGCGTAGAAAGGAGTGCTATGACAGCGCTAGGACAATTCAGCCTTGAGGCGCATCTGAAAAATGTACGCAACAGTGTTGCAAGCATTGCTGATGACATCGCCCAGGGCTTTTTCGAGATCACCCACAACAGCTTCGCCCTTCTGGGCCTGGCGGTCGTGTTCGCGGTGATCACACTGACGGCCCGGCCCGACTTGCGTCAGGCCGGTGAATTCAAGCTCATGACCTGGCTGCAGCAGCGCCAGGAAGCGGCAATCGGTTTTACCGAGCCGGCTGCCATTGAGCGCGCCACGGCGTCCAACCCGAAAGACCTGCCCTCCCAACAGGCGGCGGTGGCTTACTGGCTGAGCAAAAAATACGGCGTCGCGCCTGAGCCGCTGAGCGTGCTGGTGGCCGAAGCCTTCGAGATCGGCCAGAAAGCCAAGCTTGATCCCACCCTGATCCTGGCCATCATGGCGATCGAGTCCGGCTTCAATCCGTTCGCGCAAAGCCCGGTGGGCGCCCAGGGCCTGATGCAGGTCATGACCAAGGTGCACCACGACAAGTACGACAACTTCGGCGGCAAGCTGGCGGCCTTCGACCCGGTGACCAACCTGCGCGTCGGCGTCAAGGTACTGCAGGAATGCATCGCCCGCGCCGGCTCCATCGAAGGCGGCCTCAAATACTATGTGGGCGCCGCCAACATGGAAGACGACGGCGGCTACGCCGGCAAGGTGATGGCCGAACACGCCCGCCTGCTGGCCGTGGTGGCCGCCAAGCGCGGCTCGCCCGCACCCTCGCCTTACTTTGCCGCACCCGGCAATTCGCGCCCGGTTCCGGCCTCCCTGCCGGCCAAACCCGAGACAGCCGAGCCCGAAGCCAAGACGCCCGAAAAAGTGGCGCTGCTGAGCCAGTCCTGATCCCGCCGGGCGCGGCCTGAAAGCGCCGCCCCCCGCCTCAAAGCCGGGCCGCCGACAGCGCCCCGGCTTTTTGCTTTTCAGGCCACGGGCATTGAACCGGGCGCCGGGGGTTTTAGGCGCCCTCAGTTACACTAGCGAGGTGCGCAACTGGCGATAGGCTCAAGGTTTTCGCAACCATTGATGCTGACGTGGGACACCACTGGGAAGCGCACCGCTGACAGCCGTTGGGCCGAAGCGTTCAGCCGTTCGCCTGGGCAGCCCTTGTTTCATTTAGAGCCGCGGCTCATGGTGAATAGCAGGGACCACGTCTTTAAGGACTGCCATGTACCACCGCAACATCCTGGTCGAACAGACCGATCCCGAAATCTTCGCCGCCATCCAGGCTGAAAATGCCCGGCAAGAGCAGCACATCGAGCTGATCGCCAGCGAAAACTACGCCTCGCCCGCCGTCATGGCCGCGCAGGGCTCTCAGCTCACCAACAAATATGCCGAAGGCTATCCCGGCCGCCGCTACTACGGCGGCTGCGAACACGTGGACGTGGCCGAGCAACTCGCCATCGACCGCGTCAAGGCCATCTTCGGCGCCGAAGCGGCCAACGTGCAAGCGCATTGCGGTGCCTCAGCCAACGAGGCCGTGTTCCTGGCCTTCCTGAAACCCGGCGACACCATCATGGGCATGAGCCTGGCCGAAGGCGGCCACCTGACGCACGGCATGGCCCTCAACATGAGCGGCAAGTGGTTCAACGTCGTGTCCTACGGCCTGAACGAGAAAGAAGAGATCGACTACGACGCGATGGAGCGCAAGGCCCACGAAACCAAGCCCAAGCTGATCATCGCGGGCGCCTCGGCCTACAGCCTGCGCATAGACTTCGAGCGCTTTGCCAAGGTGGCCAAGGCCGTCGGCGCGATCTTCATGGTCGACATCGCCCACTACGCCGGCCTGGTGGCCGCGGGCGTCTACCCCAACCCGGTGCCACATGCCGACATCGTCACCTCGACCACGCACAAAAGCCTGCGCGGCCCGCGCGGCGGCATCATCCTGATGAAGGCCGAGCACGAAAAAGCCATCAACAGCGCGATCTTCCCCGGCCTGCAAGGCGGCCCGCTGATGCACGTGATCGCGGCCAAGGCCGTGGCCTTCAAGGAAGCGATGACGCCCGAGTTCAAGACCTACCAGCAGCAGGTCGTGAAGAACGCGCAGATCGTCGCCGACACGCTGACACAGCGCGGCCTGCGCATCGTCAGCGGGCGCACCGAAAGCCACGTCATGCTGGTCGACCTGCGCGCCAAGGGCATCACCGGCAAGGAAGCCGAGGCTGTACTGGGCAGCGCCCACATGACGATCAACAAGAACGCCATCCCGAACGACCCGGAAAAGCCCATGGTCACCAGCGGCGTGCGCATCGGCACACCGGCAATGACCACCCGCGGCTTCAAGGATGAGGAGGCCCGCGCCACCGCCAACCTGATTGCCGACGTGCTCGACAACCCGCGCGACGCGGCCACCATCGAAGCGGTGCGCGCCAAGGTTCACGCCTTGACGAGCCGCTTCCCGGTTTATCGCTGATCACGGCAGACGGCGCGGGCAGCATGTTTTACTCGCCGCCCATGCCGTTGCCCATGGGGCCGGGGATCGATTGATGTCTTTAAATGCAGGTCAACACCCATGAAATGCCCCTTCTGCGGCCACCTCGAAACCCAGGTTGTCGAAACCCGGGTGTCCGAGGACGCCGACTTCATACGCCGCCGCCGCCAGTGCGGCGCGTGTGAAAAGCGCTTCACCACCTATGAGCGGCCCGACGTCACCTTTCCGTCCATCGTCAAGAAGGACGGCCGGCGCATCGAATACAAACGCAGCAAGATCCTGGGCTCCATGAACCTGGCGCTGCGCAAGCGCCCCGTCAGCACCGAGCAGATCGACTCGGCCATCGAGCGCATCGAGGAAAAACTGCTGAGCCTGGGGGTACGGGAAGTTGCTTCCAACCGGCTCGGCGAGCTGGTCATGCGCGAACTCAAGAAGCTCGACAAGGTGGCCTACGTGCGCTTCGCCAGCGTTTACCGCAGCTTCGAAGATATCGACGAGTTCAAGACGCTGGTCGACGAGGTCAGGCGGTAATTGTCAAGTTGGGGTAGCTTGTTGTACTACACCACTACAGAGGCCGCTGAGTGAGAGCATCACATGAATCTGCAGAATTTCAATGAACGCTCAAATTGTGTCGAACACAATTTCCACACGAATACGTGACTTCACATCTTTACCGTCGCGTTGTCCCGCAGAAAATCGGGTTTGCATAAAGATTTGCCGTACGGCCTGCTCCATTGCAGGGGGCAATCGTTGATCCTCCATGCGGACACTGCGAACTTCACCCAGTTCATCGATAAACAGGGCAAAAATTCCGGCGTATCGGCCTGTTCCCGCCACTTCAGGCGGGTAGGGAATGATGATCGACGTCTGTGCAGCCGGCGCTACCGACAACAGGTTCCGGGGCAGGTACTCCGGCTCGTTGGAGAGTCCTATTCCGTCCCCCAAGTCGACAACGCCATCCTGCGCCTCAACAAGCGACGCAGATGATCTCGAAGATGAGGAAAATAGCGGCGGCCTGGCGTTTTCTGCAATAACGCTTGAAGGGTCGCGGTTGAGTCCTTCGACTGGCGCATTCGACCCGGCGATCTCAACCGACTTGTCGGTCTCAGGCTGATATCTGGGTTGCCCAGGTATCAACCGTGCGTGTATCGCCAAGGTTTGCGGTACTTCTTTCCTGACAATGGCTTTTGCACTACCACCACTTTGCATTCCAACCAGCAGGACGATCCCATGCAATGCCAAAGATGCACCAAGGCAAATCCCTTTAGCAATCCAGCGGGACCGTACAAAATGCCTTGCTAGCCTGACAGACATATCCTCACCATCCGGGATGCCTGTTAATCGACCAGTTCACGCCATGAGGTCCGATGCAAGGGTCCTTTCACAGATGAACTCGACTCTGGCGGCTCAACCACCCTTAATGCACCGGAGCTGTCCTGAACAATTATTCGGGTTGTGCCATTGTCGAGCTTCACCCAGCTCAAGCCTGCAGCCAGGGAGGTATCGCTCAACACGGTACCGAGGACATTCCCATTCATGAGCGCAGAGCCGGAGGCCACATTCACGTAATACAACCAGGAACTCCCGCCCGAGCTGCACGCATCTCCATTTGGAACGGCCGTTGTCACCGCGAGTGTATTGAACTGCAGCGACATGTTGATCGCTACGCGTTCCCGCGTGTTGGGAAAGTCGACCTTCCAGCCACTCTTCGACGACCAATCAACGGCGTTGTTGCTCCCCACTGCCTTTCCGGCATTTGCGCCAGTGGTCGCCACAGTCGCCGTCTGATTTACCAAAGTGCCAGTGCTGCGAACATTTCCCCAGCCGGTCGCCGTGAGCGGATCCTTGATTGCGTAAATAGACTGCTGAACCGAATTCGTAATATCAGACGCACCGAGATACCGGCCAGTTCCGACCACAACCACCGACGATCCCGATATCACAGACAGTTCTGGCCGGGTGGTGATTGGCTGAGGCGTATTGGCATCAATTTGGAACGTCGCCATCAGCATGGCCGCACTATTTGGCAGATACAGATCGTCAACGTCGAAACGCCACAAGTTGCCCAATAAGTCCCCCCCGTAGAAACGCGTTGCCGTGTTGTTTGAACCCTGGTCAATCCAGGCATTGATCTTGGCGAGGCCACTCGGGCTTCCGTTAGTGCCAACACCCGTCGAAATGTCTTTGAGCAATGCACCGGTATTGGCGTTCACCACATACAGATGCCCTTGGCCATCCGCATTGTTATAGCCCGAGGTGAACGCTACGACCCAGGTCCCGTCCGCACGCTTTGTGATGATGGGGTTACCGTAGGTCAAACCCAAATTGGTGTTAGTAAATTCCCACAACGTCAGGGGGTTGGCCGGATCGGTAATATCAAGCGCATAGTAGGATTTTCCGCCTGAATTCAAACCACCGACCAATATTGTTTTCCAGACGCCGCCTACCGAGATATCACCGATAACCACCAGTCCATCAACCAGGTATTGGTGCCGGGAGGCGTATGAGGTATCGGCCAATTTGTACATGTTTGGCATCACTGCATTGGGTACATACGCCCAAAGCTCCTCACCCGCATCAGTACCTTCGGAGGAAATGGCATGCAACATACCGTCGTTGCTTCCGACATAGATCATCTTTTTTCTGGCCGCTTTATCCGCTGAAAACGCTGCGTACCCAACATCCGAATAGGCAAACGGCGAGCCTCCGACATACACCGGCGCACCGTTAATGATGTCTCCGAGCAAGTGGCTTCTCGTCCGATAAAGCGGACTCGCTGAATTGCCACCCTCGTACGTCCGCACCCCGCGGAGATAGTCAACCAGGTTGGTTCCAGAGTTTGCCAACGTGAGGTTGGGCGACGACAAAGTCGCGCATTGACCAGAGACCACAGTCTTTGAGCACAGATTTTCGAAGTTTGCGCCATAGCCGTCTGCCGACAAATTGGCGTACGTGAACTCACGAAGTGTCGAAGTTGAAGGGGCCTGGCGGTAATAGATTTTTCGGGTAGCGAGATTCTTCGCGTCCAGCTTGGCTTGCGCAGACCAGTTGGGGGTCGTGCCAATTGCGCCGGTCGTTCCGTTCAGGCTAAACGACTGCAAATCTCCCGTCCACGAGACCGTTGTGTAACTGGCCTTGAAGACCTCATTTGCCGCCCCTGCCACAAGTTCCAGTGCGCTCGTCGCTGCCGCTGACGACGACGCAACTTCCTCGGTGACCGAAGTCAAAACACCACTGATTGCCTGGCTCAAGGCCCCCGCATCAAGTGCTGAATAGTACTGACCGCGCCCGTTCACTGCCGCATGCCAAAGATCATCAATATTGACAGCGCCATCGTCTGAACCAGGATCAGGCCAATTTACCGTTCCGTTTTTCAATCTGACGTAATCCCCCGTTGTCTGGGTCAGATAGTTTTTATCGTAGATCAAGGTTCCATTAACACCCAGTCCAATGGAATAGGTCGTCATATGCTGATAATTCGCGGTATCTCGCCCAGACGGTTTTAAGGTGTTATCGCAGGTATTCTGGCTGGAGCCTGATGTTGTTGAGGTGCAATTGCCCAAAGCATCCGTTCGCAGATCGGTTGTGTAGTAATACTGCGCCACGTCGGCAAGAGAATTCGAAGACCCACCAGTTGTCGAAGGGGTGCTGGTCACCGTACCGACAACAGGCGTGGTACTCACGACCGAGTTAGTAACAGAAGGCGAGCGCGACGCAACTCCCATGGCCGCTGTGTTAACGCTGAATCCGCAGTTTCCGTTCCCCACAGTATTACTGCCGGTAGTCGCTAGACAGGTACCAGAATAGAACGTGTTGTTGAGCGTCATCCCGGAGTTATTGAATTGGGTGCTGGACAGTCCGGTTTTATTAGCCGACGCTCCGTTGACCCACGCGTTAAATGTTCCAGTTGTCGCTGTGCTCACCTGGGTAGTTGTCGTGGCTCCCGTTACACTCGTATCGCTTGTCACAACACCATCAGTTGTAACTACCGTGCGCGTGACAGTGGTCGTTTCATCTGTCACCACACTATTCGTAACCGCAGACGCCTGAGTTCGGGTTTGGGTCACCACAGGAATAGGATCCCTTGAGTTGCCGACCGTCCATCTATACCTCGTCCAGGTAGTTGGCGTGATATAGGTGGAATCGGTCTTCCGCCGAACGGTTGTTGTTGTGGGTGTGACAGTGGTCACAACAGCTTTAGTACTGTCACGCATGGGACGGTCTGCAGTGCCATCCTGATTGCCGAGGGCGGTGGTCCTGTCCAGTTGCGTACCTGCAGCAGCGTTCCAGTATCCATCGGTGGACAACAACGCATAGTTGCGTTGGCAGGAATACTGCATGGGATCGTAGGTTTGGCTAGCCGCCTTTTTGGCATAGTATTGTCCGACCTTTGACAGGGCTGCACGCAAAGGCGTATTGCCGCCCGGGGCTTCCGCGTATAGCTTGGAGTAAAAACTGGCCTTGTGGGTGGTATCAAAGTCTTTTGCATCCAGGAAAGACGTAGAGGTCACCGACGTGTCGTTGATCACCGAAAATCCCACGCGATAGCCGGAGTCCAAGGGCTGAAATGCCCGGCCGACCGCAGTACGCATCAAAAGAAACCGTTTGCGATAGTAGGAATACCAGTTGGCGTAGTTCTGCTTTTGAGCGGTCGTTAAGCTAGTGGCCTCAACTTTGGTGAAAACTCCACTGCCGGGAGCTGAACCAATATCACTCATGCACTGGTTGTAAAACGTCGTCTGGATGGCACCGGCAGTGTCATAGGTCCAGCCCATTGCAGGCTGGGTTCCGGTATAAACGTAATAGTAGGGGCTGGGTCCTATTGAATCTGTTGTCGATGTCACATTCCAGCTGGAGCGGGAACCGGATGAGCTGGTCGAAGTTACATTGACCGTGATGGTTCTGGTTCCGCTATTCCAGGCCGTAATCGGTCCAGTCATAATACGGCCGCTGCTTTCGAACGTAATCTGATTACCCACGGTGTAGCTTGCCGCGGTGACGGTGGTATCGGTAATGACAAAATTCTTGATGCCCGTTCCTACCGTCTGCGTTGTGTTGCTGGTTCTGTTGGAAGTCGTCGTTGTAACTGTCCCTCCCAAATTAACGGACCCCGTCGCGGCAAACCCATCGGTCCAGGCCGCGGAAAAATTGGAGTTGGGATAATTCGTGCCATCTGCCTTAACAGGGAGCGCATAGTTAAACGCAGGGTTATAGCCAACCCCATTACATTGGGATGACCAATACCCATACTTGTCCGTATCGCCATTCAAAGTGTCGGGCATGTAACTCGAGTCCATTGAACCAGAGTCATCCAGGATAAACATGATGTTTGGCTTGGCTGATACATCGGACACCGTAGTCAGCGGTTCGGCAGAGATGTCCGTGGAAGCAGCTTGAACGTCAAGCCCCATCAAACAGGATAAGGCGGCAACAACAATCCAGCTCGAAGTCTTCTTAAGAATCTTGTTTTTTGATGTCATTATGAATGGCTCCGATTGCTTAGAAATGCACAATGGTTTCGGTAAAGCTCGTAGTGCCACGGGCACCTGAAACTTTGACGACAATGCGGTAAAAAGGCCCCCCAGCACCGGTAAAACGTGCGTACTCGCTGTAATTCAATTCGCCCTTTTTTGACGCAGAAGCACTGCTCGAAACGGACGGACTGGAGCAGATGATCGATGTATCAATACTCGGATCCCCAGCCGCCGAACACAGGCGAAAAATGATGTATTCAGCAGGGTTTCCATTAACGGTGCCGGCGCTACCGGGAACAAGGGCGCATGAGGCGTATGTACCGGTCGCGGCCGTACTGCAATTGCCCGCACCCCAATTCACAAGCGCTCTGTTTGCCGCCGTCAGTTGCCTGCCAGTGACATCAAGAACCGCTGAAGTGCTCGCGTAATACCCTGATCCCGCTGTTCCGTCGGCATTTTGAATGAGCGGGTTATTTCTCAACCAGGCTACTGCAGCCGCCGTGGCCTGATCGGCAGAGCGGGTTGCGTCTTGCTTGAAACCAAGATTACCCAGCACCAATGTTCCGGTATTGACAGACCTTACCAGCCCAATCGCGGCAAGAGACAGCGCTACAAGTGCCAATAACGCGAACAGCAATGACGCACCTTTCTGGTTTGCACGTCCCCGCGCTCCAGAAACTGGTTTTTGCAAAGAAAATTTGTATGTGAAATAGAGAGATTTGGAAGTCATACGAACAACCTCAAGAATTCCAAAGGACGTTGCGCAACGGAATGACCGTGTCGTAGACCTTGTATCGATAGTGACCCCAATCCGTCAGGTGGCTGAGTCCCAGGGAAAGGCATTTGCTGTCCGTAAAACAGTCGGTCGTACCGGTGATCGTGTAGCCGCTACCGAGATTCCACAGTGGGGCCGCTGAAGTGACCACCTCACGTTCATACTGTGCGCTACGGGCTACTATGGCCACCCGTACGGCCAGAACTTGCGCCCATCCAGCCGCAGTTGTCGGCGTAGTGCTGTCATACGTATCCACGACACCATTGGCATCGGTATCCTTACCGTACATCGCCTGCATTTTGACAACGTTAGGAAACAGATCTTCCGCCAGACCGACGCCAGTCGTAGCGCCCAAATCATTGGTTTGCAAGTTAAGCGCGGCATTGACAGAGTAAGTCCGATAAGTCATCGGTCCCATGTTGAGGAGGTAACTCCCAGCAGGAAAAGCATTTACAAGAGCGTTGGGATTCCAGGCATTCGTTGTTTCATGGGGAATAATTGTGTTCGAAAGCGTTGTCGGCACTCCCCCTCCACTGCTGGTCGCCTGCAATAGCGCGCAACCTGATCCAGCGCCCACAACGCTTGGCACGGCAACAAACATATCACCCACACTCGTGCCAAACGTAGACTTGACAACGAAGTAACCAACATTGGCAGGGTGATCTTCGGTTACAGGCATCGGCACGGAAAACCCCGGCTTGCGGCTGAACATGACGGTTACCTTTTGCCCGCCATTTCCGTTGTCCTCGATGACCACAGGCGCAAGAACGAGCGGGAAACCGGTGACAGCCGTTCCACTGTAGCTCGCGGTCATGCTGCACCCAAGGGCGGCAAGATTACTGGATACACCATACCCGGCCATCTGCACGTCCCGCTGAACCGCATACATCGCAAGTCCACCGGTAATTTGCGCGTCACTTCCCGTAGTGGTGGTCCGACGTTGCCCTTCTGAAGTGATCAAAACCTGGGTGATGACCAACACGGTTAAAAGACCCAGCGCCATGCTGATCATCAACTCGATCAAGGTAAAGCCGCGTGAGCTCAACCTGGACGGTCGGGTTCCTGTCACATCAGAATAATTTTTCCCGCTCATTGGTCAGCCCTCGGCCGTTAGAACTGTGGCGACGGTGGTGTATTGATGCGTTTCGCCAGCGGGCGTAGACCACTTGATAACGATATTCACCGAACCAGTCGCCACTACAACGGTGACGATTGTCTGGCTCGCCGGCATCACTTGAGCCACCTTCTTTTTCCAGTCACTGCACGGCCCGTAGGCATCGCAGGCCGTGCTGTCGTATTTCGCAACATTGACAGTGTCCGCCCAGATGGTGCCAGTCAGCTCTCCCGCCAGATAGGATGCATCTGCACGGAATTTGGCATCAGTTTGCGCGCGTGTCATGCCACCCTGCAGCCCGACAAGCCCTAACACGCCAAACATGAATATCAACATGGCAACCAGCACCTCAATCAGCGTGCCTCCTCGCATTGAGTCGGGTCCGCGATTTTCGGGTTTGTTGGGGCGCTGCACCAAGCGGGCAGAGTGGTATTTAGTCATTTTGATATCGCTTAACAACGGCGAGGATCTGTCGTGGCAGTTACAGTCGGATCACACATGCGAACAGATCCGGCGGTGCTGACTACAACCCGCAAACTCCGCGTACCGGCGGTCTTGCCAACATTAATTCGGGCGATAGGCCCACTATTGACGACGCGTCCGAAGCCGTCGAAAGCAACTTGTGTAGCCGCAGTAGTTCCGTCAGCGCGGACGGCAGACACCGTCACATCGCTTCCACCGTCTCCAACGGGGTGGGCGGCTACCAGCCTGGGTGCAACAGTCGTTGACGGTGCGGATGCGCAAGCGCCAACGGGAGAGTCAACACTGATGACCCATCCTCCGCTAGCGCTGGACAACACACAGTCATTCGCCAGGACGGCCTGATCTGCACCTGAGACCAACCAGAAACTGACGGTTTCATTGCGGGTAATAGCCTCACCACGCGCTTGCTGCAAACCATCACTGATCGCACTCGCAGCATTTCTCACTTGCAGGGTGGCAAGCCAGGCGCCAATGCTTGGGACGGCAGCCATCAGGAGTAGCGCCAGCACTGTGACGGTAATCATTACCTCAATGAGAGAGAAGCCGCGAGAACGCACATCAAACTCCATTTCAGCAAGTTGACGTTTTAACGAGCCAGCACGTAGTTGCCACAGCATCCCCCTTAAAAAGGCTTGTCGTCTTGTTGCCCGCCTGGTTGACGGTATATACATGACCAACCGCCCTCGCTGAGGAGCCCGTCGCCGTAATTACATAGGCTTGGCCCGTATTCGAAGTCGTGCACCCGTAGGTAAAATATTTGGCGTCGGAGGGGCTGAAACCATTCCATGTCGATGCCGTGGCATCCGTGGCACATACCGTACCTGTTGTCGCGCCATAGTTTCGATTGTCCTGGTAGTACTGCTCCATCTTGATCCGAAAATCAGACAGATGCGTAAACGCCTCCTGAATCTGACCCCGACGTATGTAATCGTTATAAGATGGAAGTGCCACACCAGCCAAGATAGCAATAATAGCCACCGTTATCATGAGCTCGATCAGTGTAAAACCGCGATTTCGTAACATGGGAAGTTCTCAGTAGTTGCAGAGTTATTGCTTGCATTAGGCAACGTAATTTCGCTATTTCAATGCCGTCACCGACAGCCGGCTTTTAATGGCGGATGAATGGTGTGAAATACACCGAATTCAAACAACATCCGATCATTGATGAATAACGCTATATCGTTGGCGCGCCAAGCCTTGCGCCTGAGCAACCCCAATCCCCGCGTAGGCTGCGTGATCGCCGCCCCAGACGGTGGACTGCTCGGCCAAGGCCACACACAGCGCTCAGGAGGTCCCCATGCCGAAATCATGGCTCTGCGCGATGCGGCGGAGCGCGGTCACTCCGTAGTCGGCGCCACCGCCTATGTCACCCTTGAGCCCTGCTCCCACCATGGCCGTACCGGTCCTTGCTGTGACGCCTTGATTGCCGCAGGCATCAAAAAAGTCGTGGCGTCTATTGCAGACCCCAATCCGCTGGTGTCCGGCCAGGGTTTTGAACGCTTGCGGGCCGCCGGCCTTGAAGTCGAGGTCGGCCCAGGTGCAGAAGAGTCCCGTGAGCTGAATATTGGCTTTTTCAGCCGGATGATCCGGAAAACACCTTGGGTCCGAATGAAAGTTGCTGCGTCTCTGGACGGCAAGACCGCACTCGACAATGGCACAAGTCAGTGGATAACCTCTGACGAGGCCCGCGCTGACGGCCATGCCTGGCGAGCACGCTCGTGCGCGGTACTCACCGGCATAGGCACCGTGCTGCAGGACAATCCGCGCCTGGACGTCCGCCTCGTCGATACCCCGCGCCAGCCGCATCTGGTGGTGGTGGACAGCAGGATGGAAACACCGCTGGACGCCCATCTTTTTATAGCTGGCCGCGCGCTCTACATCTACGCCTCAGAGCAAAATGATGCAAAAAAGGCAGCGCTGGAAGCACGTGGCGCCACTGTTGTTTACCTGCCCGGACTCAATGGCAAGGTGGATCTTGCGGCCATGATGCGCGACCTGGCGCAGCGCGAGGTCAATGAAGTGCATGTCGAGGCCGGGCACAAGCTGAATGGCTCCCTGATACGCGAGGGTCTTGTCGACGAGTTTGTGGTTTATCTGGCGCCCAAAATCATCGGGCAGGGGGCCGGGATGGCCAGCCTGGGTCCGCTCACTGAACTCTCGCAGGCAATACCTCTGCAGTTTCGCTCAGCCGACAGGCTGGGCCCTGACCTTCGCATCGTCGCCAGAGTCGAGGGGTGCGACCGGTTTTAAGTCCTCTTTGGGCTTCGTTCCGTGAGACTGCGCAATCTCTGCGAAAATGCAGTGATGTTTACCGGAATCATTACCGGCTTGGGGCGCATCGTCGCCATCCAAAGCCTGGGCAGCTCTTCAGACCATGGCAAGCGCCTCACCATCGAGGCGCCTGCGGGTTACCTTGATGACGTGGGCTTGGGCGACAGCATTGCGCTCAACGGTGCCTGCATGACGGCCACCACGCTGGACCTCCCGCTCAACCGCTTCACCATCGACATCTCCGCCGAATCGCTGGACAAAACCACAGGCTTGGCCGAAACCGGCCCCATCAACCTCGAAAAAGCCCTGCGCGCCCACGACCGCCTGGGCGGCCACATCGTCTCGGGCCACGTCGACGGCATAGGCAGCGTGACGCATTTCGCCGAGGTCGGCGAAAGCTGGGAACTGCGCATACTGGCGCCGCGCGAACTCGGCAAATACCTGGCCTACAAGGGATCCATCACCGTCAACGGCGTGAGCCTGACGGTCAACCGGGTCACCGACCTGGCCGAAGGAACGGAGCTCAGCATCAACCTGATCCCCCACACCGTACAGAACACCGCGCTGGGCCGGCTGGCCGCCGGTTCCCGCGTCAACCTCGAAATCGACCTGAT
This sequence comes from Polaromonas sp. YR568, assembly GCF_943369675.1. Taxonomy (GTDB): domain Bacteria; phylum Pseudomonadota; class Gammaproteobacteria; order Burkholderiales; family Burkholderiaceae_C; genus Polaromonas. The sequence continues at coordinate 50,823 of NZ_CALROB020000019.1, read as the reverse complement.
CGCGCGCTACGTCGAGCGCATGCTGGGCGACACCCACAACAACATCCCCAAAAAGCCCTGACCATGACCACTGCCATTTCTCCTGTTGAAGACATCGTTGCCGACATGCGCGCCGGTCGCATGGTCATCCTGATCGACGAGGAAGACCGCGAAAACGAAGGCGACCTGGTGCTGGCGGCCGACCACGTCACGCCCGAGGCCATCAACTTCATGGCGCGCTTCGGCCGCGGCCTGATCTGCCTGACGCTGACCCGCGAGCGCTGCGAGCTGCTGCAGCTGCCGCCCATGGCGACCCGCAACGGCACCAAACATTCCACGGCCTTTACCGTCTCCATTGAGGCCGCCGAGGGCGTGACCACCGGCATCTCCGCCGCCGATCGCGCCCGCACGGTGCAGGCCGCCGTCGCCAAAAACGCCAGCGTCAACGACCTGGTGCAGCCCGGCCACATCTTCCCGTTGCAGGCGGTGGACGGCGGCGTGCTGATGCGCGCCGGCCATACCGAGGCCGGCTGCGACCTGGCCGGCATGGCCGGCTGCTCGCCGACCGCCGTGATCTGCGAGATCATGAAGGACGACGGCACCATGGCCCGCCTGCCCGACCTGCTGCTGTTCGCGGCCGAGCACGGCCTGAAGATAGGCACCATCGCCGACCTGATCGAGCACCGCAGCCGCAATGACTCCCTGGTCGAAAAAATCGGCTGCCGCACCCTGCAGACCGCTTTCGGCGAGTTCACCGCCCATGCCTTCCGCGACAAGCCCAGCCAGGGCCTGCACCTGGCCCTCGTCAAGGGTGAATGGTCGGCCAGCGACGTTGTCGCCGCGCGCGTGCATGAGCCGCTCTCGGTGCTGGACGTGCTGGAAACCGGCCGCCCCATGCATTCCTGGAGCCTGGACCAGAGCCTCAAGCACATCGCCGATGAAGGGCGCGGCGTGGCCGTGCTGCTCAATTGCGGCGAAAGCGCCGCGCAGTTGCTGGCCCAGTTTGAAGGCACCGCGCGCGCCAGCCAGGCGCCCGAGCGCGGCCGCATGGACCTGCGCACCTACGGCGTGGGCGCGCAGATCCTGCGCGAGTGCGGCGTGCACCGCATGAACCTCATGGGCAATCCGCGCCGCATGCCCAGCATGACGGGCTACGGCCTGGAGATCGTCGGCTACATCACCAGGGACTGATCCTTCAGTCGCTCGACAAAACCATAAATCAATCAAAAGGGAATCACCGTGTTTGGAGCAGAAAAAGGAACCGCCGACAAACTGGACGGCAGAAAACTTCACATCGCCATCGTGCAGGCGCGCTTCAATGAAAGCGTCACCAACGCCCTTGCGGACGCCTGCAAGCATGAGCTCGCCGCCCTCGGCGTGCACGAAGACAACATCCGGCACGTCAAGGTGCCCGGCGCCCTGGAAGTGCCCTGCGCGCTGCAGGCGCTGGCCGAAAGCGACAAGTACGACGCGCTGATCGCACTGGGCTGCATCATCCGCGGCGAGACCTATCACTTCGAGCTGGTGGCCAATGAAAGCGGCGCGGCCGTCACGCGCCTGGCGCTGGACTACCAGTTGCCCATCGCCAACGCGATCCTGACTGTCGAAAACCTCGCGCAGGCCGAGGCCCGCCAGGTCGACAAGGGGCATGACGCCGCCCGCGTCGCCGTCGAGATGGCCAACCTGATCAATGAAATTGCCTGAGCTTTTGCAGAGCCTTCGCTCCCACACCCCTAACCTGACTGGCATTTCTCATGGCTGATCCCATCATCAAACCCAAGCGCCCACCGCAGACCCGCACGGGCCTGACCGACACGGGCGTGAAAAAAGCCGCCGACAAATCGGCACGCACCCGCGCGCGCGAATTCGCCCTGCAGGCTCTTTACCAGCACCTGGTCGGCCGCAATGAAGCCGACTCGATCGACGCCTTCACGCGCGACCTGGTCGGCTTTCACAAGGCCGACTCGGCCCACTACGACGCGCTGCTGCACGGCTGCATTGAAGAAGCCAAAACACTTGACGCCGGCATCACCCCCCTGCTGGACCGGCCCATGGCCGAGATCTCGCCGGTCGAGCATGCGGTGCTCTGGATAGGCGCCTATGAATTCACGCACTGCCTGGACGTGCCCTGGCGCGTTGTCATCAACGAGTGCATCGAGCTGGCCAAGGCCTTCGGCGGCACCGACGGCCACAAATACGTCAACGGCGTGCTGAACAAGATGGCGCCCAATTTGCGCGCCGCCGAAGTCGCCGCCGACAAAGCCAAACAAGCCCCGCGTTGAAAGGCCTGCCGTGAAAATTGCCCGGCGGGCTCAACGCATTGAGCCGTTTTATGTCATGGAGGTTGCCAAGGCGGCCTCGGCGCTGGCGCAGGAATTCGCCCACAGCGACCGGCCCATGATCTTCCTGAACATCGGCGAGCCCGACTTCACCGCGCCGCCCCTGGTGCAGGCGGCCGCGGCCCGCGCGATCTCGCAAGGCACGACGCAGTACACCCAGGCCACCGGCCTGCCGGCGCTGCGCGAGCGCATCAGCGCTTGGTATGCCTCGCGCTTCGGCGCCGACGTGGCCCCCGGCCGCATCATCATCACGGCCGGCGCTTCCGCGGCGCTGCAGCTGGCCTGCCTGGCGCTGATCGAGGCCGGCGACGAAATCCTGATGCCCGACCCCAGCTACCCCTGCAACCGGCATTTCGTCAGCGCCGCCGAAGGCAACGCGGTGCTGGTGCCGACCACCGCGGCCGAGCGCTTCCAGCTCACGCGCGAGAAGGTCGAAGCGGCCTGGAAGCCCCAGACGCGCGGCGTGCTGCTGGCCTCGCCCTCCAACCCGACGGGTACTTCCATCGCACCCGAAGAACTGCAGCGCATCCACGAATTCGTGCACGCCCGCGGCGGCATTACGCTGATCGACGAGATCTACCTGGGCCTGAGCTACGAGGAGCATTTCGGCCACTCGGCGCTGGCCATGCCCGGCGAGCTGGGCCAGAGCGTGATCAGCATCAACAGCTTCAGCAAATACTTCAACATGACCGGCTGGCGCCTGGGCTGGCTGGTGGTGCCCGAAGCGCTGGCGCCGGTGATCGAGCGCATCGCGCAAAACCTCTTCATCTGCGCCAGCGCCGTGGCCCAGCATGCGGCCCTGGCCTGCTTCGAGCCCGAGAGCCTGCAGGAGTACGAGCGCCGCCGCGCCGAGTTCAAGGCGCGCCGCGACTACTTCATTCCCGAACTCAACCGCCTGGCCCTGACGGTGCCGGTGATGCCCGACGGCGCCTTCTACGCCTACGCCGACTGCACCGCCGCGGCCGCGCGCCTGGGTGTCAGCGGCAGCTGGGATTTCGCCTTCGAGCTCATGAAGCGCGCGCACCTGGCCGTTACGCCGGGCCGCGACTTCGGCCATGCCGCGCCCGAACAGTTCGTGCGCTTTTCCACCGCCAACTCCATGGCGCAATTGAAAGAAGCCGTGGCCCGGCTCAAGGCGGTGCTGGCATGAGCCCAGCCGCGCGGGTTTTCAGCTGGCCCCTGCGGGTCTACTGGGAAGACACCGACGCGGGCGGCATTGTTTTTTACGCGAACTACCTGAAATTTTTTGAACGTTCGCGCACCGAATGGCTCAGATCACTGGGCATTGAACAACAGCGCCTGCGTGAAAGCACGGGCGGCATCTTCGTAGTGGCGGAAACCAGCATCCGTTACCATCGTTCGGCCCGCCTGGACGATGAACTGATTGTTACGGCAAGCCTGGTCGAAGCCGGCCGCGCGTCCATGATAATCAGCCAGCAGGTGCTATTAAAAACAGAGCAGCCACCCGGACGGCCGGCGCCACTGCTCTGTGAAGGCAGCATACGGATCGGCTGGGTCGACGCCGCCAGCCTTCAGCCACGGCGCATTCCCGCTTCCATTCTTGACAGCTTAAAAACCGATACGGCAACAACATGAATCAAGACCTGTCCATCGTCAGCCTCATCCTCAATGCCAGCTGGGTCGTGCAGGCCGTGGTGGCGCTGCTGGTCGGCGTGTCCATCGCCAGCTGGGCCGCGATCTTCCGCAAGATCGTCGCACTCAAAAAAGTGCAGAAGCTCAACGACGAGTTCGACCGCGAGTTCTGGTCGGGCACCAGCCTGAACGACCTCTTCGCCGGCGCCGCGCAAAACGCCAAGCATTCGGGCTCCATGGAGCGAATCTTCGCCAGCGGCATGCGTGAATACCAGAAGCTGCGCGAGCGCCACATCACCGACCCCGGAACCTTGCTGGACGGCGCGCGCCGCGCCATGCGAGCCAGCTACCAGCGTGAGCTCGACGCCATCGAGTCCAACCTGTCCTTCCTGGCCACCGTCGGCTCAGTGTCGCCTTATGTAGGCCTGTTCGGCACGGTCTGGGGCATCATGCACGCCTTCACCGGCCTCGCGGCCCTGGAGCAGGTCACGCTGGCCACCGTGGCGCCCGGCATTGCCGAGGCACTGGTGGCCACGGCCATCGGCCTGTTCGCGGCGATTCCGGCCGTCGTCGCCTACAACCGCTTCTCGCACGACATAGACCGCGTGGCCAACCGGCTGGAAACCTTTATCGAAGAGTTCTCCAACATCCTGCAGCGCAACCTGGGCGCGCAATCACCCTCCGGCCACTGAGCCAGAAGGAGACAGCGATGGCAGCAGTCAATTCCCGCCGCGGCCGCAACCGCCGCACCATCAGCGAAATCAACATGGTGCCCTTCATCGACGTCATGCTGGTGCTGCTGATCATCTTCATGGTGACGGCGCCGCTGATCACGCCCAGCATGATCGCGCTGCCCAAGGTCGGCAAGGCGCCCAGCCAGCCGCAGAACCCGGTGCAGATCCTGATCAGCAAGGATGAAGCCGTGCAGATCAAGATCAAGACCGACAGCGTGGCCAGCAATGTGCGCAACGTCGCGGCCGACATCGCGAAGCTGGAGCCGGGCGTGAAGGCCGAGGGCGCGCAGGCCGTGCCCGTGGTCATCAGCGCCGACAAGTCCATCAAATACGAAACCGTGGTCCAGGTCATGGACAACCTGCAAAAAGCCGGTGTGTCGCGCGTGGGCCTTTCGGTGCAGACCGGCGGCAAGTAGCCGCCAGGCCGACCGTCATCCACCCGTAATTTCGCCATGCCCAGCGCCGCAGACCGCCTAGACTTTCTCCCGCCACGTGACGGCGGGTCAGGCCGCGCGTTCGCGCTGGCGCTGCTCGCGCATGCCCTGCTGATCGCCGCCCTGACCTGGGGCGTCAACTGGAAACGCAGCACCCCGGACGTCGCTTTCCAGGCCGAGCTGTGGACCAATGTGCCGGCCCAGCAGGCCGCGCCCAAACCGGTCGAAGTACCCACACCGCCGCCGCCTCCTCCGCCGCCTCCCACTCCGGAAGTCAGGACACCCCCGCCGCCGCCCGAGCCCAAGGTGGACATTGCGTTGGAGCAGGAAAAAAAGCGCAAGCAGGTTCAGCAACAAAAGGAAGCGGAAGCCGAACGCCTGAAAGAAAAGCAGAAGGCTGAACTCCAGGCCAAAAAAGACAAGGACGCGGAAAAGCAGAAAGCCGCCGACAAGAAGGCCCAGGAAGACCTGGCCAAACGCAAGGCGGCGGAAGACGCCAAAAAGCTGGAAGCCCAAAAGGACAACAAGGACGCCGCGCAGCAAAAGGCCGCGCAGGCCGCCGCGGAAAAGCTGCGCCAGGAAAACCTGCGGCGTATCACCGGCATGGCCGGCGCCACCGGCGATGCGGACTCCAAGGGCACGGCGCAAAAGTCCAGCGGCGGCTCCACGACTTATGGCGCCATCGTCAGGGCAGCGATCAAGCCCAACGTGGTGTTCACCGAGGACTTCACCGGCAATCCGATGGCGAAGGTGGAAGTGCGTTTGACGCTGGACGGCACCGTCATCAGCCAGCGGCTGGTTCAATCCAGCGGCAACAAGGCCTGGGATGAGGCGGCGCAGAGCGCCATCGTCCGCACGCGCGTCATGCCGCGCGACGTTGACGGCCGGATCCCCGACACCACACTGATCCTGGAAATGCGGCCGCGCAACTAAAAGCCGGGGCCGGCCGTCTGCCCGGCTTATTCGTAAACGATCTGCACCAGCCCCTTGTCGGCCTGCGCCATCCAGCTGGCCAGCGCCGCGTCGGTCGGGAAGAATTTGGCGGCTTCGCCCAGGTGCAGCTCGGCCGTCGCGCCGCCCGCGGCGTCCTGCCGCCTGAGGCTCAGGCGCACCGGCAGGCCGCGGCTGATCTCACCTTGGTCCGACATCTCGCGGCGCGGCGGAAAATCGCGCACCAGGCGTGAAATATCCGGCGCGCTGCCGTTGACGGCCACACGCAGGTACTTGCCGAACTTGCAGCGCGCGGTTTCCAGGTCCCACACCTGGGTGACCTTGAAGCGGCGGCCGAAGCGCTCGGACGCGCCCTGCAGCGTGCCCTGCACGATCACCAGTTCGTCGTCCTTGAGCAGGTTGCGGTTGGCGTTGAAGGTCGCCTCGTCCACCGAGGCCTCCAGCACGTCGGTCTTGTCGTCGAGCTTGAAGATGATCAGCTTGCCGCGATTGCCGTTGATCACGCGCAGGTCGCTCAAAATCGCGGCCAGCAACTGCGGCTCGCGCGAGTCGATCAGGTCTTCGATCTTGCGTTTGGCGAAGCGGCGCACCTCGGTTTCCACCTCGTCGAACAGATGGCCCGACAGGTAAAAGCCGATGGCGGTTTTTTCCTGCACCAGGCGCGCCTTGACGCCGAAGGGCATGGCCTCGACCAGCGGCGGCTCCTGCGTGCTGGCGGCATGCGAGTCGGACATGTCGAACAGGCCGCCCTGGTTGGCGTTGGCCTCGGTCGCGGCGGCGAATTCAAAGGCGCGGTCCACCGAGGCCAGCAGCGAGGCGCGGTTGAGCTGCAGGTTGTCGAAGGCGCCGCCCTTGATGAGGGCCTCCACCGTGCGTTTGTTGAGGCGGCTGCGGTCCACGCGCACGCAGAAATCGTAGATCGAGGTGAAGGGGCCGCCTTCCTTGCGCGCCGCGACGATCGCGGCAATCGCCTGCTGGCCCGTGCCCTTGATGGCACCCAGGCCGTAACGCACCGAGCTCGCGCTGATGGGCTCGAAGCGGTAGTCGCCGCGGTTGATGTCGGGCGACTCGAACTGGATGCCCATCTTCTGCGCGTCGCCGAACAAAATCTTGAGTTTGTCGGTGTCGTCCATTTCCACCGTCATATTGGCGGCGAAGAATTCGGCGGTGTAGTGCACCTTGAGCCAGGCCGTGTGATAAGCCAGCAGCGCATAGGCGGCGGAGTGCGACTTGTTGAAGCCGTAGCCCGCGAACTTTTCCATCAGGTCGAAGACCTCGTCGGCCTTTTCCTCGCTGAGGCCGCCCTCGCCCGCGCCCTTGCGGAAGATCTCGCGCTGGGCGTCCATCTCCTCCTTCTTCTTCTTGCCCATGGCGCGGCGCAGCAAGTCGGCGCCGCCCAGCGAGTAGCCGCCCAGGATCTGCGCGGTCTGCATCACCTGCTCCTGGTAGACCATAATGCCGTAGGTCTCTTCGAGGATGGCTTTGACCCGCGGGTCCGGGTACTCGGGCACTTCCTTGCCCTGCTTGCGCGCGATGTAGGTCGGGATCAGCTCCATCGGCCCCGGGCGGTAGAGCGCATTCATCGCGATCAGGTCTTCGAGGCGGTCCGGCTTGGCGTCTTTCAGCATGCGCTGCATGCCGATACTTTCAAACTGGAACACGGCTTCGGTCTGCCCCCGTCCGAAGAGTTCGTAGACTTTTCTGTCGTTGAGCGGCAGGTCTTCGAACTTGAAGTCTTTTTGCGCCGGATGCCGCGCGACGATGAAGTCCTTGGCGATCTCCAGGATGGTCAGGGTGGCCAGGCCCAAGAAGTCGAACTTGACGAGACCAATGGCCTCCACGTCGTCCTTGTCGAACTGGCTCACGGCGGAATTGCTGCCGGGCTGGGCGTAGAGCGGACAGAAATCGGTCAGCCTGCTGGGCGCGATCAGCACGCCCCCGGCATGCATGCCGACGTTGCGGGTCAGGCCTTCGAGCTTTTGCGCGAGCTCCAGCAGCGTGCGCACGTCTTCTTCCTTGCGCTCGCGCTCGGCCAGCACGGGCTCCTGCTCCTTGGCCTGTTCAATCGTGATGTGCTGGCCCGGCTTGTTGGGAATGAGCTTGGAGATGCCGTCGCAAAAGCCATAGGGAAAGTCCAGCACGCGGCCCACGTCGCGGATGGCGGCGCGCGCCGCCATGGTGCCGAAGGTCACGATCTGGCTCACGGCCTCCTTGCCGTATTTGTCCTTCACGTAGTCGATCACGCGGTCGCGGTTGCTCTGGCAGAAGTCGATATCGAAGTCGGGCATGGACACCCGCTCCGGGTTCAGGAAGCGCTCGAACAGAAGGTTGTACTGCAGCGGGTCCAGGTCGGTGATCTTCAGCGAATAGGCCACCAGCGAGCCCGCGCCGGAACCCCGGCCCGGCCCGACCGGGCAGCCGTTTTTCTTGGCCCAGTTGATGAAGTCGCCCACGATCAGGAAGTAGCCGGGAAAACCCATCTTCAGGATGGTATTGATCTCGAACTCCAGGCGCTCCACGTAAGACGGCCGCTTCTGGTCGCGCACCGCCGCGTCGCGGTACAGGTGGGCCAGGCGCTCTTCCAGGCCTTCGAACGAGGCATGGCGGAAGTAGGCGTCTATGGGCATGCGCACGCCGTCGACTTCGGGCGTCGGGTAGTCGGGCAGCATGGGCTTGCCCAGTTCAAGCGTCAGGTTGCAGCGCTTGGCGATTTCCAGCGTGTTGGCCAGGGCCGAAGGCACGTCGGCAAACAAGGCCTTCATCTGCTCGGCCGACTTGAAGTACTGCTCGCGCGTGAACTTGCGCACGCGCCGCGTGTTGCCGAGGATTTCGCCTTCGGAGATGCAGACGCGCGCCTCATGCGCCTCGTAGTCCTCGTAGGTCAGGAACTGCACCGGGTGCGTGGCCACCACCGGCAGCTTGAGCCGCGCCGCCAGTTGCACGGCGGCCACCACGTGGCGTTCGTCGTCGGGGCGCTGGGCGCGTTGCAGCTCCAGGTAAAAGCGGTGGGGGAACAAGCCGCCGAAATACAGCGCACATTCGACGGCGCGGGCGCTGTCGCCCTGCAGCAGCGCCTGGCCCACGGCGCCGCCCTGCGCACCCGACAGCGCGATCAGGCCTTCATTGAGTTCCTGCAGCCATTCGAGCTTGACTACCGCCTGGTCGCGCACCACGTTTTTGGTCCAGGCGCGCGTGAGGATTTCGGAGAGGTTGAGATAACCCTGGCGGTTTTGCACCAGCAGCAACAGGCGGGCGGCGGGCGCGTTGGCGTCCTTGCCGGGCACCTGCACCCAGATGTCGGCGCCTATCAGGGGTTTGACGCCTGCGCTACGGCCTTCCTTGTAGAACTTGACGGTGCCGAAGAGATTGCTCAGGTCGGTGATGGCCAGCGCCGGTTGCCGGTCCGCGGCTGCGGCGGCCACGACTTCATCGATGCGGTTGGTGCCGTCAACGACGGAAAATTCGGTGTGGAGGCGCAAATGAACAAACATGAAGGCCATTTTAGGGCCGAGGCTGTCCGCTGAGGCATCACCTGGCCATGCAAGGCCTTGTGTGCCTGCCTACAATTGATCTCATCATGCAAATCCTGAACATTGCAGCCTACAAATTCGTTGCGCTGGACCAGCCCGCCGTGCTGCAGGCCGGCATCACCGAAGTGCTGCAAGGGCGCGCCATCAAGGGCACGGTGCTGCTGGCCGAAGAAGGCATCAACCTCTTCCTGGCGGGCCCGGCCGCCGATATTCATGATTTTTTGGCATGGTTGAAACAGGATGTGCGTTTCGCCGACCTGCAAACCAAGGAAAGCTGGTCGAGCGCCCAGCCTTTTCGCAAGCTGCTGGTGAAGGTGAAGCCGGAAATCATCCGCATGAACCACCCCGCCGTCCAGCCCGCCGCCGGCCGCGCGCCTGCGGTGGACGCCGCCACGCTGAAGCGCTGGCTGGATGCGGGCCACGACGACGCGGGCCGGCCCGTGGTGACGCTGGACACGCGCAACGACTTTGAGGTTGACGTCGGCACGTTCCGCAACGCCATCGATTGGCGCATCAGCAAGTTCACCGCATTTCCAGAAGCACTGCTGGCGCACAAAGATGAACTGGCCGGCAAGACCGTGGTGAGTTTTTGCACAGGCGGCATACGCTGCGAGAAAGCCGCCATCCTGATGCGCGAAGCAGGCGTCGAAAACGTCTGGCAGCTCGACGGCGGCATCCTCAAATATTTCGAGGACAGCGGCCGCGCGCATTTTGAGGGCGAATGTTTTGTCTTTGACGAACGCCGCGCCCTGGACCCGGAGCTCAAGCCCCAGGTCAACCCGCCCGCCAAAGACCTGCATTCAAGGCCTTCCACGCGGCGGACCGAAGTTTTCGGGCTCTTGTCCGACAGCTGAAGCGAACACCGCATGCGAAGCTTTTGAAGCGTTTGCACCCCCTTTCGCCAAGCGTCCCCCTTTTACGGTAGCCATCATGTCCCCAGATCCCTCCCCCGCGCGCCTCCAGGCCGCCCACGCATCGCCCTCCCCTCTTGCCAGGCGCTTTTCCGCCGTGCGCCAGCAAACCGAGGCACTGATCCAGCCGCTGAGCCCGGAAGACTGCCAGTTGCAGTCCATGCCCGACGCGAGCCCGGCCAAATGGCACCTGGCCCACCTGACCTGGTTCTTCGAGACTTTCATCCTCGAACGCTTCGAGCCCGGTTTCATCCCCTTCGACGCCAGCTTTCGTGTGCTGTTCAACAGCTACTACAACGGCGTGGGGGACAAGTACCCGCGGCCCAAGCGCGGCCTGATCAGCCGGCCCTCGCTGGACGAAGTGCTGGCCTACCGCGCACAGGTCAACCAGCGCATGCTGGCGGTGATCGCCAGCGTGGAAGCCGGCGCCGACGGCGCGCAGCGGCGAGAACTCACCGAGCTGGTGACCCTGGGCCTGCACCATGAGCAGCAGCACCAGGAATTGCTGCTCACCGACATCAAACACGCGCTGTCCTTCAACCCCGCGCGCCCGGCCTATGCGAGCCGCTGGCCGCTGGCGGGCATACACCCGCAGCCGGTGGACTGGCTGCGCCACGAGGCCGGCCTGGTGGAGCATGGTTTCGACACGGCACGCGACGGCGAATTCGCCTTTGATAACGAGACGCCGCGCCACAAAACCTATGTGGCGGCCTTCGAGCTGGCCAGCCGGCCGGTGACCAACGGCGAGATCATGGCCTTTATCGCCGACAAGGGCTACCAGCGCCCCGAGCTGTGGCTGTCCATGGGCTGGGACTGGGTCATTGAAAACAAGGTCAGCCTTCCCTTTTACTGGCAGGGCGACGAAGGCGCTTACCAGCACTTCACGCTGCAAGGCCTGATCGATGTAGACCCGAACACGCCGGCCTGCCACCTCAGTTATTTTGAAGCCGACGCCTTTGCCCGCTGGGCCGGCGCGCGCCTCCCGACGGAATTTGAATGGGAGCTGGCCGCGCGCGGTGTGCCCAACAGTTCCTCACCGCAAGGCAACTTTGTGGAGACCTCCGCCTTCCACCCGCTGCCGCTGCAGGAAGGCGGCCGCGGCCTGCCCGCGCAGATGTTTGGTGACGTGTGGGAATGGACGCAGTCCAACTACAACCCTTACCCCGGCTACAAACCGTGGGAAGGCCTGGTGGGTGAATACAACGGCAAGTTCATGTGCAACCAGTTTGTGCTGCGCGGCGGCTCCTGCGCCACGCCGCAAAGCCACATACGCTCGAGCTACCGCAATTTCTTCCCGCCTGATGCACGCTGGCAGTTCAGCGGACTGCGCCTCGCGCGCGACCTCTGAAACTGAGCAAGTCCGAACTCAGCCAGCCGTGAATTTCCGCTCAGGCAGCGGAATGAATTCAGTCTCGCCGGGCACCTGTCCCATGGCCTGGGCTTCCCAGTCCTCGCCGGCCTGCACGATGCGCTCCTTGCGGCTGGAGACAAAGTTCCACCACATGAAGCGGTGCGCATCGAGTGCGTCGCCGCCTATCACCACCAAGCGCGTTGCCGCGCCCGCGCTGAGCTGAACCGTTGCGCCGGGAGGAAGCGTCGCCAGGGTGTGCATGGCCAGCGGCTCGCCGTCGACCATCAGGTCGCCGTCCACCGAATACAGCGCCATCTGCTCGGCCAGCGGCGGCAGCGTGAATGGCGTGCCGGCGGACAGCGCCACGTCGAGGTACAGCGTTTTGGAGAAAGTCCTGACGGGTGAGGTTTTCCCGAAAGCTTCACCGATCAAGATGCGCACCGCCGCGCCGTCCGCTGTGGTGGACGGAATCGTTTCAGCGGGCGTGTGCGAAAAGCCAGGTGCCGTTTCTTCAAACTCTTTCGGCAATGCCGCCCACAGTTGCAGGCCGTGGTTCACATAAGACGTGCCGCGCAGGTCTTCGGGCGCGCGTTCCGAATGCACGATGCCCCGGCCGGCCGTCATCCAGTTGATGGCGCCGGGCTCTATGCGCTGGGCCGAGCCCAGGCTGTCGCGGTGCATCATCGCGCCCTCGAACAGATAGGTGACCGTCGCCAGGCCTATGTGCGGATGCGGCCGCACATCATGGTTGGTGTCGCCCTGCTCGGTCACCGGGCCGAAGTGGTCAAAAAAGATAAAGGGGCCGACGGATTGCTGCAGCGCAGAAGGCAGCAGGCGCCGCACCATGAAGCCGCCGCCCAGGTCTTTGTGGTGGCCCGTGAGTTTCAGTGCGACGCTCATGGCAGGCGCTCCAGTTCGGTGGTGATTTCGGTCGTGACGCTGGTCATGAGTTTGTGCACCGGACATTTCTGCGCCACGGCGTGCAATTCCTGCAGTTGCGCGTCGGTCAGGTTGCCCTTGACCTGGAGTTTGGCCGTGAGCTTGTAGACGCCGCTGCGCTCCTGCGAGTCGTCGCGCTCAATGCGCGTCTGCACGTCCTCGACGGGAAGGCCCTTCTTGCGGGCGTACCACATCACGGTCAGGGCCTTGCAGGCGCCCAGCGCCGCGTCATAGAGGTCATGCGGGCTGGGGCCGCTGTCCGCGCCCCCTTCGGCCTGGCTGACGTCGGCGGTGAAGCTGTGGCCGCGAACCTGCACCTGCTGGGCCATCGCGGCAGTGAGGTCGCGTTTGAGTTCAATGGTCATGGGGTTCCTGTTGGCAAGGGGAAAAAGCCGCTTACGGCGCAAACTTCGCGGCGACGGCGGCAACACGCGCGCCGAAGCTGCGCGCCGTTTGCAGGTCGCCGGCGGACATCTCGCCCGCGCCGGCATCGGAAGGCGACTGCGCAATCGCGCCGCTGTAGGAGCCCAGGTAGTTGGGGTCGTTGCGTACCGCAGCCTTGCTGTTGCTGGGCAATATGCCCTGGCTGACCCAGATGCCGCCATGCTGCATGGCCAGCGTGTACAGGTAATGCAGCGTGGAGAGTTTGTCGCCGTTGATCGAAGCGCTGTTGGTGAAGCCGGCGAAGAGCTTGTCCTTCCAGGCCTGGCTGTACCAGGGCTTGGACGAAGCATCGGCGAACTTCTTGAACTGCCAGCTCACATTGCCCATGTAGGTGGGCGAGCCCATGATGATGGCGTCGGCGGCAGCCAGTGTTTCCCAGCCGCCTTCGGGCAGGTTGCCGTCGGCGTCTATGGCCAGCAGCTCGGCGCCGGCGCCTTCAGCCACCGATTGCGCCATGCGCTGGGTGTGGCCGTAGCCGGAGTGGTAAATCACGACAACTTTGGGCATTCGGTGTCTTTCGCGGGGAGATGGAAGGAAAAAAAATGAATGAAATCCGTGACCTGCAAAACAAAAAGGGCTGCAGGCCGGGCATGAATGCCCTCGCTGCAGCCCGTTTGCGAATCAACCTTTGCGCTGGCCGTCCACGCTCCAGGCGCCGCCGCCGAAAGCCGCGATGCTGAACAGGCCGCCGGCGATGGCCATGTTCTTGAAGAACATCATTTGTTGCGTGGGGTCGGTCCAGAAGGCATGGAAGATGCAGGTGATGACGACCGTGAAGCCGCCGATGATCAGCGCGGACCAGCGCGTCTGGAAGCCCACGGCCAGCAGGATGCCCAGGCCGAGCTCCACCACGATGGCGATGGCGGCGGCGACGGAAGGCAGCGGCACGCCTTTGGAGGCGATGTAGCCCACCGTTCCGGAAAAGCCGGCGATCTTGCTGAAGCCGGCGGGCACAAACAGCAGGGCCAGCAGCAGGCGGCCGATCAGGGCGAGAGGGTTTTGCAGGGAATTGAGCATGGTGAGTCCTTATGGGTAGTTAAGTAAAGGTAAACGGGGAAATGATGGATGAAAAAAACACTCTGGGCAAGCACGACGGCGTTATTGCATGTTCGTGCTCTCCCGGGGTGTTACCTCGTGTTGCGGTATTCGGGGCCTTATGGGGCGAGGTCGAACACCAGAACTTCAGCGTCCTGGCCTTGGGCCAGTTGCAGCGCGCCTTCCGATTGCAGCGCCGCGGCGTCGCCCGCCTTCAGCAGCTGGCCGTTGACTTCCAGTTGGCCGCGGACCAGGTGCACATAGGTCTTGCGCTTCGCATCGATCGCCAGCGTGGCGGTCTCCGCGCCGTCGAACAGGCCCGCGTAAATCCTGGCGTCCGCATGGATCAGCACGGAACCCTTGGCGCCGTCGGGCGAGGCCACCAGGCGCAGGGCGCCGCGCTTTTCGGCGTCGGCAAAGGTCTTCTGCTCGTAGCTCGGGGGAATGCCCGTCACATTCGGTTCGATCCAGATCTGCAGGAAGTGCGTGGTCTGGCCGTCCGCGTGGTTGAACTCGCTGTGCTGCACGCCCGTGCCGGCGCTCATGCGCTGCACGTCGCCGGGCGGAATGCCCTTGACGTTGCCCATGCTGTCCTTGTGCGCGAGTTCGCCGCTCAGCACGTAGCTGATGATTTCCATGTCCTTGTGGCCGTGCGTGCCGAAACCGCGGCCGGCGGCGATGCGGTCTTCATTGATGACGCGCAGGTTGCCGAAGCCCATGTGCGCCGGGTCGTAATAGCCGGCGAACGAGAAGGAATGGAAGGACTTGAGCCAGCCGTGGTCGGCGTAACCGCGTTCGCTGGAGGTTCTTAAGTTCATCATGAGGTGCTCCTTTCAAGGTGCGTTGAGATGCGTTGCCGATGACTCCAATGTAGGCGCGGGCACCCGGCTTTCCATTGCCGCGGTTTGATGGCATCATTCAAATTATTTGAATCATTTTGATGGTAACGAACAACAACCCCGTACGCGACGCGCTGACGCCCGAAACCATCAGCCTGATAGGCGCGGTGCACCGCACCGGCAGCATGGCCGCGGCGGCGCGCGAACTGGGCGTGGTGCCCAGCGCCCTGACCTACCGGATCCGCCAGGTCGAGGACGCGCTGGACGTGTTGCTGTTTGACCGCTCTTCACGCCAAGCGAAACTGACCGAGGCCGGCAAGGAATTACTGCGCGAAGGCAACCGCCTGCTGGCCGAACTCGACGCCGTGGCCAACCGCGTCAAGCGCGTGGCTACCGGCTGGGAGCCGCAGCTCACGCTGGCGGTGGACAGCGTGATCTCACGCACCACGGTGATGGAACTGTGCGAGGCCTTCTTCGCGCTGAACCCGCCCACCCGTCTGCGCCTGCGCGAAGAGGCGCTGTCGGGCACGCTGGAGGCCCTCACTTCAGGGCAGGCCGACCTGGCCATAGGTGTCGCCATCGAGCCGTCCGCCAATACCGCCGTGCAGCACAAGACGCTGGGCAGCATCCACTTTATTTATGCGGTGGCGCCGCACCACCCGCTGGCCCAGGCCGCCGAGCCCGTGACCGACGCCATGCTGATGCCGCACCGCGCCGTGGCCGTGGCCGATTCGGTGCAGCGCGGCAGCGGCGTCACGATAGGCCTGCTGGGCGGGCAGGACATCTTCACTGTGCCCGGCATGCAGGAAAAACTCCAGGCGCAGCTGCGCGGGCTGGGCGGCGGCTTTTTGCCCGAATACCTGGCGCGGCCGCACGTCATCACCGGCCGGCTGGTGGAAAAACGCATGCAGCGCGCCCCGCGCCAGGTGGCCATGAGTTATGCCTGGCTGCGCGCGCCCGACGGCAAGGAGGGGCGCGCGCTGCAATGGTGGCTCAAGCAACTGGAGAACACCACCACGCGAAAAGCGCTGCTGGAGCGCGACCAGTCCCTGTAGTCCCTGTGAAAACCCGTAGTGGCCACTCAAACCTCGCGCGTGGGCCGCGCCTGCGTGTAGAGTGCGCTTAGATCTTCCCGTTTTCGTTTTCGTTTTCGTTTTCGTTTATGGTTGAGATGTGATGACCAGGGCAGGGGGCCATGAATTGCATGCGAAAGTTTCAAGGCGCCTCATTCGTCAACCCCAAAAACATAAAGACACAAAGACATGACAAAAAACTCCAGCCTCCCCCTTCCCGAATCCGCGGCCCGGCGCAACATCGCCGTGGTGGGCGCCGGCATTGCCGGCATCGCCTGCGCGCGCACGCTGGTCCAGGCCGGGCACAGCGTCACGGTGTTCGAGAAAAGCCGCGAAGCCGGCGGCCGCATGGCCACCCGCGACAGCGAATTCGGCGGCTTCGACCACGGCACGCAGTACTTCACCGTGCGCGACGCGCGTTTCGAGAAGGCCCTGGCCACCGCGTCCGGGCTGGTGCGGCCCTGGAGCGCCAACACCGTGCGCATCCTCGACGAACTCGGCCGCGTCGTGGCCTCGGCGCTTCCGCCCAAGGAAGCGCACTGGGTCGCCACGCCGGGCATGAACGCGCTGGTCAAACAATGGGCGCAGCCTTTGGCGGCTGCTGGCCGGCTGTCGCTGGAAACCGAAGTGGTACGGCTGGAGCGCGACAAGCTGCACCCCGAACAATGGCAGTTGCAAACCGAAGGCCCGGGCGCCGGCAGCCCCGTACATTCAGGCTTCGACGCCGTGGTGCTGGCCCTGCCCTCGCCGCAGGCCCATGCCCTGCTGCTGAGTTCGCAGCAAGGCAAGCCGCTGATGGCCGAACTTGCCAAAGTCAGCGTGGCGCCCTGCTGGACCTTGATGCTGGCCTTCCCCCAGGCCATGCAGCCCACCATGGTGCACCTGGGCCCCCACTGGAATGCCGCGCGCAGCACCCACCACCGCATCGCCTGGCTGGCGCGCGAATCTTCCAAGCCCGGGCGCAGCCCCATTGAGCGCTGGACCGTGCAGGCCAGCCCCGAGTGGTCGCAACGCCACCTCGAGGACGACGCCGAGCGCGTCAAGGCCAAGCTGCTCAAGGCCTTCACCGAAGTCACCGGCATTCGCGCCGAGCCGCCCCATGCCGTGGTGCACCGCTGGCGCCATGCCCAGACGCTGCAGCCCCTGGAAAAAACCCATGTGTGGGATGCCAAATCGGGCATAGGCGCCTGCGGCGACTGGTGCCTGGGGCACCGGGTGGAAGACGGCTTTGTGTCGGGCCTTGAAATGGCTCTTGCACTGGCCTGAACTCAAGGAGCGATATCGGCGTGGAGGCCGACTACCGGGGCCGTTTCGCCCCCTCCCCGACGGGCCCGCTGCATGCCGGCTCACTAGTGGCCGCCCTGGCCAGCTGGCTCGACGCCCGCGCGCACCAGGGCCAATGGCTGGTACGCATCGAGGACGTGGACACGCCGCGCTGCGTGCCCGGCGCCGACCACACCATTCTTGAACAGCTGGCGCAATGCGGCATGGTGCCCGATGAGCCGCCCGTCTGGCAGTCGCAACGCGGCGCCCTCTACCAGCAGGCGCTGGATTCATTGACCACCCGCGGCCTGGCCTACCCCTGCGCCTGCACGCGCCAGGACATCGCCCGCGCGCTGGCCGCATCAGGCCACGCGCGCGAACGCCACGGCGAACTGGTCTACCCCGGCACCTGCCGCAGCGGCCTGCACGGCCGCAGCGCGCGCGCCTGGCGGCTGGGCACCCGGACAGATTCACGCATCACCTGGCAAGACCGCCTGCTGGGCCCGCAGTCGCAGGACGTGGCCCAGGAGGTCGGCGACTTCGTGCTCAAGCGCGCCGACGGCCTGTGGGCCTACCAGCTGGCCGTGGTGGTCGACGACGCGGCCCAGGGCATCACCGACATCGTGCGCGGCGAGGACCTGGCCGACAACACGGCGCGGCAAATCCTGCTGCAACGCGCGCTGGGCCTGCCACTGCCGCGCTACCTGCACACGCCGCTGGTGCTGGGCGCGAACGGCGAAAAGCTTTCCAAACAAAATGGCGCGCAGGCGTTGGACACTTCCGAGCCGCTCGTTCTGCTGCGGCAAGCGGGCGCGGTTCTCGGCTTGCATCCGGACACGGCAGCCGCCACGCCGCAAGACTGGCTGCGGCAAGCCGTCCCGCGCTGGGCGGCGCGCCTTAAGAACAGGTTCTAAAATCGGCCGGTGACAGATACAACATCCCCCACCCCGCCCGCCGGCCTTCCCGCTGAATCGCCTGAAGGCGCGCCCGCCGACACCGCCCACCACCGCAACATCCGCAGCTTTGTGCGCCGCACCGGCCGCACCACCCTGGGCCAGGCCAAAGCCTTTGCCGACGTGGGCCCGCAATTCCTGCTGCCCTATGCGGCGGCGCCGGCGGACTTCGAGGCCATCTTCCAGCGCGCGGCGCCCACCATCCTCGAGATCGGCTTCGGCATGGGCGAGGCGACGGCGCACATCGCCGCCCTGGTGCCCGAGAAAAATTTCCTGTGCTGCGAAGTGCACACCCCGGGCGTGGGCGCGCTGCTCAAGCGCATCGGTGAGAAAGGCCTGGCCAACATCCGCATCCTGCAGCACGACGCCGTCGAAGTGATAGACAACATGCTGCCGCCGGCCAGCCTGGACGGCGTGCATATTTTCTTTCCCGACCCCTGGCACAAAAAACGGCACAACAAGCGCCGCCTGATCCAGGCGCCGCTGATCGCCAAGCTGGCCGCCCGCCTCAAGCCCGGCGGTTACCTGCATTGCGCCACAGACTGGCAACCCTATGCCGAGCAGATCCTCGAAGTGCTGGCGGCCGAACCCCTGTTGCGCAACACGGCCGACGCGTCCCAAGGCGGCTACGCGCCCAAGCCGGCCTACCGGCCCCTGACCAAATTTGAAAACCGCGGCATCAAGCTGGGGCACGGTGTCTGGGACGTGGTGTTCACCCGTGTGTGAACACAGCGCGCCAAGGTGAACGGGCAAGCGGCCCACGGCCTGCCCGTGCGTGACGGGGTCAGCCCGAGTTGCGTGGGCCTGCCGCCGGGCGATTGGCCCACCATCACCGACTTCCTGGTGCAGCGCTTCCCCGCGATCGCGCGCGACACCTGGCTGCAGCGCATGCGGGACGGCCTGGTCGCCGACGAGTTCGGCGCGGCCGTCACGGCGGAACGCCCCTACCGCGGCCACATGCGCGTGTACTACTACCGCGCCCTCGAAGACGAGCCCCGAGTGCCCTTTGAGGCCCAGGTGCTGTACCAGGACGAGCACCTGGTGGCGGCCGACAAGCCGCATTTTTTGCCCGTCACGCCTTCGGGCCACTATGTGCAGGAAACGCTGCTGGTGCGGCTCAAGAACAGCCTGGGCCTGGAAGGGTTGGCGCCGCTGCACCGCATAGACCGCGAAACCGCCGGCCTCGTGCTGTTCAGCGTCAAACCCGCGGAGCGCGACGCCTACCAGGCCCTTTTCAGGCGCCATGAGGTACAAAAGCATTACGAGGCCATCGCCCCATGGCATGGGGACATTGCTTTTCCGCTGGTCCGCCAAAGCCGCATCGTGCAGGGCGAACCCTTCTTCCGGCAGCAGGAGGCCGCGGGCCCGCCCAACAGCGAAACACGCATCAGCGTGCTCGAAGTGCTGGGCGAACAGGCCCGCTATGCGCTGAGCCCCGTGACCGGCAAAAAACACCAGCTGCGTGTGCACATGCATGCCTTGGGCATTCCCATCCTGAACGACAGGATCTACCCGCCGGTGCATCCCACGCCCGACGACGACTACGCGCATCCCCTGCAGCTCCTGGCGAAATCCCTGCGATTCCGGGATCCGCTGACGGGCGAAGAGCGCGCCTTTCACACCCGTTTGAGCCTGCTTCCAGGCTGAGGTCGTTGCACCCCGGCGGGTAAGCCCGGCCGCCTGCCCGGCGCACATTTCCGCGTTCGAGTTCCCAAATCCGGCAACTCACCAGCCCGGCATTTGCCCCCGCGGCAGCCCCGCCCGGCCTCCACCAGCCTGTTCAACAAGGCTTTTGGCACGCCTTTGTCGCCTGATTCCAACGAATTTCAGGCCCATGCAGGCCTTTCAAAGCATATTTTTGAGCCTGAATACTGGATTAACCCAAAAGCATTGGTATTCGTGATTTTTTTCACGGACGGCAGCACGAAACTTCACAAAATTTGATAATCAGTTACATCCAGTATTACTTCTTGAGCGTATTTCAGTAGTACGCATCAAGCTTTAGTGTGACGTTGCGCCGTGAATTTTTTCGCAATTCTTCAATTCAATCAACGCTTTACAACAACTTTTCGCGGTTTTTTCACAGTATTTTTTCGTACGCTATGGGAGAATTTGGTGAACTAGTTACAGCAATCGTACAGATACTTACAAGTAGCACTAAAGCAATCACCTAGAGATGCGCTACGCCTGAGTTGAAAGAACCCAGATGAAAAACGCAAGACACCGTGGTTTGAAGAACAGCTTGGCGCTGCAGTTGTGCGCTTGGCTGATGGCGCTTGGGCTGTCGTTTGGCGCTGCGGCGCAGAGCGCGTCGTCGGCGGATGCCGCGATTGCGGTCGCCCAGCAATGGCTTGCCGTGGCGGACACGGACAAAGCCGCTGCCATGTGGGACCAAAGCTCTCCCTTGATGAAAAACAAGGAAGGCCAGGCGTTCTGGGTCAACTACATCGCCACCATGCGCAACACCTTGGGCTCGCCGGCCAGCCAAAGGGTTTGGGTAGCCCTGGAGCGGGAAATAGACAACCCCGCGTTGCCGCCCGGCGAGTTCACCAGCGTCACGTTTGTCTCCCCATTTTCGAAAACGAGGGCCTGGGAAAAAGTCGCCCTCGTCAGGAATGGCAACCAATGGGTGCCCGTGGGTTTCCAGTACGGAGCCATTCAGGCCACGCCGGCCCCGGCGAAATAAGCCCCCCGGTCCGTCCTGCTGAGCCTTCATCAAGTTGAAACATGAATAAGTTTTACCGCACCGTCTATAGCGAGCTTCTGGGCACCTGGGTCGCCGTCTCGGAAATCTCCAGCACGCGCGGCAAACGCAGCGGCAGCAGTGTCGGCTCCGCAGCTGCCGCAATCGCCTTGGGCGCAGTGCTGCTGGCCTCCTCGGCGGTATGGGCGGACTACACAGGCAATACCGGCGGGGTGGGGAACATCAACACCACCGGAACCTGCAACGACAACAACGGCGTCGCCATCGGCTCCGGAACGACCACAGGCGCCGCGGGCCGGGCCACCGCGTGCGGGGCCTTCGGCACGGCAGTGGGCAACTCCGCCTGGGCGACGGGCGTCAGTTCTGTCGCGATCGGCTCCCTTGCCACGGCCAGCTTCGCCTCGGCGACCGCCATTGGCGCTTCCGCCCTGGCCAGCAATACGTCGGCTACTGCAATGGGCTCACTCGCCACGGCGAGCTTCGCCTCGGCGACTGCCGTTGGCGCTTCCGCCCTGGCCAACAATACGTCGGCCACCGCGATGGGTTCCGCCGCTACGGCCAGCGGTACTTCAACCACGGCGATCGGCACCACAGCCACTGCCAGCGGTGCTTCAGCCACCGCGATTGGCGCCACGGCCACCGCCAGCGGCGCGCAAGGCACGGCGCTGGGTACCGGCGCCGTTGCCAGCGGCGGCCAATCGACCGCGCTCGGCAACGGCACGGATGCCACCGGCACGGCGACGCTCGCCATCGGCACAGGCGCACAAGCCACCGTTGACTATGCGGTCGCCATCGGCAATGCCGCCAACGCATCCGCCAACAGCGCCGCGTCCATGGGTTCGGGCTCCAAAGCGTCCGCAAAAGGCGCTTATGCCCTGGGCAACGACGCCAACGCCGCAGGCGTGTCCGCCGTGGCGATAGGCGGCGGTGACGGCACCGGCGGCGGCGGCTCTACGGCGGCCGGCGCACAAGCGGTTGCCATAGGCCGCTACTCGGTGGTCACCGCCACGGCCACCAACGCGGTGGCCATTGGCGGCGGCGCGGCCGCCGGCGATTCGGCAACGGCCAGCGCCGCGGAGGCCCTGGCCCTGGGCAAGGGTGCGAAAGCTACGGCGGCGGCTACAGTCGCCGCCGGGTCCGGCGCTGCGGCCAGCGGCACCAATGCGGTGGCCATCGGCCTGAACGCGACCGCCAGCAACGCCGACAGCGTGGCCCTCGGTTCCAACTCGGCCACCACCGTGGGCGCGCAGACCGGCTACAGCGCTTTCGGCCTGACCGCAACCCAGACCTCGGCCGGTGAAGTCAACGTCGGCAACCGCACCATCACAGGCGTGGCCGCGGGCACCGGGGCGGCCGACGCCGTCAACGTGACCCAGCTGTCCACGGTCAGCAGCACCCTGAGCTCCGGGATCACATCGCTGTCGACATCGGCATCAACCGGCATCACCTCCCTGTCCACCGGCCTGAGCACGGCCACCAGCCGCATCACCTCGCTGTCCACGGGCCTGAGCACCACGGACAGCCGTGTCACTTCGCTGTCCACGTCCGCCTCGACCGGCATCGGTTCACTCTCCACGTCAACGTCGACAGGTTTGAGCACCGCTGCCAGTGGCATCGTCTCGCTGTCCAGCGGCCTGAGCACCACCAACAGCGGCGTGACCTCGCTGTCGACCTCGGCGTCGACAGGCATCACCTCCTTGTCCACCTCGGCCTCAACCGGTTTGAGCACCGCTACCAGCGGCATTGCGTCGCTGTCCACATCAGCTTCGACGGGTATCAGTTCGCTATCCACCTCAACCTCCACGGGACTGAGCACCGCCACCAGCCGCACCAATTCGCTGTCGACCGGCCTGAGCACCACGGACAGCCGGGTTACGTCCCTCTCCACGGGCCTCAGCAGCACCAACAGCAGCGTGACCTCCCTGTCGACATCGGCGTCGACGGGCATCACGTCCTTGTCCACATCGGCGTCCACAGGCCTGAGCACGGCAGACAGCCGGATCACGTCGCTGTCGACGTCCACCTCCACCGGCCTGAGCACCGCCAACAGCAACGTCACCTCGCTGTCCACGTCCGCGTCGACGGGCATCGCCTCACTCTCGACCTCGACCTCTACGGGCCTGAGCACCGCGGCCAGCGGCATCTCGTCCTTGTCGACCTCCACGTCCACCGGTCTGAGCACCACGAACAGCAACGTGACGTCCCTGTCCACGTCGGCTTCGACCGGCATCACGTCCCTGTCCACGTCGACGTCCACAGGCCTGAGCACCGCCACCAGCGGCATCACCTCCCTGTCGACCGGCCTGAGCAGCACCAACAGCAACGTCACTTCGCTTTCGACCTCGGCGTCCACCGGCATTGCCTCGCTGTCGACATCGACTTCCACGGGCCTGAGTACTGCGACCAGCAGCATCTCGTCCTTGTCGACCTCGACATCGACAGGCCTGAGCACCGCCACGAGCGGCATCGGCTCGCTCTCGACATCGACCTCGACCGGGCTCAGCACCGCCGCCAGCGGCATCACATCCCTGTCCACCGGCCTGAGCAGCACCAACAGCAACGTCACGTCCCTGTCCACGTCGGCTTCCACGGGCATCACCTCGCTTTCGACCTCGACGTCCACCGGACTGAGCACGGCCACGAGCCGCATCAACTCGCTGTCGACAGGCCTGAGCACCACCGACAGCCGGGTCACCTCCTTGTCCACGTCGGCAAGTTCACTGTCCACCGGGCTCAGCAGCACCAACAGCAACGTGACGTCGCTGTCGACCTCCGCTTCGACAGGCATCACTTCGCTATCGACTTCCACCTCCACGGGCCTGAGCACCGCAGCGAGCGGCATTGCATCGCTGTCGACCTCGGACCTCTCGCTGTCAACAGGCCTGAGCACCGCCAACAGCAACGTGACCGCGCTATCGACCTCGGCCTCGACGGGCTTGAGCACGGCCGCCAGCGGCATCACATCCCTGTCCACCGGCCTGAGCAGCACCAACAGCAGCGTCACGTCCCTGTCAACCGGCTTCAGTTCCGTCTCCACGGGCTTCAGCTCCATCTCGACCGGCTTCAACTCCCTGTCCACATCGGTGTCCACCGGCGTCAACTCCCTGTCCACAGGGCTTAGCACCGCCAACAGCAACGTCACTTCGCTGTCGACGTCCGCGTCAACCGGCATCACTTCGCTCTCGACCTCGGCTTCCACAGGCCTGAGCACCACCAACAGCAATGTCACCTCGCTGTCGACCTCCGCCTCGACCGGTATCGCTTCCCTGTCCACGTCGACCTCCACCGGCTTGAGCACTTCCGCCAGCGGTATTGCCTCCCTGTCGACTTCGGCCAACTCGCTGTCGACGGGCCTGAGCAGCGCCAACAGCAGCGTCACCTCTCTGTCCACCGGCGTCAATTCCCTGTCCACAGGGCTGAGCACCACAAACAGCAACGTCACTTCGCTGTCGACATCCGCCTCGACCGGCATTGCTTCTTTGTCGACATCGACGTCGACCGGCCTGAGCACCGCGACCAGCAGCATCTCGTCCCTGTCGACCTCGGCATCGACAGGCATCACTTCGCTCTCGACCTCGACTTCCACAGGCCTGAGCACCACCAACAGCAGTGTCACGTCGCTGTCGACTTCCACTTCGACTGGCATCAATTCCCTATCGACTTCAACATCGACCGGATTGAGCACTGCCGCAAGCGGCATCACTTCCCTGTCCACCGGCCTGAGCACGACCAACAGCAACCTGGCGTCGCTGTCGACCTCCGCTTCCACGGGTATCGGGTCCCTCTCGACCTCGACTTCCACAGGGCTGAGCACCACGAACAGCAACGTCACGTCGCTGTCGACCTCGGCCTCGACCGGTATCGCCTCCCTTTCCACGTCGACGTCTACCGGTCTGAGCACCGCCGCAAGCGGCATCACGTCGCTCTCCAGCGGCCTGAGCACGACCAATAGCAGCGTCACTTCCCTGTCAACGTCCGCCTCCACGGGCATAGGCTCGCTCTCGACCTCAACGTCTACAGGCCTGAGCACGACCAGCAGCAACGTCACCTCGCTGTCGACCTCCGCTTCGACCGGTATCGGCTCCCTGTCCACCGGCCTGAGCAGCACCAATAGCAACCTGGCGTCGCTGTCGACCTCCGCTTCCACGGGTATCGGGTCCCTTTCGACCTCGACTTCCACAGGGCTGAGCACCACGAACAGCAACGTCACGTCGCTGTCGACCTCGACCTCGACCGGTATCGCCTCCCTGTCCACGTCGACATCTACCGGATTGAGCACGTCCGCCAGCGGTATTGCCTCCCTGTCGACGTCGACCAACTCGCTTTCCACGGGCCTGAGCACCGCCAACAGCAACGTCACGTCCCTTTCGACGTCGGCCTCCACAGGCATCACCTCGCTGTCGACCTCCGCCTCAACGGGGATTGGGTCTCTTTCCACCGGACTGATCACGGCCAACAGCAATTTGACGTCGCTATCGACTTCGACTTCCACTGGATTGAGCACCGCCACCAGCGGCATCACCTCACTCTCCAGCGGTTTGAGCACGACCAACAGCAGCGTCACCTCACTGTCGACCTCGGCCTCGACCGGTATCGCGTCCCTGTCCACATCGACATCTACCGGATTGAGCACCACGAACGGCAGCGTCACCTCGCTGTCCACTTCCGCCTCGACCGGCATCGGCTCGCTCTCGACATCGACCTCGACGGGCCTGAGCACCGCCGACAGCAGAATCACATCGCTGTCGACTTCCACATCCACCGGGCTGAGCACGACCAACAGCAATGTCACTTCGCTGTCGACCTCGGCGTCGACCGGCATTGGTTCCCTGTCCACTGGACTGAGCAGCACCAACAGCAGCGTCACGTCACTTTCAACGTCGGCTTCCACGGGCATCACCTCGCTGTCGACCTCCGCCTCGACCGGCATCGCCTCGCTGTCCACATCGACGTCCACAGGCCTGAGCACCGCCGACAGCAGAATCACGTCGCTGTCGACCTCTAGCTCTACGGGCATTGGCTCCCTATCCACCGGACTGAGCAGCACCAACAGCAACGTAACGTCGTTGTCTACCTCGGCCTCGACCGGTATCGGCTCTTTGTCAACCAGCCTGAGCACGACCAATAGCAGCGTCACCTCGCTGTCGACCTCCACCTCCACGGGCATCGGCTCCCTCTCGACCTCAACGTCGACGGGCCTGAGCAGCACCAACAACAACCTCAGCTTGCTGTCGACCTCGACATCCACAGGGCTGAGCACCGCCAACAGCGGCATCGCCTCGCTCTCCACCGGATTGAGCACCACGGACAGCAACCTGGCGCTGCTGTCCACGGGCTTCAGTTCCGTGTCGACCGGCGTCAGCTCCATCTCCAGCGGCCTGGCCTCGCTGTCGACGTCCGCCTCGACCGGCATCAACTCCCTGTCGACCTCAACGTCGACGGGTTTGAGCACCGCAGACAGCAGGATCACATCCTTGTCGACGTCGACGTCTACCGGATTGAGTACGACCAACAGCAGCGTCAGCTCGCTGTCGACGTCCGCGTCCACGGGGATCAATTCCTTGTCGACCTCGACATCGACCGGCCTGAGCACTGCCGCCAGCGGCATCACGTCGCTGTCGACCTCCGCTTCCACAGGAATCGGTTCCCTGTCCACCTCGACGTCGACCGGCCTGAGCACCACGACCAGCAGCATCTCGTCCCTGTCGACCTCGGCATCGACGGGCATCACGTCGCTCTCGACAGGCCTGAGCAGCACGAACAGCAATGTCACGTCGCTGTCCACGTCCACCTCGACAGGCCTGAGCACGGCCAGCAGCGGCATCGCGTCCCTGTCGACTTCGACGGATTCGCTGTCCACCGGCCTCAGCACGACCAACAGCAACGTCACCTCGCTGTCGACTTCGACGTCGACCGGTTTGAGCACCGCCGCCAGCGGCATCGCATCGTTGTCGACTTCGACCAACTCGCTGTCCACCGGCCTGAGCACCACCAATAGCAATATCACGTCGCTGTCGACCTCAGCATCGACCGGTTTGAGCACGGCCACCAGCGGCATCGCATCGTTGTCGACCTCGACCAACTCGCTGTCCACCGGGCTGAGCACCACCAACAGCAATGTCACGTCCCTGTCGACTTCGACGTCGACCGGTTTGAGCACCGCGGCCAGCGGCATTGCATCGTTGTCGACTTCGACGAACTCGCTGTCCACCGGCCTGAGCACCACCAACAGCAATGTCACGTCCCTGTCGACCTCGACATCGACCGGCTTGAGTACAGCCGACAGCCGGACCACCTCCCTGTCGACTTCCACGTCCACAGGGCTGAGCACGGCCAGCAGCGGAATTTCCTCGCTGTCCACAGGCTTGAGCACCACCGACAGCACCGTGGCCGCCCTGTCGACCTCGACATCCACGGGTCTGAGCACCGCCGCCAGCGGCATTGGCTCGCTGTCGACCGGCATCACCTCTTTGTCAACCTCGACGTCCACCGGATTGAGCACCGCTGACAGCAGGATCACCTCACTCTCGACATCGACCTCCACCGGGCTAAGCACGACCAACAGCAACGTCACGTCCTTGTCGACCTCGGCGTCCACGGGCCTGAGCACCGCCAGCAGCGGCATTGCTTCCCTGTCGACGTCGACGAACTCCCTGTCCACGGGCCTGAGCACGACCAACAGCAATGTCACGTCGCTGTCGACCTCCACCTCGACGGGATTGAGCACGACGAACAGCAATGTTTCTTCCTTGTCGACCTCCGCCTCGACCGGCATCGCCTCCCTGTCCACGTCGACGTCGACGGGCCTGAGCACCGCCGCGAGCGGCATCACGTCCCTGTCCACCGGCCTGAGCACCACGGACAGCAACGTGACCTCGTTGTCGAGCTCCGCCTCCACTGGCCTGAGCACCGCGGCCAGCGGCATTTCCTCGCTGTCCACCGGCGTGAGCACGACCAACAGCAACCTGGCGTCCCTCTCGACCTCGACCTCAACCGGCCTGAGCACGGCCAGCAGCGGCATTGCGTCGCTGTCAACTTCGACCGGTTCACTGTCCACGGGCCTCAGCACCACGAACAGCAACGTCACGTCCCTGTCGACCTCAGCGTCGACCGGAATCGCTTCGCTGTCTACTTCCACCTCGACCGGCCTGAGCACCGCCGACAGCCGGATCACCTCGCTGTCAACGTCCACCTCCACAGGGCTGAGCACGGCCAACAGCGGCGTTGCCTCGCTCTCCACCGGCCTTAGCACAACAGACAGCAACGTCACATCGCTGTCGACCTCGACCTCTACAGGCCTGAGCACATCCGCCAGCGGCATCGCGTCCCTGTCAACCTCGACCGGTTCACTGTCCACGGGCCTCAGCACCACCAACAGCAATGTGACGTCTTTGTCGACCTCGACGTCCACGGGCCTGAGCACCGCCACCAGCGGCGTTGCCTCGCTGTCCACCGGCCTAAGCACGGCGACAAGCGGCATTGCGTCCCTGTCGACCTCGACGGATTCACTGTCCACCGGCTTGAGCAGCACCAACAGCAACGTCACGTCGCTGTCGACCTCCACCTCAACCGGCCTGAGCACGACCAACAGCAATGTGGCTTCGCTGTCGACCTCGGCATCGACCGGCATCAGCTCACTGTCCACGTCAACGTCTACGGGATTGAGCACCGCCGCCAGCGGCATTGCCTCACTGTCGACTTCGACGAATTCACTGTCCACCGGCCTGAGCACAACGAACAGCAACGTCACTTCGCTCTCGACCTCCACCTCCACGGGCCTGAGCACCGCCGACAGCCGCACCACCTCGCTGTCGACCTCCACGTCCA
This sequence comes from Polaromonas sp. YR568, assembly GCF_943369675.1. Taxonomy (GTDB): domain Bacteria; phylum Pseudomonadota; class Gammaproteobacteria; order Burkholderiales; family Burkholderiaceae_C; genus Polaromonas. The sequence goes on along the minus strand of NZ_CALROB020000019.1, from coordinate 21,924 downwards.
CCGGGCTGAGCACGGCCACCAGCGGCATCGCATCCCTGTCTACTTCGACGGATTCGCTGTCCACCGGCCTGAGCACGACCAACAGCAACGTCACTTCGCTGTCGACCTCGACCTCGACAGGGCTGAGCACCGCCGACAGCCGGATTACCTCGCTGTCGACCTCCACCTCGACCGGCCTGAGCACGGCAACCAGCGGCATAAATTCGCTGTCAACGGGCCTGAGCACCACCGACAGCAACGTGGCCTCGCTGTCCACCGGTTTCGGCTCGGTGTCGACCGGCTTCAGCTCGATTTCTACCGGCTTCAGCTCCATCTCGACGGGCTTCAGCTCGCTGTCGACGTCCGCCTCGACCGGTTTCAGTTCGCTGTCCACCGGTTTGAGCAGCACCAACAGCAGCCTGGTGGCGCTGTCAACGTCGACCTCGACCGGCATCGGCTCCCTGTCCACCTCGACGTCGACGGGCCTGAGCACCGCCGCCAGCCAGGTCGGCTCGCTGTCGACTTCCACCTCGACGGGTCTCAGCACGGCGAACAGCGGCATCGCCTCTCTGTCCACGGGCCTGAGCACCACGGACAGCAACGTGGCCTCGCTGTCCACCGGCTTCGGCTCGGTGTCCACGGGCTTCAGTTCCCTGTCGACCGGGTTCAGCTCGATCTCCACCGGCTTCAGTTCGATCTCCACGGGTTTCAACTCGCTGTCGACGTCTACATCGACTGGGTTCAATTCCCTGTCCACCGGCCTGAGCACCGCCGACAGCGGCATCGCCTCGCTGTCCACGGGCTTCGGCTCGGTGTCCACCGGCTTCAGCTCGATCTCGACCGGGTTCAACTCGCTGTCGACCTCGGCATCCACGGGCTTCAGTTCCCTCTCCACGGGGCTGAGCAGCACCAACAGCAACGTCACGTCGCTGTCGACCTCTACGTCTACCGGCCTGAGCACCGCCGACAGCCGCACCACATCGCTGTCCACGTCGACCTCGACGGGTTTGAGCACCGCCACCAGCGGTATCGCATCCCTGTCAACCTCGACCGGTTCGCTGTCCACCGGCCTGAGCACCACCAACAGCAACGTGGGCTCACTGTCGACCTCGACCTCGACCGGGCTGAGCACGGCGGCCAGCGGCATCACCTCGCTGTCGACCAGCCTGAGCGGCACCAACAGCAACGTCACGTCGCTGTCGACTTCCGCTTCGACCGGCCTCGTTTCCCTGTCCACCTCGGCGTCGACCGGCGTGAGCTCGCTGTCCACCGCCATCGACGGACTCTCGACCTCGACTTCCACGACCGCCAGCTCTCTGTCGACCGGCGTGAGTTCGCTGTCCACGGGTATCGACTCCCTGTCGACATCCACCTCCACGGGCTTCAGTTCGCTGTCGACCGGCTTCGGCTCACTGTCCACCGGCTTCGGTTCGCTGTCGACGGGCTTTATCTCGCTGTCGACCGGCGTGCTGTCGCTCTCGACGGGCATCAGCACCACCACCAGCAACGTGGCCGTGCTGTCGACGTCCACCTCGACCGGCATCAGCTCGCTGTCGACCGCCATCAACGGGCTGTCCACCTCGACCTCGACGGCCGCCAGTTCGCTGTCGACAGGCCTGAGCACCACCAACAGCAACCTCAGCTCGCTGTCCACGTCGACGTCCACGGGCGTCAGCTCGCTGTCGACCGGCGTGAGTTCGCTGTCCACCGGGGTCAGCTCACTGTCCACGTCCGCGTCTACCGGCATCAGCTCGCTGTCGACCGGCGTGAGTTCCCTGTCGACGTCCACCTCAACGGGCATCAGTTCGCTGTCCACCGGCGTGAGTTCGCTGTCGACGTCCACCTCGACGGGCATCAGTTCCCTGTCGACCGGCATCGATTCGCTGTCGACCTCGACTTCCACCGGCATCAGCTCGCTCTCCACCGGCGTCAGTTCCCTGTCGACGGGCGTCAGCTCGCTCTCGACCGGCCTGAGCACCACCAACAGCAACGTCAGCTCGCTGTCGACCTCGACCTCGACGGGCATCAGTTCGCTGTCGACGGGCCTCAACTCGCTGTCGACGTCGACCTCAAGCAGCTTCAGTTCGCTGTCGACCGGCTTCAGTTCCATCTCCACCGGGCTGAGCAGCACCAACAGCAGCGTCGCATCGCTGTCCACGTCGGCTTCCACGGGCGTCGGTTCGCTGTCGACCGGCTTGAGCAGCACCAACAGCAGCGTCGCGTCGCTGTCCACGTCGGCTTCCACCGGTGTCAGCTCGCTGTCCAGTTCCACCTCCACGGGCCTGAGCACCGCCAACAGCGGCATCTCGTCCCTGTCGACCGGCCTGAGTTCGATCAACACCGGCGTGAGCTCGCTCTCCACGGGCCTGAGCACGGCCAACAGCGGCATCTCCTCGCTGTCCACCGGCCTGTCGACGGCGACCTCCGGCACCGCGGCGCTGGCCTCGCTGGTCAACGCGGCCAACACCGCGGCGGCCAACGGCGGCGCCGTCATCGGCTCCACCGCGGGCGGCGCCAATGCCAGCGGGCTGCTGACGCAGGGCAAGGCGCTGAACAGCACCTCGCTGCAAACCGTGATGGCGCCTTCGGACTGCTCGGTGGCCAACGGCGCCGACACCACGGCGACCGGCCTGTGCGCCAACGCCGGCACCCGTGCCGGCGTGAACGGCGCCACCACCACCACGGTGGCCACGGGCGCCACCGCCTACGGTTCGCAGTCGCTGGCCCAGGACAAGAACACCACCGCCATCGGCTTCCGCGCGACGGCCACCTATGAAGGCTCCGTGGCCATCGGCTACCAGGCACGCGCCATTGCCGACCCGGCCACCGCCATCGGCTGGAACTCGCTGGCCTCGGGCAACGACTCGGTGGCGCTGGGCGCCGCGGCCGAAGCCACCGCCAACCGCGCCGTGGCGCTGGGCGCCTACTCGGTCGCCGACCAGCCCAACACCGTCTCGGTGGGCTCGCCGGGCAACGAGCGCCGCATCACCAACGTGGCGCCCGGCGTCTATGCCACGGACGCGGTCAACGTCTCGCAGCTGAACGACGTGAGCCGCGTTGCCTACTCGGGCATCGCGATGAGCATGGCCATGGCCGCCACCTACATGCCCAACCTGGAAGGCGGCGAAAAAGCCCTGGGCATAGGCGTCGGCAACTACAAGGGCTACGGCGCCCTGGGCCTGAACTTCAAGGCGCTGAACAACGACGGCAAGAGCGCCTGGGGCTTCGGCGTCTCCACCACCGGCAAAGAGTGGGGCCTGAACTTCGGCGCAAGCTGGAAGTGGCGGTAAGCACCCGCTCGGGCAGCAGCCCTCAGTAGAATGCCCTAAGCGCCTATCCATCAAACGGAGCCTCACGGTTCCCGGTGAGCGCCGCGCGGTTCCCCCTGCCGCCGGCGCTCATTGCATTTGAAGAGACACAAGCATGCGTATTGGTATTTCGGTCCTCACCCACGCCGGCCAGAACATCTGGGAAAACGGGCTGGGGCAGAACGTCGTCTTCCTGGCCCAGGCCTTCCAGAAGCTGCCTTTCGTGCAGTCCGTCGTGCTGCTCAACGGCGGCGACCAGAGCACCATGCCGCCGCAGGTCGACATGGACGCGCTGGGCCTGCGCATGATGTCGGTGCACGAAGCCACCGACCATATCGACCTGGCCATCGAGATGGCGGGCGCGCTGGATGTGAAATGGCTGGACTACCTGCGCGCCCAGGGCAAAAAAGTGGTCTGGTACTGCGCCGGCCAGCCCTATGTCGGCCTGATCGAGCCCACCGTCTTTGACCGCCCGGGCTTCTTCAGCCGGGCCGACCGCTGCGACGAAATCTGGGCCCTGCCCAAAGACTTCGCCGCCTTCGCCCCCATGCTGCGCGCGCTGCACCGCTGCCCGGTGCATGAGGTGCCCTACATCTGGTCGCCGCAGTTCCTGGCCGAACGCGTGAAGGAACTCGAAAAAGACGGCTATTCCTTCGGCTACAAAAAGCGCGCACCGAATGCCGAGGGCAAGACCGCGGGCCTGCGCGTGGCGATCTTCGAGCCCAATGTGTCGGTGGTCAAATGCTCCAACATTCCCATGCTGGTCTGCGACGAGGCCTTCCGCGCGGACCCGGCCCAGGTGGATTTCATGCACGTGCTCAACACCCTGCACCTGAAGGACCACCCCACACTGCTGTACCTGGCCAACTCGCTGAATATGGTCAAGCAGCAAAAAGCGATCTTCCAGGGCCGCCACGACTTTGCCGGCTACATGGTGCAGCATGCCGACGCCGTCGTCGCGCACCAGTGGCAAAACGACCAGAACTACAACTACCTGGACGCGCTCTACGGCAACTACCCCCTGGTGCACAACTCGCCCTGGCTGCGCGACGCGGGCTATGCCGACTACTACTACCCGGATTTCGACACGGTCGAAGGCGCCCGCAAGCTGCTGCTGGCCGCGCGCAGCCACGACACCCGGCTGGACCACCACCGCCAGCAGGCCGCCCGGGTGATCGCCTCGGTTGATCCTTTCGCGCACCGCAACCTGCAAAGCTATGCCCGCAGGCTGCAGCATCTTTTCCGGAACGCGGCGGGCACGGGAGCCGCGGCATGAGCGCCGCCAACCGCGCTGCCCCCGACCGCCTGCGTGTCGGCGTCTCGATTTTTGTGCGCAAGGGCGAGCAGTCACTGTGGGAAAACGGCATCTACCAGAACTGCCTGTTCCTGGTGATGCTGCTGGTGAAGGCGCCCAACGTGGCCGAAACTTACCTGGTCAGCGGCGGCGGGGACGGCGACGCGGCCGATGCGCAGCGCTTCATGGCCGACTCGCCCGTGCCCATCATCGACATGGCGGCCGCGGCCGAAAAACTCGACGTAATGATTGAGATGAGCGCGCAGCTGAACCGCGAATGGGCGGTAAGTTTCCGCGAGCGTGGCGGGAAAATCGTGACCATGCGCGTCGGCAACGACTACGTCATCGACATCGAGCGCATGATTTTCGACAAACCCCACGGCCTGCTGATCGCCGGAACGCCTTACGACGAAATCTGGACCCTGCCCGAATACGAGCGCAGCTGCATGCACTACTTCGGCAGCGCGATGCGCGCCCCCGTGCGGCTGATGCAGCACCTGTGGAGCCCCGCCGTGATAGACCGCGCGGCGGCGACGCTGGCCGACGGCGAGAGCTTCGGCTACAAACCCGGCCGCAAGAAGTGGCGGCTCGGCATCTTCGAACCCAACATCTGCATGGTCAAGACCAGCCACCTGCCCATGCTGCTGGTCGACGTGGCGCACCGGGCCAACCCGCGCATGATCGAGTTGCTGCGGGTCTACAACACCTTCCACATGAAGGACCACGTGACCTTCGTCGGCTTCGCCAACAGCCTGGACATCGTGCGCCACGGCCTTGCTACCTTCGAGGGTCGCTTTCCGGTCTACCAGTGCCTGTCCTCGCAGATCGACGCGGTCGTCTGCCACCAATGGGAAAACGGGCAGAACTACCTGTATTACGAGGCGCTTCACGGCGGCTACCCGCTGATCCACAACTCGACCTTCATCGGCGATTGCGGCTATTTTTATCCCGAGTTTGATTGCGAGGAAGGCGGCCTGGCCGTGTTGCAGGCGTTTTCGCAGCACGACGCCGACCTCGCGAACTACCGCGAAAAAGCGCGCGCCTTCCTGCACACGCTGGACCCGGAAAACGACAACAACGTCCGTGCCTACAATGAGGCGCTGGTCAATCTGTACCGTGCAGGCCCACCGTGATGTCCATCCCCTCCTTCTCTTTTTTACGCCACGCGCTGCTGGCGGCCGCCGTTTTTGGCGCAGCGGGTTTCCAGGCCCACGCGCAGGTCACGCCGCAGCGCCCACCCGCGGCCCCCGCGCCTGGCGCCCCGCTGGACGCACTGACGGCCGCCGCCACCAATGTGGGCGTGAAGCGCTGCCTGCCGGCCATCTCCCGCCTCTCGGCCCTGACCGTCAACGGCAGCACGGGTAACGACGTGCTGGTCGACTGGGACCGCAAGAACCCCGACGGCGGGCCCTTTTTCTCGCTGAGCGGCGTCGAATACAAAAATGCCTCGCTGGCCTTCTCATTGACGGCGGTGCCCGACAGCACGGGCGGCTGCTCGGTCGCGGCCGAACGCATCTCGGTCGCGCCCTTTGCCTGCCGCAGCATCGCGCAGCAGGAACTGGGCGGCTACCAGGCCACGCAGTTGCTGGCCACCTTCACGGTGTATGTCGACGCGCGCGACCCGGGCGCCTCGGTGACCCTGATCGATTCTCCGCCGGGCTGCCTCATCATCCGCCGCCACGTCGAATACGACTGGAAAGACCCGGCCTCGAGAGCCCCCCGGCGATGAGCGGCGGGGCATCCTGAGCATGACGGCCCTGCGCATAGGCATCACCATAGGCCTGCGATCGCCCGACGAAAGCCTCTGGGTCAACGGCATCAAGCAGAACGCGCTGAACCTGGCCTGCGTGCTGCAGGCCTCGCCGCTGGGCCACCGGGTGCAGCTGGTCAACACTACCGACGTTCCCATCACCGGCCAGTTGCCTTGGGACCTGGAGGCCTTCCCGGTGATCACGCTGGACGCGGCCATGAACGATCTCGACGTGCTGATCGAGCTGGGCGGCGGCATCAGCGAAGCGCATTCGCTGCAGCTCAAGGCCGCGGGCACGCGCCTGGTCAGCTATTGCTGCGGCAGCGAGTACGTGGTGGTGCTGGAATCCATCCTGTTCGGGCGGCCCATCTGGCCCAACGGTGTCTACATGAACCGCCATTACGACGAGATCTGGGTGATCCCGCAGGTGGCCAACAATTCGCTGTCCTTCATCCAGACCCTGAGGCGTTGCCCCGCCAAGATCGTGCCCTTTGTGTGGGACCCGCGCTGGCTGGAGTCCAGCGTCACGGCCCTGCCCCACGGCGCGCTTTACCAGCCGGGCCGCGCGGCCAAGCGGCTCACGGTGATGGAGCCCAATATGGATGTGGTCAAGGCCTGCATCTATCCCATCCTGATCGCCGAGGAAGCCTTTCGCGCCCAGCCGGACCGCATCCACTTCCTCAACGTCTGCAGCGCCAAACACCTGGCCGAGCAAAGCCACGAGTTCCAGCTGCTGATGCACCAGCTCGACATCGTCGCCGCCGGCAAGGCCACCTTCCTGGGCCGCTATGAAACCGCCAATTTCCTGAGCGAGCACGGCGACGTCGTGATCTCCAACCAGTGGGACAACCCGCTCAACTATTTTTACTTCGATGTCTGCTGGCTGGGTTATCCCCTGGTGCACAACGCAAACATGTGCCGGGAACTGGGTTATTACTACGAGGGCAACAACGTGGAAGCCGGTGCGCGCCAGTTGCTGCAGGTGCTGGAGCGGCATGACGACACGGCGGCCGCCTACGCCGCGCGGCAGCGCGAGCTGCTTCGCGTCCATACGGCGGCCAACCCCACACTCGTCGCCCGCTACGACGAACTGCTGGCCGCGCTATTGGCGGGCTGAGGTTTCCGCGTCATGCCATCCACACCTTCCGGCCTGCGCATAGGCATCACCATAGGCCTGCACCAGGAGGCCGAGACGCTGTGGAACAACGGCATCAAACAGAACGCGGTGTTCCTGGCCGAAACCCTCAAGGGCTCGTGCCAGGTGGCCTCCGTGCGGCTGGTCAACACCACGGGCGTGCGCATCACGGCCGCCCTGCCCTGGGACCAGCAGCGCTGGCCCACCGTTTCATTCGAGGACGCCAAAGACTCCCTGGACGTGCTGATAGAGCTGGGCGGGCAAATCAGCGCGGAGCAGACCGGTTACCTCAAGCAGCGCGGCACGCGCCTGGTGTCTTACTGCTGCGGCTTTGAGTACGTGCATGCCATGGAGTCCATCCTCTTCGGCAGGCCCTTGTTCGGCCACGACCTGTTTATCAACCAGCGTTACGACGACCTCTGGGTCATCCCGCAAGTCGCGCCCATCAGCCAGCACTATTTTTCGACGCTGCGGCGCAAGCCGGCCACCGTCGTACCCTTTGTCTGGGACCCGGTGTTCATCGAGGAACGCAGCCGCGCCTTCCCCCACGCCGGGCGCTACCAGCCCCGGCCCGGCCCGCGCCGGCTCAGCGTGATGGAGCAGAACCTGGACGTGGTCAAGTTCTGCCTCTATCCCATCCTGATCGCGGAAGAGGCCTGGAGGCGCAGGCCCGACGCGATTGCTTACCTGCACGTCACCAACGCGCTGCGCCTGGCGCAAGAGAGCAAGGAGTTCGTCGCGCTCATGAACCAGCTCGACATCGTGCGCCAGCACAAGGCGTCTTTCCTCGGCGTGTTCGAGACACCGGCCTTCCTCAGCGAGATGACCGACGCCGTCATCTCCCACCAATGGCAAAACGCGCTCAACTACTTTTATCTTGAAGTCTGCTGGCAGGGCTACCCGCTGGTGCACAACGCCCACCTGTGCGCCGACCTCGGTTATTACTACGAAGGCAACGACGTCGATGCGGGTTGCGCACGCCTGCTTGAGGTGTTCGACAGCCACGATGCGCAGGCCGGGGCTTACACGGCGCGGCAACGCGAGCTGATCGCGCGCTACCTGCCGTCCAATCCGGCCGTGGTGGCGGCGTATGAAGCGCTGCTGCTGCGCCTGATGGCCGCGCCGCTCGCTTGAATCGCGGAATAGCGCACAAACAAAAATGCCCTCGCGAGGAGGGCATTGTTCCGTTCAAGGCTTGCTCAGCGCTTAAACAACTTCCTTGGCCGTGATCTGGTACTTGAAGTCGTCCGGCGCGTAGGAATCAAAACGCCCCGCAGCGTTTTCGGCGATGGGGTACATGAAGAAGCCCAGTTTCTCGCCCGTCGATTTCGGCAGGGCCAAATCGTGCGCCGTGTTGTAGGCCATCCAGTTGCCTTCCCAGCCGCCGAACAGCGCCTTGTTGACGGGCGCGACCACCGGGTTGGTGGTGGTCTTGATCCAGTCCGCCGTTTCCAGGCGCATGACCTTGGCCACGTCGGCCGGGTCCATCGCCACCCAGCCGTAGCCCTTGAGGTAAACCTCGGAGCGGCAATGCTGCGCGCCCTTGAGGCTGCCGGGGTTGCCCGACAGTTCCTTGTAGCCGAAGGCCGAGGGCACCAGGCGTATGCCGTAGACGTCGCGCGCCGGCACGCCGACCGAGCGGCACAGGCCGACGAACAGCGCGTTCAGGTCGGCGCACTTGCCGCCCAGGTTGCCGGTCTCCAGCATGGTCTTGATGTCGCCTTCGCCGCAGCCGCGCACCTTGGGTTCGCGGTAGGTGTTGGCGACGATCCAGTCATAGAGCTTTTGCGCTTTCTCGACGTCGGTCTTGGCGCCCTGCGTGGCCGCCAGCGCCGTCTTGCGCACGATGCCGTCGGTCGGGATCAACGTGGTCGAGCGCGTGAAGTAGCGCAGCGTGTCGGCGCTTTCGGCCGGCGCGGTTTTCTGCGACCAGTCGATGGCGCGGCCTTGGGTCTGCACGCGGCTGGTCAGTTCTACAAAGGGTTTGGTTTCCGAGGCCGGGAATTCGGCGTAGAGCATCTTCGCGCCGTCGGTGCCGTCCTGCGTCAGCAGCGTGCTGCCGTTGCTCGAAAAGCTGTTGCCCAGCGAATGCTGGTAGTCGCTGTTGACCGAAGGAATCGGCAGCCAGACTTTGGTCACGCCCTGCGGCTTGGCGATGTCCACGCGCGTGGTCACGTCAAACGTGCGCCAGGCGCCGCTCTGGGGCGCGAAGTGGCTGCGGCTGGGCGCGGGGGCCGTCTGGGCGAAGTTGAGGGAAGGCAAGGCGGCGGCCATGGCGGCCGCCGCGCTGGATTTCAGGAAGGATCGGCGTACGGTGGTCATATAGGATCTCCGAATGTGGTGAGGGTGACGTGCACCGCGGCAGGTAAAGATGCCCCGGGATGTCGGACCGCGATTATCGCCCGCGCCCCGCTCCGTGTCTCCTCTTTAACCCTAGGCCGCGGCCATCAGCACAAAAGCCAGCCCCGTGCAGATAAACAGGAAGGGGAAGGCCCAGATCAGGAAACGGAAACCCTGCTCCTGCACATAAGGCCCGAACCAGCGCGCCGGCAGGCTGTAGCGGTAGAACACCACGATGATGAAGAGGCCCACGGCCAGCGCGACATAGTTGAGCCCGATCAGCCGCGTGACGGTGTTGTCGCCCGCCGCGACGACCGGGTAGGCCGCGCTGATGGCAAAGCTCAGCGCGATCACCGCGAACAGGCCGCCTATCACCACGTTGGCAAGCTCGAAGGCCTCGACCTCAAAACCGCCCTCCTGGGACTTGTTCATCCAGGTGGCCAGGAAAGGAATCAGCAGCGAGGCGAACAGCGGGATGAAGACCGTGGCGATGGCGCCGGCTGCAAGGCGCTGCACGTCGAGTGAGGCGCTGACCTTCGCATAGTTCTCGCCGTCCCAGCCCTTGACCGCCTCGCGGTGCAGGTTGACCAGCCCCAGCGTCCAGCCGCCGAGTTCGGCCTTGTCGGCGACCTTGCTGAAATCGACGTCGTCGGTGGAAAAGTCCAGGTCGACCGCATCCAGCGTTTCTTCGCGCACCATGATCTCGACCTTGAGGGACTGGTGGTCGAACGGAAAACTCGCGACGTCGACGGCGACCTTGTAAACCGCCGTGGTCCGCGCCAGCACCTCGACACGCCCGTCCGGGAACACGCGCAGCCGGCGCTCGGACAGCGAAGGCTCTCCGACGCGGTTGGCGATGCGGATGGGCGGCGACCAGATACGCGCGAGTTCGGCCTCAGCCGCCGCGCCGCGGTATTCCTTGTAGCCGCGCGACACCGAAGTCGCGGGGAAACGCAGCGAGCCGTCATGCCAGCCCAGGCGCAGGTCGGTCGTCGCCTCGAAGCTGCCCTTGCCGTCGTCGAAGCCGTCGATGCTGGCAAAAGACAAGGCCGTGCGCACGACGACCGGCAGGCCCTTGCCGCGCGGTATCTCGGGCGTCGCGGCGTTGGTTGCCGGAGGCGCCGCGGCCGGTGCCGCCGTTGCGGCAGTCGTGACCAGGCAGGCCAGTGTCAACAGCAGTGCTTGCAGCACGCTTTTGGCCGCACTCACAGGACGTCTCCCGCGGCGGGTGTTGCGCCGGCTTTCTGCGCGCGCAGGCGCTCATAGCTGTCGGCAAGCTCGGCAATTTCGTCGCACAGCGGCGAAGGCATGGGTGTCGATTCGGCGTCGGCCTTTCCGTCCGCCAGGCCCGCAAAACGTTCGCCCACGAGTTGCAAGGGCTGCAGCAACATGCCGCGAATGACCACCAGCACGGCGCCCGTCAACAACACGATGGCGACAATGCCGAGCAGGGTCTGCCAGAGGATGGCCTGCTTGTCGGCCGAGCGCGTGGCGCTGAAGTTCTTGGCGATCGCGATCACGCCGATCTGCTTTTTGGCATAGTTGTAGACCGGCTGCAGCAGCACGCCGTAAGCCACGCCGGCGCTGTCGCGCACATAGTGGCTTTCGTCGCTGATGTTGATGTCGGCGTCGACGACCAGCGGGCGCAGCAGCTCGGCATGGGTCGCATAAAACTTCACGTACTTGCCGACGCGGTTCTGCTCGTTGAAGACGTCGCCCTTGAGCGAGGTGGCCGTTTCGCGCAGGCTTTGTTCGTCGACAAAAAACGCCAGTTCGAAACCGTGGTCCTTCTTGAGTTCGTCGAGCAACGGCCCGACCTCCAGGCCCATTTCGAAGCTGCCGGTGCTTTTGCCGGCCGCGTCCGTCATCGGCAAGGTGCCGAACACGCCTATGCCCGAGGTCGTGATTTCGATGCCTTTGCGGATCGCGTTGGTCTGGTTCACCTCGACGACGATCTGGCGGTACTTCGCGAGGTCTTCGCCGAACTTTTCGGGGTTGTGCACGCGCAGGAAGGAGACGGCCGGCGCGAGGTGGAACTGCGCCTGGCTGATGCCGTATTTTTCATGCTGCGCGGCAAACGCGTCTTTGGTGACGGCCAGCAGTTCGGCACGGTCGCGCGCCGCGAAGGCCTTTTTGACCGCGGGCATCGCGGCCACCAGCTCGGCGGACGCAATCGCCTGGCTTTCGGCGCCGTGCAGCCGGGATTTGACGATCTGGCTCACCAGCTCGAACTGGGCCTGCTCGAAGGAGTTCGCCATCTGGTGCGAAATCAGGTTGCTGACAAAGGACAGGGCGGCAACGACCACCACCACGGCCGCGATCAATATCGCGGGCGCGCTTTTTGCAAATTTCATGGAAAGTTCTCGAACAGGCGGGCCAATGAACACACGCGGTCCGGCGCGGCTTGGCCGGCAAGGCGTCAGCGGCTGTCGGGCTGCGGGGGGGAGGAAAGCCTGGGTGGCCGAAACACGCCGGCACCCAAGCCTCAAGAAATTGTTACATGTATTAACAACTTCTAGCTACCTTGCCGCTGGCCTTTTAGTACCTTTGGCCGCCTTTATTTCAAGGGTGTTGCTGGGCCGCGAAGCGGCTGCCCTGGACGGGAATCACGCGCGCAGCAGCGGCGCAATCAGTTTTTCGGCGGCAGCGCTGGTCCAGTCGACCTCGCCCTGTATGCGCTGGCGCGGCTTGCCGAGGCGGTCCATGCTCAGCGTGGTCGGGAACACCTTCACACCCCAGCGGCGCGCGAGTTCGCCCTTGAGGTCGAGCAGCACAGGCAGGCTCACCCCCGTGGTCTGCGCGAACTGCAGGGCGCGCGCCGGCTGTTCCTTGAAGTTGACGGCCAGCACCAGCAGCTTCTCCGGGCCGTAAAAGTCGGCGATTTGTTGCAGGGTGGGCATTTCGGCGCGGCAAGGCTCGCACCAGCTGGCCCAGAAATTGAGCAGCACGGCGCGGCCGCGCAGGTCGGCTGCCTGCCAGGTCTTGCCGGTGGTGTCGACCAGCCCCAAAGCCGACACCGGGCCGGCCCACGGGCTCACCTCATAGGCAGGGCCGGTCAGGCCTTGCGCGTTTGACTGGAACACAGCCGTGCTGGAGGACGCGGCAAGCGCGTGTTGCAGGAACTGGCGGCGGGAAGAATGCGCTGGGAACATTGACGGGGGTCTCTTTGGTGAATGCACGCTAGGGTAGCAAACCCCTGCGCGCCCCACCCCGCTTATTTGGCGAAGAGGTTTTCCAGCGTCGCGAAGGCCTTGAACTCCAGCGCGTTGCCGGACGGGTCGAGGAAAAACATGGTTGCCTGCTCGCCGGGCTCGCCCTTGAAGCGGATATGCGGCTCGATCACAAACTGGGTGCCGGCGGCCGTCAGCTTGGCGGCCAGCGCCTCCCACACCGGCATGGGCAGCACCGCGCCGAAGTGGCGCACGGGAACGTCATGGCCGTCGACAGCGCTGGTCTGCTTGTGGCCGCATTCGTCCGGCGCCAGGTGGGCAACGATTTGGTGGCCGTAAAAATTGAAGTCCACCCACTCCTTGGAACTGCGGCCTTCGGGGCAACCCAGCACATCGCCGTAAAACTGGCGCGCCGCGGCGATGTCATGGACTGGAAAGGCGAGGTGAAAGGGGATTGCGGCGGTGGCGTGGGGGTTTGTCATGGTGTTCTTTCGGGAAAGCGCTGGAAGAGAAGCCTCGACTGTAAAACCTCCAACCCATCATGAAAAGCTATATATATTTGCCCTGAGAAACAAAATAATCGATCATTCAAAGGTGATCACCGAACTGCGCACCTTTATCGCCGTGACCCGCCATGGCACCTTTGCCGCCGCCGGCGAACGCCTGGGCCTGACCCAATCCGCCGTCAGCAGCCAGATCAAGCGGCTTGAGGAATCGCTAGGTTTTGCCCTGTTTGACCGCACACGGCGCGCCGCGACCCTCAATGAGGCCGGCGCCACCACGCTGGCGCGCGCGGAAGAACTCATCACCCTCTTCGGCAAACTCGGCGACCTGCCGGACCAGGGCGGCGACGGCGGCCTGCTGCGCATAGGCGCCATCGCCTCGGTGCAGTCCTCGCTGCTGCCCCGCGCGCTGGTGCCGCTGCGGCAGAAATACCCCACGCTGCGCCTGAGCCTGGTGCCGGGCGTCTCCATGCACCTGATGGATCAACTGGACGCCGGCGAAATCGACATGGCCGTCACGATCAGGCCGCCCTTCGGCCTGTTGCCAGAGCTGAACTGGCAAACGCTGGTGCAGGAACCCTTCATGTTGCTGGTGCCCGCCGCGCTGAAAGGCAAGGACTGGCGCAAGCTGCTGCAGGCGCAAGCCTTTCTGCGCTACGACCGGAAGTCGTTTGGCGGGCGCCAGGTCGAGCGGTTCCTGCGGGACATGCAGATCAGCGTGAACGAGTCCATCGAGCTTGACGACATCCAGGGCCTGATCCAGCTGGTGGCCCAGGGCCTGGGCGTGGCGCTGGTGCCCATGGTCCAGGGGCCCGATCCGCTGCCCGCGAATGTGCGGGCCGTTTCGCTCGGCGAGCACACCTTCTTCCGCGAGATTGGCATCCTTCAACGAACCGCGAAAGCCAACCTGCCCATCGTCAGCCAGTTGGTGCATTACCTGCGCGATGCGGCCCAAAACGCAAGCAATGCGTCAGGCGTCTGAGCTTTTCGGTTTTGTAAGAAACCGCAGCCTGCAACGACCAAAGAGCGGGTTTCGGCAGGCACACAACCAAGCGCCTAACCGCAAACCCTATATAGGGCGGGAAATGGCAAGGGTGCCCTTGCACCCAAAGCGATTCAGTCCTACAAACGACCTTTCCAAACGGCTTTTAAATCTAACTTCATAACCAAATAACCGTAGCCAAGGCGAATCTTGAACCTCCCCCTCAACATCTCGGCCCTCTCGCTCCCGCTGCCTCCCGCCTCGCCGCAATTCATAGACCTCTACCGACCGGGCACTGATGCCCAGGCGGGCCAGGCCACGGCGCAGGAATTGACAGACGGCTTGACGGCCCCGGCGGCCAGTGTGTCGCCCAAATTTTTCTACAACGAGCTGGGCTCCAAACTCTTCGAGGCCATCACCGGCCTGGAAGAGTACTACCCCACGCGCACCGAAGCCGGCATCTTCGAAGCGGCGCACACGCCCATCGCCGCCACGCTGGCGGCGGCGGGCATCAGCAGGCCCTGCCTGATCGACCTGGGCGCGGGCAACTGCGCCAAGGCCATGACGCTGATTCCCCACCTGCAGCCGCGCCAGTATGTGCCGGTCGACATCTCCGTCGAGTTTTTGCGCGACGCCGCCGAGCAGGTGCAAAACAATTTTCCGGCGCTGGACATCGTCGGCGTGGGCATGGACTTCTCGGCCGGGCTGGCGCTGCCGGATGAAGTGCAGCCCTACGACCGCGTGTTTTTCTACCCCGGCTCCAGCCTGGGCAACTTCCATCCCGCGCAGGCCCTGCAGTTCCTCAAGCACATCGCCGACCCGGCCCAAGGCAAGGCGCGCGGGCTGCTGATGGGCATTGACCTGGTGAAAGACACGGCACGCCTGGAAGCCGCCTATGACGACGCGCTCGGCGTGACCGGCGCCTTCAACAAAAACCTGCTGCTCAACGTCAATGAACTGCTGGCATCGGACTTTGACGTGCGGCAGTGGCGCCACGTCGCGCTGTTCAACGCGGCCGAGTCGCGCATCGAGATGCACCTGGAAGCCACAAGCGAGCTGACGGTGCGCTGGCCGGGCCACGAGCGACTCTTCAAGGCCGGCGAGCGCATCCACACCGAGTGCTCCTACAAATACACGGTGGACGGCATGACGACGCTGCTGCGGCAGGCCGGTTTCAAACACATCGAATACTGGACCGACCCGGACAGCTGGTTCGCGGTGTTCTGGGCCGCCGTTTAGCACTTTCATTCAGGCAAAGATAAAGGCCGGTTTCCCTCGGGAAACCGGCCTTTATTTTTTGAGGCGGGAATGCGTCAGGCGCGTTCGTTCACCCAGCCCTGCACAGACTTCAGCGCATCGCCCAGTTTGGACGCATCGGTGCCGCCGGCCATGGCCATGTCGGCCTTGCCGCCGCCCTTGCCGCCCACCTGCTGGGCCACAAAGTTGACTAACTCGCCAGCCTTCACTTTTCCGACACTGTCGGCCGTCACGCCTGCGGCGATCTGCACCTTGTCGCCATCGACCGCGGCCAGCACGATGACGGCTGTCTTGAGCTTGTCCTTGAGCTTGTCCATGGTGTCGCGCAGCGTCTTGGCGTCGGCGCCTTCGAGCCTGGCGGCCAGCACCTTCAGGCCCTTGACGTCCACCGCCTGCGTGAGCAGCTCATCGCCCTGCGACGACGCCAGCTTGCCCTTGAGCGCGGCGATTTCTTTCTCGAGCGCCTTGACCTGGTCCAGCACCTGGCTGATGCGGCCCTGCAGTTCCGACGGGCTGGCCTTGAGCGAGCCGGCCGCGGCCTCGACCGTGGATTCGAGCGACTGCAGATACGCCAGCGCGTTTTCGCCGGTCACGGCTTCCACGCGCCGCACGCCGGCGGCCACACCGCTTTCGGCGACGATCTTGAAGAGGCCGATGTCGCCGGTGCGTTTGACGTGAACGCCGCCGCAGAGCTCCTTGCTGGAGCCGATCGTCAGCACGCGAACGGTCTCACCGTATTTCTCGCCGAAGAGCATCATCGCGCCGGATTTCTGCGCATCTTCCATGGCCATCACGCTGGCATCCGTCGCCACGTTGGAGAGGATCTCGGCATTGACGCGCGCTTCGATCTCCCGGATCTGCGCGTCGGTGACGGGCGCGTTGTGCGCGAAGTCAAACCGCGTGCGCTCAGCGTTCACCAGGCTGCCCTTTTGCTGAACATGATCGCCCAGCACTTCGCGCAGCGCCTTGTGCATCAAGTGCGTGGCGCTGTGGTTGCGCACGGTGGCCGCGCGCACGGCCGTGTTGACCTGTGCCGTCACCGCATCGCCGACGTTCAGCGTGCCGCTTTCCTGCGTGCCGTGGTGGCCGAACACCTCGGCCTTGATCTTCAGGGTGTCGTCCACCGCAAAGCTGCTGCCCGCCGCGGTGATGCGGCCCTGGTCGCCGACCTGGCCGCCGCTTTCGGCGTAGAAAGGCGTGGTGTTCAGCACCACCACACCGCTCTGCCCGGCGTTGAGAGCCTGCACCGCCACGCCGTCGGCGTAGAGCGCCACCACTTTCGCGGGTTCTTCGAGCAGCTCGTAGCCCGTGAAGATGTTGCCGCCGCCGGTGTATTCCAGCGCGCGGTCCATCTTGAACTTGCCTGCGGCCCGCGCCTGGTTCTTCTGCTTGTCCATGGCGGCGTGGAAGCCGGCTTCGTCGACTTCCACGCCGCGCTCGCGGCAGACGTCGGCCGAAAGGTCCAGCGGGAAACCGTAGGTGTCGTGCAGCTTGAAGGCCACGTCGCCGGGCAGCACCTTGGCGCCGCCGGCCAGCGCCGTGTCCAGGATGGTCATGCCGATTTCCAGCGTTTCAAAGAAGCGCTCTTCCTCGGCCTTGAGCACCGCGGTGATGCGGGCTTCGTCGGTCTTGAGTTTGGGATAGGCGTCGCCCATCAGCCCGGCCAGGTCATGCACCAGCTTATGGAAGAAAGGCGTCTTCTTGCCCAGCTTGTAGCCGTGGCGGATCGCGCGGCGGATGATGCGGCGCTGCACATAACCGCGGCCTTCATTGGAAGGGTTGACGCCGTCGGCCACCAGAAAAGCGGTAGCGCGGATGTGGTCGGCGATCACGCGCAGCGACTTGTTGCCCAGGTCCTTCTCGCCGGTCTCGCGGCTGGCGGCCTTGATCAGCGCGTCGAAGATGTCGATTTCATAGTTGCTGTGCACGTGCTGCAGGATGGCGGCCAGGCGCTCCAGGCCCATGCCGGTGTCCACGCAGGGCGCGGGCAGTTTGGTGACGCTGCCGTCGGCCGCCATGTCGAACTGCATGAACACGTTATTCCAGATCTCGATGAAGCGGTCGCCGTCTTCGTCCGGGCTGCCGGGCGGGCCGCCGGGAATGTGGTCGCCGTGGTCATAGAAGATTTCCGAGCACGGGCCGCAAGGCCCGGTGTCGGCCATCATCCAGAAGTTATCGGACTTGTAGCGGCCGCCCTTGTTGTCGCCGATGCGGATGACGCGCTCGGGTGGCAGGCCGATCTCCTTGGTCCAGATGTCGTAGGCCTCGTCGTCTTCTTCGTACACCGTGGCCAGCAGGCGGTCGGCCGGCAGCTTGTAGACCTCGGTCAGCAGCTCCCAGGCCCACTTGAGCGACTCGCGCTTGAAGTAGTCGCCGAAGCTCCAGTTGCCCAGCATCTCGAAGAAGGTGTGGTGGCGCGCGGTGTAGCCCACGTTCTCCAGGTCGTTGTGCTTGCCGCCGGCGCGCAGGCAGGCCTGGACGGATGCGGCGCGCACATAGGGGCGCTTGTCGGTGCCGAGGAACACGTCCTTGAACTGCACCATGCCGGAGTTGGTGAACATCAGCGTCGGGTCGTTGCCCGGCACCAGCGAGCTGGACGGCACCACGGTGTGGCCCTTGGACGCGAAGAAGTCGAGGAAGGTCTTGCGGATGTCGGCGACGGTGAAAGTGGGCTGGCTCATCTTGGAATTTGTGGTCTGGCAAGGTGGCCGGCCGCCGGCGACCTCCAGAACCTGTCTACGATTTATTTGGGACCACGTTGGGGTGCAATCGGGATGAGTTGGTGGCCCAGAGCCCGCCGCATGGGCTCATGCCCATGCAAGGGACTGGGGCGCCAAATCGCCCGATTTCACCCCAACCCGAAGGGCAGGAGCCTTTTCGGGCGGTCTGCTGCGTTGCGGCACTTGCCAATAGCTAGAGCTATTGGCGGGCGCGCCGCGCCTTGCATCCCATCCCGCAAAGGCACCTGCGTGGTTCCAAATAAATCATAGACAGGTTCTCAGGTCGTACCCACTGCGTCGAACCCACCTAAGCGCTTGATTTACTTGAACATTTGATTATAGGCGCGGGTCCCTGCCCAAGCCCCGCGCGGGGCAATCCCCCGGCCAGCGCCCGCGCATCAAGGCGGTGCCCTCGTGCACCGCCTTGGCACGAGGGCGAAACGCATGCCGTATTGCGGCGCCGGAAATCCGTTCCCACCCCTTCTTTACCTCGAAAAAAGCTGGCACGCAAGCTGCTTAATACCCTGTAAAGATAATTTAAATATTTTCTTAATATATTTATATCTCTCCCATTTCAACCCCATCTTCAGGAGCATTCCCGTGAACAATCCCCGCTGGCAAGGCATTTTTCCCGCCGTCACCACCAAATTCCACGCCGACGAAAGCATCGACGCCGAGGGAACGGCGCGCCACATCGACTTCCAGATCCGCAACGGCATCCACGGCCTGGTGACCTGCGGCTCGCTGGGCGAAGCCAGCACGCTGTCGCTGGAAGAAAAACTCCAGGTCGCCAAAATCGCGCTGGATGCCAGCAAGGGCCGCGTGCCGGTGCTGGCCAACGTTTCGGAAACCAGCACGCGCGAGGCGCTGCGCTACATCGCCGGCGCCAACCAGCTCGGCGTCGACGGTTTCATGGTCATGCCTTCGGTGATTTACGTGGCCGACGCGCGCGAAGCCATGCTCAACGTGCGCACCATGGCCGAGGCCGCGCGCAAGCCGATCATGATTTACAACAACCCGGTCGCCTACCGGGTGGACTTGAAGCCCGAACACATGGCCGAGCTGGCCGACTGCGAGTGGCTGGTCGCCATCAAGGAGAGCAGCGACGACATCCGCCGCATCACCGACCTGCGCAACACCGTGGGCGATCGCTACCAGCTCTTCCTGGGCGTGGACGACCTGGCTTACGAAGGCCTAGCGCTGGGCTGCGACGGCCTGCTGGCCGGCGTGGGCTGCGCCTTCCCGCGCGAAACCGTGGCGCTCTACGACCTGATGAAGGCCGGCCAGTTCGCCGAAGCGCTCAAGCTTTACCAGTGGATGACACCCATGCTGCACCTGGACGTGTCCACCAAGCTGGTGCAAAACCTCAAGCTCATCGACGCGCTGGTCGGCGTGGGCACCGAGCACATGCGCCGCCCGCGCCTGCCGCTGATAGGCGACGAGCGCGCGTTCATCGAAGGCGTCGTGGCCAAGGCCCTGGCGACCCGCCCGGCCAAGTACCAGTCCGCCCCTTGATTTTTCCAACCCCGCAACCCGCATAGAGGAGACATCCATGACACATCGCAACAGCATCGTTTCACTGATCGGCATCGCCGCCATCGCGCTGGCTTCCACGGCACAGGCGCAGGAACAGGTCGTGGCCATCGGCCACACCGGCCCGCTTTCGGGGCCGAACGCGTTCGCCGGCAAGGACAACGAAAACGGTGTCCGCCTGGCGGTTGAAGAACTCAACGCCAAAAAAATGGTGGTGGGCGGCAAGACACTCAAGTTCGAACTGCAGTCGGAGGACGACCAGTGCGACGCCAAGGCCGGCGTAAACGCAGCCCAAAAACTCGTTGACAGCAAAGTGAAATACGTCATGGGCCCCTATTGCTCGGGCGTTGCGATTCCCGCCTCACGGGTGTACAGCGAAGGCGGCGCCATGATGTCGACCGTCGGCACCAACCCCAAGGTCACCCAGGGCGGCTACAAAAACCTGTTCCGCATCATTGCCAGCGACACACAGATCGGCTCCAGCATGGCGGTGTACGCCGCCAAGGTCCTGAAGGTCAGCAAGGTCGGTGTGATCGACGACCGCACGGCCTTCGGCCAGGGCGTTGCGGAAGAATTCGTCAAGGAAGCCAAAAAACAGGGCCTCACGGTGGTCGGGCAGGAATACACGACCGACAAGGCCGTGGATTTCCTCTCCATCCTGACCAACCTCAAGGCACAGAAACCGGAGGCCATCTTCTTCGGCGGCTATGCACCGCAGGCCGCGCCCATGGTGCGCCAGATGAAACAGCTGGGCCTGAGCGCCAAGCTGCTGGGCGGCGACACGCTGTGCAGCCCCGAAATGGGCAAGCTCGGCGGCGACGCGGTCAACGACACGGTTTTTTGCGCGCAAGGTGGCTCCATGCTGGAAAAGGCCGCGGGCGGACCGGCCTTCAAGGCCAAATACAAAAAGCGCTTCAACCTCGATACGGACGCCTACGGCGCGTCCTTCTATGACCAGACCATGCTGATCGGAGAGGCCATGCGCAAGGCCGACTCCATCGACGTGGCCAAGGTCGGCGCTGAAATCTACAAGGGCAGCTACAAGGGCGTTGCGGGCACCTACACCTATGACGACAAGGGCAACATGACCCAGGCGCCCATCACGGTGTTCACGTTCAGGAATGCCCAGCCCACGGCGCTGGCGAGTTACTGAACACTGCCGGCGCCATAGTGAGCACCACCGTGCCTGAAGCATCGAGCCGGGAGGCGGACGTCCTGGTGATCGGCGCCGGCATCGTGGGTGCGGCCTGCGCGCAAGCCCTGGCTGCCTCCGGCCTGACCGTGCGGATACTCGATGCCCGCCGCCCGGGCGCCACGGCGGCCGGCATGGGGCACCTCGTGGTCATGGACGACAACCCGGCGGAGCTGGCCCTCAGCCAGCGTTCGCTGGCACTGTGGCGCGAACTGGCCCCGCGCATGCCTTCGCAGTGCGCGTTCAGCCCGTGCGGAACGCTTTGGCTTGCGGCGGATACAGCGGAAATGCAGGCCGCCGAAGAAAAGCACGCCCGCCTGAGCGCACACGGCATTGATTGCCTTCTGCTGGGCGCCAAGGCGTTGGCGCGCGCCGAGCCCGCACTTCGCCCGGGGCTCGCCGGGGCCCTGAAAGTGACCGGCGACAGCATTGTGTACGCGCCGGTAGCGGCAAACTGGCTGATTGAGCAAGGCGGCGAACGCATCCAGCTGGAACACGCCGAGGTCGTGCGCATTGAACGCAACAGGGTGCAGCTTGCCGATGGGGGCCATCGCACCGCGCCCATGATTCTGCTGGCCAACGGCATCCACGCCACCGCGCTCTGCCCGGAGTTGCCGATCCGGCCCAAAAAAGGCCACCTGGTGATCACCGACCGTTACCCGGGCAAGGTGCACCACCAGCTGGTGGAACTCGGCTACGTCACCAGCGCGCACCACAGCGAAGGCCCGTCGGTCGCGTTCAACCTGCAGCCGCGCCCCACC
>NZ_CALROB020000018.1:0-97623 GCF_943369675.1 Polaromonas sp. YR568 | reverse complement strand
TGGTCGCGCGCATCGTCGCGGCCGAGCTCGGCAAGCAGCTGGGCCAGCCCGTGCTGGTCGACAACCGCGCCGGCGCCAACAGCAACCTGGGCGCCGAAATCGTCGCCCGCGCGCCGGCCGACGGCTACACGCTCTATGTCTACACCATCGCCAACACCATCAATGCCTCGCTGTACGACAAGCTGTCCTACGACCCGCTCAAGGATTTCGAGGCCATAGGCCTGATCGCCAAGGTGCCCAACATCCTGGTCGTGAACCCGCAGCTGCCCATCAAGACGGTGGCCGACTACGTGCAGTTCGCCAGGACCTCGCCAACCGGTGTCACCTTCGCCACCTCGGGCAGCGGCTCGTCCATCCACCTCTCGGCCGAGATGTTCAAGTCGGTCGCCAGGATTCCCATGATGCACGTGCCCTACCGCGGCAGCGCGCCCGCGCTGACCGACCTGCTGGGCGGCCAGGTGCATTCCATGTTCGACAACGCGCCCTCGTCGCTGCCGCACGTGCGCGGCGGCAAGCTGCGGGCCATCGCCATCACCAGCGCCCAGCGCTCGCCCCTGCTGCCCGACGTGCCCACCGTGGCCGAGTCGGGCTTTCCGGGTTTTGACGTGCAATCGTGGTTCGGCCTGGCCGGGCCCACGGGCACGCCCAAATCCGTGGTCGACAAAGTCAATGCCGAGCTGAACAAGGTGCTGGCCATGCCCGAGGTGCGCAAGCGCTTGCTGGACCTCGCGGCCACGCCCGAAGGCGGCAGCCCCGCGCAGATGCGCGCCTGGACCGCGTCGGAAGCCAAACGCTGGCGCGAAATCGTCAAGCAGTCCGGCGCCCGGCCCGAATAAGCCCGAAGACAAGGACACAACCCCGCATGTTCCCGATTGATTTTTTCTGGCGCGCCGCCGAACGCTGGCCCGAGCGCATCGCCATCGACGCCCCCGAAGGCACGCTGCGCTACGACACCCTGGCCGCCCGGGTGTCGGCCTTCGCCGCCGCGCTGGTCAACATGGACCCGGCGCCGCAAAGCCGCGTCGGCATCTGCGCCGGCAACAGCACCGAGCACATCGTCGCGCTGCTGGCCGTGCTGGCCTGCGGCAAGGTGTGGGTGCCGCTCAACCCCAAAAGCACACGCGCGGAAATCCGCCGCAACGTCGACGCCACCGAGCCCTCCATCATCGTCCTGGACGCCGCCTGCATCCCGCTGCTTGAAGGCGCGCCGGGCGCGCGCATTTACTGCCAGGCCGCGGGCGACGACCCGCTGCCCACCCTGGCCGGCCTCAGCGCGCGGTACGCGGGCGCGCCCCGCCCCGTGTTTGAACTGCCGCCCCAGGCCACGCAGGCCATCAAGTTCACAGGCGGCACCACCGGCGCGCCCAAGGGCGTGATGCAGACCTACCGCGCCTGGCTGGCCAGCATCGGCAACCAGATCCACGCCTGGGGTTTCGACGAACACGAACGTTATGTGGTGGCCGCGCCCGTCACCCACGGCACCTCGACCTACCTGCTGCCCATACTGGCCCAGGGCGGCTGCCACATCATCCTGGCCGGCGCCGGCGCCGAAGCGGTGCGCGCGGCCTTCAAGGACAAAGGCGGCACCGTCAGCTTCATGCCGCCCACGCTGGTCTACATGCTGATGGCCTTGCCCCGCGCATCGCGCGCCGACTTCCCGAAGCTGCGCCGCCTGATCTACGGCGGCGCCCCCATGCCCCCCGAAAAAATCCGCGAAGTCCGCAACTTCTTCGGCCCCGTGCTGGGCACCACCTACGGACAGACCGAAGCGCCGCAAATTTTGACGGTGATGCGGCCCGAGGATTTTGAGGACGAACGCAACTGGGCCGCCGTGGGCCGCGCCACCTGGTTCAGCGACGTCGCCGTCATGGCGCCTGACGGCACGCTGCTGCCCACCGGCGAAGTCGGCGAAGTCGTGGCGCGCGGCGATTTGCTGATGTCCGGCTACTGGCGCCTGCCCGGCCTGACGGCCGAGACCATCGTGGACGGCTGGCTGCACACCGGCGACCGCGGCCTCATCGACGGGCGCGGCTACCTTTACCTCAAGGACAGGCTCAAAGACATGGTCATCACCGGCGGCTTCAACGTCTACCCCGTCGACGTCGAGAACGCGCTGGGCCAGCACCCGGCGGTGCACGAATGCGCCGTCTTCGGCATCCCCGACGACAAATGGGGCGAAGCCGTGCAGGCCGCCGTGCAACTGCGCGCCGGCCAGCCCGCCGCCACAGAGGCCGAACTGATCCACTTTGTGCGCGAACGCCTGGGCCCGGTGCAGACGCCCAAACACATCCACTTCTACGACACCCTGCCAAGGTCGCCGGTCGGCAAGGTCCTCAAAAGCGCCGTGCGCGAACGCGCCCTGGCCGCCGGCGCCGCAGCCGCCTCTTCCTCTTGAAAGTTTTTATGGCATCCACCACCGCCGCCCCCGTCACCCCCGTCACCGGCCTGTGCACCCACACCCTCACCAGCCTGCACTACCGCGGCGCCGACCTGGTGCAAGACCTGATGGGAAAGAAGACGTTTACCGAAGTCATGCTGATGCAGATCCTGAACCGCGCGCCGCGCGGCGTGGACCTGCGCATCACCGACGTGGTCCTCATCGTCCTGATGGAACACGGCCTGACCCCCAGCGCGATTGCCACCCGCCTGATCTATATGAGCGCCCCCGAAAACCTGCAAGGCGCAGTCGCCGCCGGCCTGCTGGCCGTGGGCAGTTCGTTTGTGGGCACCATGGAAAACTGCTCAGGCCTGCTGGACCGCATCAGCGCCGCAGCCGACCCCCAGGCCGAAGCCCTGGCCATCGCCCGGCATTACAAAAGCCTCAAAAGCCCGGTCCCCGGCTTCGGCCACCACCTGCACAAACCCGTAGACCCGCGCGCCTACAAGCTGCTGGACCTGGCGCGCGCCGAACCAGAACTGGCCGGCGACAAGATTCGCGCACTGGAATTGCTCTCCGCCGCCGTCGATGAAGCCGCCGGCCGCCCCATCACGATCAACGCAACCGGCGCCGTCGCGGCGCTGCTGGGGGAGATTGGGGTGCCCACCGCCGTGATGCGCGGCTTTGCCGTCATTTCACGCGCGGCGGGGCTGGTGTCGCACATCGTCGAGGAGCAAAGCAGTCCCTCGGGGCGGTTTATTTGGGAGACGGTGGAGGGGGCGATTCCGTTTGTGGGGAGGGCGGGCCAAGCAGGGAGCTGATCTCTTTCTCGGGGACCAAGCCCGCCACCACTCCTGTGCTCGACAGCGGTGCGGGTTTGACATGGCGTACGCCGACAAACTGTTCTAGGTGTTTGAGCGCCTGCATTCGAGTTCACAGTTTGAGGGGACCGGGATCGGGCTGGTGACTGTGAAGCAGATTGTGGAGATGCACCGCGGGGAAGTTTGGGCTGAGGGAGTGGCGGAGGGTTAGCCGCCGGGGATACCCCGCATAAGCCTTTCGTGAGACCGCGGTTACCACGCATATGCTTGATCTATTTTCTGTCAATCCGGAAGTGAGGATGAGTCAAGTATCGATACAACCAGCGATTTAGTCCTTACATCCAGTTTCTCGAACTCTTTTTGAAGACTTGCTCTTGCGGGCGGCCAGAGATACTCAAGCGTAGGGAGTGAGGGCAGAGTTTCTCCTTCACTTTCATCAAGGTTTTCAATTACGGTTTTAAAAGAATAATCATGATCAAAGTCAATTTCAATTCCAATCCTCGAAAACGATTTGGGAATTGGCAGTGATCCAAGCTCAATAGACTTGACAAGAAAAACTGAAGGGCAGAATGCCCCCTGTCCTAACGCTAGGCGAGTCGTGAGCCGGTCCGATAATGACCTGCCATACAAATCTAGCGCCGAAAGGTTCGCATCAACCAGAAGCATGCTGTCAGGCAGATCCGATTCATTCAAAAATGCGGAAATTACCAAATCTTCAATGATTCCTACGGACACATTGAAGCATTCACATGACCTCCCTCTCGACTTAATCCACGCGATGGTCGCTGGCCTTGCAACTGCGCCTGAAAGAATGATTGGCAGGCCGGCAGAAAAAGCAAGATCGGTAAGAGCAACGAATGCGGTGGCCTTCCGCTTCGTAACACCGAAGTCACGAAGAACTGCAACGGCATCGCCTGATAAGACTTCTCCAATAGAAATTCGAAGTGGCCCGGCCATAAGTGCACGATCAGGCGCGTTATCAGTTCCAACGGCCTGACTATTGCGAGATGAAAGTTCAGTGTAAATGGATGCCTCTGTCACAAGCTTCAACAATCCTTCAGCCTTTACCTTGTCAAAGGTTGTCTTAACTATTTTGGCGGTCTCATCTTTAAGCTTACGATGCTCCTCCTTCTGTTTTTGCACTTTGGTTTCCCAATCCGATCGCTCTTTTTGCAACCGAGAAATCTCAGCGTCTATCTCGTTCTTCTGCATCAACTTTTGTCGACTCTGCGCTTCGACGACCGCATCCACCTTGACAGAAATTTGCGGCAATAGCGTTAAGTGCTCAATAACAGTTTCCAAGGCCTCTTCATCGTTGGCCAACCTTTCCAATTCAACTTCAAGCCTCGCAATACGTTGACCAGTTAAATGAGAGTCGAGGCTTCCAACAGTTTGCGCCAGCTCCCTTAATTGAGTTTTGTTGAGCGCACCAATACCAGACTTATTTCGGAAAACGGCTTTTACCAACGACCCCAGGTCAGCACACTCATATAGCGATGATTCCGTCGGCAATGGACCCAATATGAGAAGTCGACCATCCAGTCTAATTACCGATAGGGAGTTCCACGCTAGGAGTCCGAGTTCAAACGATTCAGCCTTGGATAGATCACTTCGCTCTGGTCTTGCAGAAACAATTAGGCCATCAAGCAATTGATAGATGCTTGGCGTGATTGAGGACTGGTTAGCAACATGATTCTGTTGAAGATAATGCCGAACGGCATCAGGATCAGTGGATGGAAAAGGCACCATTCTTAAGACGTATATTGGCCTTTTTTCTGACGCTATGTGATATCGAGTTCGCTTGTCAGTATCATGCTCAGCGACCCTCCAAACACCAACCTCTCCTCGCACCGGCTGTTTAGGCCGACCGGTACCACTGAAAGATATCAAGTTACCCGTTTCAGGGAATAGGACTTGCGCATCTCCATCTCGAATAAAAAAAGCTTGGCCACCTCTCACGACCGCAACCGGCTGCAAGAACGCCGGGCTAGGCCAGTTTGCATTAGTGCAATAGGCCATTACCTCATCGGTTTCCTCTAATTGGTCACCAGAAAAACCCATTTGTTCCTGAACATGAAACCCTCTTGCAGAATCGCTAAGCTTTGTCCTAGATTCCGTCGCCCTGAGGTAATCCTCCAGAGTTTTTTGGAGACTTAGATCCTGGGACAATTCATCGAGCGCAGACCTCGCCTCGTTAAATCGCCCCAATTTAGCGGCCTGTAAACCACAGACAAATGTTGCAAGCTTGGCCGGTAGCCCGCTAACAAAGCCCTCCACGTCATTCCCATTGAGCAATGACACAAAAATCTGCGGAAGGCTAGGCATTATGTCGATGGCGGCCTCGCCAATCACCGGTTTAGCAAACTGTATAGCGGCTTCGGCACTATGCCTTTTTCCCTGCGGAGCCCCAAGGTGCGTTTTTAAGAAATCTAGTAGATAGTTGGGCGGACTATTTCCGAAAAGATGAATCAAGCAAGAACGTGCCAAGCGACGCGCTTCATCGGGCAATAGTTCTTCTTGAAGTTCTTCATAGAGCTTGAACTCATCGACCAGTCCTTCTGGCTCAATGGGATCTATCAACGTTAGATTTTTGTTAAACCATGAACGCACAACGGAATCGGTCTTTGGCGGCAATTCCGCGGCAAGAGTCTTAACCCGGGCCTGGTTTCCCTTTGGGAGATTCTGAACTTTGGCACCTAGTCGTATTAGCTCGATGCGGGAGTCCTCAAAAAATTTTCTGAGTTCGAATTCTTCCGTCCCAACACTTAACAAGTATTCAAACCGCTTCCGATCTATTCCGCCATAAGTCATTTCAATTCATCCTTCTTTTTTAGATACTGAATATGTGGACGGAAATTTTTATTGAGTGAGAATCCGTCATCCAAGACGTCCCGTTCTTTCGCAACGATTCGACTACCAACTGAGATTGACGAATGCCGTGATCTGATGCCTGAGAGCCACAATTGCTCGTGATTCGGTAGCACAGCTCTTGGTTGGAAGAACGGAACCTCAGGAGCACTCAGTAACCCAAAATTCCCCGCACGAACGGAAGAGACTCCTTCTCGCCAACGGCTACTAATAGTCAGGCCATCCGTATTCCAGGCAGTCTTTTCGTAGCTCGCGAATGACATTACTCGAACACTTGGAAATCGAATGTTCACGTCTATTTCGTAGTTTTTCCCAACAATCGCGGGAAGACCCTCATCGAATAGCTCCAGCGTTGCCGCATCTACAGTGACTCGCACGCCTTCGGGAGCGTAAAGGAGACAGCTCTCCGTCCTAATAGAAAGTTGCTCTCTTTGACCGCAGAACAATGCAATGCTTAGTTCTTGATTGCGCCTGATCTCACCAAATTCATCATCGAGCCAAGTAATGCTCGGCCCTACCCCTTGCGTTTCGTGACTATAAATATCGCACTCAATACTTGCGGTTCGACGAACTCTTATCGCAGAGTCACCTTCAGGGAAAACTGCTGTGCCATCCCACTCATAGTGATGAGGCGTGTCAACCAGAAATACTCGAGGAGATTCAATTCTCACTTGCCTCCTGAAATAATTTGATGCGTGATTGACCAACTGCAGTTGACTACCGGAATTGCCGTGTGGTAATTGAAACTCATACATTTGCCACCCCTCGTATGACGCTCTATTCACCAGTCGTATTTGGGAATCGTCAGACGGCATCGGCTGCTTTGTTGGCGCAATAAGAACGTAGTTACATCCGAGCTCCAATGGTTCTTGCGAACTTAGGAGTTCGCCGCCGTCTTCGATGGCGTGGAACAGATTTATGCCATTTCTAACTTGGCCAACAAGGGATAGCAGCTCATCGGCAAGATTAGCCATTTGGCCTGTTCCATTTATATCTATCAG
Source organism: Polaromonas sp. YR568 (assembly GCF_943369675.1). Taxonomy (GTDB): domain Bacteria; phylum Pseudomonadota; class Gammaproteobacteria; order Burkholderiales; family Burkholderiaceae_C; genus Polaromonas. The sequence continues at coordinate 90,556 of NZ_CALROB020000018.1, read as the reverse complement.
CGGAAAGCTGAGACGAAGGGGAATAGCCTGCTTGTTGGACAAATGCTTGTGTTCAATGAACTTTGTTCCAGCATCACCAGAAACACGAAGAGTTCCCTGAATTTCTGCTCCACCTTTAGTTTTTGGCAGAACAAGACTCAATGACAGTCGTCCGTCGATGTCCCAACGTGCTAGTAAGCGACTTCTGGCAAAGCGTGGCGTCTTCGGCGTAGATAGTGCGGGTCCGGGGTTTGATGTCGAAGATGGTGACTGCCCCGGCGTGTAGAGTTCACAACCAGGCTTGGCCCTGTAACTGAAGTGAGCGAAGCTAGCTCGTCTGTATTGCCCCGCGCGACGGAAAACTGGCTCACGACAACTGGGACATAGCAGGCGCAGGCTAAAGTAGCCTGAGGTGGTGGCATGAACATGGTTACCCAACTGATCAAGAGCCCATTCCACTCCGGGTCTTCTCCTTATAGATTTTCTGAAGCACATTGGGGCCGATAACATCCAGAAACTGCTCAGCTCGCCACTGCTTAAACTCTGGCCTCCTCTCACTTCGGGGAACCATCCATCGGTTCACAGCTTTCCGCCCTATTTCATCAATGCTAGGCAAATCTTCATAAATTGGTACAGGCTCATCACCACAAAGAAATTGCCTCGCATTCTTGGCAATTTCACATAAGTAGATTTCCCGAACCATGCCGTGCTGAACCAGATCCTCTTTAAGTCCGAGTAAGGTTAAGGCCCGCTTAACAACTCTGATCCTCCAATTGGGTCCCTGACCAAAATCGAATCCGTCAGCGTACGGATCTTTATTGAGACTCAGAAAGCTACGGAAGTCCTCAAATAGTGAATCTGAGATATGGAAGTGTCCCCAGCCGGATGTATATCCTATTGGCTCTAAAATTTTCCTCCCATCTAGCGCCACACGGTTATAGATTGAAGATCGCCCCAACGAAGAGCTTGTTGTCACCGCAACCAGCCTGGCCCGCTTTTTTCTGTTTGAAATAAGTCCTTTCGTTTGACGATATTTATCGTCGAAAGCCTGAACTACCTCTTTAGTGCGAATTAAGGATGCTAGGACTTTCCCTCCCAACAAAGTGTTATAGGGAGGGACCGCGCCTAGAACATAAGCGTCCATCATATGGACAAGAGCATCCTTCCGGCGAAGGTGGTCCCATCCAATTTTCGTATCCCGCGCTTTGAGGTTGAAAACCGCGTCTCCAAGAGCGATTAACCCCATGAGCTTATGGTTGTGCTCGTCCCAGACCAAGAACCTCAAACGTCGACCATATCCATCAGACACCGGTATCTGCCAGTTCATGCTGGCCAGCCTGAATAGATCACTTGCCGCTGAATCTCCAGGAACCAGCTGCAGGCTTGGCCTTATGGATGCGACATCAATATCGCTACCTGAGGCAAAATGCCCAATGAGTTCCTCCGCATTATTTCGTATCCACTTCGCTGAATCCTTAAGTTTTTGCTGTCGATGATGTGCATGGACGAGTCGGTAGCTCTCTTTAGTCATCGAGGGAGGAACTAAGGCTCCGTTTTCATCTTTCGTAAACCCCAAAGATTTGAGATGTTCTCTCAATTTTCTTTTTAGACTTGCCTTCTGCGCATCTAAACGGATTACTTTGGCGGTCATTCAACCTCCGCATATGCGCCAGGCAGGTCTTTCGCAATCTCGTATGGAGTGAATAGCAATCGTCCCTTCTGTGTTCCATTTGGCCATCCGTAAAGGTTCGGACTGACAAGTGAGGGCCCAAGGAAGATTTCTTTAATCTCTCCGTTCTTCGACATCTGAAGGGGTGTCGAAGTCTTCTCATTGTTGACCCAGCCCGCCAGCTCTAGCAGATCTCGCAGCGGCTTTAATAGAACTCTTTGCTCCGAATTACTAAGTTGCTTAGGCAGTGCGCCAACGGAAAGATACTCAAGAAGCTCTAGGGCAAGGAAACGATCTAGGGCCGGATGATGCAGGCGATTTCCGTAGTGCCGCAAGCACTTATCACAAGAGCTTGAACAAGTGCATTTTTCGAGCACGCTTTTTGCCGCATCCAACACTTTAGGAAAGATCTTTCCCGCAAGCGTCGCATATCCGGCTCCGCCTGATAAGGTGTCGAAGATGAAGATATCTGCCGCGTATTGTGAGTCTCCAAGCCGCACAAATCGATATCCAGAGCTGACCTCTCTTATGTCGATATCGAGCGTATGACTTATGCCCAAAACCAAAGCCTCAGAGAACGATTGAAGCGCGTCAGATATAGGTAGTTTTAGGCGTGAATCAACGGGATCAAATCTGACATTTTTGCTTATATCAATTCTGAAAAGTAAAATGTCCGAGGAAAACGAGTAGCCTAGGAATACGCGCTCCCCTTCACCATCACATTGAACCGAAGGTTTTGGTTCGCCTTTCTTCGGCAGAACCCTGTAGTCGCGTTTGTGTGGTCCCAGTGGCTTCCCGGTGAGTGAAGTTTTCCCGCACTTCTGACATACCCAGAACCCCTCCTCATCATTTACGTCTGCGCCTTTATTCACCATCACCATTGATTGGTCCCGCGCAGTTGCCAGTTTCGCATTTGTCAATACTAGTTCCCAAGCAAAAGGTGCCGCGCCCTCAGGTAGCGGCAACTGCGCAGAGGTTGCTTGGCTATAAACCTGCTCATCATCGAACTCATCAATTTCTCTTCCGCCCTCTGGAAAGACCACCTCCGGCTGGATCACGGAAACCGACAGTAATTTTCCATTTGCACACAGCGGACATTTGGTCGCGTTGGAGTTTGAATGAGTAAAGCCTGCCGTGAACAGGCAAGAGTCGCAATGTACATAGCTACGTTTTCCGGCAAAGAGCCGTGTCGCTCGGTTCACGTCTGCACTTCCACTGCTAGCGGCCACCGTTCCAATTCGGTAAGTTTTCTTATTTACTACCACTAGCCGTCCAGGAGCGTATTCGGTTAGCGCGATGTTTAGTCCCTGTTGCGGCCGTTGAAGTATGGGCACCTGCGGACGACCGGTGACATTTCCATCTCGCTCGATCTGCAACGCACACAAATCTCTGGGAAATGCGTACGCAGGTAGGTGCCCATGACTAAACAGATACTCGATTAAGTATTCATCCGCCTGGTCGATTTCGTCCTCAGTTAAAGGCCGATCGGCATGAAGCACCTCCCAAAACTCCTTCGCTACGGTGCGTGGATCAATACCCAGCTCCACCGGAAGCCATTGCGATACTTCGGCATAAGCCTTCTCTGCGTCTGTCGACTTCTCGATCCACTCCACCAGGGACCTCAAGGAAAAATCGCCTTCTCCTGTAAAGAAAGCCCAGGTGTCTCCAAGCATCGAGAAAATGTTTCCAGTGACAGAGCTACCCTCTCGCCCAATAAAAAAAGCATGTATCAACTGAGCCCGTACATGCCTCTCGACAATCTTCCTGTTTTTGGTATCTACTCCGGGCATCGCTGGATCACCGGAAATAATTATTTCCGGATTTTTAAAATAATGATTGTCGTGAGGACTGTTTTGGGCGTACGTAACTACCGTGGACATAGACGCACCCCGTCTACCCGCCCGCCCGGCTCGTTGCTGATAGTTCTGCCTCAGCGGCGGAATATTCCTAAGCCCCACGGCAACTAGAGAGCCGATATCAATACCGACTTCCATAGTCGTAGTACTAGACAAGACGTCAATTGAAATATCTCCGTTTCGCACCAAAATATCCTTGAATCTCCTCTCAAAGTCTTCCGTAGTCGTGCTCGGTCCATCAGCATCTCGATGAGAAAGTTGAGCGGTGTGCTCTTCAACATTGAGATTCATAGGTTTCGCCTTCCCCTCCAAAATTCGAACCACCGGGTCTCGCCAGAATCCTTTCCTGGCCCGAAGATATGCGGAATCTTCCGGGTTCACCGATGTGATATTTTTCGCTTGGCAATTAGGGCAGGCGTTCCACCAAGATACGGGACTTGTAGCAGTACAAGATAGGCATTGAAACCAATTTTTTTTCACGGCCACTTCCAACCTCACCCGTCCCGGATGGATATAGAAGTTTCCGTTCTCGTCCTTCGCGGCGAGGAAATTACTGAATGCGTCCCTGATAGGCTGCACCGAAATTCCACGTTCAGCTAAGAACACCTCCTGTCGTTTTGAGAAGCCTTTGGCTGTGGGGATGCCCACTGGATATCCCGCAGCTTCTAGACGTATTCCAGAGCGTATTGCCGGGTCGAAGGCAAACTCGTTCGACAACCCTTGAAGCCAAACAACGGAAAGAGCGACGATCTCGTCGGGTTTAAGTCTGTCGAGAGTTTTCGCCAAATTGGCCAGGGCTTTATCAGATGGCCTCATATATGCCAAAGTCAATGAAGCCACGCTATAAAACCTTGATCCCAATTGCCTAAGTAACTGCGCGCTGAATCGAGGTGGTGCTGTCAGATCGATATCTTGAAGCGCCCCTCTTAGATCTCCTTCATGCCATTCGATGTATTCAGCAACAGCCGTTTGAACAATATGACGATCTTTGCCGTCAAATAACTGCAAACTTACTGAGGCCAAGACATCGATAAATGCGATGTAGATGGATTTATTCAGCAGTGGCTCGATTTTTTCTTTCGTTAGTCGCTCTGCAGCCATCAGCAGTAGCTGACGAAAAACATCCTGCTCTATTTCCCTTGGTATATCCCTAGCCAGGCGTGCCGCCTTTTGACGGCCATCGGAAAATAACAGCGATTTTCTGCCTTCATTTGGGGACTGGGCACATGCCGGCTGGGTAGGGGGTTGAAGAGCCACCTGCTCTTTGACTAAGTGCGCAAACGGGGCTTCACCCTTTGTTGCCAAATCCATTATTTTGGATTGGCCTTGCCATTTTTTAAGGCATACGGGGCACTCACGATCAAAGGAAAGGACCCATCTCCCCTTATCTTGTATCGGGAAATCGGGGCGAATTACTTCTAGATAGCCTTTCGCATCTGAGCCACTCGGAGGGATTTTTATAATTCTGCCTGTCCCAATATGCAGCCAATTTTTACTGGCACCCACGGTCGCTGTGTGAGAGTCGTGCCTGGTTATTTCTACTCCTAGATGAACCTCCATCAGATGGCGGTCGCTCCATAAACCTTTTGAAGGTTCATGCCAAAGGAAATCCTTTGTCTCGCTGCTGACGTAGCCTCGAAGAAAAGCCGCGCCACAATCCCGATGGGTTAACAGTTCATATACGCGTCCGCCGCAATCACAGCGCAGCCGTGGCTCTGCGTACATTTTCCCCAATGATGGCTTAGAGTTGCCTTGTGCGCGAACCGAACAATCAGGGTTAACACACGCATACAGTCCTGGCAGGCCACGGAAGAATAGATGTGCTCGGACGGGGGAATAGACTTTTCCACTCACGTCATCCCTACCAAATGACATGAGTGAGATTAGGCTTTCCATCGACTGATGGGCATTTCTTCCTGAAGGGAATACCTCAGCACAAACCATCTCCATAGTTTTGGGAGAGTTACTTAAGATATTCGAGGCGAGACTGGCCGGACCGAACTGGGCTAACCACTGATATACGGCATGACGGAGAAGTTCCACTGTCATCTCGTCGTCATTGACGGGGAATTTCAGATCATCGAAAAGTTTTTTAAGCTCGATCGTGGCTTTTTCGGAATCTATATGCAACTCATGCAATGACGAAAATTGATATTGGGACAGTGCATTCGCCTCACTCTGAGTAGCTGGTCGAGCACCTACTTTCACAAGTGGCTTTCCAGAGATCACCGTAAAGCTTTTGGAGGTATCAGCGAGCCCCGTCAAATCTCTCGCAAACTCCTTGACTTTCTTAATTGCTTCGTTACTTGAACCCAAACTTGCACTGGTGAGGATGTAACGAATACGAGACCGCGGAACTCCGAGCCTAGAGTGAAGTCGCCGCAGTAAATAAGCCACCTCCGCTCCATTCGATCCTCTATACATGTGAGCCTCGTCGAGAACTATCGTGAACTTATTGCGCTCATCAGCGGCTAGCCACGCAGCAGTCTGCTGAAAAATAGGTCGTTCAATTGGCCTCAGAAGCATGTACTCGAGCATCGAGTAATTGGTAATAAGCAGGTCGGGAGCACGAGCTCTCATCTCTTGTCGGGTAAGGAGCTCCGAATCAAATTCTTGTGTTCGATAATTATTCGCCGCAAAGTTAAGAATGTCTTTTGCGGGCCATTTGCCTTCGGATTTCAGTCGTTGCTCAGCCCCCTCATTCAAGTTGCTAAACAGATGTGCTAACAGTGGATCAATTCGGTCCTTATCTTTTCCTGGACTGGATGAGCCAGCGTACGGGGTGCGGCTCGTGTACATGCCAAACGTTGCGTTCCCTGCTCTACCGCCTCTCAGCGATTTGGCAATCTCTTCGTCTCCAAGCAAACGACGTAACCTAGACAATTGGTCGTTCACTAGAGCGTTCATGGGATAGAGCAGAAGCGCCCGTACTCCTGGTTTCACCCAAACTTCTGGTCGCGCCGTGGATTCAATGGCCAGCGATCCAAGAATAGGCATCAAGAAGCTTTCCGTCTTTCCAGAACCTGTTCCCGTCGCCACGATCACCTCTCCGCCATCCTTTAGGAAGCATTGAAGTGATTCCGCTTGATGTTGATACGGGCGAGCGTAGATTCCGGTGAGCGGACGTGTTGACGCTAGCGTAAGGATTTTTTGAGCGGCTAAAGGTATTTCCAGTTCCGCGTACGGTTTTGCAGATCCATAGAACGGCGTGGCTTCCAATCTAGGATCTTGAAAAGTCACCCCAGCTGTATCGAGTAGCGCCTTTCGTTCCGCAATCAATCCCTCGTCCCAAATATGGTACTGAGCTTCTAGGTATTGATGAAACGACTTACTAATTCCTTCAAATACGGTACTCACGGAATACACTTTTGTCCCTTGCATCACACGTCTCCTATTTCAATGCCTAAGGCATCAAATCTATTTCTTATTGCGTTATTAGCTCCGAGACCTTCTACTAAGTACAAACGCGTCCCTATGCTGGGCTGGCGGGAAGCCAGTGCAAGAAGTAGGCGACGTTCTTGGCGAGGCAACTGAAAGTTGAATTGGTAAGCACAGGACCCTCCTCTTCTTTCCGCTCGGCATCCCATTCGTTTTCCTTCTAAGCCAGCCAAACCAAATTGCAATCTCTCTGCATCAACGGGTAAATTACTCTCAGCCCAAACTTGGCCCTTTGACACCTGAGCAACAAAATACTTATTGCTTGTGGCTGTAAGTCGATGTCTCGCCAAAACTATGCCGTCAGTTGCCCTCACTTCAGCAGGGAGCGATTCGCTCCACTTGGGACACCATATCCCCGTCCTACTGCGGTAGATATCAAAAAATTCGATGCTCCCGCTATAACGAGTTGGCTGTAACGTCTTCTTGGCTAAGCTGATGAAGTCCTCAGTCCACGTCAACGTAGAAGCGGGAGGCTTGCCAAGCCAATGGTCCAAGGCCTGTGAGGGGAAAATATGCGACTCAGCCTTATCGATAGTTCGTATGCGCCCGAGATTCCGTACTGAGGCCAAGTGCCTCTGCAGCTCCAAAGTAGGGGAGATCGATACAAGTAAATACAAGGAGTGATCGATCGCGACTACCCTATTGGGCGTCGGTTGCCAGTACCCTTGATTTAGATTTTCAACTTCGCGCAACATCGTTAGAACGCTCAAGGCGTATCTAAGTGAAGTCGAAATTCCTGCTCTTCGGAAGGCTGTGGATAGGCGCATGATATGCACTTCTCGTGCCTCAGTCTGATTCACATACGAGAGAGCGGCAATCGTGGCTCGACCGAAATTGATCGCGTCAATGTACGAATTGCGAGTTTCAATCATGCCTATGGTCGTAGGCATGGTCTTTAGCCATCTTGCTTCGCACAAAGTTCACGGCCATCCCTTCTGGGCCAATGCGGCCTCTTTGTTCCGAAGTGTATTTCAGGAGGGTCTTCGCTACAACAACTTGATGAGCCGGATTTATATCTGCAGGAAGCAAAAATCTTCAGACTTTTTTAGCCCGATATTAAACAAACGCCCAGACCCCGCTGAAGACGGTTTCGTTCGAAGTCGCCCGATTTATCCGAAGAACCCCTAAGCCCTCTTCTTAAACATAGCCGCCCCCCCCACTCGCCGCCCGAATCTCATCCGCCGTCGCCAGCAAAGCCTCCGCCAGTTCTTCCATACGCGCCTCGGTCAGCCGCACCAGCGGCCCCGCGATCGTGACCACGCCGATGGCGCCTGAGGGCGCGAGCACGGATGCGGCCATGGCGGTCATGGAGAGGGAGAAGACTGCGATGATCATGCTGAAGCCGCGTTTGCGCGCGGTTTGCACGTAAGCGTGCGGCGAGCTTCACAGCGCCGGAGGGCTTGAGCCTAAGTGTCCAGGCTGGCAATGCCGCTTGTAGCAAAGTTGAGAACACATGCAGCATGGATTGCTTCAGGGGCCCGTATAGCAGTCATCGACCTCCTCACCCTAAAGTACGGCAAGCATCCATATTTAGTGTTTTAGAATTTTTAAATATCCATATTTGGACACTAATTTATGACCACCCCCATCCCCCAATCAGTTGACCGGACCCTTCAACGCCTTGGCCAAAACATCGCGTTGGCGCGGCTGCGCCGCAACCTGTCCCAAGCCGCATTGGCGGAGCGCATAGGCGCGTCGGTAAACACGGTGCGGCGCATGGAGGCGGGCCACCCCGGCACCGCGCTGCAACACCTGGCACGGACGCTTCAGGTGCTAGGGGGGCTGGGGTCACTGGACCAACTGCTGGACACGCGGCAAGACACGATCGGCCTGGCGCTGATGAATGAGAAAGTGCCGCGCCGAGCACGGCTACCCAAGATCAAGGCCGATAGCGGCGCGTTCTGATGGATCTGCTGAGGCATCGCGATGACGCCCCTCAGCATGCGGAGCTAGAAAAAGCCAAGGCCTTGCTTGCCTCGGCTCCAAGCCGCTAGGCCGCCAACCCCTAAGCCCTCTTCTTGAACATAGCCGACCCCCCCACTGGCCGCCCGTATCTCATCGGCCGTCGCCAGTAAAGCCTCGGCCAGCTCCTCCATGCGCGCCTCGGTCAGCCGCACCAGCGGCCCCGCGATCGTGACGACGCCTATGGCGCCCGAGGGTGCGAGCACGGGCGCGGCCATGGCGGTCATGGAGGGGGAGAAGCATTCAACGCCTGTCCGCAAGGCCGTCACAGACGGCCTGGATGAGTTGACGGGCTTGTTCCAGGTTTGGGCCTGATTGGCCCGCCAGGATCAGCGGGCCGCCTTCGTCCGCTTCAGGGCGCAGTATTTCGAGTACACGCTTCCTGGATTGCGCATCCAGCAGAACCGCGACATCGCGCCCCAGCAACCGCGCGCTTGTGGCTTCGTGGTGGTAGTCGTCGACCTCGAAAAGATCCGGGGGCTCCACCCCCGCGCGCTCAAGGTTCCCGCAATCCAGGTAGTGCCGCAGGTGCAGCACCAGGTCACCCGCGTCTTTTCCGGGAAACTCTTGATGCCTGTCCTTCCAGGCCGCCACCTTGAGCAGCGCCAACGCAGGAATGCTTGCTACCTGCCATCTCACGCCTTCGGGCAGCAAAACTGAAAGGCTGGCATCAAATGCTTCACGGAGGCCAAAACAGTCAAGGACGATCTGTTGCTTGGGCGGCCAGGCAATTGTTCTATCGGCGCGCTCAATAGCCCCAAACGGAACAATGTCCAGCGGAAGACCGCTTTTCACGTGGTGCAAGCGATGTGTAGCCGGGCCCGGCCTCTCCAGAAAAGCCCCCGTTTCGACGAGCCCTGCGCGCAACGCCGAAAATGCCTCCCAATCACGCACCATGACCGAAAAATCGGCATCTTTTGTCTGGCGGCCGGTGTTGATTCCATGCGTGTAAAGCAGCATCAGGTCGCGCGCCATGGCCCCCATCAGGAAGAACTCAATGCCCATGGGCTCGGCCACCGCCTGCAAGTCGCGCGCGATGTGCGCGAGCGACAGGAGCTCAGGCCTCGTTGAAAAGTCGAATGATATGGGCGTCATAAATCATCCGGGCCGTTTCAATGCAACGTGCGTCGCCGGTTGCCAGCAAGTCCGCGTAGGTGAGAAGCGGCGGGACCAGATTGGCGTGATGGGGTTCAGCGGGAAAGTCCCAGAAACGTTTACGTACTTCCACCACCGCCGCATGGCCGGGTTCAGGCTCTTTCAGAAACTTCATGCGCGCGGCCAGCCGGGCTGGCATTTTTTCCGCATAAATCGTCAACTCGCCGGGACGAAGGTAATCCGTCAAGAGGGCGCCGGCGGGTTCACCGCCCCACTGTGCGCCATGGTCCAGTAAAGGCCAGTCCCGCCAGCCATCGAGCGTTCCGATGTAATAGCGGCCCAGCAAGGTACGGGGCCTTAGGGTTCGCGCATAGGCATCGGCCCATTGCGCAAGCAGCCGCTCCTGCTGAAACAGCCGGCGTGTGCCGCGCTTCCCGTTCAGGTCGCGGACAAATCCTTGCTGTTGCAGGTCGGGAATGACCCAACCGACCGTGCCATGGGCCACACCGGCCATCTTGCCCAGTTCCCGATATGGCCGGTTAACCGCCCCGGGATTGCACAACAATGTGAAAAGAATTTGCAGGCCTGTCGGCTGAAAAGCCTTGCCAGCCGCGAAAGTGGTGATGCCAGGTTTTTCAAGGCGCTTTTGGCCTTTCACCCAAATAAGCAGCGGCCCCTCTTCGATATAGGCATTGCCGGCCGTATCCAGAAAGGCGACGCCGCGCGCTTTGAGTTCGTCGGCCAGCGCAGGTGTCACATAGTCGGTGACCAACAGGGCCTTTTTACCCAGCCGCGCCAGCCGCTGCAATGCGATTCCCAATGTCGCCGGCTGCAAGGCATGGCGTATTTCAAACGGGTAAACCAATTTCTGTTTACCCCGTGCAATGCGCACAAATCCATCAGCTTCTGTTCCCGCGGGTGGATTGGGCTCAATCTGCACGGTCACACCCCAGTTTTGAGCGGCCTTCATAGCCGCCTGCAGCAGGGGATTTTCAGCAGGGATAAGCAATTTGTCCATTATTGGCAATTGTCCACTATTAATAGACTAATCACAATATTGGACAAATAACCAATAACAGATCAATTTGTCCAATATTATCTCTTGTCCATTATTAATAGCCGACCTTGATTATTGGACAATTAAAACGTTTTAATTGAACTGGACTCAGCATTGACTGTTAACTGACAGTCTTTGGTGATTGCAGGAGCGCCGGCCTAAGCCCTCTTCTTGAACATAGCCGACCCCCCACTGGCCGCCCGTATCTCATCCGCCGTCGCCAGCAAAGCCTCAGACAACGCCTCCATACGCGCCTCGGTCAGCCGCACCAGCGGCCCCGCGATGGTGACCACGCCGATCGCGCCCGAGGGCGCGAGCACGGGCGCGGCCATGGCGGTCATGGAGGGGGAGAAGACTTCGCTGATCATGCTGAAGCCGCGTTTGCGGGCGGTCTGGATGTAGGCCAGCAGCGCCTTGACGGTGGTGGGGGCATTCGGGCCGTAGTCCGTTGGTTGGCCGAAGCCTTGCCGGGCGACCAGTCTTAGCGCTTCTTCATCGCTCATGGTGGAGAGCCAGGCGTGGCCGGCTGCGCTGCAAGAGAGGCGCACCGACAGGCCCATGTCGGGGTCATAACGCAGGCCGCGGCGGGCGCCCTGGGCTTTGGCGACGAAGGTCAAATCGTCGCCGTCGACGACGGCCAGGCGGACCAGTTCGCCGCATTCTTCGGCCAGGTGGTCCAGCAGGGGCTGGGCGACGTCGACGACGCCGGAGGCGCTCAAAAAGCTCAGGCCCAGGGAGACGAGCTTGATGGTGAGCACGTACTCGCCTTGCTCGCGCACCTGGCGCACATAACCGCTGCGGCACAGCTCGGCGAGCAGGCGGTGGGTGGCGCTGAGGGGCATGTCCAGCGTGGCGGCGATGGTGGAGACGGTCATGCCCTGGGGGTGGGCGGCGAGTTGCTCCAGGGTTTTAAAGCTTCTTTCCAGCAGGGTGCTCATGGCGTGGGACTCTTTGGCTTGACGGTGTCTGGGGGCGATGCGGGTGCCGGCCGCTTCCTGGGGGATTGGCCGGGCCCTCTATATATACATGCGGGTTTGACCGATTGGGCCATGGCCTGAACCGGGCCGCAATTGAATAATGGTAATGGTTTTCCACAATGGAAAGACTTTCCACTTCACGAATATGATGCCCTCGGCCTGCAGCTTGTGCTGCGGTAATAGACAACAGAGACATCGCCAGACCACGCTGACAACAGCGCTCGGGCGCCACCCTAAAAGGACATCACCATGCTTGCTCGCCGCAGAACCCTCACCCTTGTCGCCGCCCTGATGGTCGCGGTTATGCCCGCCCTGGCGCAGGACATCCAGGAGCGGACCATCAAGTTCGGCCACCTGAACAACCCGGACCACCCGACCAGCCTGGGCGTGCGCAAGTTCGCCGAGATCGTCGCCGCCAAGAGCGGCGGCAAGATCAAGGTGCAGGAATTCGCGGCCTCGCAGCTGGGCAACGAGCTGCAGCAGCAGTCGGCGCTGCAGGGCGGCGTGCAGGAAATGCTGGTGGCCTCGACGACGTCGCTGAACGGCATCGTCAAGGAATTCGGCCTGCTGGACTTTCCCTTCCTCTTCGCCAATGCGAAGCAGGCCGACGCGCTGGTCGACGGCCCGCTGGGCAAGATGCTCGCGGCCAAACTGCCTGAAAAGGGCGTGATCGTGCTGGGCTTCTTCGACCTGGGCTTTCGCAACGTGACCAACAGCAAGCGCCCCATCATGAAGGGCGCCGACCTGGAAGGCCTGAAACTGCGCGTGATCCCGAACCCGGTGTTCCTGGAAACCTTCAAGGCCTTCAAGGCCAACCCGGTGCCCATGCCTTTTGCCGAGCTGTACGGCGCGCTCGAGAGCAAGGCGGTGGACGGCGAGGAAAACCCCTTCGCGGTGATCGCCTCGAGCAAGTTCTACGAAGTGCAGAAGTACGTGAGCGGCACCAACCACGTCTACGCGACCAACCCGATCCAGATCAGCAAGCGCTTCTGGGACAAGCTCTCGGCGACGGAGCACAAGATCCTGGCCGACGCCGCCATCGAAGCCCAAAACTGGCAGCGCGTGGTCAGCCGTGAAGTGTCGGCGAAGGCGCTGGGCGAGCTGACGGCCAAGGGCATGCTCTACAACGACGTGCCGCCCGCCGAGCTGGCCAAGATGCGCGCCGAAGTGCGCCCCGTCTACGACAAGTTCTCGGCCGCCTATGACCCGGCCATCGTGACGCTCTTCAAGTCCGAGCTGGAACGCGTATCCAAGTTCTGATGGCGAAATTCTGAACGCCATGAAAATACTTGTCCTCCACGGGCCGAACCTGAACCTGTTCGGCCGGCGCGAACCGCATATTTACGGCACCACGACGCTGGCCCAGATCGACGCCATGCTGGCCAAACTGGCCGGCGAACTGGGCGTGACGCTTGAGACGATCCAGTCGAACCACGAGGGGGCGCTGATCGATTTCCTGCACCAGCACATCGACACGGCGCAGGGCGCGCTGGTCAACCCCGCCGGGCTGACGCAGCATGGCGTGCCGCTGCATGACGCGATCAAGGCCATGCCCTTCCCGGTGGTCGAGGTGCACATGTCCAACCTCGCGACACGCGAGCCCTGGCGCCACCACTCGATCATCTCGCCGGCGGTGAAAGGAACAATCCAGGGCTTCGGTCCGCGCTCCTACCTGCAGGGCCTTCGGGTCGTGACGGATATTGCGCGCGAAGCGCAGGCCCCTGCCGCGCAGAAGTGACATGGACACCTTCGTCGACAAGGCCTGCAAAGGCATCGAGTTCCTGATCGCGCTCGGCCTGGCCATCATGGTCGTGCTGGTGTTCGGCAACGTGGTGCTGCGCTACGGCTTCAACTCGGGCATCACGGTCTCCGAAGAGGTGTCGCGCTGGCTCTTCATCTGGGGCACCTTCCTGGGCGCCCTGGTGGCGCTGCGCGAACACGGCCACCTGGGCATCGACATGGTGGTCGGGCGGCTGCCGGTCATGGGCAAAAAGATCTGCCTCGTCGCCGGCCACGTGTTGATGATCTTCATCGTGGTGCTGCTGGCCATGGGCAGCTGGGAACAGGTCAAGATCAACTGGGACGTCACGGCACCCACGACCGGCTGGACCATGTCCATCGTCTACCTCTCGAGCCTGGTGTTCGGCGTGCTGGCCTGCGGCCTGCTGCTGCTGGATGTGTGGAAGGTCGTCACCGGCCGGCTGTCGGACGATGAACTGGTGATGGTGCAGGAGTCGGAAGAGGCCGTGCAACTCAAGCAGGTGCTGGACGATGCGCGCCGGCCGGACACCACCGCGGGAGCACGGCCATGACGATTGCCGTTTTTATCGGCGCGCTGCTGGCCGCCATGGCCCTGGGCATTCCGATCGCGTTTGCGCTGCTGGCCAGCGGCGTCGCCCTGATGTGGCACCTGCAGCTGTTCGATGCGCAGATCCTGGCGCAGAACCTGGTCGGCGGCGCCGACAGCTTCCCGCTGCTGGCCGTGCCCTTCTTCATGCTGGCCGGCGAGATCATGAACGTCGGCGGCCTGTCGCGCCGCATCGTCAACCTGGCGCTGGCGCTGGTCGGCCACGTCAAGGGCGGGCTGGGCTATGTGACCATCATGGCGGGCTGCCTGCTGTCGGCATTGTCGGGATCGGCCGTGGCCGACGCGGCCGCGCTCACCGCCCTGCTGCTGCCGATGATGGTCAAGGCCGGCCACGAAAAGGCGCGCGCCGGCGGCCTGATCGCATCCGTGGGCGTGATAGGCCCGGTGATCCCGCCCAGCATCGGGCTGGTGATCTTCGGCGTGGCGGCCAACGTGTCGATCTCCAAGCTCTTCTTCGCGGCCGTTGTGCCGGGCCTGCTGATAGGCGGGGCGCTCTGGGTCACCTGGGCCTGGCTGGTGCGGCGCGAGGCCATCGTGCCGCCGCCGCGCAAGAGCGGCGCCGAGATCATGAAGGCCTTTCGCGACGCCACCTGGGCGCTGATCCTGCCGGTGATCATCCTGGTCGGCCTGCGCATGGGCGTGTTCACGCCCACCGAGGCGGCCGTGGTGGCCGCCGTCTACGCGCTGTTTGTTTCCATCTTCATCTACCGCGAACTCAAGCCCGCGCAGCTCTACGGTGTGTTCGTGTCGTCGGCCAAGACCAGCGCCGTCGTGATGTTCCTGATCGCCGCGGCCATGGTCAGCGCCTGGCTGATCACGGTGGCCAACCTGCCGGGCATGGTGGTGGACCTGCTCAAGCCTTTCATGGGCAGCCCCATCCTGCTGATGGCGGCGATCATGGTGCTGGTCATGGTCGTCGGCACGGCGATGGACATGACGCCGACCATCCTGATCCTCACGCCGGTGCTGATGCCCGTGGTCAAGGCGGCGGGCATAGACCCGGTCTACTTCGGCGTGCTGTTCATCATCAACAACTCGATCGGGCTGGTGACGCCGCCGGTGGGCACGGTGCTCAACGTGGTGGCGGGTGTCGGCAAGATCAGCATGGACGACGTCACCAAGGGTGTCATCCCGTTCATGATCGCCGAGTTCGCGGTGATGTTTTTGATGGTGGTGTTCCCCAAACTGGTGACGGTTCCGGCAAGCTGGTTCTACTGAAGTTCTATTAAGGTTCGACGACATGGCACTTCTAGGCAAGGCTGCAGTAGCGATGTGGTGGGACATCCTGCCCGCGCAACGCGAGGAGTTCCAGGAGTGGCACTCCCGCGAACACTTTCCGGAACGCATGGGCCTTGAAGGCTTTCTGCGCGGCTCACGCTGGTCCAACATTGACGGGGGAACCGGGTTTTTTGTGATGTATGAGCTGGCATCGTATGAAACCCTCACCTCTGCCGGCTACCTGCGAAGCCTGAACAACCCGACGCCATGGTCGGCGAAGATGATGCCGCACCACCTGAACATGGTGCGCAGCCAGTGCAAGCTGCTCAGCAGTTTCGGAGGAGGGCTGGGCAAGGCGGTGCTGACGATCCGCCTGTCACCCGCGGACGGCCAGGCCGGCCCTTTGCGGGCCTGGCTGGAAAACCTGCTGGCCCGCCAGGCGGAAAGCAAAGGCATCGTCGGGGCGCACCTGCTGCAAACCAGGACGCCGGAGGCAGCCATGACACAAGAGCAAAAAATCCGCGGCGGGGATGCCGTCGCCGACTGGATTGTCTTGCTGTCGTCTTATGAGACGGAGGTCTTGCAACACGCGCTGGCGGATGAGCTGTCGCCGCAGCGGCTTGAGGCTGCGGGCGCGCTTGCGGCCATGACGCAGGACATCTACGCGCTCTCGTTTTCTTTGGGGAAGCATGATTTGACGTCTCTGTCTCACCGTTCGGGCTGAGCTTGTCGAAGCTGTCCCCGCTTCACCGGTCGGACTGAGGTATTGAAGGCTCTTTGTGTATTCTTGGCGCTGATGTTGTTTTGAGTTCCGGAGCCGGGAATCGCCCGGCAGCGACTCACTTTTCTTTTGCTTCGCCAAAAGAAAGTAAGCAAAGTTCACGTAGTGGGGATTCGCTCACTTCGCTAAGCGAAGTTACGCGAATACCAAAAGGCGACCCTGGTTGCTGCGTCCCTCCGCTTCGCTACGGGCAACCTGCGGTGCTCGGTCCAGGCGGGGTCTCGCTCGAACTCGCCTTCGGCTCAGACAATCGCGATCCCTGATCCGCCTGAACCTGCGCTCCTCGGCGCATCTACAAGGGGTGGGAGCGGGGAGGAGAAATACCAAACAGCCGAATACCAATACCGAATACTTGAAGAAACAAGGACACGCCATTGGCGTGTCCTTGTTTGTATTTGTCTTCCTTCTTGTCCCCTCTCCCTCTGGGAGAGGGAGAGGGTGAGGGCCAGCAGCCTTCGCACCCGCGGCGACACATCAACCGCCGACGGCCCTGTCTTGCAGACCGCAGCCCAGGCTGAGCCTGGGCTTCTTCGCGCTGTCCAGATGCGCGCAGGCGCATCCGGAGCCGCAGCGCTCAGCCCCTGCCCTCTCCCAGAGGGAGAGGGAGTAAATTCATGGCCCCCGCATCGCCACCTGCTCTTGCTCTGCCCTTTCTTTTTTTGTCCCCGCTCCCGATTGCCCCTTGTGGATGCGCCGAGGAGCGCAGGGCCAGACGGATCAGGGCTGGCGTTGTTTGAGCGAAGCGCAGCGTAGCGAGTTTAGCCAGACCCCGGCTGGACCGAGCACCGCAGGTTGCCCCGGAGCGAAGCGCAGGGGACGCAGCAACCAGGGTCGCCTTTTGGTATTCGCATAACTTCGCCTCGCGAAGTGAGCGAATCCCCACTGCGTGAACTTTGGTGACTTTGGTGTTCGCGTAACTTCGCTGCGCGAAGTGAGCGAACCCCGCGCGCACAGCGCGCCTTTTGGCGAACAAAAGAAAACCCGCTTTGCGGGTTTCGCCAAAGTTACTGGCTGCCGGGCCACTCCCGGCCAGCAAGCTTATGCAGAAAGCACGCTCCTCAAGCCACCACAGGTAACCGATCAAGCAGCTTATCCAGCGTGATCGGATAATCCCGAACCCGCGCCCCGGTTGCGTTGTAGACCGCATTCGCAACAGCAGCGGCGATGCCACAGATCCCAAGCTCGCCGACGCCTTTGGCCTTCATGGGCGAAGAGATGGGATCAGTCTCATCCAGGAAGATCACATCCTGATGCGGAATGTCCGCATGCACAGGCACCTCATAACCAGCGAGGTCATGGTTCACGAAGAAGCCGTGGCGGGTGTCGACCGCGAGTTCTTCCATCAGCGCGGCGCCGACGCCCATGGTCATCGCGCCTATGACCTGGCTGCGCGCGGCCTTGGGGTTGAGGATGCGGCCTGCGGCGCAAACCGCGAGCATGCGCCGCACGCGGATTTCGCCGGTGTAGAAGTCCACGCCGACTTCGACGAAATGCGCGCCGAAGGTGGACTGCTGGTATTTTTTGTCGAGGTCGCCGTATTCCATGAAGTCTTCGGCGACCAAGCCCTTGTCGCCGGCGGCTTGCGCGAGCGGCATTGAGCGGTCACCCGCGCGCACCATGCCGTCGGCGAAGACCGCATCGCTGGCGCTGATACCTGCGCTTTTGGCGACGGCTTCGCGCAGCTTCATGCAGGCGGCGTACACGCCGGAGGTGGAGCTGTTGCCACCCCACTGCCCGCCGGAGCCGCAGGACACGGGGAAGGCGGAGTCGCCCAGGCGCACCAGCACTTTCTCCAGCGGCACGCCCAGGGTTTCGGCGGCGGTCTGGGCGATGACGGTGTAGCTGCCCGTGCCGATGTCGGTCATGTCGGTTTCGACGGTGACGACGCCGCGGTTGTCGAGCCGTACGCGGGCGGCCGACTTCATGAGCAGGTTGTTGCGGAAGGCCGCGGCCACACCCATGCCGATGAGCCAGCGGCCGTTGCGCAGTTGCCCGGGCTGCGCCATGCGCCGGTTCCAGCCGAACTGTTCGGCGCCCAGGCGCAGGCATTCAACCAGGCGGCGCTGCGAGAAGGGGCGCTCGGGTTTTTCGGGGTCGACCTGGGTGTCGTTGCGGATGCGGAACTCGATCGGGTCCAGGCCCAGCTTTTCGGCCATCTCGTCCATGGCGATTTCGAGCGCCATCATGCCGGGCGCCTCGCCGGGCGCGCGCATGGCGTTGCCTTCGGGCAGGTTGAGCACGGCCAGGCGCGTTGCGGTCAGGCGGTTGGCGCCGGCGTAGAGCAGGCGGGTCTGGTTGACGGCCGTTTCGGGCTGGCCATCGGGCAGGTCGCCGGACCAGCCCTCGTGGCCGACGGCGGTGATCTTGCCGTCGCGGCCCGCGCCCAGGCGTATGCGCTGGATGGTGGCCGGCCTGTGCGTGGTGTTGTTCATCATCAGCGGGCGCTGCAGCGCGACCTTCACCGGCCGCCGCGCCGCGCGCGCGCCGAGTGCGGCCAGCACGGCGTCGGCGCGCACCCAGAGCTTGCCGCCGAAGCCGCCGCCTATGAAGGGCGAGACCAGGCGCACATTGGCCTTGGGAATGCCCAGGGTCTTGGCCATGTCGCCGACGCTCCAGTCAATCATCTGGTTGGCCGTCCAGACCGTGAGCTTGTTGCCTTTCCAGGCGGCCGTCGAAGCATGCGGCTCCATCATGGCGTGCGACTGGTCGGGCGTGGTGTAGGTGGCGTCGAGTTGCACCGGGGCCGCGGCGAAGGCGCCGGCGAAGTCGCCTATCTTGGACTCGGGCGCGCCGCCGAAATCGGAGGGCTTGGCCAGCGGCGCGGAATCTTTTTCGGCGGCCAGGTCGAACTTGCCGGGTGTGGCCGTGTATTCGATGCGCACCAGCTGCGCGGCGGCGCGCGCCTGCTCAAAGGTGTTGGCGACCACCAGCGCGAGCGCCTGGTGGTAGTGGTCTATCTCGGGCCCGCCCAGCAGTTTGGCGGTGTTGAAGTTGCCCTTGCCGAGCTTGCCGGCGTTGCGCGCGGTGACGATGGCCAGCACGCCGGGCGAGGCGCGCGCGGCGCTCAAATCCATGGAGGCAATGCGGCCCTTGGCGATGCCGGCGCCGACGACGTAGCCATAGGCAGGGTTCTGCACCGCGTCGTGGCGTTCATAGGCGTAGGGCGCGCCGCCGCTGGTCTTGAGCGGGCCGTCGATGCGGTCTGTGGGCTTGCCGATGACCTTGAGCTGGTCGATGGGGTTGGTGGTGGCGGGGGTGTCGAATTTCATGCTGCGCTCCTGGCCTGGGCCAACACGGCGGCGAGCGTGCGCTCCACCAGCGGAATTTTGAAGGCGTTGTCTTCGGTGGTCTGCGCGCCGGCCAGCAGCCAGCGGGTGGCGACGCCCGCGCCCTGCGGCAAGGCGGCGTCGGCGCTGTCGTCGCGCCAGGGTTTGTGCGCCACGCCGCCCAGCGCAACGCGGCCCGAGCCGTTGCGCTGCACGACGGCGGCGACCGAGACGAGGGCGAAGGCGTAGGACGCGCGGTCGCGCACCTTGCGGTAGATGTGGACGCCGCCCAGCGGCTTGGGCAATGTCACCGAGGTGATGAGCTCGCCGGGTTCCAGCGCGGTTTCGATGTGCGGCGTGTCGCCGGGCAGGCGGTGGAAGTCGGCGATCGGGATGACGCGGGCCTGGCCGCCGGGGCGCACGGTTTCCACCGTGGCGTCGAGCGCGCGCATGGCCACGGCCATGTCGCTGGGGTGCGTGGCGATGCAGGCCTGGCTGGTGCCGACGATGGCGTGCTGCCGCGTGATGCCGCCTATGGCGCTGCAGCCGCTGCCGGGTTGGCGCTTGTTGCAGGGCTGGTCGGTATCGTAGAAGTAAGGGCAGCGCGTACGCTGCAGCAGGTTGCCGGCGGTGGTGGCCTTGTTGCGCAACTGGCCCGAAGCGCCGGCCAGCAGCGCGCGCGACAGCACGGCGTAGTCGCGCCGCACGCGCTCGTCGGCGGCCAGCGAAGTGTTGCGCACCAGCGCGCCTATGCGCAGCCCGCCTTCGGGCGTGGGCTCTATCTTGTCCAGGGCCAGGCCGTTGACGTCGACCAGGTGGGCGGGCGCCTCGATCTGCAGCTTCATCAAATCCAGCAGGTTGGTGCCGCCGGCGATGAATTTCGCGTTGGGGTTGCGCGCGGCGGCGGCGGCCGCTTCGGCGGGTGTGTTGGCGCGCTCATAGGTGAAGGGTTTCATGCCGTCACCCCCGCGACTTCGGTGATCGCCTCGACGATGTTGGAGTAGGCGCCGCAGCGGCAGATGTTGCCGCTCATGCGTTCGCGCAACTCCTCGGCCGAGAGCAGCGGGCGCGCGGTGATGTCGGCGCTGACGTGGCTCGGTATGCCGCGGCGTATTTCGTCGAGCGTGCCGACGGCCGAGCAGATTTGCCCCGGCGTGCAGTAGCCGCACTGGTAGCCGTCGTGCCTGACGAAAGCCGCCTGCATCGGGTGCAGGTTGCGCGGCGTGCCCAGGCCTTCGATGGTGGTGACCTTGGCGCCTTCGTGCATCACCGCCAGCGTGAGGCACGAGTTGATGCGCACGCCGTCCAGCAGCACGGTGCAGGCGCCGCACTGGCCGTGGTCGCAGCCTTTTTTGGTGCCGCTCAGGTGCAGGTATTCGCGCAGGGTGTCGAGCAGGGAGCTGCGGTTGTCAAGGTCCAGCGTGTGCGCCTGGCCGTTGACTTCCAGCGTGACGCGGGACGTGGGCACGGCGCCGGGCGCGGGCTTTGGCGGGGCTTCAGGCGCGGCCATGGCATCGGCAGGGATGGTGCCGGCGGCCGCCGAAGCGGCGCCCGCAATCAGCACGCCTCGCCGGGACACCGGGAGGGAGTCGGGAATGTTCATCGTGGGTCACCTTTTGATTGAAACACCGGCAAGGCAAGCTTGCAAGCTTCTTCGCGTTCCCCGGATTTCACTGTAGGACGTTGGCTGGGAGGTCCGTCAGCGCCGGCCGGGGCCTGTTACTGCCTGCTTCAATCCGCGTAAATCTGCAGATAAATTTAATCCGCAGATGACGCAGATTTCCGCAGATTAAAACCACCATGATGCAGAGTCGTTTTACGCCTTCCCCCGCTGGGGGAAGGTTGGGATGGGGGCCCTCGGCGCCTGAAGTATTTCAAAGGCCGCCAGCCCCTACCCCAGCCCTCCCCCAGCGGGGGAGGGAGTAAGAGAGTTCCCGTTTTTAATCTGCGGAAATCTGCGTCATCTGCGGATAGCCTCTCCGCATCCGGCGAGTTCAGAGTTGCGAGTTCAGCAGCGAAGCCAGCTTCTCGGAGAACTTTTCACTTAGCGGCCGGTTCTGCCACGCTTCCAGCGTCACGCGGCGGGACTTGCGGATGTCCTGCTCGAACACCTCGGTCTGTCGCGCGGCGAAGGTGGCGTCGTAGATGTTGAGGTTGGCTTCGTCATTGAGCCGGAAGGAACGCGCGTCAAAGTTGGTGGAGCCGACGGACACCATGAGGCCGTCGACGATCATGACCTTGCAGTGGTACATGCTGGGCTGGAACTCGTAGATTTCGGCGCCGGCCGCCAGCAGCTGGCCCCAGGTGGCGCGCGAGGCGGCGCGCACGGTTTCGGTGTCGATGATTTCGCCGGGCGTGATGATGCGGACCCGCACGCCGCGCTGCATGGCTTCGCGCAGGATGGCCAGGCTGACCTCGTCGGGCACGAAGTAGGCCATGGACAGGTCCACGGTTTTGGTGGAAGCCGTGAGGGCCATGTGGTACATCAGCTCGACGTTTTCGCTGCCGCTGGTGGGCGAGCTGGAGAACATCTGGGCCGGGCTGTTGCCCACGGGCTTGAGTTCAGGAAAGTAGGCCTCGCCATGCAGGACCTCGCCGCTGACCTTGAGCCAGTTGTCCATGAAGGTGGACTGTATCTGCGCGACCACCGGCCCTTCGACCTTGTAGTGCGAGTCGCGCCAGTG
The DNA here is from genome assembly GCF_943369675.1 of Polaromonas sp. YR568. Lineage (GTDB taxonomy): Bacteria > Pseudomonadota > Gammaproteobacteria > Burkholderiales > Burkholderiaceae_C > Polaromonas. Next base: position 68,206 of record NZ_CALROB020000018.1, on the reverse strand, counting down.
CTCGGCGTCCTGCCCGGCGCCCGTCCATTTGGGCGCGATGCCCACGCCGCCGGTAAAGCCGACCGCGCCGTCGACGACCAGCAGCTTGCGGTGCGTGCGGTTGTTGAGTTTGGCGAGGTTGTACCAGGCGGGTTTGTGGAACTTGCGGATGTCGACACCGGCATCCTGCATCTCCTGGAGCAGCGCGTCGTCCATCTTGGCGCTGCCGACCCAGTCGACCAGGATGTGGACCTTGACGCCGGCTTTGGCGCGTTCCGACAGCGCGTCGGCGAACTGTTTGCCGATCTCGCCCGACCAGTAGATATAGGTCTCAAAGCTGATGGTCCTGGTGGCGGACTTGATCGCGCCCAGCATGGCCGGGAAAATCTGGTCGCCATTGAGCAGCTCGGCCGCCTTGTTGCCGCCCACGATGCCCGGCCCCAGCAAGCTGCCCATGGCGCGGTGGAATTGCGGGTCGGCCACGCTGTACTGGCGCTCCAGCTGCTGCCGGACTTTTTTCTCGCCGGCTGAAAAATTAAGCGCCAGCAGGACGGCGGCCAAGACCGCGATGAATGTGAGGAGGCCGGTGAGCCAGGGGCGGGCGGGGGTTTGCATGGCTTGCCATTCTGGTGGTGGCAAAGCGCCGGCCGGGTAGGAGCGCACGCCAAGACGCTGAAGCCGCCTGCCGAAAGATGTCCGGGTGTGCGGGAACATTCGCCAACGTTCGGAGATGGGCATGAACAGGCGCGAACAGGCGCGGAAATCCCGGCTTGTGTGACGAATCCCACACAAACCATCTGCATGCTTAGTAATTAAGCACCAATTTTCATAAGAACGGCCTTATATTCGTAAGCACAATTACTACAATTTCGTCAGTTTTCCGTCAAAAACTAGTCACAAAGCAATCATCATGATCATCGGCGTCGAGGGTTTATCCGCTGCGGAAATCGGCCTGCTGCGGACCATTTTGAAGCTCAGCACGCAGTTGGCGGTTGACTGGACTTTGACGGAGGACGGCCCCTGCCACGTCCTGCTGACGGCGCTTGCCGCCACGCCGGCGCACATTCCCGGCGGCGCGAAAACGCAGATCGTGGTGCCCGTCGTGCGGCGCGGGGAAAATCCGGGCGGCGAATTCCTGGAGCGGCCGTTCAGGGCCGAAGACTTTGTGGCCCTGCTGGGGCGTGTGGCGCCGGCCGTCAGGCCTGACCCGGGCCTGGAGCGCCAGGGCGAAGCGCTTCCCTTGCCCCAAACCTGGCGCCGCGGCCGCTTGAAGCGCTGGCCGCCTTCCTATTTGATGGGATCCAGCCGCGAACGCATCCACCTGGCGACGCTGTTGTCGCGGCAATCCCGGTCGGCGCATGAACTGAGCACCATGGCCGGCTACCCCGAAGCGGCGTGCGGCGCCTTCATGCTGGAACTTGAAAAACATGATCTGCTGAACTGGGAAACACCCGGGCAGCCCGTTCACGCGCACGCCCGCAAAGCAGCCCCTAGCCTGCCCGCCGCCGCAAACGCCGGCCATGGCCATGGCGCGCCCAGCCTGTTCAGCAGCATTCGCCGCCGCCTGGGCCTGGGCCGCAACAGCCGGAGCGCCGGATGAGGGAATACAAAATCGTTTTCACCGGCACCATGGGTGCGGGCAAGACCACGGCCATCGCGGCCATCAGCGAGACGCCGCCCGTGGTCACCGACGTGGCCAACAACGACGCCTCGCTCGCCAAGGCGAAAACCACGGTCGGGCTGGATTTCGGCCAGCTGACGCTGGACACCGGCGACAGGCTGCGCCTGTTCGGCACGCCGGGCCAGGCGCGTTTTGACTTCATGTGGCGCATCCTGGCGCAGAACGCGCTGGGCATCATCATCCTGATCGACAACTCCCGGCCCGACCCGCTGGCCGACCTGGACGCCTACCTCGAAGGTTTTGCCGACGTGCTGGCGCACACGCCCTGCACCGTCGGCGTCGGAAGGATGGACGCGCACACGCAGCCCGGCCTGGACGACTTTTCGGCGCGGCTGGAGCGGCACGGCCTGGTGCTGCCGGTGCTGGCCGTGGACGTGCGCCTGCGCGAGGACGTGGCGCTGCTGATCGACACCCTGCTGTCGCAGATGGAACCCTCAACGACGGGAAACGAAACAACATGAGCATGGTGAATGAAGCGCTGCGCAAGGCGGCCGAGGAACAGGCGCGCGGCATGCTGGAAGAAGTGAGCGGTGTCGTGGCCGTGGTGGTCGCCACCACCGACGGCTTCGACATCGCCAGCGCCGTGACGCGCGACATAGACCCGGTGCGCGTGGCCGCGCTGGCCAGTTCGATCTCGGCCATAGGCGCCGTGGTGTCGCAGGAGGCGCGGCTGGGCCGCAGCCGCAGCGTCACCATCAACACCGACGCGGGCTTTGCCTTCCTGAGCGCGGTCCGCCGCGGCGACGTGGACCTGGTGGTGAACGTCATCGCCAACGAGCACGCCATCCTCGCGCAGGTCGCCTACCGCGCGGGCGAGTGCGCCAGGGCGCTGGAAGCGGCGTGAACACGCAGCAGATCGCCGCCGAACTGGCGGCCATGGCCACCACGCCGGGCGTGAACGCCTGCGCGCTGGTCGACTCGGCCACGGGCATGGTCTACCTGTCGGCCGGCGGCCATCCGCAGATCGATTCCATCGCCGAGGCGGCCAGCGACTACTGGCGCCTGCACCAGCGCAGCGGCGTTCCCTTCGCCGGGCTCGGGCCGCTGCAGGCCATCTCGATGATCCACCAGGACGGCGTCTTGAGCCTGATGCCCTGCGGCAAGGGCATCGTGATGGCCACGCTGTCGGGGCGCATGGCGCTGGACATGGGCGCCTGGTTCCAGAAGGTCGGCAAGCTCGGACGGCTGATAAGCCAGGGATGAATTCAACGGGCACGGGGTTGGTGGCGCGCATGTCTACCCCGCTTCCCTTTCACAACATGCGCGCTAGGGTTTAACAAAAATGGCAACCATCAAACAATCTCTCGACGAACTCCTGACGCTGGACGGAGCGCTGTGCGCCGCCGTCGTCGACTCCGCCAGCGGCATGATGCTCGGCTCCGCCGGCACCGGCGTGGACCTGGAAGTGGCCGCCGCCGGCAACACCGAAGTCATGCGCGCCAAGCTCAAGACCATGCGCTCGCTGGGCCTGAACGACGTGATCGAAGACATCCTGATCACGCTGGGCAAGCAATACCACCTGATCCGCCCGCTGTCGCGCAAGGAAGGCGTGTTCATCTATTTCGTGCTGGACAAGGCCAAGTCCAACCTGGCCATCGCGCGCCGCAAGATGCAGGACATCGAGAAAGACCTGAACTTCTAAGCCGGGCGCTGAATGCGCCGGGCCGGGCGCGGCTGCTTGCGTCGACCGGGCTAGTCGATCAGCACCGCGCCTTCGTGAAAAGGAAACGGCCCTTCATACGCGCCGCTCGCGACGGTATGGCTGACCAGCCGCCCTCCTTCGGGCAACACATGCAGCCCGAAGCCGGGCGGCTCCAGCACCCAGGCCGAGGCGGCGTCGGGCGCCAGGTCCAGGCGGACCTGGTGGGCCGGTGAAGGGATGGTCGCCGCGATGCTGCCGCCGAAGCGCACCTGGATGGCGCGGTGCAGGTGGCCGCAAATGATGCGCTCCACATTCGGGTAGCGGCTGACCAGCGCTTCAAGTTCGGACGCGCCGCTGAGCAGGCCTATGTCGTCCATGTGGCCAATCAATGTCTTGAAGGGCGGGTGGTGCATGGCGATGACCACAGGCCGGCCGCGGTGCGCTTCGAGCTCGCGGGCCAGCCAGGCCAGCCTGGCTTCACACAGGCTGCCTTCGCTGGCGCCGGGCACCACGGTGTCCAGCGCAATGAGTTGCAGCGCGCCTATGGCCACGCTGTACTGCACGAACTCCTCCGTGCCCAGGTAGCTGTGGCCGGGAAAACTCAACCGCAGCTGCGCGCGCTCGTCATGGTTGCCGGGCATCAGGTAGACCGGCATGGCCAGCGGCGCGAGCAGCTCGCGCAGGTGCGCGTACTCGGCGGCGCGGCCGAAGTCGGTCAGGTCGCCGGTGATGACGACGGCGTCGGGCTGCTGCGGCAGCTTGAGGATGGAGGCGACCGCCTGCGCCAGGTAAGGCGCGGTGTTGATGCGGCCGTAAGCCAGGCGGCCTGGTTCGCGGATGTGCAGGTCGGAAAGTTGCAGCAGTGAAGTGGTGGTCATGGAATTCAGGCGAGTTCGCTGCCGGGCATGAGGTGGTGCGGTTGTATGCGTATGCCGACGACGTCACCCATGCAGGCCGGGTGGTCGCGCCCTACTTCCGCGTTGACGCTGGTCTGGTCGGGCAGCATGAGCTTGAGCTGGATGCGGTCGCCGAGGAAGACACGCTGCGACACCACGGCGTCGCCCCAGCCGGCCGTGACTTCGCCGACCTCGACGTCTTCGGGCCGCACCAGCACGGTGGCCTGCGCCTGCCAGGCCGGCGGGCATGCGACGTCCATGTCGCCGACCCGGACGACGTGGGCGGCGCGCGCGGCCTCGTCGCGTTCAAGCCGGTTCACGCGGCCCAGGAAGCTGGCGACAAAAGGATGCTGGGGCGTTCGGTACAGCGCCTCGCCATTGCCGACCTGCACGATGCGGCCGGCCTGCATCACGGCCAGCCGGTCGGCGATGGCGAGCGCCTCCTGCTGGTCGTGCGTGACGTGGATGGCGGTGATGTGCAGGCGGCGCAGCAGTTCGGCCAGTTCGTCGCGCACCGATTCCTTGAGCTTGGCGTCCAGCGCGGTCAGGGGTTCGTCGAGCAGCAGCACGCGCGGGCGCACGGCGACGGCGCGGGCCAGGGCCACACGCTGGCGCTGCCCGCCCGAGAGTTCGGCCGGGCGTTTTTTCTCCAGGCCGTTGAGGCGCACGAGGTCTATGAGTTCGCCGACCACACGGCGCTTTTCGGACTCGTCCACGCCACGCACGCGCAGGCCGTAGGCGATGTTGGCCTCCACCGTCATCTGCGGGAACAGCGCGTAGTGCTGGAACACCATGCCGATGCCGCGCCGCTCCACCGGCAGGTGGGTGACGTCGGTGTCGCCGAACAGGATGCGGCTACCGGCGTCGGGCGCTTCCAGCCCGGCGACCAGGCGCAGCAGCGTGGTCTTGCCGCAGCCGGAGGGGCCCAGCAAGGCCAGCACTTCGCCGGGCTCCACCGACAGCGAGGTTGGATGCAGGCCGCGGGTTCCGTCAGCATAGGTTTTGGCGCACTGGACGATGTCCACGCGCGTGCGTTCAGCTTGCATGGTGTTTTTCAATCAGGGTACCGGCGGCCTGCAGGCCCCATAGCACGGAGAGAGGATGACAAGGAGAAAGACGCAAGGTGGTTGCCGCAGCCCGAGGGGCCCAGCAGCGCCAGCGCCTCGCCGGGCTCCACCGAGAGCGATGTGGGCAACAGGCCGCGCGTTCCGTCGGCATAGGTTTTGGCGCACTGGACGATGTCCACGCGCGTGCGTTCAGCTTGCATGGTGTTTTTCAATCAGGGTACCGGCGGCCTGCAGGCCCCACAGCACGGGGAGGATGACAAGGAGAAAGACCAGGGTGTAGGCCGAGCCCACCTCCAGCCGCATGGAGGCATAGCTGTCGGCCAGGCCGACGGGCAGCGTGCGCGTGAGCGGCGTGTGCAGCATCCAGGTGAGGTTGAACTCGCCGACAGACAGCGTGAACACCATCAGGCAGCCGGCGACGATGGCGGGCAGCACGGCGGGCAGCAGCACGCCGGTAAAACGCTGCGCGAAACCGGCGCCCAGCGAGCGCGCAGCTTCCTCCAGCGAATGCAGCTCGGGCCGCTGGAAGGCCGAGGACACGGTGCGCACCATGAAGGGCAGCGTGAACACCATGTGGCCCACCAGGATGAAGGCATAACTTTGGCGGAAGCCGCTGACCTGCCCGTAGGCCAGGATCAGCGCCAGCGCGGTGGCCAGGCCGGGCACGGCGACCGGCAGCGTCAGCAACTCTTCAAACACCCGCGCGGCGCGCGAGCGGCTGCGGGCCAGCGCGTAGGCGCAGGGGATGCCGATGAGCAGGTTGCCCAGCACGCACAGCAGCGCCAGCAGCAGCGAGGCGGCGACGGTGCCGCCGTACAGCTCCCACACTTCGCCCAGCCAGCGCAGCGTGAGACCGCTTTTAAGGCCGGCGCTGTAGTTGTTGACAAGCCCGGCGAGCACCGACAGCGCGATGGGCGCGAGCATGAAGACTGCCACCAGTGCGGTCAGCAGCATGAGCAAAGGGGATACCTGGCGGGGCGTTCTCATGGCGTCAAATCCCCGCGCCGGCGGGGCCGGCGGCGCGCCGCGAGAGGAAGAGCACCAGCCAGGTGATCAGCCCCAGCGTGATGGACAGGCTGGCGGCCAGCGCGAAGTTGGCGTAGTTGGTGAATTCGTTGTAAATGGTGATGGGAAGCACCTCAAACTTGCTGGCCAGCGTGAAGGCCGTGCCGAAGGCGCCCATGGCGGTGGCGAACACCATCGCGCCGCAGGCCAGGCTGGTGGGCGCGAGTTCGGGTAGCCAGACGTCGCGCACGACGCGCCAGCGCGATGCGCCCAGCGAACGCGCGGCTTCTTCGAGCGGAAGGTCCATGGCGCCGGCCGCGGCGGTGTAGCTCACGATGGCGCGCGGCAGCGAAAAATACAGGTAGCCGAGAAACAAACCGGCCAGGCCGTAGGCAAAGGTGATGCGGCCCAGGCCCAGCGCGTCGCCGAGGTCGGCCACCAGGCCCTGCCGGCCGCCCAGCAGGATGATGAAAAAGCCGATGATCACGCCCGGAAACGACAAAGGCAAAGCCAGCAGCGAGAGCAGCAGCTTGCGGCCCGCGAAGCGCGTGCGCGCCAGCGTGATGCCGACCAGGGCGCCGAGCACCAGCGTGACCAGGGTCACCGCCAGCGACAGGCCCAGGGTCTGCAGCAGGCTTTGCCAGTAGCGGCTGTTCGTCAGCACCACAAAATAAGCCGCCCACCCCAGCCCGGCCGGCAAAGCCAGAAGCTGCACCGCCGGCAGAAGCCAGAAGGCCGCGAAGAAGGCCACCGCCGGCGCTGAACAGGCCAGCAGCAGGCGGCGCGAAGGCGCGAAGGTGGACGAGTTCATGCGTGGTGTCGGTGCGAAGCCGGCTTACTGGGCTTCTTTGAGGTAGCGGTCGGAAAAACCTTTTTGCACGGCGGCCATGCGCGCGTAGTCCACGCTTTTGGCGCGCGCGTATTCGGCGGCCGGCAGGAAGCGCGACTGGGCTTCCTTGGAGATCGCGCTGGCGCGCACCGGGCGCAGGTAGGCGTCGGCCCAGATGGCCTGGCCTTCGTCGGACAGCACGAAGTCCAGCACTTTCTTGCCGTTTTCGGCATGCGGCGCCTTGGCCACCAGGCTCATGACGTAGGGGACGACGATGGTGCCTTCGGCCGGGATCACGAACTCGACGTTGGCCTTGTCCTTGTACTTGGCGCGGTAGGCGTTGAAGTCGTAGTCCAGCAGGATGGCGATTTCACCGGACAGCATGCGCGCATACGAGGTCTGCTTGGGCACGATGGGCTCGTTCTTTTGCAGCGCCTTGAAATACTCGATGCCGGGCGTGAAGTTGTCCAGCGTGCCGCCGCGCGCCTGGTTCACCGCCACGGCGCCCACGTAACCGACAAAAGCCGAGGCAGGATCCAGGTAACCGACCAGGCCCTTGTAGTCGGGCTTGAGCAGGTCGGCCCAGGAGCGCGGCACCGGCTTGCCCTTGAGCGCATCGACGTTGACCATAAAACCCAGGGTGCCGGAATGGATGGTGAACCAGTGGCCTTGCGGGTCTTTGAGGCCGTCGGGAATTTCGCCCCATGCCGCCGGCTTGTAGCTGCCGACCAGGCCGTCTTTCTGCGCCTGGATGGCGAAGGTGACGCCCAGATAGGTCACGTCGGCCACGGGGTTGGCTTTTTCGGCCGTCATCTGCGCGAGCGACTGGCCGGAGTTCTTGTTGTCGGGCGGCACGGTGACACCGGTCCTGGCCTTGATGGCCTTGAGCTGCGTGCCCCAGTCGGCCCATTCGGGCGGGCAGTTGTAGCAGATGGCGGTCTGGGCCAGCGCATTGGCGCCGGCGGCCAGGCCGATGGCCAGCAGCGCGGCTTTGGCGAGTCGTTGCAGGGATGTCTTCATGGAAACTCCGTGGTGGTGGTGAGGTGAAAAGTCAGGGACGGGATTACGGGATGGATGAAGGCGCGGCGCAGGATTCGCCTTCGCGGAAACCGTGCGCCAGCGACAGGCTGCTGTCGGGTGTCAGGGCCGCGCCGCCGGTCAGCGCCTGCACCAGCAGCTCGACGCTGCAGCGGCCTATGTCGGCGTTGGGCTGGGTGATGGTGCTCAGCATGGGCGTGAGGTCTTCGCCGAGCGCGATGCCGTCAAAGCCCACCACCGTCAAGTCGCGCGGCACCGCCAGGCCCGCGAGGTGCGCGGCGCGCAGGCTGCGGATGGCCAGCAGGTCGTTGGAGCAGACCAATGCGCTGGGCCGCGGCCGGCGGTTCAACAATTCAGTGATCTCGCTGACGGCGGTTTCCACAAAGGGCACTTCCAGCACTTGCGGATCGGCCAGGCCGGCGGCTTCCATGCCTTGCAGGAAACCGCGGCGGCGCTGCTGGGCGCGGTCCGATGCGCTGAGCTGGCCGCTGACCATCGCGATGTCGCGGTGCCCCAGGCCCGCGAGACGCAGCACGAGTTGCGCCACGGCCTGTTCGCTGTCGACCGAAATGCAGGGATGTTCCTCGTGGCGGTTGTAGGCCAGCACATAAGGAAGGCCCGCGACGCAAAGCCGCTGCAGGGCTCTGGAAGTCTCCGGGCTGGAGACCACCAGGATCATGCCGTCGACGTTGCCGGCCAGCAGCAGGTTGACGGCCTGCTCTTCCTGCTCAAGCCGATAGTCGGTGGTCAGCGGCAGGATGGCATAGCCGGCGCGGGTGGCCGAACGCGCGATGCCTTCGAGGCATTCGGCGAACACGGGATTGAGCAGGGTGGGCAGCACGACGCCCAGCACGCGGCTGCGTTGCGTGCGCAGCGTGCGCGCACTGGCATTGGGCATGTAGCCCCTCTCGAGCGCCGCCTTTTCCACCAGCTCGCGGGTTTGCGGGCTGACTTTTTCGGGCGCATTGAAGACCCGCGACACCGTTGCCACCGATACGCCCGCCTGGTCCGCCACCGCCTGAATGCTCACTCGCGCTCCTCATGTAATCGTTTACATTGGAGCCGCCGAACATGACCGCCTTATGACATGCGCGCGCGATCAGGGCTTGAAAAAACGGCCGCAGCCGTCAAAGAATCAAAGTTCGTTGACCTGCACCGCGAGGTCGTGCAGCTTGGCTTTGCCCATGTAATAGCGGTCCAGCCGCCATTCCTTGAGGATGTCGATCGCCAGGTCGAAGTCGTCGTAGTCGAGCTGGTAAAGCTCGCCCAGTTCGAATTTTTCATCCGACTCAAGGGCGCGCACCAGGCGCGCGAGCGCGGCGGCCTCCGGCGTCGTGGGATCTTTGGCAATCAGCTTGCGGGCTTTCTTTATTGCGTTCAAGGGTGAACTCCTGGTGGGCGGATCAATGGGCACGCAGAAGGCTCCTGCGCGTGGCTTCAAAATTATGTCGACCGCATGACGGCGTTGTCTATCGTGAACAGCCAAAAGTAACCAAATACCTTGATGCATATCAAGTCGAGGGGCGGCCCGGCGGCGGCACCTCATGCGCACGAGAGCGAAAACCGCCGGCCGCGCATGTCACAGCCAGGACATCAAGCCTTCGTACGATGAACGCTTGTTTACAACATGAGTCTCGCGAGGCCCGCATGACGCTCCACCGGTCGGACAAAGCCAGGGACGAATTGGCATCCAGGAACCGGGTGCTGAATTTGCGCGAACGCAGCGCGCTGTTCCTGGCGGACGGGCTGCGCACGCATGAGGAAGTGCAGGCGCTGCTACAGGACGACGGCGCCATCCTGCGCAAGCTCATGGAGGCCGGCTACCTGTTCATCAGTGAAAGCCCCCAGGCCCTGGAATCGCCCCGCCCCGCATTCCAGAACACGGAGCCGGGAATGCTGCCGCCCGCACAGCCAACCCCGCCGCCCGATACGGCGGCGGCGAAGGGTGCGGACAACTTCGACGGCAAACGCTCCCTGGCGACGACGCGCATGTTCCTGTTCGACATCTGCGAGCGCATGTTCGTGCGCAAGATGCCGGCCATGGCCACCCATTACCGCGACCAGCTTCGGGAAGCGCGCACCCGCGAATCCATGGTCGCGATCGCGCGCGACATCATCCTGAACGTGGAAGAACTCGCGGGCCCGGAGCGCGCCGACGGCCTGCGCGAGCGCATTGCGATGCTGCTGCCGTCCGAGCAGTGAGCGGCCGGCATGGGCTGGTTTGCCGGAATACACGCCAGTGTCATCTTGCGCGGGCAAGATCGGTTCTTTGCCATTGCCCACCTCTTGCCCGCCATGTCCCGCTTTCCCACTTCACTCGCCCCGCGCGGCGCCCTGACCCCAAAGAGCGTGCAGATCCTGGCGGTGGCGGCGCTGGACGAAATGGTCACCAGCCTCGTGAAGGCGAGCAAGCTCAGGATTTCCCCGGGCTTCCTGGACTGGGTCGCCGACGAGGCCACGCCGCTGGTGGAACTGTCGGTGGAGCGCTTTTTCCGCAACGACCGTTTTATGGCGAGCCTGCGGGCGGGCGACCCGAAGATCGCGATCTCGCTGTGGGTGCGCCACTGGGTGTGCCCGCGCATCACGGCCAACTTCGCGCAGCTTGCGCCGCATGTGGCCGGGTTTTCCGAAAGCGGCCCCGCACCGCTGGCGGCGGAGCCGCCCCGGCCCGCGCCGGCCGTGGCGCCACGCCATCGCTTTCCCCGGCAGCTGCAATCCGGCATAACCGCGGCAAGCCCCTGTCACTGAACTGTCACGCGCACCCCACACACTGGACGGCCGCCTCTGAATGAGGCGGCGGCAGGACGCCGGCGCTTTCGTGCCGCCCTGTTACTACTTCACGCGCATCCCTGAATGGACATCACTTACGGCGCCGACAGGACCGGCCTGCTCTGCGGCTACCGGTTTGAAAACGGCGCGCCCGGCGTGCCGGTGGATCTCATGGAAGCGGCCGCCTGGCTCAAGAGCGAGGCGCCCAAGGGAAAATCCGACTTCGTCTGGCTGCACTTCAACCTGAGCGACGCGGCGGCGGAGGCGAGCATACGCAAGCAGCTGGACGCGGTGCCGGAGTTTTTCGAAGCGCTGCACGAGGGCTCGCGCTCCACACGCATCGAGGACGCGCACGACACGCTGATCGCCGTGGTCAACGACGTGGCCTACGAGTTCGCCTTCGACCCGGCCGAGATGTCCAGCCTGTGGCTCAACGTGGCGCCGCACATGGCGCTGAGCGCGCGCTCACACCCGCTGCGCTCCATAGACAGGCTGCGCGACGCCATCAAGAACGGCAAGCCGCTGGAATCCTCGGTGTCCTTCCTCAACCACCTGCTGCGCGAGCAGGGCGATGTGCTGGTGCGCATCGTGCGCGACGCGACCGTGCAGGTCGACGTGGTGGAAGACAAATTCCTGGTGGGCCGGCTGCACAACCGCCGCGCCGACCTGGGCAAGCTGCGCCGCGTGCTGGTGCGGCTGCAGCGCCTGCTGGCGCCCGAGCCCGGCGCGCTGTTCCGCCTGCTGCGCGTGCCGCCGCCCTGGGTCAGCGAGGGCGACCTGGAAGAACTGCGCCAGGCCACCGAGGAGTTTTCGCTGACCATACGCGACATGTCGGAGCTCAAGGAACGCATCAAGCTGCTGCAGGAAGAAATCGCCGCGCAGGTGAGCGAAGCCACCAACCGCAGCGTCTTTATCCTGACCATGGTGACGGTGCTGGCGCTACCCATCAACATCGTGGCCGGCCTGCTGGGCATGAACGTGGGCGGCGTGCCGCTGGCCGACTCGCCGCACGGCTTCCTGGTGATCGTGGTGATCATCGGCCTCTTCACCGCGTTTGCGGCCTGGTACGTTTACCGGCAGAAGCAGTAGCCTTGCCGGGCGGCACACGGCCGGAAGGCGGCGTGATCCTGCACAATCCCGGACATGAAACCCAAAGTCCAGTTCCGCCTGCGCATTTACCGGGACGACAGCATCGCCATCGGCCCCGGCAAGGTCGCGCTGCTGGAGGCCATCGCCGAAACCGGCTCGATTTCGGCGGCGGCGCGGCAGATCGGCATGTCCTACCGGCGCGCCTGGGTGCTGGTCGACGAGACCAACAAGGCGCTCAGCTCGCCGGCCGTGCAGACCCTGGCCGGCGGCTCGCACGGCGGCGGCACCGCCCTGACCCCGGTGGGGGAAGAGCTGGTCAAGCGCTACCGCTCCGTCGAGAACACCGCGCGCGTGGCCGCCACCGCCGACATCGCGGCGCTGACCCGGCTGCTGGCGCCCTGAGTTCCGCCAGCGCTGTATCTTTCAGTGCATAAGGCCGACGCGGCGGGGTACATGCCACTCACCGCCTCCACGAAAAATCCCCACCAGCCCCCGAAATACGGGTTTACCCGAAATCTGAAAGCCTGTTAAGGCCACGCCGTCGCGGCCCATGCGACAATTCCGCCGTATACCCATGAACACAACGACTTCCCTGCTGGCTTCGACCGACTGGTTCCCGCTGGGCCTTTCGCTCAAGGTCTCGGCCTTTGCCACGCTGCTGGCGCTGATCGCCGGCGTGGCGCTGGGCTGGGTGTTCGCGCGCAAGCGTTTTCCCGGCCGCACCGTGCTGGAAGCCGTGTTCATGCTGCCGCTGGTCTTGCCGCCCACGGTGCTAGGCTACGGCATCCTGATGCTGGCGGGCCGGCGCAGCCCCCTGGGCGCCTGGCTGCGCGAACACCTCGACTACACCATCATCTTCAGCTGGCATGGGGCGGTGGTGGCCTCGGCCGTGGTGGCGCTGCCGCTGGTGCTCAAGTCGGCCAGCGCGGCCTTCGCCAATGTCGACCGCTCGCTGGAAGCGGCGGCCAGCACGCTGCGCCAGTCGCCGCTCTCCGTTTTCCTGCGCGTGACGCTGCCGCTGGCCTGGCCGGGCATCCTGGCCGGCACCCTGCTCGCGTTTGCGCGCGCCATGGGCGAGTTCGGTGCCTCGCTGATGGTGGCCGGCTCCATCCCCAAACAGACGCAAACCCTGTCCATGGCCATCTATGACGCGGTGCAGGCCGGCAACGACGACGTCGCGCTGATGCTGGTCATCGTGACCTCCGTGATTTCCATCACCGTGCTGGTTCTGGCGAACCGGTTTTTCTCTTTACGCTAACCTCAAGGACCTGAACCATGCGCCCAGCTCGCCTCCATTCCCGCCTTCTTTCCCGCCTCCTGCCGCTCGTCCTTGCACTGGCATTGCCCCTGGGCGCGGCCGCGCAGCAGATCACCGTCTCCGCCGCGGCCAGCCTGACCGACGCCTTCAAGGAGTTGGGGCCCAAATTCGAAGCCGCCAAGCCGGGCGCCACGGTGCGCTTCAACTTCGCCGCATCGGGCGTGCTGCTGCAGCAGATCAGCCAGGGCGCGCCTGTCGACGTCTTCGCCAGCGCGGACCAGGAAACCATGGTGCGCGCCGCCGACCAGAAACTCGTGGACACCGACACGCGCAAGAACTTCGCCACCAACAGCCTGGTGCTGATAGAGCCGGCCAGGGACGGTGTGGGCATCAAGCGCCTGCAGGACCTCTCCGGCCCCGCCGTCAGGAAGATTGCCGTCGGCAAGGTCGCGACCGTGCCGGTGGGCCGCTACACCAAACAGGCGCTGGACGCGGCCAACTTGTGGACCACGCTGGAGCCCAAATTCGTCCAGGCCGACAGCGTGCGCCAGGTGCTGGACTATGTCGGCCGCGGCGAGGTCGAGGCGGGTTTTGTCTATCGCACCGACGCCGCCGTCATGGGCGACAAGGTCAGGATCGTGCTGTCGCCTGAAGGCCATACGCCGGTCGCCTACCCGGTGGCCGTGGTGGCGGACAGCAAACAAAAAGCCGTCGCCCGGGACTTCGTCAACTTCCTGTCCACCGACGCCGCCCAGCAGGTGCTCACCAAATATGGTTTCGGCAAGCCGTGATTGACGTAGCCCTGCAGTTGTCAGTCAGCGACGGTCAGCGACGCTTCGACCTGCGCGTCGCCTTCTCGACCGACGCGCCGTTCGCGGCCCTGTACGGGCCTTCGGGCTCCGGCAAGACGTTGACACTGCAGGCCATCGCGGGATTGCTGCATCCCGCCAAAGGCCACATCAAGATAGACGGCCGCACGCTCTACGATTCGGCGGCCGGCATCCACATGCCGCCCTCGCAGCGGCGCATCGGCTACCTGTTCCAGGACTATGCGCTGTTCCCCCACCTGTCCGTGCGCAAGAACATCGAGTTCGGCCTGACGAGCTGGCGACGCGGCCTTGCGGAACAAGACCGCGCCCAGGTGCAGTCGCTGCTGGAGCGTTTCGACCTCGCCGCCATGGCCGGTAGCCGGCCGGACACCCTCTCCGGCGGCCAGCGGCAGCGCGTTGCACTGGCCCGCGCGCTGGCCTGCCAGCCGCAAATCCTGTTGCTGGACGAGCCTTTCGCCTCACTCAATCCCATGCTGCGGCAATCGCTGCGCGCGGAACTCGCGGAGGTGCGGCGCCAATGGGGCATACCGGCGCTCATGATCACGCACGACGTGGAAGACGTGCTGGAACTGGCCGACGTGGCGTTTGTCTACGGGCACGGGCAGATTGAAAAAGAAGTCAACCTGCGCACCGCAGAAAGCCGCGAATTCACGCGCGCGAAGCTGGGCGTGGAAACGCCTGCAGAAGCCCCGCTGAAACAGAAGCTGCGCCGGCTTCTGCTGGGCGGCGCACCGTAAGATGCCGGCCTCTAGCCGGGCGGCGCGGCACCCACCAGCGCCGGCGCCGCGCGGTAGCGCTTCGGGAAGACCTTCTTGAGGTTGTCCAGCTTGGGAATGTCGTTTTCCAGGATGTAGGCATCGTCGGGATGACGCGTCAGGTAATTCTGGTGGTAGGCCTCGGCCGGGTAAAAAACCTTCATTGTCTCGGTGGTGGTCACGATGGGGGCCTTGAACACCTTGGCCTTGTCCAGTTGCGCGACATAGGCCTTTGCCACCTGAAGCTGTTCGGCATTGGAAGGAAAAATCGCCGACCGGTACTGGGTGCCGGTGTCCGGGCCCTGGCGGTTCAGTTCGGTGGGGTTGTGCGCCACCGAAAAGTAAATCTGCAGGATCTGGCCGTAGCTGATTTTGGCGGGGTCATACGTGATGCGCACCGCCTCCGCATGGCCGGTGTTGCCGCCGCTGACGGCTTCGTAGTTGGCCGATTTGGCGTCGCCGCCCGCATAGCCCGACACCGCGCCGCTGACGCCCTCAACGTGCTGGAACACGCCCTGCACGCCCCAGAAACAGCCACCCGCAATCACGGCGGTTTCCGACTTGGCGGACGGCGCCGGCGCCATGTCGCGGGCGGGCGCCGGCAGCACCACGGCGGTTTCCACGGCAAATGACAGGCTGGCGAAGCCCGCTATCGCTGCGGCGAGAAGTGCCGCGCGTGTGGCCGTTTTGAAAGTTGGGTTCATAAGCCGCATTTTGTCCTGTTTACGCCGGCGGTGGGTGCAGGGCCATGCGGCCTTCACCGGCCCTCAAGTATTTGACTGTCCTGCCGTTAACCGTGGGATGGAACTCACAACACAAGGAGCAGCATGGTTGCGGCAGTGACTTCGGGCGGCAGCGCTTCGGCGGCCGGCGGCAAAAGTGTCAACGCGCAGGTCGCCGCCCTGCAAAAGCAGTTCAGTGCCATGCAGAAGCAGATGGTGGGCCTGCAAAAGCAGTTGACGGAAACCACCAATGCCGAGACGCGGAAAGCGATTCAATTGCAGGTGGATGCCGTCAGCGCGCAGATGCAGATGATCCAGCAGCAGATCGCCATGCTGCGCAGCCAGGGCGGCGCTGCGGACGCGGTGAAAGATGCCCCGGCCGTCGAAAGCGCGAAGGCGGCCGCGGAAGCCGGCGGGAAACAACGCGACCTGATGCTGGGCAGCCTGGTCGACACGCAGGCTTGAGGCTGCGCCGCCCCTCTTGCACGGGGATACGCGGTTCAGGCCCTGGCCGGGGCCATGGCGCTTTTGACGCACGTGAATCCGCTCTCTCCATCAGGCGTTAGCAGCCCGTAGTGAGCCGGGATTTCTTCGGGTGCAAGCACGCCCGCCGGGGCGACGATATAAAACCCTTCGCAAACCCATTCCGCGACAGCGCGCTTGTTGCATTGCGCCATCAGCGCGAGGAAATCGGAACGGGTGACGGCCACCTGGTACAGGTGGGCTTCCTGATGCCGCACGGCGCGCTCCTCAAAGCGCGAGAAGACATCGAATTGCACCGTGTGCAGTTGCGCCCTGATGCAGGGCTCGACGTTCGACAGGGAGGCCGTCAGCGTGACCTTGACGTTCTCCTCGCAGCTGCGGCCTTTGGCGCGCAGGAAGGCGATCAACCGGGCGGTCAGCGCCGCGCGCTTCGGGGCGTCCGCTGAAGCCGTCACGGCAGCAGCAAAAGTTTGCCCGTGGTGCGGCGGCTCTCCAGGTCGGCGTGCGCCTGTGCCGCATCGGCGAGTGGATAAACACCGCCCACCGTGACCTTGAGGTCGCCGCGCGCAATCCAGTCGAACAACCGGGCGGCGTGGCTGCGCAACAGCGCGTGGGTGTGCACGTGGTCCCTGAAGACCGCGTAACCGATCTTGATGCTTTTGGGCAGGTCGAGCAGGTTCAAGGGGCCAGGCGCGCCCAGCACCGGCCCGAACCAGCAGAAGGTCCCATTGCGGCGCAGCGACGCGAGCGAGCCCTCGAAAGTTGCGGGGCCGGAGCCGTCGAACACCACGTGCACACCCTCGCCGCCGGTCAGGCGCAGCACCTCGGCGGCAAAGTTGCCGCCGTCGTCGACGATCACGTGATCCACTCCGGCGGCCTTGGCCACCGCCACCTTGCCGGCGTGCGAAACCCGGCCTATCACCGTACCGCCGCGCAGTTTGATGATCTGGCTAAGCAACAGCCCCAACCCGCCGGCCGCCGCATGCACGAGCGCGACGTCGCCGGGCTGGACGGGATAAAAGTCGGTGGCGAAATGGCTGGCAGTCAGGCCCTGCATCATGACGGCCGCCGCGGTGCGGTCATCGACCGCGTCCGGCACCGGCACCAACGCATCCGCATCGACGGCAATGCGCTGGGCATAGCTGCCCGGCCCATACACCCAGGCGACGCGCTGGCCCGGGCGAACGGATTGCACCTGGGAACCGACGGCCAGCACGCGGCCGGCACCTTCCACGCCCAGGGTCTTGGGGTCGGGCATCTCCGTCCAGAACTGCCCTCGGCGCACCCCGGTGTCCATGAAATTCACGCCGGCGGCGGTGATTTCAACCAGGGCCTGGTTGGGGCCCGGCACGGGTTCGGGCTGGTCCGTCAGGGCCATGACCTCAAGGCCGCCCGGTGCCGACATCTGTACTGATTTCATAAAGAGACTTTCATTTGAGTCAAAAAAAAGCAATCCACAGGACTGTTCAGGCAGGGAAGTTTAGGCACAATACCGATACGTTCAAGTTGCAAAAGTCCACAGTTTTTGCTCACTCGTCCAAAGCCTGTCCACACATGGATCCCCTCACAGACATCCTCACCGGCATGCGCATCCGCCAAGCCCAGTTCACGCGCCTGGATGCCAGCGCCCCCTGGGGCCTGAACTCCGGTGGCGAGTCCGGCGTCAAGTTCGTATTGGTGGTGCGCGGCTCGGCGATCCTCACGTCGGCAAGCCATCCCGAGCCCATCGCCCTGCAGGGCGGCGACGTCTTCATGATGTTTGACGACGAGGCTTACCAGATGCACGACCACGAGAGCTCGCTGACGATGGCCTGCGTGGAGGTGGAAAAGCTGCGCGTCGGCAACCGGATTGCGCTGGGCGGCGGCGGTGCGGCGACCTCGTTCGTGAGCGGCCTCTTCCAGATCGATGCGCTGCAGGCCAGGCCGCTGCTCGATGCCCTGCCCAGGCTGCTGCATTTAAAACTCGACCAGCACCGCAGCCTGGCCTTCCAGTCGGTGCTGGAGTTGCTGGCCGTGGAAACGGAGGGGCCGGGCCTGGGCTCCGACGCGGTTGTCAGCCGCCTGTTCGAACTGCTGTTCGTGCATGCGATCCGCGCCTACTCCTCACACCCGGACGCGCCCACGCGGGGCTGGCTGGCGGCCATCGGAGACCGCCACCTGGCGCTCGCGGTCAAGGCCATGCATGGGGATCCCGCACGGGACTGGACGGTGGAGTCATTGGCCCAGGAGGCCGGCATGTCGCGCTCGGCGTTTGCCGCGCGCTTTCGCGCCGTGGTGGGCCAGACGCCGCTGGACTACCTCACGCACTGGCGCGTGTACTGCGCGACGCGCCTCATGCAGCAACGCAACGCCTCGCTGGCCGACGTGGCGCAGCGCGTGGGCTATGAATCGGCCGCCGCGTTCAACCGCGTGTTCAAGCGCGAGACGGGCCTGACCCCGGGCGCATTCCGCAAGGCGGCCGAACAGGAGTCCGCGGCGGTGTAGGCCACGCCGGGAACGCCGGCCAGAAATCACCCTTGCCGCATTCCCTTCGATGGCCCCTCAGCCAGCAGCTTCAAGGCGACGGCCAGCGCCAATGCGACGGTGACGGCGCCGGCCAGGTAGACGGAACCGATCCCGCGTACGCCGGCCAACGCACCCGCCAGCGGACCGGTCACGCCCAGGGCAATATCCAGGAACGCCACATACGCCCCCATGGCGAGGCTGCGGGTTTGCGGTGGGGCGCGCCGCGCCGCTTCGACACCGAAGCCCGGGAAGGCCAGCGAATAACCGAAGCCGGTCAATGCCGCGCCCAGATAAGCGAGGGCCGGTGTGTCGGCGCCCCAGATCAGCAGCAGCCCCACGGCTTCAATGGCGACGCTCACCAACGCGACCTGTGCGCCGCCGACCTTGTCGGGTAAATGCCCGAAGAAAATCCGCGCTGCTATGAAAGCAAAGCCGAAGGCGGTAAATGCCAGCGATGCATCGCCCCAGTTTTTGGCGGCGAACAGAAGGGCGATAAAAGCCGCGATCAAGCCGAAGCCCACGCTCGACAACGCCAATCCGATACCGGGCCACAACACGACGCTGAGCACCGTGTAAAACGGTGTTCGCCGGGTTGCCGTGGGCGGCACGGCACGAACGCCCGATACGGCGGCCCATGCGAGCAGCGGCGTCAACACCGTGGCCGCGGCAATGCCCGCAAAGCCCCAATGGCCGTTGACCATGACGCCGACGGGCGCGCCCAGGGAATAGGCGCCGAAGATGGCGATGCCGATCCACACCATCACCTTGCCGGTGTTCTGCGGCCCGACCAGGCCGACAGCCCAGCCCATGGCGCCGGTGGTGATCAGGCTTTCACCCAGGGCCAGCACGATGCGACCCAGCAGCAACAGCCACACCGCCGCCGCGGGGTCAGGGGCCCACAGTGATGCGGCGTAAGGCAGGCCCGAGGCGGCGACCAACAGAAAGCCGGCGATGACGGCGCGCCTGGCGCCTCGCATGTCGGCAAAGTTGCCGGCCCAGGAACGCGACAGCAGCGCCGCCACAAACTGCGATCCGGTGACCGAGCCCACGACCAGCGTTCCCATGCCCAGCGTGTCGTGCAGATGAAGGGGGAGAACCGGCAACTGCATCCCCATGGCCAGGAAAGCGACGAATACCGCCAGCGTGATCGGCAGCAGTTGCAGGAAGACGCCTGCTGCAGGTGCTGCGGGGGCGGCCGGGGTTGGCGGGTATGGCATTCGTTTTTGCGTCATGGCGTGTTCGCCCGGCGCAGCAACCCGGCCGATCCAGGCCGGCCGGTGATGGAGATGTTCATGAGTGCAAATTCCAGTTTCAAAGTTGTTGGCGAAGCGGCAAGCTCATCCGAGCCGCATGGACAGTTCGACGTCGTTGCCGAACTGCACCGACAGGTAGCCGCTGCCCGGTGAACGTACACGCGCCAGGTAGTCGGGGCTGTAGCCGGCGTTGTCGGCGACGACCAGCGCACCCGGCATGAGGCGGCTTTCCACCAGGTCCAGGACGTCGTTGTAAAGGGCCTTGGCGCCGTCGAGCAGCACCAGGTCGACCGCCTCGGGAAGATCAACGCCCAGGGTCTTGAGCGCGTCGCCCTCACGGACTTCCACCAGGTCGATCAGGCCGCCTTCGCTCAGGTGCGCTTTCGCCCCGGCGACCTTGGAGGGTTCAAACTCGCTGGTGATCAGGCGGCCGCCGCCGTTGTCCCGCAAGGCTGCCGCCAGGTGCAGGGTGGAGATGCCGAAGGAGGTGCCGAACTCGACAATCGCGCGCGCCCTGGAGGACCGCGCCAGGGTGTAGAGCAGCACGCCGGTTTCCCGCGAAACCGGGAGCCAGAGGTCTTTGAGCCGCGTATAGAAGTCCAGGTAGTCGGTTTTGCTGTGCATGAGGCGCGTGCGCTCCTCGCGGGAAACGCCCGCCAGCGCGGGGCTGCCGGCTGCGTCTGCCTGTTTGAACAGGCGATCCAGCAAGGGGGCCAGCGGGAAATTGGTGAGGGTGTTCAGGTTGCTCATAAAGCGTCAATGCAATGTTGGATGCCTTGCGGCAAATGGATGAAATGCGTCGAATCCGTCGCATTTAAATGATACGATTGATCCGTCGCATTTACCATTCGCATTCCCGTGCGGACCGGACAGCCACCATGAACCGACGCCAAACGCCCCAGATCTCCTCCCGAAAACAACCGCAACAGGCCCGCTCCACGGATCTCGTGGCGGCCATACTGCAAGCGGCTACTCAGGTTTTGGCCAAGGAGGGGGCGCAGCGCTTCACGACCGCGCGCGTCGCGGAAAAGGCCGGCGTCAGCGTCGGGTCCGTCTACCAGTATTTCCCGAACAAGGCGGCCATCCTGTTCAGGCTGCAGAGCGAAGAATGGCGGCAAACCACGGACATGCTTGCGCGCATCCTGGGTGATGTGAGCGAACCGCCGTTCAAGCGGCTGCGCAGCCTGGTCCATGCCTTCATCCGCTCGGAGTGCGAAGAGGCCGGGATGCGGGTCGCGCTCAATGACGCCGCGCCGCTCTACCGCGATGCGCCCGAGGCGCGTGAAGCGCGAGCCGCGGGTGAAAAGATCTTCAAGGCATTCATCAAGGAAGTGCTTCCCGGCGCATCCCGGGACACCTGTGCGCTGGCCAGCGACCTGATCACCACCACGCTGGGCGCCGCCGGCAAGGAATTTTCGGAAACGCCCCGCACCGACGCGGAGATCAAACGTTATGCCGACGCCATGACTGACATGTTCAGCTTTTACATTGCGGGCCTTGCGCATCGGCAAAGCCCTACCCGGAAGACCGCATGAGATACCGCCCCGCTCCCTTTCTTGCCAATGTGGTGTTCGTCCTTTCCGTGGCCGTGCTGGTGGCCGTGGGCGCCTGGTACCTGGCGGGCGGCGGTGCGCAGCCGGCTTCGGCCAGCCTGCACCTGACGCAGGCCGACTGGCAGGTGGCCGGCGATGCGCCGGATTTCACCGCGCCGCCGCTCACGCAGGACAGCAAGGCCCTGGCGGGCCCCTGGCAGCATGCCGTACTGCCGTCGGCCTTGCCCGCCGCGCCGGATCAAACCGCCGGCAAGGTCCGCACCACCTGGGTCAGGTTGTCCGCGCAGGGGCAGCCCATGCCCTCCGGGCCGCTCGCGCTCTATGGGGCGCGCCTCAAGGTCGAAGGCACGGTGGCGGTGTATGCCGACGGCAGGCTGGTGCACCGGGCGCAGCAACAAGGCCAGTTGTGGAACAGCCTGTTCACGCCGCTCTGGCTGGTGCTGGACAAGCGCGCGGACGACGCGGCTGTCAGCGAAATCCTGGTCCGCCTGGAACACCCGCCCGCGGTGCGTGTCGGCCTGTCGTCGCTGTGGCTGGGCCCGCCCGAGGCCTTGCGCGGGCGCTACTACCTGCGCCAGTGGCTGCAGCGCGAGCTGCCCGCCACACTCAGCGCGGCCTTCCTGGTGGTGGGCATCTTTGCCTTGCTGGTGTGGATGCGGCGCCGCCAGGAAACCGACTACCTGCTGTTCTTCAACCTCGCCACCGTCTCTTTCGCGGGCCACCTGCACTACTACGTGGGCCTGCCCATCCTCAACGACTGGTTTGCCTGGTTGACCAGCAATGCGCTGTTCTGGTTGCTCACGGTGTTTCATTTATTCCTGCGCCGGCTGCACGGCCGCCCGCTCACCTGGCTGACGCGCGCGGTGGTCGGCGTCACCGTGCTGACGAGCGTGCTGACGCTGCCGGTGGTGGCGGTGTTGCCGGTGTTCCCGAGCACGTCCGTGCTGGTGCCGGTGATGTACGCGATCGTGGTGCTGATGGCCGCCACGGTGTGCCTGGTGGGCGGCATCAGCGCCTGGCGCCGCTCCGGCGAAGGCCGGCTGCTGGCCCTCGGCCTGGGCGTGTGCACCTTGCTGGGCGTGCCCGACTGGCTGCTGCACAACAACGTCATCAGCCCCGAGGGATGGTTCCTGGGGGCCTACACGAATGCCGTCACCTTTGCCATGTTCGGTTTCCTGATGTACCGGCGTTACGTCAACGCCATCGGCAAGGTGGAGCAGCTCAACGCCAGCCTGGAACAGGTCAATGCCGGCCTGGCGCAGCGCCTGCAAACGCGCGAAGCCGAACTGGAACTGAGCTACCAGCGGCTGCGCGAAGCGGAGATGCGGCAGACCATCAGCGACGAGCGCCAGCGCCTGATGCAGGACATGCACGACGGCCTGGGCTCCTACCTGATCAGCGCCATCCGTTCCGTGGAGCGCGGCGATGCCAGCGACCTGCAGGTCTCGCAAATCCTCAAGGACTGCCTGGACGACCTGAAGCTGACCATCGACTCCATGGAGCCGGTCGAGGCCGACCTGCTGCTGTTGCTGGCCACGCTGCGCTTCAGGCTGGAACCGCGGCTGGAAGGCACGGGCGTCGCGCTGTTGTGGGAGGTGCGGGAGATGCCCACGCTGGCCTGGCTGGATCCGTCGAGTGCGCTGAACATTTTGCGCATCGTGCAGGAAACCATCGCCAACATCCTGCGCCACACCCGGGCCAGCGAGATCCGGGTCGGCACCGCACTGTCGGCCGAAGGCGTTCAGGTGACCATTGAAGACAACGGCCAGGGATTTGACGTTGAAAAAGCCCTGGGCGCCGCCGCGGGGCGCGGCCTGCACAACCAGCAACGCCGCGCCCAGGCTGTTGATGGAAAGGTGAGCTGGAAGTCGGGGCCCGCGGGGACGCAATTCATGCTGTGGCTGCCGCTGGAGCGCGGCGGCGGCCAGCCCTTGCCCGTTGCGGGCTGAACCACACGCCTGCGGTCTGTTCGCGCCGCGCCGCGCGCGCATCGGCGTGCCCCTACAAGGGTATCAGGGCCCTCCGACAGACCGAAGCCCCGCAGTGGGTAGGCTTGACGTTTTGACCTTGCCTGGAACGCGGGTGGGTTTGCCCGCACAAAGCTTAATGAGACACATCATGGAACGATTCAAAGGTGGTTGCCTGTGCGGCGACGTCCGGATTGAAGCATCGGGACACCCCTACCGGATCGGCCTTTGCCACTGCCTGGACTGCCGCAAGCACCATGGCTCGCTTTTTCATGCATTGGCCGTGTTTCCGCAGGATGCGGTGACCATCGACGGCGAAACACGCGCTTACGCCGGGCGGTTTTTCTGCCCCCGTTGCGGCTCGCCGGTGTTCGCGCGCACCGCCGATGAAATCGAAGTGAATCTGGGATCCCTGGATACCCCCGGCGAACTGGTGCCGACTTACGAAAGCTGGATCGTCCGCCGCGAGCCCTGGCTGCCGCCGTTTCCGCTCACGCGACGGTACGAGCAGGACAGGGACGCCACGAGCCGCTTTGAGGAGTAGTGCCCCGATACCCATTCACGGCGGCCATCACCGGAAACAGGCGGGATGCCGGCCAAGGCTGGCTGGCCAGTAGCCGTTACCAGAGGGCTGAGTCGCGCAGGCTTTCGGTTTGCTCGCGCTCGCGCCGCTGCCGGTGCCAGCGCCACAATTCGAGCAGGGCCAAGGCCACGGCGGCAAGCACAAACACTTCCCAGAGCCTGAGGGGACGGCCAATGACGGCCGGCATCGCGACCCAGAGCAAAGCGCCGAGCAAAGCCGCGGCGACAAGGTTGACGATGAGGGTGGGACGCATGGTTTGAAAGTTCACGGGTCCATTTTCCACGCGGGAGACCCCAAATCGAGGGTGGAAACCACTGATCGTGGTCTGGATGCAACGTCAAACGGTCTGAAAATGTAAGCGCGCCCGGCTTGTTGCCTGCGGATCGGCGCAGATTCGCAGCTGGCGATAAAACGGGCGCCACTCCGTTCGGGCCGTCAACCTGGATACATCTTTTTGACCATCGTCTGGTCGGTGGGCGAAAGCCGGGAGTTTTGGTTGGTGGGGCCCCGGCCATCCGAGAACAGCTGCGCATCGAACGAGTACAGCATGATCGACTTCGCGTCGAACTGCGTGGCCTTGATCCCCTTGGGCGAATACTTCATCAGGACGTTCTGCCGAATACCGTCCTCGTCCCAGTAGTTGGGTGGCCCCTTGAAATATTTCATCACCGCAGCCTCGTTCCATTTTCGATCGAAAGTAGGCGTTTGGTGTTCGTGGATACAGCCCAGCGCATGACCGAACTCGTGCAGGATGACCGCCCGGTCTTCCACGGAGTCGGAATCGTCCCGCACCCAGCCGAAGTTCATCGTCGGCTGGTGCAGCGGAAAATAAGCGGCATTGAGCGCATCGCGCCCAACGGCAGACCAGGAGCCATCGTCGGCATAGAAGGAGATACGCACCTCGGCCGGCCCTTCCTTTATGAACTGCAACTTGACATTGGCGTGCTTCTGCCACTCTTCCGCCACAGTGCGGACCTTCTTTTGCATCTTCGGACTGCCGTCGAGAAAGCGACAGCGCAACTTGAAACCGGGGCCCCACTTCTTCGAGGTGACCACGGCCATGCGTGTTACACGGCCCACCTCGTCGGCAGCCAGCCTCCGGCCGGTCCCGGCTGCCGCCATCATCTCCGCGCGCAGCGCGCGGCGTACATGCCGTTCCGGGTCGAGTTCGTCGGGAACGATACGTTCGAAGCAGATATGCGCGCGCCGCACCACGGCTTGCAGGGGGGTGCCTTCCGCGGATTCAGTTGCAGACCTTGGTTTCCGTGCCATGTCATTTCTCCTGTTTGACGATCAACTCAATTCAAACCTTCAGGCGTTCACCCTGGCTCGCGGATGGCCGTACACGACGTATGCCAGCCACGTGGCATCGCCGTCCTCTCGGGCTTTCTTGCGCGCCGCGGCCGCGGCACTTGCCAACGGCTTGCGCGCATCCACGAATTGCGCGTAAAACTCGTTCATGAAGGCAAGGGCCGGCGTATCGCCAATGGACCAGCCTGTACCGACGAAAACGCCGGCGCCGGCCTGGAGGAACGCTTCAGCAAAGCCCCCCATTCCTTTGAGTGTGTAGCCGCTGATCCCACTTTGGCAGGCATTGAGTACCACGATCGGCTGCATGGCGCCGGAGCGAAGTTCGGCCTCATGGCGGACCGTGGTCGCCAGGATGTCCTCTTCGCTCAGAGAGCCGTCCGAGCGCAGCCTGCCCGGCATCTCCAGCCGTGCCGTTCCGATGTCCATCGGGTTTGCAGCGCCGTGACAGGCGAAATGCAGAAGATCGAAGTTCCCCGGCTTCTCCAGCAAGCTGTACACCGCCTCCGCTTGTGCCGGCACTTCGGTCGCACCAAACCGGTTCTTCAACATGTCAATTTCCTGCTGCGCACCGGGCAGTTCATTCGGCGCCGGATAGGCGGGAATGACATAGCGAGCCTTGCCTTTGCGAACCCGCAGCACCTCCGGCGGGTAGCCGTCTATCAGCCAGCGCACCACGCCGAGTTCGCCAAGGAAGGCCGCGTCCGGCCCCGGCTTGCGCTGCCCAGGGTTACGCAGCAGCACGAGTTCCCAGGGGATGAACGGCTCGGATGACAGCACCTGCACACTCTGGATGCTCTGCAAGTGTTTCCACAGGAGTTGCTTGAGTTCCAACGGGAACAGTTCATCGAACAGTTCGCTGCCTATGGCACGCAAGTCGCGCGCGAAAGCTTCTTTCTCGCTGCGATGCTCCGCCCATCTATCCTCGATGCGCTTGTGGATGGACGCGACATACTCGGCGGGAGCAACGTCAAGGAGCGGCGACTCAAAAGCCTTGCGCACGCGCGCGCTGGGCAAGCTCAGCTCGTAGGCGTATTGGGTCTTGCCGCCCGCCGGTTGACGCTGCCAGATGCGCAGCTCGTCGGTTGCGCGCGGAGTCTCGGGGAATTCGGCGAGGGTGGCGGAAGCCGTCACCGGGCGCGGCGTGCCGGAGCGGGTCTGCACTACGCTGAAGTCGAGCGTGAGCGTCACCAGCGGCAGTGGCCCCTGCCGGACCTGCACCCGAACCTGTCCACTGCCGGCCTCGTTGCCCTTGAGGTCGAAACGCAAACAAGCGGGCGCACCGGATGCAGGAACGGGAATCTCCACGCGGGCGTCGTCCGGGTCCAGCAAGGAGACACGCAGCATCGGTATGCACTCGATGACCAGAGGCTTCGCCGCTTTGACCTTGCCTGCTTTGGTCACGCTTGCACCCCGGCCTGTCGGTTGCAAAACCTCCCGGGCAACGGTGAGCTCTACGGTGTGCACATGTTCGAGCACGTACTCGTCATCGGTTTCCGCCCGGAAATGGCATTCCACCTCTTTGGGCGCCGCCACAGGAGGACTTTGCCTGGATGACGCTTTCTTCGCCGCGGCTTTGACACCGGCGCTGCGGCGACGCCCTGCGGCCGCCGGCCTGGCATTCGGTGCTGCCGCCATCTTTGGCGCCGCGATCTCGTCAGGCGCGGTCACGTTAACCGGCTCACCCTTGTCCATCTCGATGGTCCGGAACCGGCTTGCAAATTTGTCCCGCAAGTCATCCGGGAGCGCCTGTGGCGGTATGGCGCCGGTAGCGGTACCCACGGGAGCCTCCGGTGACCGGCGCGACTCGCTCAATTCGAATGCTTCGTGCACGGTTGCGCCGGGAACCTTGCTCATTTGCGCCAGCCACTCGCGTCCCAGCGAGGCGGGATGGGCATATCGCAACGTCACCGGCTTGCCATCTTCCACGGTGCGCCGCTCGATCACGATCCACGGCTGGCGAGCAGTTTCCACACGCGCCAGTGCGACGTCCACCGGCTGGGTGCTGCGCAGCTTGATGACCGGCATCTCCTCCATCCTCGAGATGACTCCAGCGCGGGCCACCTTGGGCGCCGCCTCCACCTGCGCGTTTATTTCCAGCCATGTCGATAAACTCACGGCGGTCTCCGGCTGGCTGAAGTAAGCGCAGTGATGCACCTTGCCATTTTTCCCAAAGTCGAAGCGTTCGCGGATATACGTCCCCACGGATTCGTCGATCTGCGTCATCGACTCAACGGGGACGACCAGATCGCTGGGCTTGCCGTAGAGCGCGTCAGCCGCCTTGTCGGCCAGTGCGAGCAGCAGCCCATGCGACATCAGTCCGGCGTCCGCCAGCGCCGCGGCGGCATCGAGGTTGAACTCGGAAGTGATGGCGCAATAGTAAGTTTGTTCAGGTTTGGGCTGGCCGGGCTGCGGGCCGTTGATATCGCGGATAAAGCCGCCGCCGGGGTCCATCGCGGCAAGACCGGGAACAGCCGCGTCGGTGATCGCCGCGCTTGCAATGACCTTGACAAGCACGCCGATGCCACTGACCGCCGCGGCCAGGATAGCGCCGGCGGATGCGAAGCCCGGCACCATGGCGGCGACACGGGCGCCAGCGGCCGCCAGATTCGTATAGCGGTCCGCCAGGCGATGCCAGTTCTTCGGATTCGCGAGTTCCGTTCCGCCGTTGGTGGCCCCCACGAAGACGGCGCGCCGCACCACCAGCTTCAGGCGCGACGACGGCATGACGTACTCAATGAGGCTGCGCAACACGAGGCCGCCACGTGAGTAGCTGACCGCATCGACCACCGGCGACTCGCCGAAACCAACGCGCTCAAGACGCGCGGCCAGGGCAATCGCATTGTCCAAGGGCGACTGGCCGAGCGTGGGGTGATCCCAGCCGATGACCAGGTCGTATTTGTGCAATGCGGCCTCGAGGAAAGCGCAGCCCTGCGGCGTGCCGCCCAATGCCCCAAAGCTGCCGACGGTCGAGCTGAAGGTTCCGTGCACCAGCATCAACACGCGAGCGGCCCGGCCGGAAGGCACGGCAACAGGTTCATCGTCCGCAAGCGTGACCCAGGTCCGCGGGTCCGGCGAGGTGATGTGCACCAAGCCCTGTTTCACATCGCGTTCCAGGAGGCTGGCAACACCTCTGACGACGGGCGGGGCCAGAAACCGGAACACATACACCAGCACGTTGCCCACCCCCACTTTGGTGAGCAGCCCTCGGCGCCGGCGGGGCGCCTGCACAGCCGACACCGAAGCCGCCGGCTGCAGTGCGATCTTGAACACCAAGGTGCGCCGGGGAGCGGCGTCCCGGCGCGAGGCGCGTGCGCTGCGGCGCACGTTTGGTGCCTCTGCCGGCGCCGGCCCCTCGGCATCAGACAGCTTCCACTGGTAGACGCCGTCCTGGCTGACCAGCACCACGGCGGATTCGCCTGCAGCCAATGGAACGGAAAGGCTCGCCTCGCCCTCGCCCGTAGCCCCGGCGCCGCGGCGGCGTGCCGCACCGGGTGATACGGCAATGGCATCCACCAGGACGAGCTGCCGGTCTTCCATCGCGTTGACGATGGCCTCCTCTTCCGTCATCGGCGAGACGGGTGCAGCGGCCGCCCGCCGCCGGCCTTTTCCTGCCGGAGACGCCGACGCCAACCCGCCAAGGCGTGCCCGCCGAATCGGAGGTGCGCGCGCGATTTCCGCGCCACCGCGCGTCTCGATGCTTATTCCGGATACCCTTGTCTGCGTGACCATTCGCGGCCTCCAATGACAGTGAGCGTCTGAAGTTCAGGGGGTTGACAAAGTCTGAATGCAAATCCAGCGGGCCAACTGTTTTTGACAATACCCACTTTCCAGCAGGTTTGCCTCCTCCATTCTGAGGAGGCAGCACCAGGGTTAAAAAGCGGTAACAGGCAATGGCAAGGCCGTCGCGGGACGATGCCGAAAACAATTTTTCGAATCCATTGGAATAAGTGCAAAGGCCGGCCCGTCTATGCAGAGGCTTACTCCCCTCAACTTCCACTGGATTCCCCATGAAACGCTATTTCCTCGCCACCTCCCTCGCCCTCGGCATGCTGGGCGCCGCCCATGCGGGCCAGGCAAGCAATGACGCCGGCACGCACTTCCAGGCCATCGCCAGCGGCGGCCTGGGCATCTTGATGCCCAGGTCGCCGGCGCCGCGTTGACACGCACGCTCACAACCGAGAACCTCAAGGCCATCGGCGCCACCGCCCAGGACAAGGTGGACTTCGGCGCCTGGTCGGTGGTGGCCGGGGTGCGCTTTGACCGGCAGACATTTCTGTACGGCGCCACCGGCGTGCTGCCGGTCGAAGAATCACGCTGGTCTCCCAAGCTTGCGGTTCTGCATCGCTGCCGTCGGCCGGGAAACCCAGGGTCTAGGGCAATTCGACGCGGCGCGGCCGCACGATGGGACGCGTGGGTGCTACGCCGCGCCCGCCCCACGCCCCGCTTGCGCCAGCGCCAATGCCAGCCTGGCGCCCACCTCGGCGTTGTGCTTCACCAGCGCGATATTGGTCGCCAGGCTGCGCCCGCCCGTCAGCGCCTTGATGCGGTCCAGCAGGAAGGGCGTCACGGCCTTGCCGGTGATTCCCTGCGCGCCAGCCTCTGCAAGCGCCTGCTGCGTCAGCGCATCAATCTCTTCGCGCGGCATCGCCGCCGCCTGCGGCACGGGCGTGCTCAGCAGCACACCGCCCGCGAGGCCCAGGTCCCACTTGGTGCGGATGAAGCGGGCCTGGTCCGCCGCGGCATCCAGCCTGAAGTCCGCGCGAAAGCCGCTGTCGCGCGTGTAGAACGCGGCGAAGTTGTCCTGCCCGCAGCTGAGCACCGGAACGCCGTGTGTTTCCAGGTATTCGAGGGTGAGGGCGATGTCCAGGATGGACTTCGCGCCGGCACACACGACCGCGACGGAGGTTTTCGCCAGCTCCTGCAGGTCGGCCGAGATGTCGAAGGTCTCCTGCGCGCCGCGGTGCACACCGCCTATGCCGCCGGTGACGAAGACCTCGATGCCGGCCAGTGCCGCGCATATCATCGTGCCGGCCACCGTGGTGGCGCCCAGCCCGCCACCGGCCAGCGCGGCCGGCAGGTCGCGGCGGCTGACTTTGGCCGCCTGGCCGGAACGGCCCAGCAGCTCCAGTTCCTCATCCGACAGGCCGATGCGTATCCGCCCCGCGATCACGGCGATGGTCGCCGGCTCGGCGCCCATGCCGCGGATCAAGGCCGCCACTTCGCGCGCGGTGCATACGTTCTCCGGGTAGGGCATGCCGTGCGCGATGATGGTGGACTCCAGCGCCACCACCGGGCGCCCCGCGGCCTGTGCAGCCGCCACGGGCGCGCTGCGGGTCAACCAGGAACGGGCGAAGTCGGAAACCATGGCTGTGCTTTCAACGGTGTAGTTCCAGCTGAGTATGTCGCATCAGGCAGGCCTGCGATTGCATGCAGGCGCAGGGGATGCCCTTCGGGCAGCGACACCCTTGCTTCTGAAGTGACGGCTGTACTTAGCCGGGCAGCTCGGCCTCGAAACGTTCCAGTTCCTCCTCCACCGTCGTCCCGCGGCCGCGGAAATCCCGCCCGGCCTGGCCATACCAATACCCGGCATTGCCCAGGTCGCCTTCCTGGATGTGCAGGATGCCGTGCAGCCAGGCGGCCGGCGCCGACTCGTCGCTTTGCACCAGCGTGTGTGCCTCATCCCAGCGCCCCGAACGCATGTGGACCAGGGCTTGGCGAAGAATGTCCATCGGCAGCTCCTTGAATGCATTGACTGTAGCCGCAGGCGATGCCGGGCTTCGACGGCCTAGACCACGGTGTCCACCACGCCGCCGTCGACCCGGAGCGCCGCGCCGGTCGTGGCGGACGCCTGTTCGGAACTGACGTAGAGGATCATGTTCGCCACCTCCTCCACCCGGGCCGCGCGCCGGATGATGGAGGAGCTTCTGTGGGTGTTGACGAAGTCGGCCGCGACCTTTTCAAGGCTCTCGCCGGTGCGTTCCACGTCGGCCTTGAGCATGTCGGCCACGCCTTCTGAAAGGGTGGGCCCCGGAAGCACGGCATTGACCGTCACGCCCGTTCCGGCCATGCGCTTGGCCAGGCCGCGCGAGACCGCCAGCTGGGCGGTTTTCGTGAAGCCGTAATGAATCATGTCGGCGGGGATGTTGACCCCCGACTCCGACGAGATAAAAACAATCCGCCCCCATCCGCGGCTGGCCATGCCGGGCCCGTAGGCCCTGGACAGCTGCACACCCGACATGACGTTGACCTGGAAGAAACGCTGCCATTCGCTGTTGGGCGTTTCAAAAAAGTCCTGGGGGCCGAACACGCCGAGGTTGTTGATGAGGATGTCGAAGTCCGGGTATTCGGCGACCAGCCGCGCGCAGGCCGCTTCGTCGCTCAGGTCACCGGCAAAGCCGGCCACCTTCGCTGCCGGGCCGCCCAGCTTTGCGATGGCGGCGGCCACGCCCTTCTCGCTGCGCCCGTTGATGACGACACTCGCGCCCGACGCCAGAAAACCCCTGGCGGCGGCAAAGCCGATGCCGCTGGTTGAACCGGTAATGAGCACCCGGCGCCCCGTGAAATCAATGACCATGATGCAGCTCCTTGTGTAGGCCGTCTACTGTGAATCATTTGCCATTCATTGACAATCGCCCCGGTCAAATTCACCATTCGATCCATCCGGAAGCCGGGGCGGATTGACGCAGCCGCGCCATCCTGAATGCGTCTCGTAACACCTTCCGGTTCTGTGCTGGAAAACGATGCCCTTCGCCGTATTTCTCCGTGCTATGGTGGGCCAACGCAGGTCGCGGCCCCCGGGAGCCGCGCGCTGGCCTTGCTCGAATTCCCGGGATACACAGTGAGCGCCCTGGCTTCAATCTTCTTGAATCGGCTGGAGCGAATGCGATGCCAACCTTTCGGAACCTGAAAACAGTCTTGCCAGGCATGGCACGCACGGCCCTGGGCATCGGTGTGCTGTATGCGGTGCTGGGCCTGTCGTGGATTTTCGGGTCGGATGCGCTGGTGGCATCGATCTCCACCGACCCTGAATGGACCGCATCGGCGCAACGCTACAAGGGAGTCTTTTATGTTCTCAGCACTTCTTTTGCGCTTGTCTTCCTGATCAGCGCGGGCTACAAGCGCCTGTTCCAGGCACTGGACCGCGTCGAAAGCACGGAACTCCGTATGCGCGACATGTTCCTGCAGCACCCGCAGCCCATGTGGGTGTACGACAAGGAAACGCTCGAATTCCTCGCGGTCAACGATGCCGCGATACGCTACTACGGCTACTCGCGCGAAGAGTTCATGCGCATGACCTTGAAGGACATCCGACCGGCGGAGGATGTCGCTGGCTTTCTGGCCGCGAGACAAAGGGCCGAGGGCGGCCACAGGGACATCGGGGTGGTGCGGCACCGTAAAAAAAGCGGTGAACTCGTCTTTGTCCACCTTGCCCTGCATGCCGTGCAGTTTGCGCAACGCCACGCCGCGATGGTGATGGCTCTCGACGTGACGGCGGAGGTCCTGTCCAAGCGCGCGCTCGAACGCCAGGAGGCGCAGTTCCGGCAATTGCACCAGAGCCTGGCCGATGTGCTGTGGATCGCCTCCGCCGACGGCAGCACCATGCTGTATGTCAGCCCGTCGGCCGAGCATCTCTACGGCCATTCCCCGGAGGCCTTGATCGCCAACCCCGACATGTGGCTTCAGCTGGTGCATCCGGACGACGCCGGCATCGCCGCGGCGTCGCACCACACCCTGCTGGCGATGGGCGAGGCGAGCTGTGAATACCGCATCCGCACGCCGTCGGGCGAGGTCAAATGGATCAGCGACCGCAAGCGGCTGATTGTTGACGACGAGCGGCTGGTCACGATGATGGGAGGCATCCTCAAGGACATCACCGCGGACAAGGAGCGGGAGACCCTGCGCGATGCCAGCCACCTGGAGCTGGAACGGCAGGTCGCGGAGCGCACCTCCGAACTGCAGCGCGTGAACGCCGAGCTCGACGCCTTCGCCAGGACCATCGCCCATGATTTGCGGGCACCCCTGACCACCGTGGTCGGCTTCACCCAGCTGGTCAGCAAGCGCTATGCATCCGCCCTGGAAGGCGAAGGCGCCAGAATGATGGGCCGCATCGACCGTTCGGCCAAACAGATGGCCCACCTGATCGACGACCTGTTGTCCTTGTCCCGGGCTTCGACGGCCCCACTGGAAATCAGGAATGTGGACCTTGTCCCGATTGCCCGTGACATCCTGGAGGAACTGCAAGACCAGGAGCCGGAGCGCAAGGTCCGCTTCGAGGCGCCGGAATCACTGCGGGTGCGGGCGGACCTGGGCCTGGTCCGCCCGCTGTTGGCGAATTTGCTGGGCAACGCGTGGAAGTTCACCGGCAAGCGCGAGGATGCGTCTATCCGCCTGTCCGCGGACAGCGCCGCGCCCGATGCGGTGGTCTGTATCCGGGACAACGGCGTGGGCTTCGACACGGATCAAGCCGGGCTGATCTTCCAGCCGTTTCAGCGCTTCCACACGCTCAGCGAGTTCAGCGGAACCGGCATTGGGCTCACGACCTGCGAGAGGATTGTTCACCGGCACGGGGGGCGGATATGGCTGGAATCGAAACTGGGTGAAGGCACCTCGGTGTTCTTCACGCTGTCCCCGGGGACCGAAGCGGTGCATCCTGAACCTGCCGGGTGAGCGGCTTGCGCGCAGACGGCCTTGCATCAAGCCAGGACATATGAAACGCATATAATTCATCTACGTTTCATATAGAGAGCCAGCCATGGGTATTGTCAAGATTTCAGACCTGATGCACGAAAACCTGCGCGTGGCGGGCAACGCGCTGAGCCGGTCCATCAATGCGCAGGCCGAGCACTGGATGCGGGTCGGCATGCTGACCGAGATGCACCCGGACCTGGACTACCGCGAAATCTGCCGGCTGCTGGTGCGCGCTGAACTGGCGGGCGGCCTGGACATCACCGTGGCGGCCACGGCGCAGCCCGACAAACCCCGCGCCGCCCCCTCCCCGGCCAGGAAACACTGATGGCCCGCGGCGTTCCCATCCACTCCACCGCGGACATCGGGATGTCACGGCGGGCCGCCCAGCTTGCGGCCGAGGTCCTCGGCATGATTGAGGCCCACGTCGTGCCGGGCGTCAGCACCGAGACGCTGGACCAGATCTGCCACGACCACATCGTGAAGGTCCAGGGCGCCATTCCCGCCAACGTGGGCTACCTCGGCTACCCGAAGACCGTGCTCACTTCCGTCAACCAGGTGGTGTGCCACGGCATTCCCTCGCCCGGCAGGATTTTGAAGAAGGGCGACATCATCAACATCGACGTCGCCGTCATCAAGGACGGCTGGTTCGGCGACACCAGCCGCATGTTTTTTGTCGGCGAGCCCGGCGTGCTGGCGCGCCGCCTGGTGGAGACGACTTACGAAGCCATGCTGGCCGGCATACGCCAGGTCAGGCCGGGCGCGACGCTGGGCGACATCGGCCATGCGATCCAGTCGGTCGCCCGGCGCGAGCATTTCAGCGTGGTGCACGAATACTGCGGCCACGGCATCGGCAAGGTCTACCACGATGAACCGCAGGTGCTGCACTACGGGCGGCCCGGGGAAGGGCTCAAACTGGAGGCGGGGATGGTGTTCACCATCGAACCGATGCTCAACGCCGGCAAGCCGGAAACCCGGCAAATGCCCGACGGCTGGACCGTCGTGACAAAAGACCGGTCCCTGTCCGCCCAGTGGGAACACATGGTCGCCGTCACACCCCAAGGTTATGAAGTGCTGACCGCCTGGCCGGGAGGCACGGGCGCTTACGCGCCGGTGTGACGCCCGGCGGCCTGCCGATGGAGCGCCGTGCAACCAGCCGTGCAACCAGCCGCGCAATCAGCCCGCCGCAGCCGCTTCCGTGTCCAGCCCCGCCTTGGCGAGTTCCAGCCTGTACTGTTCCCATCCCGAAGCGGGCACCATTTCGCCTTCACGGCCGCGGATTTCGTCGAGGCGGCTACGGACCTCATCGGCCGCGTCGTCGCCGCCGCCTATGAACACGCCGCGCGTCATGGTCACGTGCGCGCATTCAAAGCTGCCTGCGCCGGCCAGCAGGATCATGCGCGTCGGTGCGTCGTCGCCGACGAGCGCCACCAGGCCGGGGCTGACTTTTTCGGGCGCCAGGCCCAGCAGGGTTTCATGCGGCAACACGCCTTCGGTCATCCCGGTCGCCGCGCTGGGCGCGAGGCAGTTCACGCGGATGCCGTGCCGGGCGCCTTCCAGCGCAAGGGTCTGCATCAGGCCCACCAGCGCCATCTTGGCCGCGCCGTAGTTCGCCTGGCCGAAGTTGCCGTACAGGCCCGAAGACGACGTCGTCATCACGATACGGCCGTGGTTCTGGGCGCGCATCGTTTCCCACACCGCCTTGCTGCAATGGACCGCCCCCATGACGTGGACGTCGAGCACCAGCCGGAAGTCGTCGAGCGGCATCTTCGCGAACGACCTGTCGCGCAGGATGCCCGCGTTGTTCACCAGGATGTCGACACGCCCCCATGTGTCAGCCGCCTTGGCCACCATGGCCTCCATCTGCGCGTAGTCGGTCACGTCGCCGCCGTCGACGAGGGCCTCGCCGCCGAGACGCCGGATCTCCTCCACCACGCGCGCGGCGGACGAGCCCTCGCGGTCGCCGTGCAGGTCGTTCACGAGCACGCGCGCGCCGTGCCTGGCCAGCTCCAGCGCGTGCGCGCGCCCCAGGCCGCCGCCCGCACCGGTGACGATGGCCACTTTTCCCTGTAAATGTTGACTCATGAAGCTCTTTCCATAAAAAAAAACGATTGCGATTGCGCGCTCAGCGATGCGAGTACAGGGCCGTCCCCGCCGCGAAGCCCCTGGCATGAAAAATCCAGGAGCCCTCGCCGCCCTTGGCGTCGTTGGTCAGGATCACCATCTCGTCCGTCCCGGGGATGAAACCCACGCTGGTGGAGCGCAGGTTGTGCCCGCTTTCGCGCTTGGGCAGCAGCACCTGGCCGATGGCGATGCCGTTCGGGTTGAACACCAGCACCCTGCCCTGCGAATACATGGCGACGTAGACGTTGCCATCCTTGTCCGAGCGCATCGAGTCGGGCGCGAAGCCGTTGAAGTGGTAGGGCACGGCGGTGCCGAAGGGCGCGATGGTGGTCGGGTTGGCCAGTTCCACCTTGTGCAGGCGGCCCGCGCTAAGCTCCGTGGCCCACAGCACCTTGCCGTCGGGGCTGAGGCACACGCCGTTGGCGATGGCCATGTTCTTCAGCATGGGCGTGATGGTCCTGAAATCCGGCGACACGTAATACACGCCGCCTATGGGGTCGCTGGAGCTGCCGCGAAAATCGGTGAAATAAAAGCCGCCGTCGGCATCGAACACCAGGTCGTCCGGCAGGTAACCGGCGCTGGCCGGCACGACGGTGGTCAGGCCGCTGCCGTCCGGGTTGATCCAGAAAATGCTGCCGGTGTCGACGAAGTTCCCGAGGCCGGCCACGAAGATGCGGCCGTCCTTGTGGATGGCGATCCCGGCCGAACCCAGCGCATTGGCGGGCAGCACCGTGCTGAGCACCTTGCCCGGTGTCAGCTTGAAGACCGTGCCCCCGAACACGTCCACGAACAGCAGGTTGCCGGCACGGTCGAAGGAGGCGCCCTCCAGCTGCAGCCCCTCGCTGGACACCTTGAAGAAGGGCCGCGCGGTGACGGTGAGCAGGCCGCGCTCCGCCGGCGGAATGGGAAAAGGGCCGCGCAGGTCGGGCCGGTAGCGCAAGGCCGGCGCGGCCGCAAAGCAGGGCAACGGCGCAAGCGCCAGCGCGGACCGGGCCAGCGTGCGCAGGGTGCTGCGCCGGTTCAGGCGGATGGTTTGCGGGTCGTTCATCGTGTTCTCCGGTGGGTGGAACAAACAGTGCGACGTGAAGCGTTCGGCGGTGGATGCAAGAGAGCCGGCACGCCTAGAAGGCGACCGCGTCCGCGCCCTTCAGCCCCAGCATGACCCGCGCCTCGTCGGGCGTCGCGATTTCCAGCGACAGCTCTTCCAGGATGCGGCGGATCTTGAGCACCTGCTCGGCGCAGGACGCCGCCAGCCGGCCCTTGCCGATGTAGAGGCTGTCTTCCAGGCCGACGCGCACGTTGCCGCCCAGGACCGCGCCCATGGTGAGCAGCGACATCTGGTGGCGGCCGGCGCCCAGCACCGAGAAGCGGTAGGCGTCGCCGAAGAGGCGGTCGGCCGTGGTTTTCATGAAGACGAGGTTTTCCGGGTCGGGGCCTATGCCGCCCAGGATGCCTTGGATCATCTGGATGAAGAGCGGCCCCTTGACCAGGCCTTCGTCCATGAAGTGCGCCAGGTTGTACAGGTGGCCGACGTCGTAGCACTCGAACTCGAAGCGGGTGCCGCAGTCCTCGCCCAGGAGTTTCAGGATGCGCTTGATGTCGCGGAAGGTGTTGCGAAAGATCAGGTCTTCCATGCCTTCGATGTAGGGCTTCTCCCAGTCGTGGCGCCATTCGTGGATCTTGCCCGCCGCCGGATGGATCGAGAAGTTCATCGAGCCCATGTTCAGCGAGCACATCTCGGGCTGGGCCTGCAGCGGGTAGGCCAGGCGCTCCTCCAGCGTCATGCGCGTGCTGCCGCCGGTGGTGATGTTGATCACGGCATCCGTCGCCGCCTTGATGCTCGGCACGAACTGGTCGAAGACCGCCGGGTCCGCCGTGGGCCGGCCGTCGCCGGGGTCGCGCGCGTGCAGGTGCAGGATCGCGGCGCCGGCCTGGGCCGCGTCGATGGCCTGCTGCGCGATGTCGCCCGGCGTCAGGGGCAGGTAGGGCGACATCGACGGCGTGTGCACCGAGCCGGTGACCGCGCACGAGATGATGATTTTTTCCTGGGCTTTTGCCATGGGTTCCTTTGATGTCAGACGGCCAGTCAAACGGCCAGCCAATCCGCGAGCAGCTTCTCGTCCGAGGCCAGCTGCTGCGGCGTTCCTTCAAACACGATCCGCCCGTGGCCCATCACGCAGACGCGCGTGGACACCTTCAGCGCGATCGCGAGCTTCTGCTCCACCAGCACGACGGACACGCCCTTGCGGTGCATGTCGCGGATGCACTCACCGACCGCCGTGACGATCTTGGGCGCCAGGCCCTCGGTCGGCTCATCGACCAGGATGACCTGAGGATTGCCCAGCAGCGATCGGCAGATCGTCAGCATCTGCTGCTCGCCGCCCGAGAGGTTGCCGGCCTTGGTGTGGCGTCGTTCCTTCAGCCGGGGGAAGTAGGCGAACATGTCTTCGACCGTCCAGCGCGTGGCGCCGGGCGCGGCGGGCTGCTCGCCCATGCGGAAGTTCTCGTCCACCGTGAGGTTGTGGAAGACCTCGCGCTCCTCCGGCACATAGGCCACGCCCGCGCGGCAGATCGCATACGGCCGCGCGCCGGTGATGTCGCGCTCCATCAGGTGGATGCGCCCGCCGGTGGGCGGCACCAGCCCCATGATGGCTTTCATCGTGGTGGAGCGCCCGGAGCCGTTGCGGCCCAGCAGGCTCACCACTTCGTTGCGCCCGACGTGGAAGCTGACGCCGTGCAGGATGTGGCTCTTGCCGTAATGGGCGTGCACCTCTTCCAGCGACAGCAGCGGGACGGAGCCGGTCATGCCGACACCTCCTCGCCCAGGTAGGCTTCCTTCACCGCCGCGTTGGCACGGATTTCTTCGGGGGTGCCGGTGGCGATGACCTCGCCGTAGACCAGCACGCTGATGCGGTCGCAGAGGGAGAACACCACCTTCATATCGTGTTCCACGATCAGCAGCGCGCGTCCGCGCGTGACGCTGCGTATCAGCTCCGCGGTGTAAGCCGTCTCTTCGTTGGACATGCCGGCCATCGGTTCGTCGAGCAGGATGGCCTTGGGATCGGAGGCCAGCGTCATGGCGATCTCCAGCGAGCGCTGCTCCGAATAGGACATCTCTCCGGCAATGGCCTGCGCGCGCCGCTGCAGGCGCACCTGCTCGAGCAGCCGCTCCGTTTCTTCATTGATGCGCCGCTCCCTGCCGACCAGCGACCACAGCCTGTACTGCAGGCCGTAGGGCCGCATCACGGCCAGGCGCAGGTTCTCGAAGACGCTCAGCTTCGGGAAGATGTTGGTGATCTGGAACGAGCGCGACAAGCCGAGCCGGTTGACCTCCTGCGGCGAGCGGCCGTCGATACGCCGGCCGTCGAAAACAATCTCGCCGGAACTCGGCCGCAGGTTGCCCGAGATGAGGTGGAACACGGTGGACTTGCCGGCGCCGTTCGGGCCGATCAGGGCGTGGCATTCGGCGGGCCGCAAAGTCAGGTCCACGCCGCGGATGATCTCGGTCGGGCCGAAGGCCTTGCGCACGCCGCGCAGGCTGAGGACGCCTTCGCTCATGCCGCGCTCCCTGGGGTTCCGGTCACGGCCGCGCCCGGCGCGGCATCCGGTTCCTCCCGCGCCGACAGCACGCAGAGCCAGCGCCGCACGCCCAGCACCAGCGAGCCGCCGAGCGCCAGCAGCAGCGCGGGCACCAGCCATGTCAGCACGGCCGACGGCGGCCAGGCCCGCCCGAACAGGGCGATGGGCGGCCAGGGCGCGGAAGGGTTGGCGCCGGCCATCGCGCGGTAGTCCTGCGAGAACATCCGTTGCAGCAACTCCACCGTGAAGGCCGTGCCGGCGGCCAGCAGCGCGGCGGCGGCCATGCAGGCGAGCAGCACCGGCACGAAGCGGGCCGTGCCGATGCGGCGGCGCAAGCGCCCCGCGGCGCCGAACAGGCCTGCCAGGCCCTCGGGCATGAACATCATCACCAGGACAAACAGGATGCCCTGGTACAGCAGCCAGGACTGGGTGAGGTCCGAAGCCGCATAGCCGAAAAAGGTCATGATCGAAGCGCCCAGCGCCGGGCCCAGGAAGAGCTTGACGCCGCCTATGTACGTGTTGAGGACGACCGAGGCCGACAGGTGCGCGTCGAGCACCACATAGTTGGCGGCCTCGTTGTTGATCACCTGCAGGCCGCCGGCCACGCCGGAAAACATCGCCGAGATGGAAAACACCAGCACGCCCAGGCGGTGCACGTCATAGCCCAGGAAGGCCAGGCGGTGGCCGTTCTCGCGCAGCCCCAGCGCCAGCCGGCCTACCGGCGTGAAGGTGAAGAAGTACAGCAGCGCCAGGCAGGCCAGCACCCAGGCCAGCGTCAGGTAGTAAACCTGCGAGGTCGAGCCGAAGCTCAGGCCCATGGACGGCATGCGCATGGCCGAGACACCAGCCTCCCCGCCGAAAAGCCCCTTCAGGTGCGGCGCCAGCGAGTGCAGCAGCTCGGCGATGGCCAGCGTGATCATGGCGAAATAGGTGCCGGTGCGCTGGGTGGCGAACCAGCCGGCAACCGCCCCCATGAGCAGCCCGCCCAGCGCGCCGGCCAGCGGCAGCAGCGGCGTCGGCAGCAGGCCGGCCCCGCCCACGGCGTTCATGGCGTGCACGGTGGCGAAGGCACCCACGCCGAAGTAGGCGGCGTGGCCGAAGGACAGCATGCCGGCCTGGCCGCACAGCACGTTGTAGGCGCTGGCGAATAACACCGCGATCAGCATCTGGATCGCGGCATTTAACAGCCCTTGCGACAGCAGCGCCGGGGCGGCGGCGAGCAGCAGCACGCCGAGGATGGCCATAACGGGAGCAGACCGGAATTTCATGTCAGGCCTTTTCACCCAGCAGGCCGGTGGGACGCACCAGCAGGATCAGCAGCATCAGCGCGAAAGGGATGGTGGCGGCCAGGCTGGAGACCTTCAGCGTGAGCAAGCCGCCCACACCTTCGGCCCAGGCGCGCGCGCCAACCAGGGCGAAGGCGTCGGCCAGCGTCGCATCCACAGCCACCGCCAGGGAGGTGACGACACCGATCAGCAACGAGGCCAGCATCGCGCCTTCGAGCGATCCGAGCCCGCCGACGACCACCACCACAAAGACCATGACGCCCAGCTCGAGCGCCATGTTGGGATTGGTCGTGTAGAACGCGCCCGCCACCGCGCCGGCCAGGCCGGCCAGCGCCGCTCCCACGCCGAACACACCCATGAAGACCAGGGGCACGTTGTGCCCCAGCGCCTCGGCCATGCGCGGCCGGTAGATGGCCGAGCGCACCACGATGCCGGCCCGCGTTCGCGTGAGCAGCAGGTAAACCACGGCAAACATGGCCACGGCCACGCCGCCCATCAGCACCCGGTAGGCCGGGTAATTCGCGCTGCCGATGGTGAACGCGGCGAAGTCCAGCGACGCGGGGATGCGGTAGTTGACCGGGAAGTTTCCGAAGAACAGCTTGACCAGCTCGGCGATGATGAAGGAAAGCCCGAAGGTCAGCAGCAGCTCGTGCGCATGGCCGTGGCGGTGCACCCGGCGCAGGAAGAAGCGCTCGACCGCCATGCCGACGAAGCCGACCAGCAGCGGCGAGACGGCCAGCGCGCCCCAGAAACCCAGCACGCCCTGCAGGGCGTAGGCGAAGTAGGCGCCCAGCATGTAGAAAGAGGCATGCGCAAAATTGAGCACGCCCATCATCCCGAAGATCAGCGTGAGGCCGGCCGAGACCATGAAAAGCAGCAGGCCGTAGATGACCCCGTTCAGCAGGGAAACGATGAGAGTGTCCATGTGTCTTGATGGCATGCGGGCCGGCGCCGGGCGCCGGCCGCGGGGCTTCAGGAAGGCCGCTGCATCTTGCAGCTGGCCTGCGCTGGCGTGGCCGCTTCCGCCGCGCTGAACAGCTTCACCGGCTTGAAGCCCATGTCGGTGTCGTCGGCCTTGTACTTCGCGTCCTTGGCGACCGTGGACACCACAATGGGCAGCAGCGCCTGGTGGTCGGCCGCGCGCATGGTCATTTCACCGTTCGGCGTCTTCACGCGTGAGCTTTCCATGGCTTTGGCCAGCTGGTTCACGTTGAGCTTGCCGCCTTCGGGCTTCACCCGCTTGAGCGCATCGGCCACCATGGCCATCCCGAAGACGGTCTGCGGCTCGGTGGCCACGGGCAGGTGGCCGGTCTTGGCCTTGTAGTCGTTGACGAAACGCTCGCCCTCGGCGCCGCCGGCTTCCGGGTTGAAGGTGTGGGCGACGAAGTGGCCGATCGCCAGGTCGCCCGCGTTGCCGATGTTGCCCGGCTGGTCGAGGAAGATGGTGCCGAAGCGCGCCTTCAGCCCCGCCGCCTTGGTCGCCTTCATCAAGAGCAGCAGGTCGTTGGACCAGTTGCCCGTCATCACGGTGTCGGCCTTCGCGGCGCCTATCTTGGCGACGTAGGGGGCGAAATCCTGGATCTTGTTCACGTCGTGCAGCGTCTTTTCCACGACCTGGTAGCCGCCCAGCTGCGCGTTGTCGACGATGGCCTGCTCCATGTCCTGGCCCCAGGAATAGTTCTGGTTGATCGAGTACACCCGCGAGCCCAGCGCGTTGGCCTGCTTCATCGCCAGCACCAGCGCCTTGGTGCGCACCTGCGCGTTGCCGCTGAAGCGGAAGTGGTGGAAGTGGCATTTTTCGCCCGTGAGTTCCAGCGCCTCGGCGCCGACGTTCACGTAGATGATTTCCTTGCCGGGGTTGCGCAGGTTGTGTTTGCGCACGTCCTCGGTGATCTGCCCGCCCACGGCGGACGAAGCGCCCTGCACCACAATGTGCACGCCGTCGGCCACGGCCGCCTTCAGCTTGTCGGCCGCGCCGCCGGGGCCGCCCTGGTTGTCGTATTCAAGCAGTTGCACGGGCTGGCCGTTCCAGCCGCCCTCCGCGTTCATGCGCTCGACGGCGTAGCGCGCCGCGGCGCGGTAGGTCAGGCCCGAGGCGGCCTGCGGGCCCGAGAGCGTTTCAATCACGCCGATCTTGACCGGGTCGGCCAGGGCGCCGCCGGATGCCAGGCAGGCGGCGGCCAGCGCGGCCAGGTTGAAGAGAGTGGAAGGACGCTTGCTTTTTTTCATGATGATGTCTCCTGCGTTGAAGTGCTGTTACAGATACTCGATGTTGGCGTCCACGCTGACCGCCTGGCCGCTGATGTTGCGGGCCGCGGGCGAGCACAGGAAGAGCGCCATGGCGGCCACGTCCTCGGCGCTCACCATGCGCCGGAGCGAAGTCTTTCGGATGTACTCGTCGCGCATCGCGTCGGCGCTGACCCCGGTGGCGGCCGCGCGCGCGGCGATGACGCTGTTGATGCGCTCGCCTTCCACGATCCCGGGCAGGATGGCGTTGGCGCGCACGCCCTGCGGACCAAGCTCGATCGCCAGCGACTTCACCAGCCCCACCACCGCCCACTTGGTGGACGCATAGGGCGTGCGGAAGGCGTAGCCCAGGCGGCCCGCGACGGAACTCATGGCCACGATGCAGGGGTTGGACTGGGACTCCTTGAGCATCGGCACGGCCCGGCGGGCGAACAGGAACTGGCTATGGAGGTTGACGGCGACCGTGCGCTCCCACAGGCTCGCGTCCATGCTCTCGACGGGCCCCGTGGGCCCCGCGATGCCGGCGTTGCTGACCAGCACGTCCAGGCCGCCCAGCGTGCCGCGCACGTCGTCGAAGACGAGGTCCACGTCGCGCTCGATGGACGCGTCCGCCGCGCTGCTGGTGATGCCGGGGGCCTGCACGGCCAGCCGGTCCAGCGCGGCGCGGTCGATGTCGCAGACGTGGACATGCGCACCGGCCTCGGTGAACGCGCGGGCGATCACCGCCCCTATGCCGCTGGCACCGGCGGTCACAAGGACCCTCAGGCCGGGCGCGGGCCGGAGCGAGTCGAGAATGGTCATGCGATGGTTATCCGTGTTCAGGTTGGCGTTGGCATGACTGTCGCGGATCGCCCCCGCGAATCCAATGTGCCGCCCCCACACCGGATGCCGTGTTTAGATGTGCGGGGAAGACTCCGTACAAACCCGAAGGGGAATGCGCCCGCGCGCGCGGGCCTGCCCCGGGAAAGCACGCGCAGCGCGCGCAACGCCCGTCTGTTAGCCTCTGCGGTCCGGCGGCATTGCACGCCGGGCAAGGAGCCGGATATGTCGATCGAGTTCGAGGCCGAGGCCGCCCAGGAAACCGCCTGGGACCTCGTCAGGATGCTGCACCAGGGAGCCGCCGCGGCGGACTTCGCCGACCAGCTCGCCCGGGTGGAGCTGCTACCGGAAAGCAGCGCGGCCAAGCCGGGCCTGGTCGAGCTCGTGCGCATGGCGATGGCGCTTCGCAACCGGCTCGACCTGTCGCAGCAGCGCGAGAGCGGCATGATGGCGGTCATCGAATCGGCGCGCGACCTCTCCAGCCGCCTGCACGTCAAGGAACTGCTGGGCGCGATCGTCTCGCGCGCGCGCAACATGCTGGGCGCGCAGCTGGCCTGGCTCTCCGCCTACGACACCGG
Organism: Polaromonas sp. YR568; assembly: GCF_943369675.1. Classification (GTDB taxonomy): domain Bacteria; phylum Pseudomonadota; class Gammaproteobacteria; order Burkholderiales; family Burkholderiaceae_C; genus Polaromonas. The sequence goes on along the minus strand of NZ_CALROB020000018.1, from coordinate 23,673 downwards.
CCTGGCCGCCTTCCACGTCCTGGCCGCCGACGGCGCCCTGGTGCGCAGCACCGGGGAAATGGTCGCCGGCCGCGACCTCGGCATCGTCAGCGTCGTCGTCAGGACACGCCTGCCCTTCACCACGCCCGACTACCTGAACGACACCCGCTTTCCCCACGACCCGGCGCTGGACGCCAGCTTTCGCGAAGAAGGCATTGCGGCGGTAGTCGGCGTGCCGCTGCTGTGGGAAGACGAAGTGATAGGCCTGCTGTTCGTCGCCGACCGCTACCACCGCACGCACACGGCGCAGAACATCTCCGTGCTCTCCACCCTGGCCACGCACGCCGCCGTGGCCATCAAGAACGCCCTGGCGTTTGAGCAGGCCGGCGCGGCGCTCGCCAGCGCCGAAGCCGCGCGCGCCGAACTGGAGCGGCACACCGCCAAGGTGCAGGCGGCCGCCGAGGCGCACGAGCAGATGACCTCGCTGCTGGCCCAGGGCGCGTCCCTGGGCAAACTTTGCGAACTGATCGCCCGGCTCATGCAGGGCAGCGTGCTGGTGCTTGACGACGGCGCCCAGGTCATAGGCCGCGGCAGCGCGCCCGGTTATGCGGACTCCGCAGCGGAACGCTACGAAGCGCACGGCGACCACAGCGGCGCGCTGGTGAAGGCCTTGCGGGGCAGCCGGGAAATCGGCCGATCGGTGGCCGCCTACGACGTCGACGGGGAGTCCTGCCGCGCCAGCGCGGTGATCGCCGGCGACGGCGTGCTCGGCTCCGTGCTGCTGTTCCGCCGCGGCGAACTTGATGAAATGGCTATTCGCACCTTTGAGCGCAGCACCAGCATCGTGGGCATCGTCCTGCTCTCGCGGGAACGCATGGAGGCGACCCGCAGCCGCGACCAGTCGGCCCTGCTGCGGGCGCTGGCCTCACCGCGCCAGGACGACCTCGCCATCCTTTGCGAGCGCGCCGGCCGCTTCGGCCTGGAGCTGTCGCAGCCCTGCTCGCTGATCCTGGTGGAGATGGGCGACCCGCAGGCCGCGCAGGAATCCAGGCGGCTGCGCGCGGCCAACCTGCTGCCCAACACGGTGTTCGACGAGATGGAAGGCGTGCTCACCATCCTCTGCGCGACGACGCAGGCCGAGGACGTGCGCCGCACCGTCGCCGGGCTGGCGAGCGCCAACCTGGGCGCCGACTACCGCGGTGTGGTGTCGCGGCCCCTCGCCGGCCCCGCCGACATACCGGCCGCGCACCTGACCTTGCGGCGGGCCCTGCCCGTGCTGGGGCGCATAGGCGTGCGCGGGCGCATCGTCGGCCAGAACGAACTGGCCCTGTATTCAACCCTGTTCGAAACGCACGACCGGGCCAGCCTGGCCGCCTTCCTGGACACCACCATAGGCGCGCTGACGGCGCACGACCAGAAGCGCGGCTCCGAACTGGCGACCACGCTGCTGAGCTATTTCGACAGCAACCAGAACGCCAGGGCGGCGGCCGAACGACTGGGCATCCACGTCAACACCATGCGGCAGCGGCTGGCCACCGTCGAAGACCTGATCGGGCATTGGGGCAACGCGACGCGCGCGCTGGAAATCCATATCGCGCTGCGGCTGTGGAACCTGGGCCGCGACCTCGGCGAGGGAACGTGATGGCCCGCCGCGTCCCTTGTTGAATTCGGCCGGGACCTGACCCGGCCGGTCCGCGTGCGGACGATCAAGGCATCAAGCCTGGATGGACCCGGGTTTCCGGCGCCGCATGTCGGACACCACAAGCCAGAGGGCCGAGAGCAGGAAATAGAAGGCGCCGAACGCCGCGTAAGGGGCGATGTCGGTGATGCCGGGCACCGTGGGGGCCGTCGCTTGCCTGACGAAGAAGGTGCCGGCCAGCGCCGACTGCGCGCCGCTGGCGATCATCGCCCACTGCGCGCCATGGTGTTTCCAGCGCCGCACGCCAGTTGCCAACTGGAAGAGGCCGGACAGCACGGCCCAGACGCCAAACACACCGAGCACCGCGTTCATGCTGATCCCGAGTGCGATCGCAACGCCCACGGCCGTTACGCCGCTTGCCACCATGTTGAGCGACTGGGGAAGATTTTTTTGCAGTCCCCCATTACGCCGCGCGTCGACAAAATTGGCCGCGGCGTCCCAGGCGGGATAAACCAGCAGCAGCGCGGCGGCGGCGCCCGGCATGCTTTTGCCCACCGTAAAGGCGGCCAGCACCCAGACGGCCGAGAAGGCCGCCCGCGAAAAATAGTAGGGCTTGAGCCACTGGTTTCCCTGCGGGGAAGTGGGTTGGGTGTTTGTGTCAGTCATGAGTTTGTCCTGTGAAATGAAAGTAGAGAGCCGACGCGCCTTTGCGGCGGCGGTGTTGAGCAAGGGGAAAATCGCTATCTATCAGTAGGTAGGTTGTGAGGCGAAAAAAAAGGCACGCATGGCCGCTTGAGGCCAGGGCGTGCCGCCGTTCAGGCGCGGGTCAGTCGCTCCACGCTGGCCGCCACGATGGTGGCGAAGACCTCCGGGTCGCCAAGCGCGCGGGCCGACAGCATCGCGCCGTGGACCGTCGCCATCAGGGCCATCGCTTCCGGCTCCGGATCGGCACGCAGCCGGAAGACGCCTTTTGCGGCGCCCTTCTCCAGCACACCCGCGAGCCAGGCCGCCAAGTCGCAAAAATGCCCCCTGACCTCGTCGGCCACCTGCTCGGGGATCGCGGGCAGTTCAGCCGCCAGCATCGCGCAGACGCAGAAGGACGAGGACCTGTCGAGGATGCAGGCCGCCCAGTACCCCGTATAGGCCTGAAGTTGCGCCAGCGGGTCGCTGATCTGGCTCTCCATGGCGGCCAAGCCTGTGCGCGCCTGCTCGCGGTAGCGCCTCACCACGGCCTGCACAAGGTCAGCCTTGCCGGGGAAATGGTGATGGACGCTGGCCTTGCTGATGCCCACCGACGCCGAGATATCGGCATAGCTGAAGCCGTTGTAGCCGCCCGCCGCCAGCAGCGCCTGGGCGCGCGTGATGATTTCGCCGGCCCGCGAAGAGAGTTCTGGTTCCATGGGCGGTAGTCTACCAACTAGTAGGTTAATGTCAAGCAGCCGGCTTATTCCGCGGCTGCCAGCCCGCGCGCGTACTGCGTGGGCGACTGCCCGACGTGGCGGGTGAAGGCCACGCTGAAGGTGCTCGCGGAGCCGTAGCCGACGCGCTCGGCGATTTCGGCAATGCCGGCTTTGCGGCGGCGAAGCAGGTCCTTCGCGAGGGCCATGCGCCAGGCCAGCAGGTATTCCATGGGCGTCAGGCCGACGGTGCGGCTGAAGCGCTCGAAGAAGGTCGAGCGCGAAAGCGCCGCCTCCTTCGCCAGCTCCGCGACGGTCCAGGCCCGCGCCGGCGCCTCGTGCATGGCGCGTATCGCGGCCGCAAGGCGCGCGTCGGCCAGCCCGCGCACCAGGCCCGGCGACGCCGCCGTGCCGGCCGCCGAGCGCAGGGCCTCGATCAGCAGCACCTCCAGCAGGCGCGCGAGCACCACTTCGCGCGCCGGCCGTTGCCCGCGCGTCTCATCGCTCACCAGTTGCACCAGCGTCGCAAGCCGCTGCTCGCCGCGCACGTGCACCAGCTGCGGCAACAGCGGGACCAGCAGGGCCGCGTCGGGCGAACCGAAACTGCAGTGGCCCGCCAGGATGCGCAGGTCCGTCGGGCCTTGCTGCGCGCCTATCCTGAACAGCCCCTGGCCCACTTCGACGGGCATGGAGTCGGCCACGCCAATGGGCGGCGCCAGGCTTGACATGGCAATGCCGAAGGCCGCGGGGATGAGCACAAAATCACCGGCCTGCAGCTCGACCGGCTCATCCTTGCCGAGCGCAAGGCGGCAGCCGCCCTCCAGCACGACGCAATAAAAAGGCTGGCCGGCGTCCGAGCGGCGGATTCGCCACGCGCCCGCGCCGACGACCTGCTTGGCGAAGCGGGCGGCGGGCTGCAGCAGCGACACCACCTCGGCCAGTGGATCCACCATGGTCGGACTCCTGAACATGAGATACGGACCCTCGATGGTAGCAAGTCCGGGCCTGGCGGCCTATCGTCGGTGAATCACCCATCACATGAAAGAACTTCCATGCCAACCATCCTCATCACCGGCTGCTCCTCGGGCTTCGGCCTGGAGACCGCGCGCCACTTCCTCGAACGCGGCTGGCGCGTGATCGCCACCATGCGCACGCCGCGCGAAGACCTGCTGCCGCCGTCCGGCCGACTGCGCGTGCTGCAGCTCGACGTCACCGATGCGCAAAGCATTCGCCGCGCCATCGAGGCCGCGGGGCCCATCGACGTGCTCGTCAACAACGCCGGCTTCGGCGCGCCCGCGCCCTTCGAGCTCACCAGCATGGAGACGGTGCGCGCGCTGTTCGAGACCAACACCTTCGGCACCATGGCGGTCACGCAGGCCGTGCTGCCGCAGATGCGCGAGCGCCAATCCGGCGTCATCGTCAACGTGACTTCGAGCGTGACCTACAAGCCGCTGCCCCTGGTCGGCGTGTACCGCGCCGCCAAGGCGGCGGTGAACGCGTTCACCGAATCGCTGGCGGCCGAGGCCGAACCCTTCGGCGTGCGCGTGCGCATCGTGCTGCCCGGCTCGTCGGGCGAGACCAACTTCCGCGAGACCGCGCGCGCCGGGCTGCGCGGCATCGAGGACGCGGCCTACGGCGAATTCATGAAGCAGGCCATCGCCCGCATGATGGCGTCCACCGGCCCGGGAACGCGCGCCACGGACGTCGCCGAGGCCGTCTGGCTCGCGGCGACCGACCCATCGGCCCCGCTGCACATCCCGGCCGGCGCGGACGCCGTGCAGTGGGCCGCCGAAGCGCGCTGATCCGCGCCGCCTCCCGGGGGCTCAGGCGCCGCCTGGAGTGCCCAGCCGCCCTTCCGGTGCGCGGACCCTGCCGTGCGGCGCCGCGCAGGGCATGCCGGCGGTCCGCTCCAGGTCTTCGTCTATCTTCCGGCAAGCGGATTGCGACGCTTCGTGCAGGGCGCGCTCGGCCGTACCGGTATGCCGGCCCTCGCCAAGAAGTGTTCCTTCCAGCTGTTGTCGCGACATCCATTGCTCGTCATGCCGGCGCATATGGATGGTGACGATCTGGTGGCGGTAAATAAAACTGTGTTGCATGGGATGGCCCGGGATTTCCGTGTTGATTGGAGCCGCCCCGGGAGACCTCTTGATGACATGTCAGGAAGCGGCGATCGCCTTCCAGGCCTGCGGCGGCTGCCGGGGCGTATCCACCGGCCTGTTCGCACTTCCGCGTTGCGCCACGCCGCGCTGCTCGTGCCCGGCGCGCAGCCTGAACACGCTGACCAGCTGCGACAGGCCGCTGGCCTGCTCCTGCAGCGAGGAGGCGGCCGCGGCAGCTTCCTCGACCAGCGCGGCATTCTGCTGCGTGACCTGGTCCATCTGCGTGATGGCCTGGTTGATCTGCTCTATGCCCGAAGTCTGTTCCTGGCTGGCCGCGGTGATCTCGGCCATGATGTCGGTCACGCGCTTGACGCTGTCGACGATCTCGTCCATGGTCTTGCCGGCTTCGGCGACCTGCTTGCTGCCTTCCTCGACCTTGTCGACCGAGTCGCTGATCAGGGTCTTGATTTCTTTCGCGGCGGCGGCGCTGCGCTGCGCCAGGCTTCTGACCTCGGCGGCGACCACGGCAAAACCGCGGCCTTGCTCGCCGGCACGCGCGGCCTCCACAGCGGCGTTGAGCGCCAGGATGTTGGTCTGGAAAGCAATCCCGTCAATCACGCCAATGATGTCGACGATCTTCCTGGACGACGCATTGATCGCGCCCATGGTGCCGACGACTTCGGCGACCACGCTGCCGCCCCTGACGGCCACGCTGGAGGCGGAAACCGCCAGCTGGTTCGCCTGCCTGGCGTTGTCGGCGTTCTGTTTGACGGTGCTGGTCAGCTCTTCCATCGAAGCGGCCGTCTCTTCGAGCGAGCTGGCCTGCTCTTCGGTGCGCGACGACAGGTCGTGGTTGCCGGTGGCGATCTGGCTGGACGCCGTCGCGATGGTGTCGGTGCCGCTTCGCACGTCGCTGACGATGCCGGCCAGGCTTTCGTTCATGTCCTTGAGGGCCTGCAGCATCTGCCCGGTCTCGTCCTTCGTGGTGACCTCAATGGTTGCCGAGAGGTCGCCGTCGGCCACGCGCCGGGCGATGGCGACCGCCTCGTTCAGCGGCCGCGTGATGCTGCGCGTCGCCAGCAGGCCCAGCGCGATGCTGACGGCCGCGGCCACTCCGGAAATGAGCAGGAGCAGCATCCGTGTCTGGCTGGCCTGGGCCGACGATTCCTTGCCCGACTCCACCATCAGGCCGGACTGGAGCTCAATGATGTCGTCCAGCACGGCGAAATAGGCCAGCTGGGTCGGCCGCAGCTGTTTGATCAACAGCGCCAGCGCTTCGTCCTTCTTTCCTTCCTTGGCCAGCGCGATAAAGGCGGTCCTCTGGGTGACAAACAAGGCTCTCGACGCATTCACGGCCTGCATCAGCTCACGGCCCTTGGCCGAAGTGATCATCTTGTCGAGCTTTTCCAGCGAATCAACAATGATGCGCGTGCTTTCCTCGATGTTGGCAAACTCCTTTTTGATCTCCTCCGCATCGCTCATCAGCAGGAGGTTGCGCATGTTGCGGGCGGTTTCGTTCAGCTCATCCTTGACCGTGTGCGCCAGCACCGTCTTGGGATAGCGGTCCGTATTCATCAAGTGGATGTCTTCGCTCATCCCCGACACCCGGGTGTGGGCCAGGGTTGCCAGTAGCAGCAGCAATGCGATCACGGCGCCGAAACTGAGCATCAGTTTCTGGCCTATTTTCAGGTTTGCGATATTCACTTTTTTCTCTCCCCTTGGTTGAAACAGTCGATCAGCAAGTACCGCATCGGCCGTGCAATCGAAAGAATGCTTACTGCTTTCTTATCGGCAGCGAAGGGAAGAACTTTAGGCGGCGCGCCTGCCCGCGCGTTTTTTCGGGGCGGGTGGCGCGGCGATCAGGTGTGAAAGGGCACCCAGAGCATCTTCACGTCGACGTTCAACATGCCGGACTGCACCGTCGGGTCGTCGTTCCCGATCCTGGTGGCTTCCGCAAGATCGGCGGCCTTGAAGATGGTCATGCCACCGTCGGCCAGCACGCCATTCAGGCCGCCGGCTTTCTCCATGAAGGGGCCGCTCAGCACCGTCAGGCCCTGCTCCTGCATTTTCATCATGTAGCCGACGTGGCCCATGAACTCGGGCTGTTCGTTGTATTTCACGCCCTGGACCCAGTTGGGGCCCGGCGTCTGGAAGGCGACAAAGTAGTGGGGGCCGTTTTCGTCAATCATTTTCATACTCCGGTAGATCGGTTCCCCAAGAAAAGCTCGGGGGCTTGGGGTACCGCTTGTGCCACTTCGTGTCACGTCCTGTCGCGGCGCCCTGGTATGAAATGTAGGTTCGGCGCCCCGCTGGCGGAAGGCCGGGCGGGGCTATAGGTCCTATGCCGTGGCGGCATGCCCGGCCTCTTCTGAGGCGCCGGCCGGCCGGGCTAGCGGATTTTGAGGAGCGGGTTTTCGGCGAACAGCTCCGCCAGGAATTCAATGAACACCCGTGTCTTGGCCGGCAGGCGCCGGCTGCCCGGCCACACCGCATGGATGGGGAAGGGTGCGGGCGCATAGCCCTGGAGCAGGGGCACAAGACGGCCCTCGTCGACGTCCCGGGCATAGAGCCACCCGGCGTTGTGCGCAATGCCCAGGCCGGCCAGAACGCCCGCCCGGATGTATTCCGCATCGTTGCTGCGCAGGGGGCCTTGCGGCACATACTCGACCGGGCCTGACGCGCCCTGGAACTGCCAGGGCCTGGGCGCGTCCTTGGCCATGAAGGCGATGCAGCGGTGGTCCTTCAGCTCGTCCGGCGTCTGGGGCACGCCGGCGCGCTCCAGGTAGGCGGGCGCGGCCACGGTCATATAGGCCATGCTGCCGATACGCCGCGCCATCAGGGTTGAATCGCTGAGCGTCCCCATGCGGATGGCGAGGTCCAGGCCGTCTTCCACCAGGTTCACATAGCGCTGCGAGACGTCAAAGTCCACCGACACGTCCGGATAACGCGCGAAAAATTCCGGCAGCCGCGGCACGATCTGCATGCGGCCGAAGGCCGGTGAAAGCGCGACGCGGACCAGGCCGGCGGGTGAGGCCTCGCCCTTGCCGACGCGCGCCTCCACGTCGTCCACGCTTTGCACGATCTCGGTAGCCGCCTCGTAGAAATCCTGCCCCGCATCGGTGAGGTTCAGGCCGCGCGAGGTCCTGCGCAGCAACTGGGCCCCGAGCTTGAGCTCAAGGCCGGCGATCAATTTGCTGACCGTCGGCTGGCTGATGGCGGACTCGCGCGCGACCTTGGAGAAATTGCCGGTGTCTGCGACCCGCAGGAACAAACGCATGACATCGATTCTGTCCATTTGAAGCGGCTCTCCAGGGGAAGGTTGTGGCTTGCATTATGGGACACCCCCGCCAGGCAGGCGGCAACCCCGTACACCGCCCATTCACCGGCGGCATAGCTTGTATGCCGCCGCGCGGCCTTATCGCGGGCCGCATGCGACCCCAGACTAAGGGCACGGCCAGCGAGTGATTCCACTGCCTGGCCGGCTCGTTCAACTCTCACCCTCAAGGATCCATCATGGGAAAGCTACACAACAAAATCGCCCTCATCACCGGCGGCAGCAGCGGCATCGGCCTGGCCACCGCGCAGGCCTTCATCAAGGAAGGCGCTTATGTCTACATCACCGGCCGCCGCAAGGACGAACTCGACAAGGCGCGTGAACTGCTGGGAAGCCAGGCCGAAACCGTGCAGGGCGACATCGCGAGCTTCGCCGACCTCGACCGCCTGTACGCCAAGATCCGCGCAGAGAAGGGCCGCCTCGACGTCATCGTCGCGAACGCGGCCTTTGTCGAACTCCAGCCGCTTGCAGAGGCGACCGCGGAGCACTTCGACAAGACCTTCGACACCAATGTTCGCGGCACCTATTTCACGGTGGCCAAGGCGCTGCCGCTGCTGGCCGACGGCAGCGCCATCGTGCTGGTCAGCTCCGGCATGAACGTCAAGGGCTACCCGGCCTACGGCACCTACGCCGCCACCAAGGCCGCCATCCGCTCGTTCTCGCGGACCTGGGCGCATGAACTGAAGGACCGCGGCATTCGCGTCAACACGCTGAGCCCCGGTGTGATTGAGACGCCCATCATCGAAGTCCAGTTCCCCGACAAGGAACAGGCCGACGGTGCACGCGCGATGTTCCGCAACATGACGCCCATGGGCCGCATGGGCAAGCCCGAAGAGATGGCCGCCGCCATCCTGTTCCTGGCATCCAGCGACAGCAGCTACTCCACGGGCATAGACCTGGTGGCGGACGGCGGCATCACCTCGCTGTAAGCGCCTTTCGCGCGGGGAAGGCGCAAGGAAGCCACCTTCCTTGCGCCCTTCGCCGCTTCATCCCGTCACACGGCAATCCGCTGGAACAGCTCGCTGCGATGCGCGGCATCCGAGGCGTCGCCTTCCAGCGTGACCATTCCGCGCTCCAGCGCATAGAAGCGCGTGGAAATGTCGATGGCGCGGCGGACGTTCTGCTCGACGAGGATGATGGGAATGCCCCTGAGCCGCAGGCCGTCGATGATGCGGAATATCTCATCGACGATCTTCGGGGCCAGCCCCTCGGTGGGTTCGTCGATCAGCAGCAGCCTGGGTTCGCCGGCCAGCACCCGGGCCATGGCCAGCATCTGCTGCTCGCCACCCGACAAGGTGGTCCCCATCTGGGACCGGCGCTCGCCCAGGCGCGGGAACTGCTCATACAGCTCGCTGATGCGGCGCCTGGACTCGCTGCGTGAGCGCCCCGGGCACTGCATGAATCCCAGCACCAGGTTTTCCTCGACCGTCAGCCCCGGAAATATGCGCCTGTCTTCCGGCACAAAGCCCACGCCGCGGCGGCAGATGACATCGGGGGAAACGCCGCCTATCGGTTTTCCGTCGAGGGTGATGGCGCCTTGCGTGGGCGCCAGCCAGCCGGCGATGGTTTTCATGACGGTGGTCTTGCCGACGCCGTTGCGCCCGAACAGGCCGACGACTTCGCCGGCCCCCACACGAAGCGACACGCCCTGCAGCACATGGCTCAGGCCGTAATGGGTATGCACGTTGGTGAGCTCAAGCATGCGCTGCATCTCCAAAGTAGGCGGACTGGACGGCGGGATTGCGCCTCACGTCCTGGGGCGTCCCCTCGTAGAGCTTCTGCCCCTGGTGCATGACGACCACGTGGTCCGAAAGGCTCATCACCAGGTCCACGTCGTGCTCGACCAGCAGGATGGTCAGGGAGCCGGCGGCCAGCCGCCGGATCATGGCGCCGGTTTCCTGCGTGTCGGTGTGGCTCATTCCCTGGGTCGGCTCGTCCAGCAAGAGCATGCGGGGGCGCGAGGCCAGCGCAACCGCGATCTCCAGGCGGCGCTGTTCGCCGTGCGACAGAAAGCCCGCCAGTTCTTCCGTCTTTTTGGCAAGGTTGAACTGCTCGACCAGTTCGTCCACGCGCTGGAGTGCGGCGCGGCTGCTGGCGATGGGCCGCAGCAAGCCGCGTCCGCGCTCGAGGAACTGCGACGCCAGGCGAAGGTTCTCCCGCACACTCAGTTCAAAAAACAGGTTGGTGATCTGGAAGGAGCGGGCCAGCCCGGCCGCCAGCATCTGGTTCGGCCCGGCGCCAGTCAACACACGGCCGTCAAAGCTCACCACGCCGGCGCTGGGCGTGATCGCCCCGCTGACCAGATTAAAAACCGTGCTCTTCCCGGCGCCGTTCGGCCCGATCAGCGAAGTGATCTTCCCGCGTCCGGCCTCAAAGCTGACCTTGTTGACGGCGACCAGGGACCCGAACCGCACCGTGAGGTCGCTGACGGACAGCAGTGCGTCCGCCTGCGCTGCGCCCGGGGTTTCAAGCTCTTGCATCATTTGGGGTGTCCTTTGCGCGAGTTCCTGCGGGCAAGCGCCTCGATCGCGTAGCCGATCAGCCCGCGCGGAAAGAAAATCACCGACACGATGAAGATCACGCCGATCACAAGCTGGTGGTGCTCCGTCACCGTGCCTATGACGGAACGCAGCAGGGTCAGGATGGCAGTCCCGTACAAGGGCCCGATCAACGTTCCGGTGCCGCCCACCAGCACGTTGATGATGGCGTTGCCCGACACCTGGAAGAACATCAGCTCCGGCGACACAAAGCCCCGCAGCATCGGATACAAGGCGCCTGAGAGGGCCGCCACATCCGCCGCCAGCACAAAGGCCGCAAGCTTGTAGTGCCAGGGATCGAAGCCCAGAAAGGGAACGCGGCTCTCGTTCGCCTTGATGGCGGCCAGCTGGTGGCCGAAAGGCGTTCCCAGCAAATAGGTGAGGCCCAGGTAAAGCACCGCCGTGAAAGCCAGCACGACCAGGAAAAACCCGACCGGGCTGGCCGCGTCCACCGAAAAGAACACGAAAGAGATCTGCGGAACCGGTACGCCGATGATGCCGTCGGAAGCCCCCAGCTCGCGGGTGTTGAAGACGACCTTGGAGACCACCTGGGCCAGCCCGAAACTGATCAGACCGAAGTACACACCCTTGGCGCGGATCGCAATCAGCCCGGCGATCGCTCCCACCACCGTGGTGGCAAGCAGGGTGACCAGCAGCGCCAGCCAGAAGGACGGGATCGCATGCTTGAGCACCAGGGCCGAAACATAGGCGCCGAAGCCGAAAAAGAGCGCCTGCCCCAGGGGCAGCAGCCCGGTCCGGCCTAGCAGCAGGTCCACCGACATGGCCAGCCCGCCGAAGATCAGCGCCTCGCAGGCCAGTCGGAGGAAGAACACGTCGCCGCGAATCGCGGCCAGGGCCGCGAACACCAGGGCCAGGCCAAAAAACACCCAGGCAAAAAGCGTTGCGGGTTTCCTGGGCGACGCGGCGCCGGCCGGTGCCGCCTTGGAGGGCGCAAGGGCGTCATGCATGTCCGAGCCTCCCGAAAAGACCCTGGGGCCGCCACATCAGGACGATCACCATGATGGCGAACAGCAGCGGGTCGCTCCAGACCGGCGAGATGTACAGGCTGGAGATGGATTGAATCTGGGTGAGGACCAGCCCGGCGATGACGGCGCCCTTGATGGAGCCCATGCCGCCAATGATCACCACCGAAAAAGCGATGAGGACAAAGTCCCTGCCCATGGTCGGGAACACCGAGTAGATGGGCGCAAGCAAGGCGCCGGCCAGGCCCGCCAGGGCGACACCGAACGCGAAGGTGCCGGCGTAGACCACGCTGACCGGAACGCCCAGCGATGCGGTCATGTTCCTGTCGTAGGCTGCGGCGCGCACCATGGCGCCCAGCCGCGTGCGGAACACCACGACCCAGACAACACCTATCACCAGGCTGCCGACCGCCATGACGAAGAGCCGGTAATTCGGGAAATACAGGCCGAGGAATTCACTGGCGCCCGAGATCGGCGCCTCAAGCCGCAGAGGATTGGCACCGAACACAATCTTCAGGGCATCCTCAAGCACAATCGCCAGCCCGAAGGTCAGCAGCAAGGTCAGCGTGTGCCGGTCCTTTGAATGAAACACCCGCTGGATGAGCGCCCGCTCCGTGACATAACCGAGGACGGCCATCATCAAGGGCGTCAGGAACAGCGCCCACCAGAACGGCACCCCGACCCCCAGCAAGGCCACGGCGGCGTAGGCGCCTATGGCATAAAACTCGCCATGCGCCATGTTGATCACGTCCAGCAGGCCAAAAATAATGGTCAGCCCCAGCGCCATCAACACCACCGCGACACCAATGGACGCGCCATTGATCACCTGCGGCGCCAGCACAAACTGCAGCCACTCAAACAACTCTGCCATCTCGGCTCCCCGTAAGTGGCGCCCGGCCGGGCCGGGCGCCACGGTTGATCGACTAGAACCTGGTACAGGTGTCCGCGCCTATGGCCTGGGCGCCGGCCACTTTGCCGACGATCTCGAAGTCGCCGCCCTTGACGCGCACCGCGTACATGTCCTGCATCGCCTGGTGGTCGCCCGCGCGCATGGTCTTCATGCCTTGCGGCGTGGCCCATTGCAGGCCGCGCATGGCCTCCCGGACTTTGGCGGTGTCGGTGCTCTTGGCTTTTTCCACCGCGGCCTTGTAGAAGAACAGCACGCCGTACGAGTCCGCGCCGTAGAGGTCGGGCTGGGCCTTGTAGGCGGCGGTGAAGCTGGCCAGGAATTTCTTGTTTTCCGCGCTGTCGATGTTCGGCGAATAGCCGACGCCGGTGACGAAGCCGTCCGCGGCCTTGCCGATGGCGGTGACGTTCTGCGACGTGATGGTTCCCGAGGCGCCCACCACCTGCACGTTGCGGCTCACGCCGAACTCGGCCATCTGGTTGAACAGGCGAACCGTGTCGTTCCCCGCCATCGAGGTGTAGATCACGGCGGGTTTGGTCGAGCGGATCTGGCCGAAGAAGGGGGAGTAATCCTTGTTGTCCAGCGGTGCGTAGACCTCACCCACCGTCTTTGAGCCCTTGGCTTCGGCCGCGCTCTTGAAAGCGGCGACGGTGCTGCGGCCCATCTCATAGTCAGGCCCGAGGTAAAACACATTGGCCTGCGGTTTTTCCTTGGCCAGCCATTCGGCGAGCGCGGCCGATTGCATGCCGGCCCGGGCGTTCACGCGGAACACGTTGGGCGAGCACTTGTCGGTGGTGATGGCGTCGGAAAACGACACGGTCGTCGCGATCAGCTTGTTGTTGCGCTCCGCGACCTGCCCCACCGCAAGCGTCGAGCCGGAGTTGACGGTTCCCGTGAGGAAGTCCACCTTGTTGACCTGGAAGAGCTTTTCGGCCTTCTGTGTCGCGACGGCCGGGTTCGCCTCTTCGTCCTCGTACAGGAGTTCGAGCTTGCGGCCGTCGATGCCGCCCGCCGCGTTGATTTCAGCGGCGGCCAGGTCGAGGCCCCACCGGACCTGCTGGCCTATGCCCGCATAGGTGCCCGACAACGGGGTGACGACGCCGATCTTGACGGGGCCGGCCTGGGCCGCCGCAAGTATCGGGGCCGAGCAAAGCACCGCCAGAGCGGTGAGTCTGTACATCTTCATTCTTGTCTCCTGGTTTCTGGTTGATGGTCCCGTTGCACGGGGTTGCTGCCTGCTTCTTTACTTACCGGTGAAATTCGCACGGCGCTTCGCATGGAAGGCCTCCACGCCCTCGCGGAAGTCTTCCGAACTCCGCAAGCGTGAATAGCTGTGCCCCTCAAGCTCAATGGCGATGGACAGGGGGGAGTCCTCGGTGTCATTGAGAAGTTTTTTGGCGGTGCGCTGGGCCAGCGGGGAAAAAGCCCGCAGCTCGTTGACCAGCGCGTCGGTCACGCCTTCCAGTTCGGCGTCCGGGACGCATTCGGTGGCGACGCCCCACTCCGCGGCCTGCACACCGGATATCCGGCGCGAGCGCATGACGATGTCCTTGGTGCGCGTGATGCCCACCATCTTCTGCAGGCGGGCCGAGCCGCCGGAACCGGGGATCTGCCCCAGTTTTTGTTCGGGCAGGGCATACAGCGTCGTCGGCGTCACCAGCCGGAAATCGCAGGCCAGGGAAATTTCAAAGCCCACGCCGAAGCAGTAGCCCCGGCCGGCGGCAATCACCGGCTTGGAGCAGCGCGCCGGCGCGGCGATGTTCCATGCCAGCCTGGACACATGCTCGGGCGAAGCCTCGAGGAAGCCGCGGATGTCGCCGCCGCTGGAGAAGTGCTCGCCCTCCGAGCGCAGCACGATGACGCGCACGCGCTCGTCGCCGTCCAGCGCTTCAAAAACCAGGCGCAGCTGCTCGCGCTGCGTCATGCTGATGACGTTGAGCGGCGGGCGGGACAGGACAATGTCCGCGCGCTCGCGCTTTTCGTCGACGGTGACCGTGAACCCGTCCAGTTCCTGCGGCAGGCTGTTCAGCTGATGGGGGAGATCGTTCAATTTCACTGTTGCGTTCCTTGGTGGGTTGAAAGTCAATGGCCGGGTCCGGGCAAAACCGTACGTGGGTCCGTGTCGAATTCGCCGGCGACCAGTTTTCGCCGGAGGATTTTTCCGACGGGTGATTTGGGAATCTCGCGCACAAACACGTATTCCCTGGGTCGTTTGAAGTTCACCAGGTCCGAGGTGCGGCAATGGGCATCGAGGGCGTCGGCGGCCACCGGCTCGCGGGTCTTCACGAACGCGACCACGCGCTGGCCCCAGCGTTCGTCGGGCAAACCCGCTACGGCCACCTCGTCGATGGACGGGTGCAGCGACAGCACCGACTCGATGTCGACGGGAGAGATGTTTTCCCCGCCGCTGATGATCATGTCGTCGACACGCCCCGTGACGAAGAGGTCGCCGTCCGCGTCGAAGTAGCCGGTGTCCCCGGTGAAGTACCAGCCGCTCCTGAGGCTGCGGGCGTTCGCGTCGGGGCGCTTGTGGTAACCCTCGAAGGCCTCGTCGCCGGCAAGCTCGGCGAGGATTTGCCCTTCCGTGCCCTGCGCGGCCGTCATCTCCGGGTCCACCGCATCCAGCTTGACGATGCGCAGGCGTGCATTGATACCGGCCTTTCCGGCCGAGCCGGGTTTTGCCACCGCGTCCTGGTTGATCGCGCAGGTGTAGACCTCCGAGCTGCCGTAGTGGTTGACGAAGAGCTCGGGCCTGAACGCCAGCACCAGCCTGTGCAGCAGGGCATCGTGCATGGGCGCCCCGGCGAACCCCAGCTTGCGGACGCTGGAGACATCCGAGCGGGCGAACCCGGGATGCGACAGCAGGTCGTGGTACAGCGTCGGCACCAGGTAGAGATGCGTCAGCTTTTCTTTCTCGATGGCCGCCAGCGCGGCCTGGGCCTCGAACTTCGGCATGCAGACAAAGCAGCCGTCGACCAGGGCCATGGCCAGCAGCGAGCGCACACCCATGGTGTGGTACAGCGGCATGACGCCCAGCGTGCGCTCCGACCTGGCGTAGCAGTTCTGCGCGACGTGCGCCAGTGCGGCCATGCGCTCTATGCGCTGGCGTCGCGGCACACCCTTGGGTTTTCCCGTCGTGCCGGAGGTGTAGAGCATCAGCGACAGGTCTTCCGGGCCAGCCAGCGGCTCGGGCATGCGCGGGCTTGCCAGCCAGTCGCCGAACGACGCGGCGGCATCGCGAACCTCGCCCACGCCTATCTTGATGACGCCTTCGGGCAAGCGCGCTGCGGCTATCGCCTCCTGCATGACGGATTCAAACACCAGGACCCTGGCCCCGGAGTCCTCCAGGCAGTATTCGATCTCGTCGGCCTTCGCGCGCCAGTTGACGGGCGTGATGACAATGCCCGCGAACTGGCAGGCCCAATGCAGGGTGGCGGCTTCCAGCCTGTTTTGCAGCGCCGACAGAAGATGGTCGCCGCGCCGCACGCCCAGGTCCGCCAGCGCCTTCTGCACGGAGCCTATGCGCAGAGCCCACTGCGAATAACTCAGGCGGGTGTCTCCGTCCACCACGGCCAGGGCGCCGGGGCTGCGTTCCGCGCTCTGCAAAAAAGTTCGTCCGAGATCAAGCATGAGATTCCTTTGCGGCGGCGCGTGCGGCGGCGACTTCCATGACGGCGGCCACGATGGGTGTGTAGCCGGTGCAGCGGCACAGATGGCCCGACAGCATGTCGCGCACGTCCGCCTCTGAAGGGATGCGGGGCGCGGCGCCCGGGGCCTGCAGCCGCCCCAGCCAGTCGGCGCACGACATCAAAATTCCGGCCGTGCAAAACCCGCATTGCAGCGCGTGGTGCCGCTTGAAGGCCAGCTGAAGGTCGTTCATCACACCGTCGGCATCGGCCAGGCCCTCCACCGTCTCAATGTGTTGCCCGTCGACCTGGACGGCCAGGGTCATGCAGGCCCGGCAAGCGATTCCATCAATGCGCACGGTGCATGCGCCGCACACGCCGTGCTCGCAGCCCACGTGCGTGCCGGTGGCGCCCAGCTCCTCGCGCAGAAAGTCGGTGAGCAGCATGCGCGGCTGGGCGTGGCCGCTGCGCGCTTTGCGGTTGAGGGTGAGCTGGATGGGCTGCTTGTGCGCAGCCGCCATCGGGAGGGGCATTTTGAGAGTCATCGTGGGGTCGTGTTCAAGGTTCGGTTTGTCATGGCCTGTTCAACGGCGCGGCGGCCCAGCGTCCGCACGAGCTGCCGCCGCAGCTGCGCGCTGGCCTGCGGTTCGTCACGGGCCTCCAGGGACCAGGCGAGGTCGTTCAGGGCGTCTTCCAGGTCGCCGCCGCCGAGCACCGGCAAGTCGCGGGCGGTGGGCCGGTCGGCGACGCCACCGACGGCAATGCGCAGGCTGTGAGCATCAACGACGGCGGCCACCGCACACACCGCGAAGTCGCCATGCCGCATCGAGAACTCTTCAAAGCCATAGCCGGTGCCGGGGCTCGCCACGGGGAACCTGACTTCCTCGATCAATTCATCCGGCCGGCGCGCCGTCATCAACATGCCGGTGAAAAAGTCAGCGGCAGGCACCACCCGCTTGCCCTTGGCGCGGCGCAGCACCACCTCGCCCTTCAAGGCCAGCAGGCACAGCGGCAGTTCGGCCGACGGGTCGGCGTGCGCGATGGAGCCGGCAACGGTTCCGCGGTTGCGGATCTGGAAATGCGAAATGTGGGGAATGGCCAAAGCCAGCAGCGGGACATCCCTGGCCAGGCCGGCCATGTCCTGCACCCTGCCCTGGGTCACTGCCGCACCTATGCACAGGCGGCCCTCCGAGATGCGAAGGCCCGCCAGCTGCCGGCTTCGCGAGATGTCGACCAGCAGGGACGGCTGGGCCAGCCGCATGTTGAGCACCGCCATCAAGGATTGCCCGCCCGCCAGGATGCGCGCGTCTTCGCCGTACTGGGCCAGCGCCGCGGCGGCCTCGTCGGCTTGCTCAACCCGCAGGTAGTCAAACAGGGGCGGCTTCATGGTGTGCGGCTCCAGAATTTTTTCAGGCGCAGCCACCAGGTCGCGTGCGCCCCCTGCACCTCACCGGTCGCCTGGCGGCCCAGCGATTCAAACAGCTGGGCAAGAATGATGCGGGCCGCGCCTTCCAGCATGCGGCTGCCGACCGCGGCGACTTTCCCGCCCACTTGCGCCGCGTAGTCGTAGTGCAGCAAGGTCCCCTCCGCAGTCGCTTCCAGGCGGACGGTCCCGCTTCCGGCGCCGGTCCCCAGCGACGACGTCCCCTGCCCGGCCAGCCTCAGGCTGTGCGGCGCGTTGATCTCGGACAACACGATGTCCGCCGCGTAGCGCGCTTTCACCAGCCCCACACCCACGGTCACGTCGGCGCGGTAGCTGTTGTCCCCGGTGGACAAAAGTTCATGGCAGCCGGGAATCACCTTGGCGAGTGCGGCGGGGTCCAGCAGGACGGAAAAGACTTTTTCCGGCGGCGCCGCGATGCGGATTTCCCCGCTGGCATTCAGGGACAGGCCGCCCTGGGCCTTGGGCGCCGGGCGGGCGGCCATCGATGTGGCAAGCGCGGCCGGCGGCGGCGCTTCGGCGGCCGCGACCAGGGCCAGCACGCGGGACGGCGTCAGCGGCAGGCGGATGTCGCTGACGTCCCCTATCCTTGCGTGCAGCGGCCGCAGCGCATCGGCAAACGCATTGGCAATGCACACCGGCGTGCTCATGTTGTTGCCCTCGCCCAGGCCCTTGGCGCCCAGCGGCGTGAACGGCGACGGCGTCTCCATGTGCACGATGTCCGGGTCGGGCACCTCGCACGCCGTCGGCATCAGGTAATCGGCCAGCGTGCCCGACTGGAAACCGCCGTCGGGCGCGTAGCGGAACTCCTCGAGCAGGGCCGCGCCCAGGCCTTGCGCGAATGCGCCGCGTATCTGCCCATCGGCCATGCCGGGATGCAGGATTTTTCCCGCGTCGTGGGCGGTGACGTAGCGGTCCACCGTCACGCGGCCGGTTTCAGGGTCCACCAGCAGGCCGCAGATGTCGAACACAAATCCGTAGGCGGCCGAGGTGTTGACGCGGTCATGGGCGTCCGGCGCCGACAGCGTGGGCGCGCTCCAGAACGCCGTCTCGCGCAAGCCGGGCTCCACATCCGGCGGAAGCAGCCCGGGGGCCCAGTGCGGGCTGGCGGCCAGCCGGGTGAAGGGCTGGGACTGCGCGGGCAGGCTGGCGTTGAAAACCTTCCCGTTCGCGAACCTGATCTCGCCCGGGCTGCAATTGAAGGCCGCGCCGGCGATGCGCGCCAGCTTGTCGCGCAGCTTGTTCGCGGCGAGGAACACCGTGCCGGCCACCGCGCCGGCAAACCGGCTTGAATAATTGCCGGCCGCCACCGACCACGCATCCTTGGCGGTGTCGAACTCGACGTTCACGACAACGTCTTCGGGCCGCAGCCCGAACACGTCCGCCACCACCTGGGAGCACACCGTCATGTGGCCCTGCCCGGCGGGGGCGGAAGCGATGTTGACGTTGACGCCGCCCAGCAGGTCGATGGCGACGGTGGCGCTGGCGATCGCGCCGTTCTTGGGCCCGGCCTTGGTGCGCTGCTCCGGCGTCAGCACCGTGCTGATGTAGCCCATGTTGGAAATCGACGGCTCGACAATGGCGGCGCAGCCGATGCCGTAAAGCATGCCGGCGGCCCTGGCGGCATCGCGGCGCGCGTAAAGGGCCGGCATGTTGGCGCGTTCCGCCGCGAGATCGAGCGCCCTGGCGTAATCGCCGGAATCGAGCACCGCGCCCGCGGCCGCATGAAAGGGGAACTGCTCTTTTTTGACGAAGTTGCGGCGCCTCAGTTCGAAGGGGTCGATACCGAGTTCCGTGGCGATGCGGTCCATTAGCCGCTCGAGCGCAAAGTACACCTGGGGCCCGCCGAAGCCCCGCACCAGGCCTGTGGGCGTCTTGTTGGTCAGCACGACGCGGTTGCGCACCTCCAGGTTGGACACGTCGTAGGCGCCCGTCAGCGCGCCGTGCATGCGGTAGAAGGTTGCGGGCTCGGGCGCGCGCACATAGGCGCCCACCTCGTCCATCTGGTCGTAGCGGATGGCCTGCACGCGGCCATCGGCCGACACGGCCGCTTCTATGCGCGTGAGGCGGGCCGTCGCCGAGGTGGCGGCCGTCAGGTGCTCCAGCCTGTCCTCGACCCACTTGACCGGCGCGCCCGCCTTGCGCGATGCCAGGCACATCAGGACCACATAGGGAAAGACCGCCTGCTTGACGCCGAAGCTGCCGCCCGAGTCGCGGGGAATGCGGTGCCGGAGTTTGTTGCCCGGCACCTTGAGCGCCAGGGCCATCACCGCATGCAGCGAGAAAGGGCCCATGAAATTGGACAGCACGTCGTAACCCGCGTCGCCCGCGAGATGCTCCGCCACCACCACACCGCATTCAATGGGCGTGCAGGAGTTGCGCGGGTAGTGCACCGTGGTGGACACCGTGTGGTCCGCGGTGGCAAAGGCGTCGGCGCAGTTGCCGTAGGAAAAGCTGCGGTCCGAAACAATGTTGCTTCCGACGTCCGCGTGCAGCACAACCGCTTCAGGGTCGATGGCCCGCTCGATGTCCACGACCGAAGGCAGGCCGCGGTAGTTCACCTTGATGGCGTCGAGCGCATCTTCCGCCAGGTAGCGGCTCTCCGCGACGACCACCGCAACCGGCTCTCCCGCATACCTCACGCGGTCGGTCGCGAGCGCCCAATGCTGCATGGGCTGTTTGACACCGACCACAAAGGGCTGCGACCATAAGCTGACGTCTTCACCCGTCAGCACGGCGCGCACACCGGGCATCCGCAGCGCCGCCGCGGCATCGACGCCCAGCAACTCGGCATGCGCATGGGGTGAGCGCAGCACCGCGGCATGCAGCGTCGCGGCGGTGATACCAAGGTCGTCGCCGAAGCGGCCGTGCCCGGTCAGCAGCGCGCCGTCTTCGACGCGCTCCACGGACTTTCCGACATGCTCCAGGTTCGCAGGCCGGCTCAGCGCCGGCGCCACGGTCGATTCACTCTGCACACTGTCTCCTGCTTTTTGCTCTTGATGGAGCTTAGGCAGGCATCACCGTGCGGCGTGAACAGGAAAGTCCGGCAAAGGACCAAATCGTCTGGTATTGGACCGGTTAATCCGGTGGATTCGATGCTGCATCGCAGCATCACGGCATCTTCGCGAAGTGCGAACGGCTGCGTTTAAAGCAGGTCGGAGACGGGCGTCTCTTCCCGGGGCGGCTCGTACAGGTTCACCGCGCGGCGGTAGTTGGACGGCGTGATGCCCAGGTGCTGGCGAAAGAACCGGGCGAAGTGGCTGGAGGTCGAGAACCCCAGCTCATGGCCGACATTGCCGACGGGAATCGTCGAATCGGAGAGCCCCTTGATGGCGGCTTCAAAACGCAGGACGTTGGCATACACCAGCGGCGTGACCTGGGTGTCGCGGTGGAACAGCGAGAAGAAATGCGCCCGTGAGAGGCCCGCATAACTGGCCAGGTCATCCATGTCGAAATCCCTGGCGAGGTTCTCGCGCATGTGGGTAATGACCTTGCGTGTCCGCGGGTCAATCGCCGACGGCGGGCGCGACTTCAGGAGCCCGGCGATGTCCCGCCAGCCGGAGTAGCTGTCGATGACGGAGATCACCAGGTTGAAGAGCAGGTCCTCCAGCCGGGCGGCGGCGACCTCATCGGCCCACCAGAGCTCGAGCACAAACTCCTCGACGATTTTTTGTGTGCGGGCGTTGATCTTGACGCAGGACTCCGGAAAGAAGCGCGGGTGCGACGACAGCGACAAGGAGCGCTGTATGTCCGACAGCCAGGAGGGTTCGATGTAGAGGGCCAGGATGAGGGTCTGCTCTCCCTGCGGCGGCGCATGCGTGTAGGCGTGCGGTTCCCAGGCGTTCACCAGCACGGCCGTGTCGGCCGTCAAAGGCCGGCTCGCACCCCTGACCCAGAACGCGCTGTCAGCCCCGCCGGCCTTGAGCAGGATGTGGCAATGGTGGTGCGCATGGCCTATCAGCGAGGCATTCATGTCCAGCAAGGCGACTCGACCAAAACGGCCCTGGAAAATTTTGATGGCGTTCGACATTGCGGTCCAAGTACGTGGTGAAGCCCGGGTTTTTCATCATAGATGGCTGCGCCGCGAAGCGCAAACGGGCAAACCATGGGCTTGGGATCGCAGGCAAAAGCCGGCAAAGGAAACCGGCCAGCAGGGCCCGCCGCCCCTGCCGCTACGCCTGCCGACGCACCACAAGCTTGCCTCGGCCCCGCGTGCGGGTGAAGCCCGGCATGCCGGGCGCGCCCAGCGTGTTCGGGTCGGGTTTCGGATTGCTCACGATGGCCTCCGTGCGCTTTGCGGTTCAGCCGCGGCGGGAACCGGGGCCGTTGCGCCAGGCCAGCAAGCCGCCAAGCGCGACGGCCACCATGGCAAAGGCGGGAGCGCCCAGTGCGCCTGTCCAGTCCACCATCAGGCCGCCCACAATGGCGCCCGTGGCAATGGCGATCTGGAAGGCCGCCACCAGCAAGCCGCCCGCGGCTTCCGCCTGGTCGGGCGCGGCGCG
Source organism: Polaromonas sp. YR568 (assembly GCF_943369675.1). Classification (GTDB taxonomy): domain Bacteria; phylum Pseudomonadota; class Gammaproteobacteria; order Burkholderiales; family Burkholderiaceae_C; genus Polaromonas. The sequence goes on along the minus strand of NZ_CALROB020000018.1, from coordinate 1,229 downwards.
GACTATCCAGGTCTGGAAGCCGACCGGGAACGCACCGAAGGCGAAGCCCCACAAGGCCACGGCCACGGCGGTGACCACGGTGGAGCTGCCGCCCACCAGCAGCGCCGCCGCCAGCACGGCGATCATCGCGCTGCCGGCGACGATGGCGTGGCGCTCGCTGCGCCCCGCCAGCCAGCCGCCCGCGAAGTTGCCGAAGAAGCCACCTATGCCGTAGCCCAGCAACACAGCGGAAATCGCCGCCACCGGCAGCTTGGTCACGTCTTCCAGCACGGGCCGGATATAGGTGAAGCCCGCGAAGTGGCCGGAGATCACCAGCAGCACCGCCAGCAGCGCGATGCGCACCGGCCCGCGCGTGAGCAGCTCGCGCAAGCCCTTCAAACTGGCCTGGTCGCGCGGCGGCAGGGCCGGCAAGGCGACCAGCTGCACCACAAACGCCACCAAACCGACGATGCCCGCCGCGACAAACGCGCTGCGCCATCCCCACAGATTACCCATCCACGCGCCGACCGGCGCCGCGCAGACGGTGGCAATCGAGACGCCCGTCAGCACCAGCGACATCGCGCGCGGGAACAGCCGCTCGGGCACCAGGCGCATGGCCAGCGCCGCCGCCATGGACCAGAAACCGCCCAGCGCGACGCCCAGCACCACGCGCGCGAACAGCAGCACCGCGAGCGAGCCGGCCGTGGCCGCCATCACGTTGGACACCAGCAAAAGCGCGGTGAGCGTCAGCAACACCCGCTTGCGGTCAAAGCGCGCCGTGAGCAGGGGAATGGTGGGCGCGGCCACCGCGCCCACGAGGGCGGTGGCCGTGACGGCCTGGCCGGCCGCGCCCGCCGTGACGTGGAGGTCGGCCGCCATGGCGGTGAGCAGACTGGCCGGCAGGAATTCCGCCGTGACCAGGCCGAATACACCGAGGGAGAGGGAAGCGACCGCCGCCCAGAGCGCGGCGGCCTCGCCGGGTGGATCGCCGGCGGGGATGGCGCCCGCAGCCAGCGGGTCCAGGGTGGCGGAAGAAGAATTGGATGACATGGAATGTGAAGCCTTGTTGCGGACAGGGTGACCAGCTTAGGCCTAGCATCGGCACTTTCCCATGGCGAAAGAGCCGAAATGCTTGACGATTCCTCCAGAACTTTCACGCCCGTCATCCAGCCGCCCCACGAAGGTGCGGGCCTGCCCGCCGCGGGGCCCGATCCCCTCACCCAGATCCTGCTGGGCCTGCGCCTGGAAGG
>NZ_CALROB020000017.1:0-97856 GCF_943369675.1 Polaromonas sp. YR568 | reverse complement strand
GGACCGCCATCCGCAACGCTGGTCCGCACAGATCAGGAACTGGCACCTGGCAGACGCCGTGTACCTCAATCCGGAACGCGAACAAGCGCAAAGGCAAAATCTCGCGGCATAAGTTCACCCGAGGCGACAACTACCTTGACACACGCCGGCTTCGCCAAAAGAAAGTCACCAAAGAAAAGGCGACCCTGGTTGCTGCGTCCCCTGCGCTGCGCTCCGGGGCAACCTGCGGTGCTCGGTCCAGCCGGGGTCAAAAACAACTCGCCTGCGGCTCAAACAAGTTTTTGCCCTGATCCGTCTGGACCTCCGCTCCTCGGCGCATCCACAAGGGGTGGAGACAGGAATACCGAACAGCCAACAGCCGAAAACAGAACCCCGAATACCTGAAGAAACAAGGACTCGCATGGCAAGAACCGGCTGCAGTTCTGAACCAAGCCGCCCTACACCGGCACGGTGTAGTTCAGCGTCATGCGCCCGCCGTCAACCACCACGATTTCGCCGGTGACGTAGCTGGCCGCATCACTGGCCAGGTAAGCCACGGTGTCGGCGATCTCGGACGGCTCGCCCAACCGCTTCAAGGGTGTGCGGCTCATGATTTTGGCTTTGGCCTCGTCGCTGGTCAACACGGCCTTGGCGGCCAGCTCGGTGGCGATGGTGCCGGGCGCCACCGCATTGACGCGCACGCCCTGGCCGGCCAGCGAGAGGGCCATCACGCGCGTGAGCTGGTTGATGCCGCCCTTGCTGACGTTGTAGCTGGCAATGGTCGGAATGGCGAGCACGCCGTTGACCGAGCTCATGTTGACGATGCTGCCTTTGCCGGCGGCCGCCATCACGCGTGCCACGGCCTGGCCCACCAGGAAGGAGCCTTTGAGGTTGATGCGCAGCACGGCGTCGAAGTCGGCTTCGGTCACGTCGAGGAATTCGGCGGCCTTGAAGATGCCGGCGTTGTTGACCAGCACGTCGATGCGGCCGTGCGCGGCCACGGTTTGCGCGACAAGTGCATCGACCTGGGCTTTGTCTCCGACGTCGCAGTGCACATAGAGGCCGTCCAGCTCTTTGGCCAGGGCCACGCCGCGCGCATCATCAATGTCGGCGATCACCACGACAGCCGCTTCGCGCGCGAAGCGGCGCGCGCAGGCCTCGCCTATGCCTTGCGCACCGCCGGTGACGATGCAGACGCGGCCGGCCAGGCCGAAGGAGATGGTGGGTGCTGGCGCGGAGGAGGTGATGTTCATGCCCGCATGGTACCCGTGTAGGCGGCGATGAAGTTCTTGGCGTTCTCGCCCACCTGGGCCGCCGTGGTGCCGGGCTTGTACAGCGCCGAGCCAATGCCGAAGCCGTTGGCGCCGGCCGCGAGGTAAGCGCCCATGTTGTCCGGCGTGACGCCGCCCACCGGCATCACGGGAGTTTGCTTTGGCAGAACCGCGCGCAGGGCTTTCACCACGGCGGGTGTGATCATCTCTGCCGGGAAAATTTTGAGTCCGGTCGCGCCCGCTTCCAGCGCGCCAAAGGCTTCGCTGGCCGTCATCACGCCGGGCAGGCAGACCATGCCCAGGCGCGCGGCTTCGCGAACCACGACGGGGTTGAAGTTGGGCGAGACGATGAGTTCGCCGCCGGCAGCCTGCACATTGCGCACGTCCTCGGGCGTCAGCACGGTGCCCGCGCCTATCAGGGCGTCCGGGTAGGCGCCGGCCATCGCGGCAATGCTGTCCAGCGGTTGCGGCGAGTTAAGCGGGATTTCGATCAGCGTCCAGCCGGTGGAGACCAGCGCCTGGCCGACGGGCAAGGCCTCGGCCGTCGTGAGTCCGCGCAGGATGGCGACCAGGGGGAGGTTGGTCAGGGCCTTGGAAAATTTTTGGTGTGCGTTGTTCATGGTGTTCTATCGATGGAGTGCGGCCGGGTTAGCCCAGCGTGTCGGCAATGGCGCGCAGGCCGCGCCAGGTGGCGCCCGCGCCCACGCGCTTCACCGGCACGCCGAGCTGGGCCAGCGCCAATTCGTAGCGGGCCGTGAGCGCTTCGGCGCCCATCACCACCACGGCTTCGCCGCGCGGCAGTGTTTGTGATTTGAGTTCTTCGCCGATGACCAGTCCGGACAGGTAGCTGGGCAGGGCTTCGGTCGCCATGCGGCTGAACAGCGACAGCGTGCGTGTGCTGAAGGCGGTGTTCAGCAGGCCGGGGCCGGCCAGCGCATGGGCCACGCCCTGCTCGAAGGCTGCGGCGTCCAGCGCGGGTTCGTCCTCGGGCAGCATGCGCGCCAGGATGGAATGGCGGCGCAGCAGCGCATAAAACTCGCCGGTCATCCAGGTCGAGAAGTCCGTCACCTGGCGGTTCGTCACGGTCGCCCATTTGCTGTGTGTGCCGGGCAGCACCAGGCGGGCGTCGCTCAAGCCCAGCAGTTGCAGGGCGCCGAAGATTTGTGTTTCCTCTCCGCGCATCACGTCGGGCACGCCGGCCTTGTCGATGCTGAGGCCCGGCACGATGGCGATGCGGCCGGGCTCCACCCATTCGAGCGCGGCGGCAATCGCGCCAAAGCCTGCGGGGCAGGCACAGTAGGGCGCTTCGCGCCAGCCTTGCTTGCTGCCGGCCATGCCGGAAATCAGGCACAGCGTGCCGGGTGTCATCCAGTCGCCGAAGCAGCTTTCAAACACAGCGGGAAAGCCGCCGGCCTCCACCGTCAGGATGCCGCGCGCGAAGGAGCGTTCATCAAGCGCCGCGCCGTCCGCATCCAGCAGCGCGCCGCGCAGCGACGAACTGCCCCAGTCGACCGCGAGGAGGCGGCTCATAGCAAGGCCCTGACCTGTTCGGGCCGCGGCAGCGGCGCGACGGCGCCATAGCCCTGTACCGTGAGGGCGGCTGCCGCATTGGCATAGCGCGCGGCCTCGAACACTGTGTCGCCCTGCGCGATGCGCGCCAGCAGGTTGCCGCAAAAGCAGTCGCCCGCGCCGGTGGCGTCCACCAGCTTGACGCGATGCACCGGCACGCGTTCGCGCCGCGCGCCGTCGCTGACCAATGCGCCTTCGCCACCGAGTTTGAGCACCACGGTTTTGGCGCCCAGGGAATGGCCCCAGTCCACCACCGCGTCGGGGCCGGTCATGCCGTTGAGGGCGGTGATGTCTTCCAGGCTGGGCAGGAAGATGTCGCTGAGCGACACCGCATGGCGGGTGCAGGCCAGCGCCCGATCCAGCGGCCAGAGCTTGAGCCGCAGGTTGGAATCAAAAGACACCAGCGTGCCGGACTCCCTGGCCAGTTTCATCGCGGCAAAAGCCGTGTCGCAGGCGCTCGCGGAAATCGCCAGCGAGATGCCCGACACGTGCAGCACCTGGGCCTGGCGCACGGCATCGGCCGCACCCTGCTGCAGCCAGGCCGGCGTCATGCGGCTGGCGGCGGAGCCCGCGCGCAGGTAGCTGAATTCGTGGCCCTTGGGCCCGTGGGTGACGAAGTAGAGGCCGGTGCTGGCTTCGCCGTCCTGCTGCACGGCGGCCGTGGAGACGTTCTCGGCGGCCCACAAGGCCATCAGCGACTGGCCGAAGGTGTCGCCGCCCAGGCGGGTCAGGTAGGCGGTGCTGGCGCCGGCGCGCGCCGCGGCGATCACGGCATTGCTGGTGTCACCGCCGAAGCCCTGCAGGTAGTTGGGCTGGCCGGCGGCGGTCTGGTTGAACTCCACCATGGCTTCGCCTAGCGCGACGACATCGAATTTTCTGGCTTGCATGGGTTTCCTGGCGGCTTGCGGCATCCCGGCGCGGGCTCTTCCGCAGGAAGAAATCCAGGGAAAACACGCCGCGCCTCAAACCGTCAATGGTACCCGCCGCGTGCTTGCCCTCTCGTACCCGTGCTGTACCCGCGCCGTACCCGGCTCAGTGGTTGTCGCGCGGCACAAAAGAGCCGCGTTTGCCCACCAGGAAATCCAGGTCCACGCCTTCGTCGGCCTGCAGCACGTGGTCGATGTAAAGCTTCCAGTAGCCCGAGGACAGCGGCGGCTCGGGCGGCTTCCAGCCGGCCATGCGCCTGGCCAGTTCCTCGTCGCTCACGTGCAGGTGCAGGCGGCGGTTCGGCACGTCGAGCTCGATGATGTCGCCGTTTTGCACCAGGGCCAGCGGGCCGCCGGCCGCCGCTTCGGGCGCCGTGTGCAGCACCACGGTGCCGTAGGCCGTGCCGCTCATGCGCGCATCGCTGATGCGCACCATGTCGGTGATGCCCTTGCGCAGCACCTTGGGCGGCAACGGCATGTTGCCGACTTCGGCCATGCCGGGGTAGCCTTTGGGCCCGCAGTTCTTCAGCACCATCACGCAGTTTTCGTCGATGTCCAGGTTTTCGTCGTCGATGCGCGCGTGGAAGTCTTCAATGGTTTCAAACACCACGGCACGGCCCTTGTGCACCATGAGCGCGGGCGTGGCGGCGCTGGGCTTGATGACGGCGCCGCGCGGCGAGAGGTTGCCGCGCAGCACGGCGATGCCGGCCTTGTCCTTGAAGGGCGCCGACAGCGGCTTGATGACCTCGGTGTTGTAGTTTTCCGCATCGGCGATGTTTTCACCGATGGTTTTGCCGTTGGCGGTGATGGCGCCGGTGTGCAGGTGCTGCGCGATCTCCTTCATCACCACCGGCAGGCCGCCGGCGTAGCAGAAATCTTCCATCAGGTACTTGCCCGAGGGCTGCAGGTTGACCAGGCAGGGCAGTTCGCTGGCCAGGCGGTCGAAGTCGTCGACCGTGAGTTTTACGCCGATCCGGCCGGCCATGGCGATCAGGTGGATCACCGCATTGGTCGAGCCGCCGATCGCGGCCAGGGTCTTGATGGCGTTCTCGAACGCTTCGCGCGTGAGGATTTTGGAGAGTATGAGATCTTCATGCACCATCTCGACGGCGCGGCGGCCGGCCATGCGGGCCAGCACGTTGCGGCGGCCGTCCACCGCCGGGTAGGCGGCATTGCCGGGCAGGCCTATGCCGAGCGCCTCGACCATGCTGGCCATGGTCGAAGCCGTGCCCATGGTCATGCAGTGGCCGTGGCTGCGGTGCATGCAGCTTTCGGCCTCGAAGAAGTCCTGCAGCTTGAGCGTGCCGGCGCGCACCTGCTCGCTCATGCTCCATACCCCGGTGCCCGATCCGAGTTCCTGGCCGCGCCATTTTCCGCTGAGCATGGGGCCGCCGCTGACGCCCACCGTGGGCAGGTCGACGCTGGCCGCGCCCATCACCAGCGAGGGCGTGGTCTTGTCGCAGCCCATCAGCAGCACCACGCCGTCGATGGGGTTGCCGCGTATGCTTTCCTCCACGTCCATGCTGGCCAGGTTGCGGTACAGCATGGCGGTGGGGCGCAGCAGGGTTTCGCCCAGCGACATCACCGGAAACTCCAGCGGGAAACCGCCGGCCTCATAGACGCCGATCTTGACCTGCTCGGCAATCGTGCGAAAGTGCGAGTTGCAGGGCGTCAGTTCGCTGAAGGTGTTGCAGATGCCGATGACGGGCCGGCCGTCGAACTGGTCGTGTGGAACGCCCTTGCCCTTGACCCAGCTGCGGTAGGCAAAGCCGTCGCGGTCCTGGCGGCCGAACCATTGCTGGCTGCGAAGTTCGTGGGCGGGTTTTTTCTTCGGAGGTGTGCTCATGCGGGAAAATCCTTAAGTCTTTAAACATATTATCGTCATACCATTGAATTCCAGCCCTAGTAAAAACCATGACCGCAGCTCCTTCTTCTTCTTCTTCTTCTTCTTCTTCAGCTCCTTCCTCCCGCCCGCACATCCTTTCCGTCGCCAAGCTCGCGCCCTTTTTCATGTCGCAGTTGCAGGCTTCTTTTGAAGTGCACGACCGCCTGCACGACAGCGATCCGGCGGCCTTCGCCAAGATTGCGCCGCAGATACGCGGCATCGCGGGCGGCGGCGAATCGAAAGTGCCGCGCGCGCTGCAGCAGCAGTTGCCCGCGCTTGAAATCATTTCGCTGATGGGTGTGGGGTATGACGGCATCGACGTGGCCGCCGCGATCGAGCGCGGCATTCCCGTCACGCACACGCCGAATGTGCTCAATGACGAAGTTGCCGACCTGGCCATGGGCCTGATGCTGTCGGTCGCCCGCCGCATTCCGCTGGCGGACCGTTACGTGCGGGCCGGCCGCTGGGCCAAGGAAGGTCCCATGCCGCTGGCGCGCAAGGTCTCGGGCGCGCGGCTGGGCATCGTGGGTCTGGGCCGGATCGGCCAGGCCATCGCCGACCGGGCCCAGGCTTTCGGCATGTCGATTGCCTACACGGCACGCAGCGCCAAAGCTGGTCTTCCGTATGCGTTTTACCCGACGGCGGCGGCGCTCGCGGCCGAGGTGGATTTCCTCATCGTGATCACGCCGGGCGGCGCGGGCACGCGGCACATGATCAATGCCGAAGTGCTGGCGGCGCTGGGTTCCGGCGGCTACCTGATCAATGTGGCGCGCGGCTCGGTGGTCGATGAAGCAGCGCTGGTCGATGCGCTGCAGCGCGGCGTGATCGCCGGCGCGGGGCTGGACGTGTTCGAGAACGAGCCCCATCCGCTGGAGGCGCTCTGGGCGCTGGACAACGTGGTGCTGACGCCGCACATGGCCAGCGCGACGGTGCAGACGCGCCAGGCCATGGCCGACCTCGCGGCAGACAACCTGCGCGCGCATTTTGCCGGCACGCCTTTGCTGACGCCGGTGCCGGAATGTGCCTGAAGCCATGCCCTACCCCGGGTTTTCCATAGAAAGCGCGCGGGCTAATCATCATATGATAACAATGCACCGGCACCGCCAGCTTGCCGCGCCCACCTCTTTTTCCAGTTTGCCCGGAGCCCGTTTTGACAGTTTTTGAAAAAGTCGTCCTCTATACCGATACCGACGGCCGCGCGCGCTTTCGCAGCGAATCCATTCCGCTGGGCGAAGGCTCGCCGCAGGCGATGCTGTCCGAACTGTTTGCTTCGGGCGGCTACCAGTTGCGCCACAGCCCGGTGGGTTTTCGCAGCCAGTTCCATTGCACACCCAAGCCCCAGTGGGTGTTCATCCTGGGCGGGCAGATGGAAATCGGCTTGCAGGGCGGCGAGTCACGCGTGTTCGGCCCGGGCCAGCACTTTTATTCGGCCGACGTGCTGCCGGCCGGCGCGACTTTTGACGCGCAATTGCACGGCCACTGGAGCGCGCAGGCCGGGCCCGACCCGCTCGTCACGCTCTTCGTGCGCGGCTAGCCTCACGCTGCAAGGCCTTCCATGATCAAGAACGTCCACGGCAACACGGTAGACCACCTCGGCGAAGCCGTGGTGGCGGGCCGCTATGCGGTGGGCGCCTCGCTGCCGCCCGAGCCCATGCTGTGCGAAGAGCTCGGCGTGAGCCGCACGGTGGTGCGCGAGGCCGTGAAGTCGCTGATCGCCAAGGGCCTGATCACCACCGGCCCGAAAGTCGGCACGCGGGTGCTGTCCGAGGAGCACTGGAACTGGTTTGACCCGGATGTCATCATCTGGCAGTCCAAGGCCGGGCTCACGCCCGAATTCCTGCGCGACTTGCAGGACCTGCGGCGCGTGGTGGAGCCGGCCGCGATGCGCCTGGCCGCCGAGCGCGCCACGCCGGAGGACATTGCCGGCATCGAGCTTTCCTACGCGGGCATGAAGCGCGCGGTGGAGGAGGGCGGCGACTACGTCACCCACGACCTGCGTTTTCACCAGGGGCTGCTCAGCGCCTCGCGCAACCGCATGCTGGTGCAGATGAGCAAGGCCTTGGGCGCCTTGCTGCGCACCAGCTTTGAAATTTCAACGCGCCGCAAGGACGGCCCGCTCAATTCACTGCCGCTGCACCGAGAGGTGCTGGACGCCGTGATCGCGCACGACGCCGACCGTGCCGAAAGCGCGATCCAGCGGCTCATCGACGGGGCGCGCAACGACATCGAGGAAGTGCTGGCCTCGCGCCGGCGCCTGCCGCGGCTCAACCAGCCGGCGCCCATGCTCAAGATGGTCTGACGGAATCCGCAGCAGACAACAACATAACAACAGATAACAACAGACAGGAGACAAGCTTGCAGAAAAATATCGAAAGCGCCATTCACTGGTTCTTCAAGGCGCTGGAGTTCCTCGTCGTCGTGGCCATGGTGGCCATGGTCGTCATGGTGTTCGGCAACGTGCTGCTGCGCTACACCATGAACTCCGGCATCACCGTGTCCGACGAGATGTCGCGCTACTGCTTCATCTGGCTTACCTACATAGGCGCCATGGTGGCCATGCACGAGCGCGGCCACCTCGGCGTGGACACGCTGATCAAACACCTGCCCGTCATCGGCAAAAAGGTCTGCCTGTTCCTGAGCGAGTCCATCATGCTGTTCTGCAACGTGCTGTTCTTCATGGGAACTTACGAGATGCACGAGCTGCAGTCGAGCAACGTTTCGCCCGTGGTCGGTATCTCGATGATCTGGGTCTACGGTATCGGCTACGTCACCAGCGTGGTGATGGGGATCTTCAACCTGCATGTGCTGTGGCGCCTGCTGAGCGGCACCATCACCGAAGCCGAACTGGTGCAGGTGGTGGAAACCGAAGGCCTGGCTGACGTCGAGAAGCAGATTGAAGGAGGCCGGGCATGACCGTCAGCGTTTTCATCCTGAGCCTGCTGTTCTTCATGGCCATCGGCATGCCGATCGCCTATTCGTTGCTGGCCTGCGGCGTGACCCTGATGGGTTACCTGGCGGCCACCAGCCACGTCGTCACCTTCGACAGCCAGATCATCGCCCAGCGTTTTGTCGACGGCGCCGACAACTTCCCCCTGCTGGCCGTGCCGTTTTTCCTGCTGGCCGGGGAGTTCATGAACGCGGGCGGCTTGAGCCGGCGCATCGTCAACCTGGCCATGGCCTGGGTCGGGCATTTCCGCGGCGGGCTGGGTTACGTCACGGTGATCGCCGCCGTCATCATGGCCTCGCTTTCGGGTTCGGCCATTGCCGACACCGCCGCGCTGGCCGCGCTCTTGATCCCCATGATGCGCGCGGCGGGCTACAACGTGGGCCGGGCTTCGGGCCTCATCGCGTCAGGCGGTATCATCGCGCCCGTCATTCCGCCGTCCATAGGCCTGATCATCTTCGGCGTGGCCGGCAACGTGTCCATCACCAAGCTGTTTCTTGCCGGCATCGTGCCGGGCATCCTGATGGGCGCGGCCATAGGCCTGACCTGGTGGTGGGTGGCGAAAAAAGAGAACGTCCCGTCCGCACCCAAAGTCGCCATGCCCGACCGGCTGCGCATCACGGCCGAAGGCGGCTTCGCGCTCGCCTTGCCCATCGTCATCATCGGCGGCATGAAGTTCGGCATCTTCACGCCGACCGAAGCCGCCGTGGTGGCCGCGGTGTACAGCTTCGTGGTCGGCAAGTTCATTTACGGCGAGCTCAAATGGTCGGCGATCTACGGCCTGATCCTGGCCGCGGGCAAGACCACCGCCGTGGTGATGTTCCTGGTGGCCGCCGCGATGGTCAGCGCCTGGCTGATCACGGTGGCCAACATTCCCACCGAAGTGGCCGACATGATGGCGCCTTTCATCGGCAACAAGATGCTGCTGATGTTCGTCATGATGGTGCTGATCGTGGTGGTCGGCACGGCGCTTGATTTCACGCCCACGGTGCTGATCCTCACGCCGGTGCTGATGCCGCTGGTGCTCAAGGCCGGTATAGACCCGGTGTATTTCGGCATCATGTTCATCATGAACAACGCCATCGGCCTGATCACGCCGCCTGTGGGCACGGTGCTCAATGTCGTGTGCGGTGTTGCCAAAATCAGCATGGACGAAGCCTTCAAGGGCGTGCTTCCCTTCCTGCTGGCGCAGCTGGCCGTGCTGTTCCTGCTGGTGCTTTTCCCGTCGATCGTGACCGTACCGCTTCAGTGGCTGATGCGCTGAGAGCTTTTCAACCCCCCCCCCGTGTTCATATAAAGGAGACAACCATGTTCAAACGCAGAACCCTTGCCGCAGCCCTGGCTGCCGGCGCCTTGCTCGTCGCCACCTCGTCGTTCGCGCAATTTGCCGAACGCACCATCAAGTTCACCAATGGCGTGAACGAAGACCACCCCGTGGGCCTGGGCGTGAAGAAGATGCAGGAAGTGCTGGCGGCCAAGACCGGCGGCAAGATGAAGATCAGCGCCTTCTGGGGCGGCGCCGCGGGCGGCGACCTGCCGGCCACGCAGGCGCTGCGCGCCGGCACCCAGGAGATGGTCTGCACCTCCAGCTCGCCGCTGGTGGGCATCGTCAAGGAACTCGGCGTCTTCGACCTGCCTTTCCTGTTCGCCAACGAGAAGGAAGCCGATGCGGTGCTCGACGGCCCGGCCGGCGAATACTTCAACAAGAAGCTGGAGGCCGCGGGCCTGGTCAACCTGGCCTATTGGGAAAACGGTTTCCGCAACCTGACCAACAGCAAGCGCCCGGTCGCCAAGGTCGAGGACTTCGAAGGCGTCAAGGTGCGCGTGATGCAGAACAACATCTTCCTGGACTCCTTCAAGTCGCTGGGCACCAACGCCGTGCCCATGGCTTTCGGCGAAGTCTTCACGGCCCTGGAAACCAAGACCATAGACGGCCAGGAAAACCCCTTCGTCACCATCGAGACCTCCAAGTTCAGCGAAGTGCAGAAGTACCTGAGCGTGACGCGCCACGCCTATACGCCTTTCCTGATCCTGTACAGCAAGAAACTCTGGGACCAGCTGAATCCGCAGGAGCAGGCCGTGCTGCGCGAAGCCGCGCGTGAAGGCCAGAAGGTGGAACGCGCCGCCAACCGCGAACTCAACGAGAAGTCGCTTGCCAACCTGAAGAAGACCATGGTGGTCAACGAAGTGACGCCGGCCGAACAGAAACGCATGTTCGACAAGGTCAAGCCTGTCTACGACAAGAACGTGCCGCTGATCGGCGCGGAGCCGGTCAATGTGGTGATGGAAGCGCTGAAGAAGGCGCGCGGCGGCTAAACGCCGGCCGGGCCGCAGGGCCCGGCGCCTGACCTGACAAGGCCGCAAGGGGCGACCCTGGCGGCCTTTTTTTTTAGCTTTGCATCCTGGAGTGCGCAGTGAAAATCACGGAGATCGAAACCATACGCCTGGGCGAGTTCCCCAACATCATCTGGATGCGCATCCACACCGACGAGGGCCTCACGGGGCTGGGCGAAACCTTTATGGGCGCGGCGGCCGTCGAGGCCTACCTTCATGAATGGGCGGCACCCAAGCTGCTGGGCCAGGACCCGCTGGCCATCGAGGCACGCAACCGCGACATCACCGGCTACCTGGGCTGGCGCGGCTCCGGCGTGGAGACGCGCGGCAACTCGGCCGTCGACATCGCGCTGTGGGACATCTTCGGCAAGGCCGCCAACATGCCGGTGCACACGGCGCTGGGCGGCAAGAGCCGCGACAGCATCCGCATCTACAACACCTGCGCGGGCTACCAGTACATTCGCAGCGCCACCAACCAGACGAGTTCGAACTGGGGACTGGCCAACAACAACGGGCCGTACGAGGACCTGCAGGGTTTCCTCAACCATGCCGACGAGCTGGCCGAGTCGCTGCTGTCCGAAGGCATCACGGCGATGAAGATCTGGCCCTTCGACCCGGCCGCCGAAAAAAGCCACGGCCAGTACATCAGCAATGGCGACCTGGACATCGCGCTGGAGCCTTTTCGCAAGATCCGCAACGCGGTCGGCGACAAGATGGACATCATGGTCGAGTTCCACAGCCTGTGGCGGCTGCCGATGGCGCAGAAGATCGCCCGCGCGCTCAAGCCTTTCAACACCTTCTGGCATGAAGACGCCATCCGCATGGATTCGCTGGACCTGCTTAAACAGTACGCGAAGGATTGCGAGGCGCTGATCTGCGCGAGCGAAACCCTCAGCTACAAGTGGGGCTTCAAGGACTACCTGCAGACCGGAGTGGCGGGTGTCGCCATGCTGGACCTGAGCTGGTGCGGGGGCCTCACGGAGGCGCGCAAGATCGCGGCCATGGCCGATGCCTGGCAGTTGCCCGTGGCGCCGCACGACTGCACCGGTCCCGTGGTCTGGGCCGCGTCCACGCACCTGTCGCTGCATGCGCCCAATGCACTGATCCAGGAAAGCGTGCGGGCGTTTTTTACCGGTTGGTACAAGGAACTGGTGACGGAACTGCCGGTCGTGAAGGACGGCATGATCAGCCTGAACGACAAGCCGGGCTTGGGCCTGGAGCTGTTGCCCGACCTGCACAAGCGGGCCGATGCCATCGTGAAAATTTCAAGGCCCTGATAAGGGCTCTTGCGCGTGCCGGGCAGGGACTGTCAGCGCGCCTCGTGCCGCTGCATCTCGCCCGACAGGATCACATGGTGGCCCTGGCGGGTGGCCACTTCCTCGACCAGCGTGCGCGCGACCTTGTCGGCTGAAATGGCCTGGTAGTTGGCGGGGATCAGGCCGCCGAAAAGCCGGCTCAGGCCGATCGCGATTTTTTCACCGGCGCGCGGCGGCTGGCCCAGGGATTCGCGCTCGCCCGCAAGCACCGAAGGCCGGACCACCACCAGGGTGGGGAAGCCCAGGTGCAGGAGCGCCTCTTCGGCCTCGCCTTTGACGCGGCTGTAAAAAATGGCGGAATGGGCGTCTGCGCCCATGGCGCTGACCAGGCCGAGACGTGTGGCGCCGGCAATGCGTCCGGCGCGGGCCACGGCCAGCACGGCGTCGAAATCGACGGCCCTGAAGGCCGCGCGGCTGCCGGCAGTCTTGATGGTAGTGCCCAGGGCGATGAAGACGTCATCGACCGGTGGCGGGACCGTGAATTCGTTGAAGGAATCGGTCAGGTGCACGGCCAGCTTGAGGTCGTGCTGGGCCGGTGCGCGGCGGCCCACGCAGTGGACCGCCGAATAGCGCTTATCGGCCAGTAAACGAGCCAGGACCGCCCGGCCGACGAGGCCCGTTGCCCCGGCCACCAGCGCCACCCGAGCCGCCACCGCCGCCGCCGCCGGAGCGGTTGCCGCCGCGGTAGTTGCCGCGGTTGCCGCCCGTGGGCTGGCCGGAGGAGGGGAAGCCTGAGGAGGCGTGGCTGGCGGGTTGCTGGTTGTCGAAGTCATTGCGTGGCTCCCTTGACTCGTTGCGCGGTGCGCGCGGCTGCTGGTCGTCGCGCTGGCGCGGTGCCTGGGCCTGCCGTGGGGGCTGCCCGTTCTGGGAATAACCTGAAGCCTGGCGCGGCTGGCCGGGGTTGGGGGTGCGCGGGCCGCGGCCGCTGCTGCCGCCGCCATTACCACCACCATTGCCGCCACCGGCGGGGCCGCGTCCGCGCGCGCCGCCATTGCCGCCACCGTTGCCGCCGCCTGCGCCACGCGCGGGCTGTGCGCCCTTGGTGTCGCGGATGCGTTGCATCATCTCGGTGCGGGCGGCCTTGGCGGCTGCCTGCATCACGTCGCGGCTGGGCGGCTTGCCCAGGCCGCCCCAGATGGTCTGGCGGCCCATGGCCAGCGGCTCGGCGCGTTCGCCGGCTTCGGCTTCAAAGCCGGGGACGGTGACTTTTTCGATGTTCTGCTTGGTGAAACGCTCGATGTCCTGCATGAAGCCTTCTTCATCGAGGCAGACCAGGCTGACGGCTTCGCCGCTGTTGCCGGCGCGGCCGGTGCGGCCGATGCGGTGCACGTAGTCTTCGCTGACGTTCGGGATTTCGTAGTTCACGACGTGCGGCAGCTCGTCGATGTCGATGCCGCGGGCGGCGATGTCGGTGGCCACCAGGGCGCGAATCGTGCCGCTCTTGAAGTCGGCCAGCGCCTGGGTGCGGGCGGTCTGGCTCTTGTTGCCGTGCAGCGCCATCGCGGGGATGCCGTTCTTGGTCAGGTGCTCGGCCACGTTGTTGGCGCCGAACTTGGTGCGGGTGAACACCAGCACCTGGCTCCAGTTGTGCTCGTTGATGATGTGGGTCAGCAGCGCTTTTTTCTTGGCTCGCCCGACGGGGTGAATGGTCTGCGTGATGCGCTGCACCGTGGTGTTGCGCGGCGTGACCTGGATGGATTCGGGGTTCTTGAGCAGGCCGTTGGCCAGCTCGCGGATTTCATCGCTGAAGGTCGCGCTGAACAGCAGCGACTGCTTTTGCTTGGGCACCAGGGCCAGCACCTTCTTGATGTCATGGATGAAGCCCATGTCCAGCATGCGGTCGGCTTCGTCCAGCACCAGGATCTGCACCTGGCTCAGGTCCAGCGTGCCCTGGCTCGCGTGGTCCAGCAGGCGGCCGGGGGTGGCGACCAGGATGTCGACGCCGCGGCGCAGTTTTTCAATCTGGGCGCCCATGCCGACGCCGCCGAACATCACCATGGAGGTGAGGTCGGTGTATTTGCCGTAGGTGCGCACGCTTTCCTCGACCTGGGCCGCGAGTTCGCGGGTGGGGGTCATGATCAGGGCGCGCACGGCGTTGACGCCGCGGCGGTTGGTCAGGCGCGCTTCGGTGGACAGGCGCTGCAGCAGGGGTAGCGTGAAGGCAGCGGTCTTGCCGGTGCCGGTCTGGGCGCCGCCCAGCAGGTCCACACCCTTGAGCACGGCGGGGATCGCCTGGGCCTGGATGGGGGTGGGGGTGTCGTAGCCCTGCTCGAGCACGGCCTTCAGAATGGCCGGGGCCAGGTTCAATTCTTCAAATGTCATGATGTTGCGCCTGTATGGCGCTTTAGATCGGCCTGTTGGGTGCCCTGTTGGAAGGCAACCCGCCAGTCAAAGGCAGATGGGGTCAGAAAGTGGGCCGAAAACATCGTAAGCAGCCGCTTGTTGCGGTACCCGGATGTGCCCAAATGTTGTAGGCAACTGGAGCCAGCAACGCCTGTATTGTC
Organism: Polaromonas sp. YR568; assembly: GCF_943369675.1. GTDB lineage: Bacteria > Pseudomonadota > Gammaproteobacteria > Burkholderiales > Burkholderiaceae_C > Polaromonas. The sequence continues at coordinate 83,128 of NZ_CALROB020000017.1, read as the reverse complement.
GCACAGCAACGATAATGGGGGCATTCACGCATAAATCACGCTTTGCCAAAAGGCGTTGGCGCCCAGGCGCGGCGTGTCGTTCCAGCCCGCAAGAAAGCCTGCAGGGCAGCCCGTAAAACAGTTTTTATGGACCGCCGGCAGCCCGTTTTCTGGCATTGTTTTTTCATTTTTACCAAAGTAATCCTGATGGCTCAGTACGTATTTACTATGAACAAGGTCGGCAAAATCGTGCCGCCCAAGCGCCATATCCTCAAAGAGGTGTCGCTCAGCTTCTTCCCCGGCGCCAAGATCGGCGTGCTGGGCACCAACGGCTCCGGCAAGTCGACTTTGCTCAAGATCATGGCCGGCCTGGACACGGAAATCGAGGGTGAAGCCACCCCTATGCCGGGCCTGAACATCGGCTACCTGCCGCAGGAGCCCAAGCTGGACCCGGAACACACGGTGCGCGAAAGCGTGGAAGCCGGCATGGGCGCGGTGTTTGCCGCCAAGGCCCAGCTCGAAGCCGTGTACACCGCCTACGGCGAGCCCGACGCGGACTTCGACGCACTGGCCGCCGAGCAGGCCCGCCTGGAAGCCATCATCGCCACCGCCGGCACCGATTCCGAGCACCAGCTTGAAATCGCCGCCGACGCGCTGCGCCTGCCGCCTTGGGATGCCGTGATTGGCGTGTTGTCCGGCGGCGAAAAACGCCGCGTCGCGCTGTGCGCCTTGCTGCTGTCCAAGCCCGACATGCTGCTGCTTGACGAACCCACCAATCACCTGGACGCCGAATCGGTGGACTGGCTGGAGCAGTTCCTGCAGCGCTTTTCGGGCACCGTGGTGGCCATCACCCATGACCGCTACTTCCTGGACAACGCCGCCGAGTGGATTCTGGAATTGGACCGCGGACACGGCATCCCCTGGAAGGGCAACTACAGCACCTGGCTGGAGCAAAAGGGCGAGCGCCTGGCGCAGGAGCAAAAGGGCGAGGAAGCCCGCGCCAAGGCCCTGAAGAAGGAACTCGAATGGTCGCGCCAGAATCCCAAGGCACGCCAGGCCAAGAGCAAGTCGCGCCTGGCCCGCTTCGAGGAACTGTCTGATTTTGAATACCAGAAGCGCGTGGAGACCAACGAAATCTTCATCCCCGTGGCAGAACGCCTGGGCAATGAAGTCATCGAGTTCAAGAACGTCAGCAAGTCCTTCGGCGACCGCCTGCTGATCGACAACCTGAGCTTCCAGGTGCCCGCGGGCGCCATCGTCGGCATCATCGGCCCCAACGGCGCGGGTAAATCCACGCTGTTCAAGCTGATCGCCGGCAAGGAGCAGCCGGACAGCGGCGAAGTCGCCATCGGCAAGACCGCGCGCATGGCCTTTGTCGACCAGCACCGTGACGACCTGGCCAATGAAAAAACCGTCTGGGAAGACATCTCCGGCGGCCTGGACATGCTGACCGTCGGCAAGTTCACCATGCCCAGCCGCGCCTATGCCGGCCGCTTCAACTTCAACGGCGCCGACCAGCAAAAACGCGTCGGCATGCTGTCGGGCGGCGAGCGCGGGCGCTTGCACCTGGCCAAGACCCTGATCGCGGGCGGCAACGTGCTGATGCTCGATGAACCCTCCAACGACCTGGACGTGGAAACCCTGCGCGCGCTCGAAGACGCGCTGCTGGAATTCGCCGGCTCGGTGCTGGTGATCAGCCATGACCGCTGGTTCCTGGACCGCATCGCCACCCACATCCTGGCCGCCGAAGGCGACAGCCAGTGGACCTTCTTTAACGGCAACTACCAGGAGTACGAGGCCGACAAGAAGAAGCGCCTGGGTGAAGAGGGTGCAAAACCCAAACGCGTTCGCTTTAAAGCCCTGCATTAAGGCTGGGAGCTGCCATGACAGACCAGGAGGTCCTGGACAAAACCCGTTTGTGGCTCGAAAAAGCCGTGATCGGGCTCAACCTCTGCCCGTTCGCCAAGGCGGTCTACGTCAAGAACCAGGTGCGCCTGGTGGTGAGCCAGGCCAGACACGCGGACGGCCTGCTCGAGGAACTGGACCGCGAACTGGATTTGCTGGCGGCCACGCCGGCCGATGAGGTCGACACCACGCTGTTGATCCATCCCACGCTGTTCGACGACTTCCTGGACTTCAACGACTTCCTCGAAATCGCGGAGGGGGTGGTGGACGAGCATGGCCTCGAAGGCGTGATCCAGCTGGCCAGCTTCCACCCGCAGTTCCAGTTCGACGGCACGGAGCCCGACGACATCGGCAACTACACCAACCGCGCGCCTTTCGCCATCCTGCATTTGCTGCGCGAAGAAAGCGTGGAACGCGCCGTCGAGGCCTTTCCCGAGGCCGAGGCGATCTTCGAGCAGAACATAGAGACGCTCGAAAAACTCGGCCACACGGGCTGGAAGGCGCTGGGCCTGTAATCGCGCGGGGTGAGGCCCTACCTGGGCAAATGCTGCTTGAGCACCGCCTGCAATTGCGCGAAGTTGAATGGCTTGGTCACATAGCCGCTGGCGCCCAGGCGCAGGGCTTCTTCCAGCTTTTCCGATTCGGCGCTGGCCGACAGGAACACCAGGGGCACGTGCTGGAGGGCCGCATCGGCCTGCAGCGCGGCCAGCACTTCCAGGCCGTTCATCTGCGGCATCATCACGTCGCAAAAAATCAGGTCCGGTGCCTGCTCGCGGGCCAGTTGCAGGCCGGCGTGGCCGTCCGCCGCTGACAGGCCTTCGTGGCCTTCCAGCCGGACAAAACGCAGCAGGTTGTCCCGGATGTGGGTTTCGTCTTCAATCACCAGAATGCGCGCCATGTTTCTTTCGCATTGAAGGCCCTGCCGTCATGGTTGGCGGGGCGGACATTCCCTGAGTCGCCAGGCTGCGGGCTGTGCCTTCGCGCCGGCCTGGTGGCTCATCTTATAGCGTTGCCCGCGGGCGTTCAAATCCTGACGGTAAAGCGCGTGCCCTGGCCCACCGTGCTGGCCACGTCTATGCTGCCGCCGTGCTGGTCGACGGAGTTTTTGACGATGGCCAGTCCCAGGCCCGTGCCCTGGATCTCGCCGACATTGCTGGCCCGGTGGAACCATTCGAAGAGGTGGGGAAGCTCTTCGGCCGGGATGCCTATGCCCTGGTCCGCCACTTCAAACACCACACGTCCCTCGGACGAAAAAACGCGGAACAGGACCTTGCCGCCCTGGGGCGAGTATTTGATGGCGTTCGACAGCAGGTTGCCGAAAATATGGCGTAGCAGCTTTTCATCGAAGAGCCCGACCGCCGGACTGGCCTCGAATTCCAGGACGAGTTCGCAGCCGGCCTCCGCATGCTGGATGCGGGCGTCTTCCACGAGGTTCTGGCACAGTGTCTGCAGGTTGACCTCGGCCGGCTGGAACTCCAGCATCTGCGCCTCGACCTTGCCCAGCAGCAACACACGGTCCAGCATCTGGGTCATGCGCTGCACCCCGGTTTCTATGGTGTTGATGACCTCGGTCTTTTCGGTGTCAGGCAGGCGGTCGCCATAGTGCTTGAGAAGTTCCGCCGACGACAGGATGAAGGCCAGCGGCGTGCGAAATTCATGCGAGGCCACCGAGATGAAGCGCGACTTCATGTCGTTGAGTTCGGTCTGCCGCTGCAGGGTCTGGCGCTGGGTCTGCTCGGCCTGCAGCCGCGCGGTGGCGTCCACCACAAACACCAGGGTGGCTTCGCGCTTGCCCCATTCGATCTTCACGGCCGACAGCTCCAGCGAACGGACCTCGCCGCGCTGCGTGATGACGCGAAAGCTGTACATGGACTCGACGTCTTCCCCGCGCAGCCGGCGCTCGTGGCGGTTCAGCATGCCGGGCACGTCGTCGGGATGCAGCGTGGCCGTGAAGGGCCGCGACAGCAGGTAGTCCAGCGGGTGGCCCACGATGCGCACCAGGCTGGGATTGGCGAACACCATGCGGTCGTCCTGCACCACCACCACGCCGACGCCGACGTTTTCAATCACGGTGCGGTAGCGTTCTTCCGATTTGCGCAACTCGTCGAGCGCCTGGTAGCGCTCAATGGCGCTGCTGACGTGGTTGGCCACAAAGGAGAGGATGTCCGCGTCCGAATCGCTGTAGGCCACGCCGGGCTCATAACCCTGCACTGCCAGCACGCCGCCTATGGCGCCGCGTATGTGCATGGGCACGCCCAGCCAGGAACTGAAGGTCATGTCGCCGCTGCCTTCCGTGACCTGGCCGCCGGCTTCCAGCGCCTTCAGGCGCGTGGCGTCGATGATCTGCGGCCGGCCGGTGCTCAGCACGAACTCGGTCAGGCCGCGCCGGTAGGGGACGTTGCTGCGCTGAAGGGTGTCGCCGTCGCGCTCGTCCACGTAGTAGGCGAAATCCTTGCGCTGCTTTTGCGCGTCGTACAGGCACACGTAGCAGTTCTTCGCATACAGCAGTTCGCCCAGCAGGCCGTGCACCGACTGCAGGAAGTCATAAAAGGAAAGGTCGGCTGCGGCGCGCTCGGCGATGCGGTAGAACACCCGCTGCAGGGTTTCGGCTTTTTTCTGTTCCAGCGCCTCGGCCTGCAGTTCGCGTGTGCGCTGCTCCAGCCACAGCGTGGCCGAGGTTTCCTGCTTCTGCTTTTCGAGTTGCAGGTCGCGGTAGTCGGCCTGCAGCGCCTGGTGTTGCTGCTGCAGCTGCCTGAGCTGGAAATGCAGGTCCGCGTCGGACGGCATGGCGGCCTCCTTGCCCGGCTGGGGGGATGGCCGCCGTGCCGCCATCAGGGCGCGCCTAGTCCGTCCACGGTCTGGAACATGGCCTGGCGCGCCTGCGCCACGATCTGCGCGCGCCATTCGTCGGTGTCGACGTAAAACGCGTCCATCATCTGGCGCTTGATCGCCGCGTGCAGCTCGGGCGGCGCTTCGGGGTGCTTGTGCAGCCAGTGGTCGGCGCGCAGCGCGCCTATCATCTCGAGGATGGGCAGCGTGCCGTATTCCATGGCCATGCCGGTGTATTCGGCCTGCGGGCATTCGTCGTACACGGCGCCCCACATCAAGCCCGTCAGCTTGGCCGAGGTCGAAGAGCCGTCGTAGAAGGAGGTCACGGGCGTGGCGCCGCCGCCGTCCCACCAGGCGCGCGCGCGCGCCAGTGCCTTGGCGTCGTCGTTGCAGGCAAAAATACGCTCGCCCACGCCGCTGGGGCCCAGGCCCGTGTGCAGGTCCATCCAGGCGATGCGTTTGGCGCGTTGGCCGAAAGTCTGCATCACCTCGCGCAGTGTCCGGTTGCTCCAGGTCGGCGCAATGCCGCCGTAGAACACGCCGTCGGCGTATTCATGCTGGCCCTGCGACACGGCCTGTTGGTAGCGCGTCACGCCGTGGGTGTCTATGTAGGCCGCGATGGCCGCCTCGTTCGCGGCCGTGGGCGGCCACTGCGCGGGCAGCAGCAGGTCGTGGACTTCGCGGTAGGCTTCGTTGACGGGCAGCGGCCTGGTGAAGTCCTGGAAGTTGCGGTTCAGGTCCACGTTTTCATGCGTGGTGCGCCGTGCATACGAGAAGCCATAGGGGTTGAGCGCATGGATGTAGAGCACCGCCACGCCGCCCGCGCGGGCCCTGGCGCGCCATTCGGCGTCCTGTGCGGCGTAGACCTGCACACCCGATCCGCAAAAGCCCTCCACGCCGTGGCAGGCACTGCTGACCATGAAGAGCCGCTCGGCATCGGGTGGGCCGTCCAGGGCCACGTCCATGGCCAGGGTTTCGCCGTCGCGCCCTTTGAGCGGGTGTTCGTAAGAGCGAATCGTCATGCCGGCGGCGCCGGCCGCTTCGAGGAATTTGGCGCGCGCAGCCGCATAGCTGGCCGAAAAAGCCGCGTGTGTGTTCATGGTGTGGTGGGAGTGGGAGTGGGAGTGGTCAGGATTCAGGCCCTGGCAGCCGTGCCCAGCCAGCGTGTGGCCAGTTGCACCCAGTAGGTGCCGCCCAGGGGGATCAGGTCGTCGTTGAAGTCGTAGCTCGGGTTGTGCAGCATGCACGGCCCGCCGCCGTGGCCCATCTCGCGGTGCGCGCCGTCGCCGTTGGAGATAAAGCAGTAGGCGCCGGGTTTGGCCTGCAGCATGTAGGAGAAATCCTCGGCGCCCATGGTGGGCTCCTGCGCCAGCACGTTGGCCGGCCCCACGATGTCGCTCATCACCCGGCGCGCGAAGTCGGTCTCGGCGGCGCTGTTGATGGTGGGCGGGTAGTTGCGCGTGAAGCTGAACTCGCAGTCCGCGCCAAACGCGGCGCAGGTGTGCTCGGCGACTTCCTTCATGCGCTTTTCAATCAGGTCCAGCACCGCGATGCTGAAGGTGCGCACAGTGCCCTGCAGCTCGCAGAAATCGGGCACGACGTTGGTGGCTTCGCCGGCGTGGATCATGGTCACCGAAATGACGCCCGCATCCACGGGTTTTTTGTTGCGGCTGATGATGGTCTGGAAGCCCTGCACTATCTGGCAGGCCACCGGCACCGGGTCTATGCCGGTATGCGGCATCCCGGCGTGGCCGCCCTTGCCGCGTATGGTGATCTTGAATTCGTTGCTGGAGGCCATCACCGGCCCGGCGCTGACGGCAAAGGTGCCCACAGCCGCGCCAGGCCAGTTGTGCATGCCGAAGACGGCTTCCACCGGGAATTTTTCAAACAGGCCGTCCTTGATCATCTCGCGCGCGCCGCCGCCGCCTTCTTCTGCCGGCTGGAAGATCAGGTAGACCGTGCCGTCGAAGTCCCGGTTCTGAGAGAAGTGGCGCGCCGCGGCCAGCAGCATGGCGGTGTGGCCGTCATGGCCGCAGGCGTGCATCTTGCCAGGCTGCGTGCTGGCATGGGCGAAGGTGTTGAACTCCTGCATGGGCAGCGCGTCCATGTCTGCGCGCAGGCCCACGGCGCGGCCGCAGGCGCCGCCGTCGCGGCCGTGCACGATACCGACCACGCCGGTGGTGCCCATGCCGCGGTGGATCGGGATGCCCCAGGATTCGAGTTTTTGCGCCACCACGTCGGCGGTGCGCACTTCCTTGAAGCAGAGCTCGGGATGGGCGTGGATGTCGCGGCGCACGGCCGCGATGTCGGCCGCCCCGGCCAGGATGGATTCAATGATTTTCATGGCGATGCCCTCTAAAAGTACATGGTAACCAAGCCAGTCCCGCTTTGCATGACAGTGCCCGGATCGTGGTATTTGTTCCTAGATCCGGCCCTCTTCAACCGCATGGCAGGCCACGCGCACGCCCTCAAGTTGCAGGAATTCCGGCCGTTCGCTGCGGCAACGCTCGTTGGCGTGCGGGCAGCGCGGGTGGAAGGTGCAGCCGCCGGGCGGGTTCAGCGGATTGGGCACCTCGCCCGAAACCGGCGTGCGGGCCCGGCCTGTGTCGTGCATCTTGGGGATGGCGTCCAGCAGCATGCGTGTGTAGGGGTGGCGCGGCCTGTCGAACAGGCTGTGCTTGTCGGCCAGTTCGACCAGGCGCCCCAGGTACATCACGCCGACCTGGTCGCTCACGTGGCGCACCACCGCGAGGTTGTGCGAGATGAAGAGGTAAGTGAGGCCCTGCTTGCGCTGCAGGTCCTTCATGATGTTGAGCACCTGCGCCTGCACGCTCACGTCGAGCGCCGAAGTCGGCTCGTCGCAGACCAGGAATTCGGGCTCGGTGGCCAGGGCGCGCGCGATGGAAATGCGCTGGCGCTGCCCGCCCGAAAACTGGTGCGGGTACTTGGGCATGTCCAGCGGCGACAGGCCGACCGACTTGAGCAGCTCGCCCACACGCTCCTTGAGCGCGGCGCCGTCACTGAGGATACCGTGTTCGCGCAGCGGCTCGGCGATGATGTTTTCAACCGTCCAGCGCGGGTTCAGGCTCGCGTACGGGTCCTGGAATATCATCTGGATGCGGCTGCGCAACTGCTGCCCGGCCGGTGTCTTGAACACGGCATGGGCGTCCTGGCCGTCGAAAGTCAGCCCGCCGCGCGTCGGTTCATACAGGCCCACCAGCAGTCGGGCCACGGTGCTTTTGCCGCAACCCGACTCGCCGACCAGCGCCAGCGTCTTGCCTTTTTCAATCTCGAAGCTCACGCCGTCGACGGCTTTGAGCAGCAGGCGGGGCTTGCGCTCCAGCACACGGTTGAGCCAGGGCGGCGACACGTCGAAGGTCTTGGCCAGGTCATGGGCCTGGACCAATGGGGCGCCGGTGCTTTCCGTGTTGGGGATCGCGCTCATGCCGCCACTCCCGCGTGTACATCGTGCAACCAGCAGGCGGCGCGCGTCGCTCCGGCCGGCATCAGGTCGGGCCTCTCCTGCCGGCAGCGGTCAAAAGCCTTGGGGCAGCGCGGGTTGAAGGCGCAGCCTTGCGGGATCGCGTTCAGGCGCGGCATGGCGCCGTCGATCTGGTAGAGGCGCTCGCGCTCCACCGCGATGTCGGGAATCGCGGCCATCAGGCCGGCGGTGTAGGGGTGCGAGGGGTGGTTGATCACCTGGTGCACCGGGCCGATTTCGGCGACGCGCCCGGCATACATCACGGCCACGCGGTCGCAGGTCTCGGCGATCACGCCCATGTCGTGGGTGATCAGCATGACGGCGGCGCCGCGCTGTTTGCAGATGTTCTTGAGCAGCGTGATGATCTGCGCCTGGATGGACACGTCGAGCGCGGTCGTCGGCTCGTCGGCCACGATCAGCTTGGGCTCGGCCGCCAGGGCCAGCGCGATCACCACGCGCTGGCGCATGCCGCCCGAGAACTGGTGCGGGTAGTGGTCTATGCGCTGCGCGGCGGCCGGGATGCCGGTGTCGTTGAGCAGCTCGATGGCGCGCGCCCGGGCTTCCCGCGCGGTTACCGGCAGGTGGGCCTGGATGGTTTCCACCAGCTGCCGGCCTATGGTGTAAAGCGGGTTCAGCGAGGTCAGCGGGTCCTGGAAGATCGCGCCTATCTTGCGCCCGCGTATGTGGCGCATGCGCTCGTAGGGCAGGTTGTCGATGCGCTCGCCTTCCAGCAAAATCTGGCCGCCGGCCACGCGACCGGGCGGCTCCAGCAGGCCGATGATGGCGGCGCCGGTCAGCGATTTGCCCGCACCCGATTCGCCCACCACGCCGAGGATTTCACCGGGCGCGATGTCAAACGAGATGTCGTCCAGCGCGCGCAGCGTGCCGCGCCGGCCGGGAAATTCGACCACCAGGTTTTTGATTTGCAAGAGACTCATTTTTTAAATTCGTCCTTACCTGAGGCGTGGATTCAAGGCGTCGCGCAGCCAGTCGCCGAGCAGGTTCACGCTCAAGGCAATCAACACCAGCATCAGGCCCGGGAACACGGTGATCCACCACTCGCCCGAGAACAAATAGTCATTGCCCACGCGGATCAAGGTACCCAACGAAGGCGAGGTGGGCGGCGCGCCCACGCCCAGGAAGGACAGCGTGGCTTCGGTGATGATGGCGGTCGCCACCTGGATGGTCGCCAGCACCAGCACCGGCCCCATCACGTTGGGCAGCACGTGGCGGCGCATGATGCGCAGCGGCGCCACACCGGTGACGCGCGCGGCCTGCACGTACTCCTTGCCGCGCTCCACCATGGTGGAGCCGCGCACCGTGCGCGCGTACTGCACCCAGCCGGTGAGCGTGATGGACGCGATCAGCACACCAAAGGCGACCGTGTCATGCGCATTGGGAAAGAGCGCGCGGCCGACCCCCGCAATCAGCAGCGCGACCAGGATGGGCGGGAAGCTCAACATGACGTCACACAGGCGCATCAACACCGTGTCGGTCCAGCCGCCGCGAAAGCCCGCCAGCAAACCCAGCAATACACCGATGAGCATGGAGAAAATAACCGACACCACGCCGACGACCAGCGAAATCCTTGCGCCGTAGATCACCGCCGACAGGATGTCGCGGCCCTGGTCGTCGGTGCCCAGCAGGTACTTGCGCACGCCGCCGCCCTGGCTCTCGGGAACCGCGTGGTCGGCCAGAGAAGGCGCCAGCCGTGAATGGTCCATGACCAGTGTCGTGAGGTCGAACGGGTTATGCGGAGAAACCCAACCGGCAAACAGTGAGCTGAAGACACAGGCAAATGCGACCACGGCTGCCGCTATCGCCACCGGCGAGTTGCGAAAGCTGTAGCCCACATCGCTGTCAAACCAGCGCGCAAGGGTTTTTTTCATCGAGAGAATGCTGCAGTCCGTGTTATCAAGCGGTTAACAAAGCGAAACCTGTGCCAGCAACAGCGCGGAACCGGCTTTGCCGGGCCGCAGCTGTTGTCTCCTGAGGGGAGAGGCCGTTACGCGCAGCGAAAAGGCAACAGGGGCAGCCTGCTTCTTTACTTTTTCACGGTGACCCACTTGAAGAACATGAAGTTGTCGGCCAGCTGGACCAACTCCACTTTCTTGCTGGTACCCCAGGCAAGTGCCTGCTGGTGCAGCGGCAGATGGCCGACGTCGGCGGTGTGGATGTCAAAGACTTCCTTGATCATCGCGGCGCGTTTGGCCTTGTCGGTCTCGGCCTGGATTTTTTTCGTGAGCTCATCGACCTTGGGGTTGCAATAGGCGCCCAGGTTGAACTGGCCGGCGCCCTTGTCGTCCACGCAAGCCATCAATGCATTCAGCGCGTTGTGGGCGTCATAGGTGCTCGGTGTCCAGCCCAGCAGGTAAAAACTGGTGTCACGACGCAATATCTTGGGGAAATAGGTTCCCTTGGTCTCTGCCTGCAGGTTGATCTTGACGTTGATTCGCGACAGGTTGGCGGCAACCGCCTGGCAGATCTTGCTGTCGTTGACGTAACGGTCATTCGGGCAATTCATGGCCACTTCAAAACCGTTGGGGTAACCCGCTTCGGCCATGAGTTTTTTGGCGGCTTCCGGGTCGTACGGCAGGCGCTTGTTTTGCTCGGCCTGGAAGCCGTTGATGCCGGGAGCAATCATGAGCGCGGTCGGGGTTGAGGCGCCGCGCATCACGGTTTTCTTGATGCCGTCAATATCGATGGCCTGGTAGAAGGCCTGGCGCACGCGCTTGTCCTTGAAGGGATTTTTGCCCTTGACGTTGGAGTACAGCAGCTCATCACGCTTTTGATCCATGCCGAGGAAGATGGTGCGCAACTCCGGGCCTGCGAGGACGCGAGTGGACGGGTTGCCGTTGACGCGGTCGATGTCCTGCACCGGCACCGGCTCCATCACGTCGACTTCACCCGACAGCAAAGCCGCGACACGCGTGGCGTCATTGCCGATCGGGGTGAAGATCACTTCCTGCGCGTTGCCTTCAATCTTGCCCCAATAGCTGCCGTTGCGGACGAAGGTGGTGCGTACATTCGGCTGGCGCTCACGCAAGCGATACGGGCCCGTTCCGTTGGCGCGGAAAGACGCCGCGTTCTCTATGCCCTTGCGGCGATCCACCGGCTTGGTCGCCTGGTTGGTTTCGCACCACTTCTTGCTCATCATGTAAACCAGGGAAATCACGTCCGGCAGGATGGGGAACGGGGTCTTTGTTTCAATCTCGACGGTGTAGTCGTTGATCTTGCGCACTTCCTTGAAGTCATTGGTATAGCTCTTCAGGTCCGAACCGTCGGCCTGGGTGCGCGCAAAACTGAAGAGCACGTCGTCCGCCGAGAAGGGGGTGCCGTCATGAAACTGCACGCCCTTGCGCAGCTCAAAACGCCACACGGTCGGTGAGGTCTGCTTCCACGAGGTGGCCAGGCCGGGGGCCAGGCTCAAGTCCTTGTTGCGCATCACCAGGCCCTCGTACACATTGCCCGTGACGCTGAATTGCAGCGACTCGCTCAGGGAATGCGGGTCCATGGACAGCGCGTCGCCCTGGTTGGCAACGCGCAGGGTTTGCGCGAATGCGGCGGAGCTCGTGGCCGCGACTGCGCACAGAACGGCGACCGAGAGCAGGTTTGACTTGAATTTCATCGGGAACTCCTTGTGGAAGGGATGCTTGCTTGCCGGGGTAAAAAAACAATGATGGATGTGGCGGGTCGCGGGCTCAGTGGCCCGCGGCGTTGCCCACGCGCAGCCGGGGGTCCACCGCGAAGTACAGCAGGTCGACGACCAGGTTGATGACGACAAAAATCAGCGCGATCAGGCACAGGTAAGCGGCCATGACGGGGATGTCGGCGAAGGTCACGGCCTGGATGAACAGCAGGCCCATGCCGGGCCACTGGAACACGGTCTCGGTGATGATGGCGAAGGCGATCAGCCCGCCCAGCTGCAGGCCGGTGATGGTCATCACCGGCACCAGCGTGTTCTTGAGCGCATGGCCGAAGTGGATGACACGGTCGGGCAGGCCGCGGGCGCGCGCGAACTTGATGTAGTCGGTGCGCAGCACTTCCAGCATCTCCGCGCGGACCAGCCGCATGATCAGCGTGAGCTGGAAGATCGCCAGCGTCACCGCCGGCAGCACGACGTGGTGCCAGCCGTCGGCCTTGAGCAAGCCGCTGCTCCACCAGCCCAACTGCACCGTCTCGCCGCGGCCGAAGCTCGGGAACCACCCCAGGCCCACGGCAAACACCAGGATCAGCAGGATGCCGATCAGGAAGGTCGGCAGCGACACGCCCAGCAGCGAGATCGTCATGAACACCTGGCTCAGCAAGCTGCCGCGGCGCAGCGCCGAATACACGCCCATGGGGATGCCGATCACCAGCGCCATGAAGGCCGCCACCAGCGCCAGTTCAAACGTGGCCGGAAAGCGCTCGGAAATCAGGCGCGAGACCTTGGCGCCCTGGCGCAGGCTCAGGCCGAATTCGCCCTGCGCGGCGTTCACGAGGAAGTGCCAGAACTGCACGACGAAGGGCCGGTCCAGGCCCAGGTCGGCGCGAAGCTGGGTGATCTGCGCAGGCGTTGCGTCCTGCCCCAGCAGGAACACCACCGGATCACCGACATACTGGAACAGCATGAAGGCTATCAGGGCGACCACGATCATCACGATCACGGCCTGGATCAGGCGGCGCAGAATAAATGCAAGCATCGGCCAAGGAAAAAGTATCGGGCGATACTAGCAGAGCAATTGCCGTGCCGACACCGGGTTTACTTTAGGGTTAAAGAAACAACAGGATCCGGATTCTTGCCCCAAATCAGGCCGTTTGGCGCCCTTTTACGGTGCTGAAACCCCTTGCGGCGTGAACCAGCCTACAAGCGCTGCAGCTTCTTGCGCACCAGCTGGATGTTGCTGCGCAGCGCATACAGCTCATCGGTATAGGACAGCGGCACCGAGATTTTCTCGGCCCGGCTTTCCAGCTCGTTGAGCTCCTTGAGCAGCGCCTCGTTGCTGTTGCCGGCGTCTTTTTCATCCATGCGGGTTTCGATGTCGCGCAGCTGGCGGTACCAGCGGAAGATGCGCGAGCGCACACGGAAGGCATACAGCGGCGGGATGATGCGCGACAGCGGCAGCATGATGGCCAGGATGATGCCCATCACCAGCCACATGCGCTCGACCAGGTTGGCCACCCAGAAGGACAGGTAGCGTTGCAAGAACGGCTTGTCGTTCTTGATGCTGCGCTCGGCTTCGGATGAAATCGGCAGCTCGTTGTTGGCCAGGTTGGGGTATTCGCGGGTGCGCTTGAACCAGCCTGCGCCGCCGTGGATCTGGTTGCCGGCTTGCACGAAGAGCTGCAGCAGCGCCGGGTGCGTGCCCTTGCGGGTAACAAGCGCCGTCGTCGGCGCCACCAGGCGCACGTCGCGCGGCGGAATGTTGGCCGCCAGGTCGACCACGCCGCGCGGCAGCACCACGGGGCTCAAGAAAGCGAAGCGGCGCGAATAGGCTTCGCTCTGCGGAAAGTCCATAAGCCCTATGCCAGGCGTCTGCAGCAGCATCTGCACCATCAGCGACTCGGGCGCGGACGCGAACACGATCGCGTCCAGGTCACCGGCCAGGAAGGCCACCGTCGCCGGGGTCTGTTCCAGCTCCGAGATCTTGAGGCTGTCCAGGTCCACCTTGTTGCTGGCCAGCAGCTTGTTCATCAGGTTGGGAATGCCGCTGCCGGCGGTGCCCAGGTTGACGCGCCAGCCCTGCAGCTGGCTGAGCGCATTGAGCGTGGGCTCCTTGCGCAACGGCTCGCGCCCGGTGGGCGCCTGCACCAGCGCGGGGGGAATCTTCTTGACGGCGTCTTCCCGGTAGAACAGCCACACGGGTTCCACAAAGAGGCTGCCCAGCGACTCGAGGTTTTCCTCGTCCTCGGGTTGGGCCTCGCTGGTGCCGCCCTGCACAAAGCCGAGGTCGGCCTTGCCTTCGCGCAGCAACTGCAGGTTGTGGGCCGAACCCTGCGAGGGCAGCAGCGTGACCTTGATGCCGTCTTCGGCCAGGATCCTGGCGTAGCGTTTGCCGAATTCCTCGTACGCGCTTTGCGCCGGGCCGGTGGCCAGGGTCACGCGCTTGGGCGGGTTCGGGTCCAGCCACCAGTAGGCCAGCACCAGCAATGCGACAGCCAGCAGGATGAAAGGGCCGGCGGAGACGGCCAGATCGCGCAGCGACAGCAGGGTGTAGCGTATGGTTTTGGACATGCGGGCTACCTTATCACGCGGCGGCGGCTGCGGCCCTGTCACCCCCGCCTCCGTGTTGGATCTGAATTTATCCGCAGATTACGCAGATTAGAGAGAGGGTGTTTGCGTCAAGGCTTCGCCCCGATCTGAATGCCGGCCACACGGCTTCGCATCAGGACTTTCTTCATCTGCGTAAATCTGCGTAATCTGTGGATATAAATTTATTAGCGGGGTGAAGTTGAAGCAGGGCTTAGCGTGCCGTCACGTTGATTTTGCCGACCATGCCGGCCTGGTAGTGGCCGGCGACCAGGCAGGCGAAGTCGAACTCGCCGGGGCGGTTAAAGGTCCAGACCAGCTCGCCCGATTTACCGGCGGGAACATGCGTCATACCAGGCAGGTCATGTGCCATGCCGGGGGATTTGGCCATCATCGCGGCATGCGCCTCTAGTTCCGCCTTGGTGCCTATCACCAGCTCGTGCAGAAGTTTTCCCTGGTTGCGGATCACAAAGCGCACGGTCTCGCCTTGTTTGAAGCTCAGCTTGTCGGGCGTGAAGCGCATGTTGTCGTCCATGGTCAGCGCCACGGTGCGGGTGACCGATTTGGCCTCGCCGGCAATGCCCCAAGGCTTTTGTTCTTTTTGGGCGGCGGCCGGCGGTTTGTGCGCGTGGCCGCCGCCGTGATGGGGTGTGGCCGCGCCGGCTACCGCGGCCACTGCCAGGAGGGCGCAGGCGCCAGTCAATTTGAACGGGAATTGAAATGCCATGGTGTCCTTGGTGTCGCGCAGGGTGAATGAATGACGGAGGGTTTTGGACAGTTTCTGCGTGCTCAGCTTTTGCGCAATTGCAGCCCGGCCTTGTCCAGCCACAGCTGCAGGCTGCCCAGCAAATCCTTGCGGCTGAAGGAGCAGCTTTCTTCGGCGAACAGCGCGCTGGATTCGAGCCGGTTCAGCAGTTGCGACAGCACCTCGCCGAAACGTTCGGGCAGGGCCGCCGCCAGCATGTTCTGCTGCATGGCGAGTTGCGAAAAAGCGGCCACGCCCAGCGTGTCGCTGCGCAGTTGCTGCAATGCGGCTTGCAAGGCGTCGAGCTGGTCTTGAGCGGTCATGGCCTGATTGTAGGAAAGCGCTAAGCGGCCGCCGAAGCCTGCGCGCGCGCCGGCATGCGGTCAAACACAAGGGTCAGCATGGCGAGCAGGCCGAAAGGCACGCCCACCCAGCCCAGGTGCGCAAAGCCCACCTGCTCCAGCAGCGTGCCGCTGATCACCGAACCCAGCGCCGTGCCCACATAAAGCATGGAGCCGTTGAGGCTCAGCAGCAGCGGCGCCTGCGCCGGCGACAGGCTGGCCAGCCGGCTTTGCTGCGGCGCCATCAGGCCGAAGCCGGCGATGCCCCACAGCACCAGCACGGCCATGGTGGCCGGCACGTTGCCGCGCGTGAGCGGCAGCAGGCACATCATCGCGACCAACACCGCCAGCTGCGTGCGCAGGGTGCGCAGCGCGCCGAAGCGGTCGGTGGCCCAGCCGCCCATCAGCGTGCCGCCCACGCCCGCCAGGCCGAAGACGGCCAGCGTGGCCGAGAGCTGCGTCGAGCTCATCGGGTTGAGCGCCTGCAGCACCGGCCCGACATAGGCGAAGACGCTGAAGATGGCGATGAAGTAGAGCAGCGTGCGGCCCCAGACGCGCAGCACCGCGCCCTGGCGCGCGGCCGCCTGGAAGCCCGCGAAGCTGGTGCCGGCGCTGGCCATGTTGGCCGGGATCAGCCAGCTGGCCGCGACCAGCGCCGCAAAGCTTGCCGCCGCCGACAGCCACACCGGCACACGCCAGCCGAACTCGAAACCCAGCCAGGCGCCTATGGGCAGGCCCACGGCATAGCTGATGCTCATGCCCAGGAAGGTGATGGACAGCGCGCGGCCGCGCAAGGCCGGCACGACCATGCTGACGGCCAGCGCCGAGGCCGCCGCGGTGAACATCGCGCCCGCGCCCATCAGCACGCGGCCCAGCAGCAGCAGGGGCAGGTTGGGGGCGATGGCGCACACCAGGCAACCGGCGGTGAACAGCGCCAGCGCCAGTTGCACGGCGCGCTTGCGCGGCCATCGCGCCGTGAGGACGATCAGCAGCGGCGCCAGCACCGCGGTGGCAATGGCATACGCCGTCATGGCCTGGCCGGCCGCCGCCACGCTGATGCCCAGCGACGCGCTCATGGGCTGCAGGATGCCGCCCAGCACAAACGCGCCGCTGCCTATCACCAGGTTGCACAAGGCGAAGAAATACAGGATGGGCGGCATGGTGTTCATGAGGGCGGCGTCGGGGTCGGCGGGGGCAGTGCGGGCTGCCCGGGGACGGCGCACGCGAGTGGCCGTCCGGTGAGGAGCCCTGCAAGTCTATCCCCGCCATTGTGCGGGAAGCCGCCCGGCCATGCCGGGCCGAGGTAAAGCCGGCCCTGGCGAGACCTCAGGCCGCCGGAACCCAGGGGCCGTTGACGGGCAGGCCTGGCGCGCTTGCCAGGATTTCCAGGTCGGCCGGTTTGGGTGTGTTGTCGCCCGCGCCCTGGATTTTCACGATGTCCTGCGGGCAGGCGGAGAAGGCCACGAAGCAGTCCATCTCGGCGCGCAGCGTGATCGAGTCGCCGGCCTTGGTGACGGTGGGCAGGGTCTTGAGCGTGATGCCGTCGGGCTGCACGCGGATGTTCATGAAGATGTTGAACGAAGCCAGGATGGCGCGCGGCGGCGTCAGGCCCAGCGCGAACATGCCTTCGAACATGTTGTCGCAGCAGTTGCGGTGGTAGCCCTGCACGCCCAGCAGCTCATAGCGGCGCCGGTCGCAGGCGGCCATGAAGCTGTCGTGCACACCGGGCGAGGTGTCCTCGACCACGGTGAGTATGGGGTGGCGCTGGTTGGTGACGAAGGAATCGCCGACGATGGGGTTCAGGCGCTGGTTCCACACGCGGGTGGTTTCCATGCACATGAATTCGTTCAGGTCATAGGCGTTGAAGGCCCAGCAATCGACCACCTGGGTGCCGTGGGTGTTGATGACTTTCACGGCCTGCCCGGCCTGCAGGCGCACGGCCTTGCCGTGGCCGGCGGGAATGTTGAGCGTGCGGGGCGATGTGGATGCGGTCATGTGTGGCGGGTTTACTTACTGGATCATGCCGAGGAACTGCTTGAGCTCGGCGGTTTGCGGGTTGGAGAACACCTCGTCGGGCGGCCCGATCTCGTGCACGCGGCCCTGGTGCATGAAGACCACGCGGTCGCAGACCTTGCGCGCGAAGTTCATCTCGTGCGTCACCATCAGCAGCGTCATGCCTTCGGCGGCCAGGCTTTCCACCACCTGCAACACTTCGCCCACCAGTTCCGGGTCCAGCGCCGAGGTGATTTCGTCGCACAGCAGCACCGAGGGTTGCATGGCCAGTGCGCGCGCAATCGCCACGCGCTGCTGCTGCCCGCCCGACAGCTGGTCGGGCCATGACTCGAATTTTTCGGCCAGCCCCACGCGCTGCAGCAGCGCGCGCGCATGCTCGGCGGCGGGCGCACCGGCCGTCTTCTTGACCAGCGTGGGCGCCAGCATGATGTTCTTGCCGACGGTCAGGTGCGGGAAGAGGTTGAAGCTCTGGAAGATCATGCCCACGCGCTGGCGCAGCTCGCGCATCACCTGCGGGTTGTCGTGCAGCAAATGTTTGCCGTCCACGCGCAGTGTGCCGCTTTGAAAAACTTCCAGCCCGTTGATGCAGCGCAGCAGCGTGCTTTTTCCCGAGCCGCTTTTGCCGATGATGGCGATCACCTCGCCGGCCTTGACTTCAAGGTCTATGCCTTTCAGAACTTCGTTGGTGCCGAAGCTCTTGCGCAACTGGTTGATTTCCACCAGGGTCCGTTCGGACCCGGCGGGGGATGGGGTGTCGATGGCGGTGGCGTTAGCGTCCATTTCGGGCTTTCCTCTCAAGCTTGCGGGCATACAGGGAGACGGGGAAACACAGCGCGAAGTACATCAGCGCGACGCAGCTGTACACCACAAAGGGTTTGAAGGTGGCGTTGGTGATCATGGTGCCGGCCTTGGTCAGTTCGATGAAGCCGATCACCGAGGCCAGCGCCGTTCCCTTGATGACCTGCACCAGGAAGCCCACCGTGGGTGGCACGCCAATGCGCACGGCCTGCGGCAGCACGATGTAGCGCAACTGCTCGCCGAAGTTCATCGCCAGGCTTTGCGCGGCCTCCCACTGGCCCTTGGGAATCGCGTCGACGCAGCCGCGCCAGATCTCGGCCAGGTAGGCGCTGGTGTACAGCGTGAGCGCCACCGCGGCCGCCACCCAGGCCGGCACGTTGATGCCGAAGAGCGCCAGGCCGAAGTAGGCCAGGAAGAGCTGCATCAGCAGCGGCGTGCCCTGGAACAGCAGCACATAGCCGTCCATCGCGCGGCGCAGGACGCGCCCGGCCTTTTGCGCGCCCGGCGCCGCGCGCGTGGCCGACAGCCGGCCCACCAGCAGCAGTCCGCCGACGATGCCGCCGCCCACAAAGGCGACCAGCGAGAGTACGACAGTCCAGCGCGCTGCGAGCAGCAGGTTGCGGAAGATGTCCCAGACGGTGAATTCGATCATGGTGCTTGGCCCTGGTTATCGACCGAACAGGAACCTGGGTCCCATCCAGTTGAGAAGTTTTCGGACCACCACCGACAGCGCCAGGTAAATCACCGTGGCGATGATGAAGGCCTCAAACGCGCGGAAGTTGCGGCCCTGGATCAGGTTGGCGGCATACGAGAGTTCCTGCGTCGAGATCTGCCCGCAGACGGCCGAGCCCAGCATCACGATGATGATCTGGCTCACCATGGCGGGCCAGACTTTCTTGAGCGCCGGCGGCAGCACCACGCGGGTGTAGATCTGCACGCGGTTGAGTGCCAGGCTTTCAGCCGCCTCGACCTGCCCGCGCGGTGTGGCCTCGACGCCGGCGCGGATGATCTCGGTGGCGTAGGCCGACAGGTTGATCACCATGGCCAGCACCGAGGCGGTTTCCGGCGAGAGCTTGAAGCCCGCGGCCGGCAGGCCGAAGAAGATAAAAAACAGCTGCACGATAAAAGGCGTGTTGCGGATCAGTTCGACGTAAGTGCCCACCACCCAGCGCAGCCAGCTCGGCCCGCTGGCGCGCGCCCAGGCAAAGCCCATGCCCATGAACACGCCCAGCACCGACGAGATCGCCGTCAGGCCCAGCGTCCACGCGACGCCTATGGCCAGCAGCGGCCATTGCGACAGCACGGCCATGAAATCGAGCTCAATACGCATGGTTAACTTCCTGTTGAAAGAACGCTGCCTGTTTCTGTCATGCCGGCAGCCGCAGTGGAACCGGCTTTGCCGGGCCACCAGCGGCGCCCCCTGCAAGGGGGAGGCGCTTACGCGAAGCGAAGCGCAACGGGGGTGTGCAACAACTTACTGAGGCAAGTTGCCTGCCGGGCGGCCCAGCCACTTCATCGCGATCTTGTCCAGGTCGCCGTTTTTCTTGGCTTCGGCGATCACTTCATTGACCTTCAGGCGCAGCTTGTCTTCACCCTTGGCGACGCCGATGAAGTTGGGGCTGTCACTGAGCAGCAGCTTGTACTCGGTGTTGAGCTGCGGGTTCTTGGCCATCATGTTGCCGGCCACCGAAGCGCCGGTGGCGATCAGTTGCACCTGGCCGGCGGTGTAGGCCGACACGGTGGTGTTGTTGTCTTCAAAGCGCTTGATGTCGGCGCCGGAGGGGGCGACTTTGGTCAGTTCCTGGTCTTCCAGGGCGGCGCGCGTCACGCTGATGGTCTTGCCGGACAGGTCGGCGAATGACTTCACGCTCATGCTCTTGGGGCCGAACACGGCCTGGAAGAAGGGTGAGTAAGCGGCGGTGAAATCGATGACTTTTTCGCGGTCGGGGTTTTTGCCCAGCGTGGAGATCACCAGGTCGGCCTTCTTGGTTTGCAGGTAGGCGATGCGGTTGGCGCTGGTGACGGGCACGAGTTCAATCTTGACGCCGAGTTTTTGCGCGATGTAGCCGGCCATTTCAACGTCCAGGCCCTGGGGCTTGAGGTCGGTGCCGACCATGCCGTAAGGCGGGAAGTCGGTCGGGATGGCGATCTTGATTTCCTTGGCCTTCATGATGTCGTCCAGCGCGGTTTGCGCATGGACGCCGGAGACGGTCAGCACGGCGGCTGCGGCGAGGGCGAAAGAAAAAACACGTTTGCTGGACTTCATAGCAGGGCTCCTAGGTAAGTGGAAGAGTCGTCGGTGGATTTGGCCGAAGCACGGCCGGGCTTGCGAACACGGGGAGGCGAAGAGGATGTGGCCGGAGCCTGCGCATCGAGCGGGCTCAGCGCGCTGCGCAACTGCGCCAGCGGGTCGCCGCCCGAGGCCTGCAGCTTGAGCGCGGCCTGCACGCTGCCGATGTGGGTTTGCATGAGTTTTTCGGCCTTCGCCAGGTCGCCTTTTTCCAGCGCCTGCACGATGAGCACATGCTCTTCGCAGGACTGCGCCGCATCGTGCGAAGACTGGTAGAGCATGGCGATCAGCGTGGTGCGCGCGGTGAAATCGCGCAGGGTGTCGGCCAGCAGGTTGTTGCCCAGGCATTCGGCCAGGCACACATGGAAGTCGCCCAGCAAGAAGCTGCGCAGGCCCACGTCGTCGCCCTTGACGGCGGCTTTCTCGCGCGTGAGGTGGCTCTTGAGTTGTTTGATGGCGTCCTTGCTGACGTCGGTGGTGCAGCGGATCAGGCCCATCTCGATCACACGGCGCGCCTCAAAGGCCTCGCGCGCTTCTTCCTGCGAGGGCTCGATCACATACCAGCCGCGCCGGCTGCTGACGGTGACGATGCCGCGCACCGCCAGGCGTGTCAGGGCTTCGCGGACGATGGTGCGGCTGCAGTCGAACAGCAGGGCCAGCTGCTGCTCGCCCAGGCGCGAGCCGGGCGCGAGCTTTTGCGCCATCACGGCTTCGATGATGCGTTTGCTGATGTCGGGGGCGGTGGCCATGCACTCGGTAGTGCATATCCCGTGCCAGCCTATATGACTGGTTTAATCAACTGGTATACAAGCTTTGCGCACCTGCCTGGCGTGCGCCGTGCACCGGGCCGCGGCTTTTGGGTGGCCGGCGCACCGGGACGGGGCGTGCCAAGGGATGCAGAAATTTATCCGCAGATTACGCAGATTTCCGCAGATTGAAGAAAAGGCATTTGTACTTGAGGCTTCATCCCCATCTCCATGCGCTGTCCATGCGCTGGTTACGCGCCTTGGCACCAGGATTGCCTTTAATCTGCGTAAATCTGCGTAATCTGCGGATATGAATTCTTCTGCAGTGAGTAGAAACGGCGTCAGTCCAGCTTGGCGCCCGAAGCCTTCACCGCCGCAGCCCAGCGCGGCATCTCGGAAGCCAGGAACTGCGTGAACTCCTCGCTGCCCATGAATGCCGGGTCGGCGCCCTGCGTGACCATGCGGTTGCGGATGTCCGGGTTGTTCATGACCTGCTTGAAGGCATCGCTCAGTTTGGCGGTCACGTCCTTGGGCAGGCCGGCCGGCGCCAGGAAGCCGTAAAAACCGACCACCTCAAAACCTTTAATGCCCGATTCGATGACGGTCGGGATGTCGGGCAGGGCCGGGTTGCGCTCCTTGCTGGTCACGGCCAGCGCGCGGACCTTGCCCTGCTTGTGGTAACTGGCGGCCTGCGGAATCGATTCGCCCATGAACTGCACCTGGCCCGCCATCAGGTCGGTGAAGGCCGGCGCGCTGCCGCGGTAAGGGATGTGCACCATGAACAAGCCCGTGGCGTTCTTGAACATCTCGGGCACCAGGTGGCTGATGCCGCCGTTGCCGGCCGAGCCGTAGTTGACCTGGCCCGGGCGCGCCTTGGCGTAGGCGACAAATTCCTGCAGGTTGTTCACCGGCAGCTTGGGGTTGACCAGCAGGGCCAGCGGCTGCATGGCGGTGCGCGCGATCGGCGTGAAGTCTTTCAGCGTGGCGTAGGGCAGCTTGCTGTACAGCGCGGGGTTGATCACCATCACGCCGGTGTTGGCCAGCATCAGCGTGTAGCCGTCAGGCGCGGCCTTCATCACGTCCTGCGCGCCCACGGTGCCGCCGGCGCCCGACTTGTAGTCGATCACGATGGGCTGGCCCAGCACGGCCTGCAGGCGTTCGGTCAGCAGGCGGGCATGCTGGTCCAGCGGGCCGCCGGCCGGAAAGCCGATGACGATGCGGATGGGTTTTTCGGGGAAAGCCGCAAAGGCTGTGGAAGTGGCCAGCGCCGTGAAGGCCAGCAGCGTGAGGGTCTTGCGGGGCAGGGCGAAGAAGCGGTTCATGAAGTCTCCTGTTGTGTGTGTTGCGCGTGCAGGCGGTGCCGTTTCATCATAGTGAGCGCGGGTCGCCCAAGCGACAGTGTTTTATCGGGGGCTTCCCGGATGTGGGGGAGGCCGACTCGGGTTAGGCTGAGACCCCAAGTCCGCACTTGCCTGGAGCCCTTTCTTGACCCCTGAATCCGATAGCGGCCGGGCCGCCCCCGCCGCCCCTGTCACCACCCCGCACAACCTGCACCACCAGGTCTGGCCCAAGCGCCTGCCGCGCAGCATCACGCCGCCGGCGACCTCGCTGTGGCACAACCTGGCGGTCAGCGCGCTGCGCTTTCCCGACAAGCCCGCGCTGGTGTTTTTCAACCGTGTGTTTCATTACGCCGAGGTGCTGCGCCAGGCCGAGCGCCTGGCCGCCACCCTGCACCGCCTGGGTGTGCGCGGCGGCGACCGTGTGCTGCTCGACATGCAGAACTGCCCGCAGTGGGTGATCGCGCACTTTGCCATCCTGCGCGCCAATGCGGTGGTGGTGCCGGTCAACCCCATGAACCGGGCCGAGGAACTGAAGCACTACATCACCGACCCCGACGTGAAAGTCGCCATCATCGCGGCCGACCTGGCGGGTGAACTGGCCAGGGCCAACGCGCAGCTGGCACCGGCCGAGCGGCTGGCGCACATGGTGGTCACGCATTACAGCGATGCCTTCGACATGAGTCTGGAAGGGGCCGGCGCGGGCGACACCGCAATGCCGCCGGCCTGGCGTGAGTGGCTGGGCACGCGCCACGCGCCGCCGGTGCTGGAAGGCGGCACGGTGATGGACTGGGCCGACGCGACGGCGGGCGCGGCCTACGATGCCGGCGAGTTGCCGCCGCACACCGCCACGCCGCAGGACCTGGCCGTGCTGCCCTACACCAGCGGCACCACCGGCCTGCCCAAGGGCTGCATGCACACCCACGCCAGCCTGATGCACAACGCCGTCGGCAGCTGCCTCTGGGGCAACAGCACCTTTGAGAACGTGGTGCTGTCGGTGGTGCCCATGTTCCACATCACCGGCATGGTGTCGGTGATGCACGCGTCCATCTACGGCGGTTCGACGCTGGTCATCATGCCGCGCTGGGACCGCGAACTGGCCGGGCGGCTGATCTCGCGCTGGCGTGTGACGCACTGGACCAACATCCCGACCATGGTCATAGACCTGCTGGGCAGCCCCAATTTCGCTGATTTCAATTTGAGCAGCCTGGTCTACATAGGCGGTGGCGGCGCGGCCATGCCGCAGGCCGTGGCCCAGCGCCTGTGGGAGCAATACGGCCTGCGCTTCGCCGAAGGCTACGGCCTCACCGAAACCGCCGCGCCCTCGCACAGCAACCCGCCCGACGCGACCAAACAGCAATGCCTGGGCGTGCCTTTCCTGAGCACCGATGCGCGCGTGATAGACCCGCTCACGCTTAAAGAGATGCCGCAGGGCGAGCAGGGCGAGATCGTCATGTGCGGGCCGCAGAACTTCCAGGGCTACTGGAAGCGGCCCGACGCCACGGCCGCCGCCTTCATCGAACTCGACGGCAAGCGTTTCTTCCGCTCCGGCGACCTGGGACGCATGGACGAGCAGGGCTACTTCTTCATCACTGACAGGCTCAAGCGCATGATCAACGCCTCGGGCTTCAAGGTCTGGCCGGCCGAGGTGGAGGCGCTGATGTTCAAGCACCCGGCCATCCAGGAGGCCTGCATCATCTCCACGCACGACGCCTACCGCGGTGAAACCGTCAAGGCCGTGGTGGTGCTGCGCCCCGCCGCAAAAGGGCAAACCAGCGAGGAAGACATCATCGGCTGGTGCCGGGATAACATGGCGGCTTACAAATACCCGCGTGTGGTGCAGTTTGTCGATGCGCTGCCCAAAAGCGGCTCGGGCAAAGTCATGTGGCGCACGCTGCAGGAAGCCGAGCAGCGCGAGTCGTGAGAGCCCGGCCTCCGTGCCCTGTTTCTGGAGAGCGTTTTGAAAATCACTTCGGTCAAGCCCTTCATCCTGCACGTGCCCGTGACAGGCTCGCAAATCGCCGACAGCACGCACACCATCTCGCACTGGGGTGTGGTGGGCGCGCAGATAGACACCGACACCGGCCTCAGCGGGTTCGGCTTTACCGGCACCCATGCGCACCTGCCCAGCGACCACCTGATCACGCGCTGCATTGAAACCTGCCACGCGCCGCTGCTGATAGGGGAGGACGCGCTGGACACCAACCGCCTCTGGCTCAAGCTCGCTCGCAACCCTGCCCTGCAGTGGGTGGGGCGCGCCGGCATCACCACGCTGTCGCAGGCCGCCATCGACATCGCGCTATGGGACTTGAAAGCCAAGGCCGCGGGCGTGCCGCTGTGGAAGTTGCTGGGCGGCCAGGTGCGCGACAAGGTGCGGGCCTACAACACCGACATCGGCTGGCTCAGCATCCCCGACGAGCAACTGGTGGCCGGCGCGAAGCGCGCGGTGGACGAGGGTTTTACCGGCATCAAGGTCAAGATAGGCTCCAGCGTGGACCGCGACCTCAAGCGGCTGGAGGCGGTGCGCCGCGCCATAGGCCCGTCCATCACCATGGCCACCGACGGCAACGGCAAGTGGGACCTGCCCACCTGCCAGCGCTTTTGCCGCGCGGCGGAATGCCTGGATATTTTTTGGATCGAAGAGCCGCTCTGGCACGACGACGTGAAAGGCCACGCGCAGCTGGCGCGCGGCACCAGCATCCCGGTGGCATTGGGCGAGCAGCTCTACACGCACGACGCCTTCGCCGAGTTCTTCCACCAGGAGGCCATCCACTGGGTGCAGCCCGACGTGACGCGCATGGGCGGCATCACCGAAGTGCTGCGGGTCTGCGACACCGCGCATTCCTACCGCCTGCCGGTGGCGCCGCATGCGGGCGACATGAGCCAGGTGCACGTGCACCTGAGTTACGCGCACCCCGCTTGCACGGTGCTGGAATACATCCCCTGGATCAAGGACTGCTTCCTGGAGCCCGCCCAGGTGGTGGACGGCCACTTCAGCCTGCCGCAGCAGCCGGGCGCCAGCACCACGCCGACGGAAGCGGCCTGGGCGAAGTTCCGCCAGGCCACGGCCTGAGCGCGGCGCGGCACCCATGGCCCAAAAACCCGCCCCACCCACACCCGAAGACTTCGGCGGCAAGCCGCTGGCCGGCTGGCGCCTGCGCCTGTACACCATCATCTTCGAGGCCGACACGCGCGCCGGAAGGCTGTTCGACAAGGCGCTGATCGCCATCATCCTGGTCAGCATCGCTGTCGTAATGGCCGACAGCGTGCAATCCATCCACGCCTCGCACGGGCGCACCTTCGCGGTGGTCGAGTGGATCTTCACGCTGCTGTTCACCGCCGAATACCTCGCGCGCCTGCTGTGCGTGCGCAGGCCGCTGCAGTACGCCACCAGCTTTTTCGGCATCATCGACTTGATCGCCGTGCTGCCGACCTACCTGGCGCTGTTCTTCCCCGAGCTGCACGCGCTGATCGACGTGCGGGTGCTGCGCCTCTTGCGCGTGTTTCGCATCTTCAAGCTCGCCGCCTATGTGGCCGAATACCAGTCGCTGGGCCGGGCGCTGGCCGCCAGCGGGCGCAAAATCCTGGTCTTTCTGTCGGCCGTGGTCATGATGGTGCTGGTCATGGGCACGGTGATGTATGTGGTCGAAGGTCCGTCGAACGGCTTTACCAGCATCCCGACCTCGGTTTACTGGGCCATCAGCACCGTCACCACCGTGGGCTTTGGCGACATCACGCCCAAGACCGACCTGGGCCGGCTGATCTCGTCTTTCATGATGCTGCTGGGCTGGGGTATCCTGGCCGTGCCCACCGGCATCGTCACCGCCGAAATGGCGGCGGAGCGGCGCCTGCAGCATTTGGCCCTGCCCACCACACGTACCTGCCACGAATGCCTGACCGAGGGCCACCTGCCCGAGGCGGACTTTTGCTTTCATTGCGGCGTGAAGCTGCCGCCTTACCAGCACCAGGAAGCGAAGACTAAGGCCGGGTAATTTTATTCGCCGGCCGTCAACCGCCGCGGTGTGATCTCCACCGAACCGAGCGCGGTGCTCATCCACACCGTGCCGTCCTGCACCGTCACCTGCAACTGCATGCTGCGCTCGGCGAGTTTGGCCAGCGCCTGGCTTTCGGCCGCGTCAATCTGCCAGACCACCAGGTTGGAAGCGCGCGTGAGTTTGGTCTCGATGTTCTTCCACCAGACCGGCGTGCTGCTGGCAAAGCTGTAGACGCTGACGCGCTCGGCCCGGCCGGCGGCTTTCATCAGGCGCTTGTCGTCAGGCTGGCCCACGTCTATCCAGTGCAGGATCTGCTCGGTGTAGTCCTTGTGCCAGAGCGCGGCCTCGTCCACGTCCCAGAGGTCCTTGGCGAACTCCAGGTTGCCCTTTTTGTCGTCGGCCGGCACGTTGAGCGCGAAGGCCAGCAGGCGGATCATCATGCGTTCGTCGGCCTCCGACGGGTGGCGCGCAATCGTCACGCTGTGGTCGGCGTAGATGTTGCGGTCCATGTCGGACAACGCAAGCTGGGCTTTGTAAATGGTGGCTTTGAGTGCCATAGCGGGCGTGATCTGTTTCTTGTGGTGAAGCCTCTATTGGAACAGAGCCGCCCAAGGTAACCCCGGCCCAGCGGGATTTGGGCTCTCTGGCTATAGTCACCCGACCATGATCACGCTCTCCGTTCTCGACCAATCCGTCGCCGTCACCGGCCGCACGGAAGATGCCTCCATCCGTGAAACCCTGCAGTTGGCCCGCCACTGCGAGGCGCTGGGCTACCGCCGTTTCTGGGTGAGTGAGCACCACAGCCACCCCAGCATCGTCGGCTCCGCGCCCGAGGTGCTGATGGCCGCGATTGCCGCGACCACGAGCCGCATCCGCGTGGGCAGCGCCGGCGTGATGCTGCCGCACTATGCGGCGCTCAAGGTGGCCGAGCAGTTCCGCGTGCTCGAAGCCATCGCGCCGGGCCGCATAGACCTGGGCGTGGGCCGTGCGCCGGGCTCGGACATGCGCACGGCACGCCTGCTCAGCAGCGACCCGCGGCAGTCCGCGGAAAATTTTCCAATCCAGGTGCGCGAGCTGCAGGCCTGGCTGGCCGGCATAGACCTGCCTGAAGGCCACCCGGGCCGCGGCGTGACGGCCAACCCCATGGGGCCGACCACACCCGAGATGTGGATGTTGGGCAGCTCCGACTACGGCGCGCAGCTGGCGGCGCATTACGGCCTGCCTTATGCGTTTGCTTACTTCATCACCGACGGGCAGGGCGCCGAGCAGGCGCTGGAGCTCTACCGCGCCAATTACCGCCCCAGCCCGCGGCACCCCGCGCCGCAGGCCGTACTGTGTGTGTGGGCGCTTGCGGCCGACACCGAAGCGGAGGCCTGGCACCATTTTTCGGGCCGCGAGCGCTGGAAGATAGACCGCAACCGCGGCGCGCTGGCGGCCTTGCCGTCACCCGAAGAAGTGGCGCAGCGGCCCTATACGCCGGCCGAACAGGTGGAGGCCGCCAAGCTCAGGGCCGGCGCGCTGGTCGGCAGCGGCCCGCAGGTCGCCGCCAAACTGCGGACACTGGCGAATACACTCGAGGTTGAAGAGCTGGTGGTGATCACCTGGGCGCACGACCCGGTGGCCCGCCGGCGCTCATACGAACTGCTGGCGCGCGAGTTTTTCTGAATTTGCTGAAGTACCGCGCGATGAACAACAAACTTTGAGACAAGGAACAAATCCATGACCACACCCTCCGCACGGCCGCTTTTCAGCGCCACCATCGCCGGCAGCCTGCCCAAACCCGCCTGGCTCTCCGAAACCAACAAGCTCTGGCCGCAGTGGAAGGCCGAAGGCGACGAACTCAAGCAGGCCAAGGCCGATGCCACGCTGCTGTGGATCAAGGCGCAGGAAGATGCGGGCCTGGACGTGATCGGCGACGGCGAGCAGTCGCGCCAGCATTTTGTGCACGGCTTCCTTGAGCAGGTCGAGGGCATAGACTTCGAGCACAAGGTCAAGATGGGCATACGCAACAACCGTTACGATGCCATGGTGCCGCAGGTGGTGTCGGCGCTCAAGCTCAAGGGCCGCGTGCATGCGGCCGAGGCGCGCCTGCTGCGCGCGCACACCGACAAAAAAATCAAGTTCACCCTGCCCGGGCCCATGACCATTGTCGACACCGTGGCGGACCAGTTCTACGGCGACAAATTCAAGATGGCCATGGCTTTTGCCGAGCTGCTGAACCAGGAAGCGCTGGCCCTGCAGGCCGACGGCGTGGACATCATCCAGTTCGACGAGCCGGCTTTCAACGTCTACATGAAAGAAGCCGCCGACTGGGGCGTGAAGGCGCTGGAGCGAGCGGCGCAAGACCTCACCTGCACGACGGCCGTGCACATCTGCTACGGCTACGGCATCAAGGCCAACACCGACTGGAAGGCCTCGCTGGGCGAGGAATGGCGGCAGTATGAAACCGTGTTCCCGGCGCTGGCCAAAAGCACCATACGCCAGGTCAGCCTGGAGTGCTACCACTCGCACGTGCCGCCGCACCTGATGGCGCTGCTCGAGGGCAAGGACGTGATGGTCGGCGTGATCGACGTGGCCAGCGACGAGATTGAAACACCCGAGCAAGTGGCCGACACCATAGGCAAGGCGCTGCAGTACGTGCCCAAGAACCGCCTGCTGCCGTGCACCAATTGCGGCCTGGCGCCCATGGACCGCGAAGTGGCGCTCAAGAAATTGCAGGCTTTGGCGCAAGGTGCCGCGCTGGCGCGCGAGCGCTACAAATAAACCTTATTCAGGTTTGATGAGCGCCAGGCACAGCTTCTCCATCTGGCGCGCCCATTCAACGCTTTCGGCCTCGCTAAGGCCAATCAGCAAGCCGTAGCGGCGCCCGCCCCAGACCGCCAGGTGCATGGCCTGGATGGCTTCGGCGGAAGGCTGTTGCGGCAGATCGGTGCAGGCGTCAAACACGCGCATCCAGGCGGCCAGCAATTCCTCGTGAACGCGCCTGTGGTGCTTGCCTTCGGCAATGCCGGTTTCCAGCGCCAGCATGCCGGCGTCGAACCAGGGCAGCTCGGGCGTGTCGGCGCCGCAGGCCAGGCGGACCAGCGTGCGCAGCCTTTGTTCCGCGCTGAGCCCGGGCGGTGTGACCGCCTGTTCTTCAATCGCCTGCAGCAACCGCTCCATGCAGTGCCGCACATAACCCGACAGCAGCGCGGCCTTGTTGGGGAAATAGTCATACAAGGTGCCGATAGCCACGCCGGTTTCCAGCGCCACCGCGCGCGTGCTCGCGCCGTCCCAGCCGTCGCGACGCCAAATCCGAACAAAGGCGTCGTAAATCGCCTGCACGGTGAACACCGCCCTGGCCTGCGTGGGGCGTTTCAGGGGTTTGGCGGCCGGCGGTTTTCCGAACCCGTGAGGCGGTTGGCGGCTATACATTGGTCATCACTCGCCGATCAAGGAGGAAAGAGACACCATGAACAACCAGGCCCTGCTGACGCGGCTGCTCACGCGCAAAAATGCATTGAATCACACGCGGGTGGACCGGCAAGAGCGCCCAGGCGACACGCCGGGCGAAGCCGTCCTCAAAATCCGGCGCGTGGCCGTCACCACCAACAACATCACCTACGCCGCCTTTGGCGAGGCCATGCAGTACTGGGATTTCTTCCCAACCGGCGAGGCGGACTGGGGCCATATGCCGGTGTGGGGCTTCGCCGACGTGGAAAGCTCCAGCGTGCCGGGCGTGGAAGTGGGTGAACGCTTTTACGGCTACTTTCCCATCGCCAGCCATTTGCGCGTGCAGCCCGAGCGCGTGACGGAGCGCGGCTTTTACGACGGCGCCGCGCACCGCAAGGCCCTGACCTCGGCCTACAACCAGTACATGCGCTGCAGCGCCGACGCCGCCTACCGCCCCGAAGACGAGAACTACCAGATGCTGGTGCGGCCGCTGTTCATCACCTCTTTCATGCTGGCGGATTTTTTGCAGGACAACGCGTTTTTCGGCGCGCGGCAACTGGTGTTCTCCAGCGCATCGAGCAAGACCGCCTATGGCACGGCTTTTTGCCTGGAGGCTTTTCCGCAGGTCAAACGCATCGCGCTGACATCGGCGCGCAACAAGGGCTTCGTCGAGGCGCTGGGCTGCTACGGCGAGGTGGCGAGTTACGAGGAATTGCCGAAGCTGGATAGCGGCAAGCCCACGCTGTATGTGGATTTTTCGGGCGATGAAAGCCTGCGTATCGCGGTGCACACACATTTCGGTGACTCGCTGGTCTACGACTGCTATGCGGGTTCGGCGCAGAACACGCAGTTCCTGCGTCCGCTGGACATGCCGGGCCCCGAGCCGAAGTTTTACTTCGCGCCGGTACAGATTAAAAAGCGCAACGCCGACTGGGGCCATGCGGTGGTCAACCAGCGCTTTAACGACGCGCAGCTGGCTTTCATACGCCGCGTCAGCGATGCCGGCCGGCCCTGGATGAAACTGCGTGAGCACCGCGGTTTTGAGGCGGCGCAAGCCCTGATCGACGACATGCATGGCGGGCGCATGGATCCCCTGCAAGGGCATGTGGTGGTGCTGGACTGAATACAGGGCGCTGGTGTACGCTGGCGGCATGAGCCACGACCCCACGCTTCCCCACCACCCTCACGACCATGACCACGATCATTCCCATGGTCCGGGACAGGCCGACCCGCCCTGGAAGCACGACGGCGTGCGCGTGATTGCGGGCAACCAGCTCGACAGCAACACCGCGCAGACGCCCGGCATGGACAGGCGGGCCGCGATCAACTTCGCCCGCGTGGGCGCGCAAAAACTGTGGGCCGGCACCGTCACCATCCATGCCGACGCCAAGACCGGCGCGCATCACCACGGCCACCTGGAAAGCGTGATCTACGTGATACGCGGCAGGGCCCGCATGCGCTGGGGCGACCATCTCGAGTTCACCGCAGAAGCGGGGCCGGGCGATTTCATCTATGTGCCGCCCTATGTGCCGCACCAGGAAATCAACGCCAGCCCGACCGAGGTGCTCGAGTGCGTGTTGTGCCGCAGCGACGGCGAGGCCGTGGCCGTCAACCTCGACATAGAACCTGTCGAGAAACCCGACACCGTGCTCTGGGTGGACCCGACCCACCCCCACGGAGGCGTGTAAACCCCCGGTGAAGGCTTTGTGAGGGCTGAATAAAGGCCGGCAGATGTGCGCATAAACGCACGCTTTCAAGGGGACGCGGAAAGTTTTCCTTACGAATGTCACCTCGTCCTACAGCATGTATCAAGCGCCGTGGTTACAACTGAGACTCACACAGAAGGAGTCCATCATGGATACCAACAACCAGGTTACCAACGCCCCAGTTTCCCAGCCGGGGCAACCGGGATTTTCCCAACGCATGCAGCACAGCAAGGCGCTCGTCGCCATTGTTGCGGTGCTCGGCGTCACCGTCATGGCGCTGGCCGCCGCGCTGGTCGTCAACCGCTCCGACGCGCAGCCCGGCGGCTCAGCCAACCTCAACGAACCCGCGCAGGTTTCCAAGCTGGCGGCGGACACCACCACCAAACCCGTAGCTGCCAAGCCGCGCCCCGCCCCTGTGGTGGTGGCGCAAGTGACGCCGCGCGCCAACGTCTGCGCCGCCTGCGGCACGGTCGAAGCCGTGACGCCGGTGCAGCGCCAGGGCCAGGTCAACGGCGTTGCCGTCGGCAACACCACCATAGGCTTGGGCACTGTTGCCGGCGGCGTGGTCGGCGGCCTGCTGGGCAACCAGGTGGGCGGCGGCAACGGCAAGACGGCCATGACCGTTCTGGGCGCGGCCGGCGGCGCCTTTGCCGGCAACCAGATTGAAAAGAACATGAAGAAGGTCACCGTCTATGAAGTGCGCGTGCGCATGGACGACGGCTCGGTGCGCAACATGGAAGTGTCCAGCGCCGTGGCCGTGGGCGCCAAGGTGATTGTTGAAGGCAAGAACCTGCGCCTTGCTTAAAAGCCCCCACGCTCCCCACTGCGTGTGGTTCGCTGCCCCGAGGGGCGTTGCGCCTGCGGTCTGGCAAAGCCAGTCCCGCGGCCCCTGCTGGTGAAGAGGGGACCACCGCTAGGTTTCCAAAAATACCGATGCCTGTCATCGGTATTTTTTTGGTTGCCTGCCGCCGTTGACGCGCCGGCGGTGAAAATAACCCCCGGACAGACAGGGCTCCCGCCCTTGCGCGTAGCATGGGCCCCTGGCCACCCTGATCCGACTCCGAACCCGCATCCGCAGAAAGACATTCCCATGAAAGCCATCTGGAACGGCGCAGTGATTGCGCAAAGCGACGACACCGTGGTGGTGGAAGGCAACCACTACTTCCCGGAAAGCGCGCTCAACCGCGACTACGTCACCTTCAGCAACCACCACACCATGTGCTCCTGGAAAGGGCAGGCCAGCTATTACTCGCTGCTGGTCAACGGCGAGATGAACACCGACGCCGCCTGGTACTACCCCGACCCCAAACCTGAAGCCGACAACATCAAGGGCCATATCGCCTTCTGGAAGGGCGTGAAGATCGAGCCCTGATGCCGGGGCCGAAAGCCAGCACGGCGGCAAGGCCGGCGAATGCAGGAACAGATCGGGTTTACCCTTTGTTTTCCGTCATTTGCCTGGAAAATCACCCATGTAATATGTATACTTATTAAAAAATAACCCTTCCGGTTATTGCCAATAAGGAGACTACACATGACGCTTCCCGCACCCGATTCCGCACTCGTCGAAAAACTCGTGATTGCCAACCGCATCCTCTACGCCCAGGGTGTGGTGGACGGCTTCGGCCATGTGAGCGTTCGTCATGACAAGTCGCCCGACCATTTCCTGCTGTCGTGCAACCGCGCGCCCGGCCTGGTCAAAAAAGCCGACATCCTCACCTACGACCTGAACGGCGACCTGGTGGAGCCGTCCACGCTGCGCTCCTACCTCGAGCGTTTCATCCACGGCGAGATCTACCGCGCGCGTCCCGACGTCATGGCGGTGGTGCACAGCCACTCGCCCAGCGTGATTCCTTTCGGCGTGACCGGCCAGCGCCTGCGCCCGATCTTTCACATGAGCGGTTTCCTGGGCAGCGGTTCGTCGCTGTATGAAATCCGCGAAGGCAACGGCAACACCGACCTGCTGATCCGCGACATGGGCCTGGGCAAGGACCTGGCCAAGGCGCTGGGCCAGCACACCTGCGTGCTGATGCGCGGCCACGGCTCGACCGTGGTGGCGCCCTCGCTGGAGCGCGCGGTCTACCGTGCCGTCTATGCCGAAGAAAACGCCAAATTGCAGCTCACCGCCAACGCGCTGGGCCCCATCGAATTCCTGACCCCCGAAGAAGCCGACAAGGCCATGAACACCAACGAAGGCCAGGTCATGCGGCCCTGGGAGTTGTGGAGCCGGGCCATCGGGACTGTTGAATAATTCCTCACCACCCGTCAACACGAAAAGGCAAACCATGAAATTCCCCAGACTGCTGGCACTCGCCGCCGTGATGTCCCTGAGCTGCATGGGCGCTACCCAGGCGTTGGCGCAGGACTACCCCTCGCGCGCCGTGCGCCTCATCGTGCCTTACGGCACGGGCGGCGGTTCCGACATCCTGGCGCGCCAGATCGGTGCGCGCCTGCAGGCCATGTGGGGCCAGGGCGTCGCGGTGGACAACCGCGCGGGCGCCTCGGGCAACATCGGCACCGAGGCCGTGGTGCATGCGCCGGCTGACGGCTACACGCTGCTGCTGCAGAACAGCACCATGGTGGTCAACCCGGCCGTCAACGGCAAGCTCAACTACGACCCGGAAAAAGACCTGACGCCCATCATGCTGCTGGGCCTCACGCCGATCGCGCTGGTGTCGCACCAGAGCACCAACATCAAGACGCTCAAGGAACTGGTCGCTTATTCCAAGGCCAATCCGAACGCGCTGAACTACGGCTCCTGCGGCGTCGGCACGCCCCAGCATTTCGTGATGGAACTGGTCAAGCAGAAGTCCGGCGTCGCCGCCACCAACGTGGGCTACAAGGGCTGCGCCCCGGCGCTCACCGACGTGGTCGGCGGCCAGGTGCAACTGGCCATCCTGAGCGCCAACCTCGCCGCGCCGCACCTGAAGACCGGCAAGCTCAATGCCATCGGTGTGTCGACCGCCACGCGCTACCAGCTGATGCCGCAGGTGCCCACGTTCGAAGAGCAGGGCCTCAAGCCGCTGGATTTCTCCATCTGGTACGCGCTCATGGGCCCGGCTAAGATGAAGCCTGAAGTGGTTGCCAAGATTTACGCCGACGTGCAAAAAGTGCTGGCCGAACCCGCCGTGAAAGAAAACCTTTCGGGCGCCGGTGTCGAGCCGCTGTCCGGCAACGGCGCGGCGCTGAGCAAGCTCATCAAGACCGACCTCGTGCGTTATTCGCAACTGGCCAAGTCGGCCAACATCAAGGCCGAATAAGCCGTCTCAAAGCCGCCCGCGCCTTGCCGCGCGGGCCGGCCGCTTTCGGCGCCTTGTCTGACGGCGCCCCGAAGCCCCATGATTTATAAATGATGCAAGGCCCGCTCCTTACGGAGCAGGCCATGGCAGGCCCACGCCGGCGTTCGCCGGCATTGACCCGGGAGGGGCGGGTGCCTGAGAATCTGTCCACAAGGAGATTCCGTCATGTACAAGCACATTCTGGTCCCCGTGGATGGCTCGGCCACCTCGCAAAAGGCCATCGCCAATGCGCTGGCCGTCGCCCAGGCCTTCAAGACCGACGTGACGGTCATCTACGTCATAGACCCTTATGCCTTCACCGGGGTGGGCACCGACTTCGCCTACGGCCAGGCCGAATACCTGAGCGCGGCCACGGCCGAGGCCAACGAGGCCCTCAAGACCGCCAAACAGGCTTTCGCCGGCGCCGGCATTACCGCGACCGGCTCGGTCGTCGAAGGCCACGCGATCTACCGCGGCATCCTGGACACCGCCGAATCCATCAACGCCGACCTCATCGTCATGGGATCGCACGGCCGGCGCGGGCTGGAAAAGCTGGTTCTGGGCAGCGTCACGGCGCAGGTGCTGTCGCATGCCCACTTGCCGGTGCTGGTGGTTCGGGACTAAGCTGTGGTTTCTCCGCGGCGTTCGCCGGCGGTACAAGGAGCTTTCCCATGGACTTGCTGAATCACGACCTGGCGCATGAGTTTCCGGAATACCTGCAGAAAATGCGCAGCCTCAAGGCGTCAGACCCGAAATTTTCCAGCCTCTTTGCCCAGTACGACGCCGACAACCATGCCATCGCCCGTTACGAGCAGGGCGTGGGCGCCATCACCGATGAGGCGCTGGAAGACCTGAAAAAAAGGCGGCTCAAGGTCAAGGACGAGATTTACCAGATCCTCAAAAAATCCTGAGCACTCCCGTTTCGCCGGGTATCTGCGCGGGGCTCGCGGGTTTTTCATCAAACTGCCATGCGGCTCCGGTACGCTGGGGGGTGACCGGCTTTCGGTTTTTGCGGGAGAAACCCTTGGATTCAAGCGACGAAGAATTGATGCGGCGTATCCGCAATGACCTGATCGACAGCTACGACGAAGAGCTGGAGATGGAACTCGAAGACCGCAGCGTGGCCGAGCTGATCGGCGAAGACGACGGCCGCAACCCGCAGGACGCGCTCAAGGACAAGGAATACCGCCGCCAGTATTTCCGCGAGCTGTTCCGCCTGCAGGCCGAACTGGTCAAGCTGCAGGACTGGGTGGTCGCCACCGGCCACAAGGTCGTCATTTTGTTTGAAGGGCGCGATGCCGCCGGCAAGGGCGGTGTCATCAAGCGCATCACCCAGCGCCTGAACCCGCGCGTGTGCCGCGTGGCCGCGCTGCCGGCCCCCAATGACCGTGAACGCACGCAGTGGTACTTCCAGCGCTACATCTCGCACCTGCCGGCGGCCGGCGAGATCGTGCTGTTCGACCGCAGCTGGTACAACCGCGCCGGCGTCGAGCGCGTCATGGGCTTCTGCACCGACGAGCAATACGAGGAATTTTTCCGTACCGTGCCCGAATTTGAAAAGATGCTGGGCCGCTCGGGCATACAGCTCATCAAGTACTGGTTTTCCATCTCCGACGAAGAGCAGCACCTGCGTTTCCTGGGCCGCATCCACGACCCGCTCAAGCAGTGGAAGCTCAGCCCCATGGACCTCGAGTCGCGCAGGCGCTGGGAGGAATACACCAAGGCCAAGGAAATCATGCTGGAGCGCACGCACATTCCCGAAGCCCCGTGGTGGGTGGTGCAGGCGGTCGACAAGAAAAAGGCGCGCCTGAACTGCATACACCACCTGCTGCAGCAGATGCCCTACCAGGAAACCGAACACCCGGCCATCGTGCTGCCGGATCGGGTGCGCCACGAAGACTATGTGCGCAACCCGGTCCCTCAGGACATCGTCGTACCGGAAGTTTACTAACACCCCCGTCCAGGCTCACTTCGTGTAGCCTGTTCCCCCCTTGCAGGGGGCGGCGCCTGGGGCCGGCGAAGCCGGACCCGCAGCCCCTGCTGGTTGGGCGCCCTGGTCTCTTCAGTCCCTTACGTCGGCGACGGGATTCGCGCCGAAGTCGGGGCGAGCCAAGAAGGCAATGATGCGCGCCGCCGCGTCGTCCGGCGAGGTCAGTGAACCGCCGGTTTTAAGTCCCACAAATGAAGCCCGGTCCGGAAACGCTTCCGACGCCGCCGCGCGCAATTGTTCCTGCATGCCGGTGTCGATCACGCCCGGCGCGAGTGAACAAACCTTGGCGCCTTGCGGCTTCAGGGCCTCTTCCAGCGCGAGGCTGCGCGTGAAGTGGTCCATGCCGGCCTTGGCGGCGCAGTAGGCGGCCTGCGAGGCCATGGCCTTGCGGCCCAGCCCTGACGAAATATTGAGCACCTTGCGCGGCGCTTTCCAGTCGCCGGTGGCGCGCAGGAAAGCGGCGGTGACCTGCATCGGCGCTTCCAGCCCGACGCGCAGCGCGCGGGCCAGGTCGCCGGCGTCGATCTCGCTCAGCGGCGCGATCTGCGGGATCACGCCAGCGTTGTTGATCAGCGTGGCGCTGGCCCAGGGGGCTTCAGCCTGCGAATCCTTGAGCCAGCTTTCCAGCTTGCCGTTCAGCGAGCCGCTGTCCGCCAGGTCGTGCTCCCATTGCAGCACGGTGGCGCCCACATGGCGGGCGTGCGCGTCCAGTTCAGGCACCGAAGTGCGGGAGATGCAAAGCACCGTGTGGCCGGCGCTGAGCAGTTGGCGCGCCATGGACAAGCCCATGCCACGCGATGCGCCAGTGAGGAGTGTGAGGTGTTTCATGACCCCATGGTAGCGCCGCAGCGGCCACGGCGCTTGCGGCCCTAAAAACCAGGCGCGCTGTCAAAGGACAGCGGCAAGCCG
Organism: Polaromonas sp. YR568; assembly: GCF_943369675.1. GTDB lineage: Bacteria > Pseudomonadota > Gammaproteobacteria > Burkholderiales > Burkholderiaceae_C > Polaromonas. The sequence continues at coordinate 45,128 of NZ_CALROB020000017.1, read as the reverse complement.
CTGGCCGGGTGCCTGAATTGCAGCGCAGTGGCGTGCAGCAACAGGCGCGGCGCCTTCGCTTGCACTTCCGCGGGCGCATACAGCGCGTCACCCTGGATGGGATGGCCCAGCGCCTGCAGGTGCACGCGCAACTGGTGCGAGCGGCCGGTGACGGGTTCGAGTTCCACACGCGTGGTGTTGGCGGCCGCATCAAAAGCCAGCACGCGCCAGCGTGTCTGGCTGGGTTTGCCGCGCCTGGCATCAATGATGCGCACCGGCCTTCGCGGCCAGTCCACGATGATGGGCAGGTCGATCAGGCTCCAGGCCTCTGCGCCGGCCGGTGCGGGCAGTCGGCCTTCGACCACGGCCACATAACGTTTGCCGACCTCGCGGCTTTCAAAACATTGGCTCAGCGCGCGCTGCATGGCCGCGCCGCGCGCCATCAGCATCAGGCCGGAAGTGGCCTGGTCCAGCCTGTGCACCACCAGCGCATCGGTGTAAACCGCCTGCACGCGCGCGCTCAGGCAATCCTGTTTGTCCTCGCCGCGCCCGGGCACTGCGAGCAGGCCGGCGGGCTTGTCCAGCACCAGCAGGCTGTCGTCGGCATGCAGCAACTCCACGCCGTGGATGGCGGTGCCATTACCTGGCAGGTCATTGTTCTGCGGCGAGGCGGCCTTCATGATTCAGTCATCAACAAAGTTTTAAACCAAGGAGAAAAAACCATGACCGACGCAGGTGCCATTGCCATTGCATGTGGATTGATCATAGGCCTGGGCGCCATAGGCGCCTGCCTGGGCATAGGCGCTATGGGCGGGCGCTTCCTGGAAGGGGCCGTGCGCCAGCCCGAAATGATGGAGCCGCTGCAGGTCAAGATGTTTTTGCTGGCCGGGCTGATCGACGCCAACTTCCTGATCGGGGTGGGCATCGCCATGATGCTCTTGTTTGCGAACCCGTTATAGGGCGCGCTAAGGGCGCGGCTTGGGCGGCGGGAAATTGTGAACCGGCGGGCTGCTGCGTCTGACTTCGCGCAGCATGAAAAGATAAAGGCTTTCGACCTTCTCGCGTGCCCAGGGGGTCTTGCGCAAAAACTTGAGGCTGGACGCCACGCTGGGCTCGCTGGTGAAGCAGCGTATGTTGATGCGCTGCCCCAGTTCTTCCCAGCCGTAGTGTTCGGCCAGCGCGGTGACGATGGCTTCCAAAGTAACGCCATGCAGCGGATTACCCGGCTGCGCTGAAGCGGCAGCCGGGGTGTTCGCAGACGGGTCGCCCGTTTCGGCCATCAAGGCTTATTTGTTCTTCAGCTTGCCGCGCAGCGGCACCTGGGTCACGACGGTCGGGCGCACCGCGTCGGGCGACACCGTCTTGGGCGGCGAGGTGTCTTTCTTCGGTTTCTTGACCATCTTGTTGTTGTTCTGCTGTCCTTTTGCCATGGTTTTCTCCTGTGGGTTGATAAAGGGGGATGCCTCATTATCAGTGTAATCAGTGCAACTTGATGCGCGGGCGATAGGTGCGGTCCAGCATTTCAGACAGGGTGATCAGCGCGGTTTTCTTGAAGCCGCCCAGCGCCAGCTGGTGCTGCTTGTGCAGGCCCCAGTACATCATCTTGGCCAGCTGGCCCTCGATGAAAAAGCTGCCCTTGGTCAGGCTGCCCATCAGGCTGCCGACCGAGGAATACTCGGACAGCGAGACCAGCGAGCCCTGGTCCTTGAAGACAAAAGGCGCGACCGGCTTGCCGGCGATGAGGTCGGGCAGCGAACGCGCCAGGTACATGGCCTGCTGGTAGGCGGCCTGTGCGCGCGGCGGCACCCAGGTGCCGTCGGGCTGCTGGCAGGCGGCGCAGTCGCCGAAGGCATAAATGTTTGCGTCGCGCGTGGTCTGCAGGTTGCCGTTGACGAGCAGCTGGTTGAGCTTGCTGGTCTCCAGCGCCTCACCGCCTTCGGGCGTGCCGCCCAGGCTGCGCAGGAAGTCCGCTGCTTTTACGCCGGCGGCCCACACCGTGATGCTGGACGAGACCACCTTGCCGCTGGCCATCTTCAGGCCGTCGGCGGTGACCTCGACCACTTTTTCATTGGTGTGCACCTCGATGGCCAGCTTGCGCAGCTCGCGCATGGCCGATTCGCTGAGGCGCTCGGGCAACTGGGCCAGCAGGCGCGGCGAGGCTTCCACCAGCACGATCTGCAGGTCTTTCTCGGGGTGGATGTGGTCGAAGCCGTAGTTGGCCAGCACGCGCGCCGCGGCGTGCAGCTCGGCGGCGAGCTCGACGCCGGTGGCGCCGCCGCCCACGATGGCCACCGTCAGGCGCCCGCTGCCGGCCATGCGCGGCACGGTCTGCGCGCGTATGCAGGCGTTGATCAGCCGGTCGTTAAAGCGCTTGGCCGCCTGCGGGCTGTCCAGCTTGATGGTGTGCTCGGCCGCGCCGGGCGTGCCGAAATCGTTGGTCTGGCTGCCCACGGCGATCACCAGTGTGTCGTAGCCCAGTTGCTGGGCCGGCGTGATCTCGCGGCCGGCCTCGTCGTGGCTGGCGGCCAGCTGCACCGTTTTGTTCTGCCGGTCCACGCCGGTGAGGCTGCCCAGGCGGAACTTGAAGTGGTTCCAGCGTGCCTGCGCCAGGTATTCGATTTCCTCGGCATGGGTGTCAAAACTGCCGGCGGCCAGCTGGTGCAGCAGCGGCTTCCAGACATGGGTGCGGGCGGCGTCCACCAGGGTGACTTCGGCCAGGCCTTTTTTGCCCAGGCGCTTGCCCAGCTGCGTAGCCAGCGCCAGTCCTCCGGCGCCTCCTCCAACGATGATGATGCGGTGCATAACGACCTCCTAGGTGTGTTGCTGTAGTTATGCCGCCATGTTAACTGCCGGGCGGGGCGCCGCCGGCGCCCATACCCCCTGAAGTGCAGCGTTGACAGGGCGCTGTTAAGCTTCACGCCCGCATGCCGACACACACGTTTAAAGAACTGACCCATCAGCGCGCCTACATGCGCATGTGGTTCGCAAGGATTTTCGGCACCACCGGCAATCAGATGCTGATGGTGGCGGTGGGCTGGCAGATGTACGACCTGACCGGCAGCGCCTGGGACCTGGGCCTCGTCGGGCTTTACCAGTTTGCGCCCGCGCTGCTGCTCACGCTGGTGGCGGGCCACGTCGCCGACCGCGTGCACCGCGGCCGCATCATCGCCGCCTGCCTGGTCACGCAAGCCACGGTGGCGATGATCCTGGTGGCGGCCACGCAGGGATGGGGTGCGCCGCACAGCTGGGCCTCGCGCGAGCTGCTGCTGGCGGTGTCGGTCATGCTGGGCGTGGCCCGCGCTTTCCAGATGCCGGCGCAGCAGGCGCTCACCCCGGTGCTGGTGCCGCCCGCCATGCTGCCGCGCGCCATGGCCTTCAGTTCGGCCGGCATGCAGGCCGCCGTGATAGGCGGGCCGGCGCTGGGCGGCGTGATTTTTGTGGCCGGCGCCACCGCGGTGTACGCCACCTGCGCTTTCCTTTTTGCCACCGGCTGCGTGCTCATTGCCGTGCTGCGCTACGACCACGCGCCGCCGCCGCGCGAGCCGGTGACCCTGCGCACGCTGCTGGCCGGCGTGGAATTCGTCTGGCAACGCAAGGCCCTGCTGGGCGCCGTGTCGCTGGATCTTTTTGCCGTGCTGCTGGGCGGTGCCACGGCGCTGCTACCCATGTTCGCCAAAGACATCCTGCACGTCGGGCCCTGGGGCCTGGGCCTGCTGCGCGGCGCGCCGGCGGCCGGCGCCTTGCTGATGTCGGCGGTGCTCACGCGCTGGCCGCTGGAGCGCCGCGTCGGGCCGACCATGCTGGCGGCGGTGGCGCTCTATGGCGTCTGCATGGTGGTATTTGGCCTGTCGACCAGCTTTGTGCTGTCGCTCATCGTGCTGGCCATCTCGGGCGGCGCCGACATGGTCAGCGTGGTGGTGCGCCAGACCCTGGTGCAGATCGAAACGCCCAACGAGATGCGCGGCCGCGTCAGCGCGGTGAACTCGGTCTTCATTGGTGCTTCCAACCAGCTTGGCGAATTTGAGTCGGGCGCCACGGCCGCGCTGCTGGGACCGGTGGGTTCGGTGGTGGCTGGCGGTGTGGGCACGCTGCTGGTGGCTGCGGCGTGGTTCAAGCTCTTCCCGCCGCTGTCGCGCCGGGACCGCATGGTGACTAAATAATCCCCACGCGTTTGGCCACCACTACTATTTCGAACTCGCCCGTATCCGGTTCACTTCCAGCGGCGTGATCTCACTGGCACGGTTGCCCCACGACTGCCTGATGTGCGTGAGCACCAGTCCCATGTCGGCGTCGTTGAGCACCAGCACAAAAGGCGGCATGCCGAAGGGCCGCGGGTTGCCGGCGGTGGCGGGCGCGTAGCCCCCGTTGAGGACGATCTGCACCAGGTTGACGGCCTGGCCCATGGTAACGGCGCGGTTGCCTGCGAGCGCCGGGTAGGCGTTGGGGATGCCTTCGCCCTTGCCGCCGTGGCATTGCGCGCAGTGCTGTTCATAGAGCTTGGCGCCGCGCGTCACCGAATCGCCTTGCGTGATGATGGCCACCGGCGCGGGCGGCTCGGCGCGCGTGCCCGGCAGTTCCTTGAGGAATTGCGCCATCGCGCCCAGGTCCTGGTCGTTCAAATACTGCGTGCTTTGCTGCACCACTTCGGCCATCGGGCCGGTGACCGAGGCGCGCGGCGAGACGCCGTTTTTCAGCAGGCTCACGATGTGCTGCCGGTCCCAGTCGCTCACGCCGGCTTCGTAGGGCGAGGTCAGCGATGGCGCATACCAGTTCTGCATGGGGATCAGGCCGCCGGCCAGGTCCAGGCCCTGGTCGCTGGCGCCCAGCGCATTGCGCGCCGTGTGGCAAGCCGCGCAGTGGCCCAGGCCCTTGGCCAGGTAGGCGCCGCGGTTCCATTCGGCGCCGCGGGCATTGTCGGGTTCGTAGACGCCGGGGCTGAAGTACAACGCGCGCCACACGGCCAGCGCGGCTTGCGACTGGTAGGGAAAGCGCAGCGCGTGCGGCAGGTTGGGCGCCACCACGGGGGGCAGGCTGCCCAGGTAGGCGAACAGCGCGTCCGAGTCCTCGCGCGTCACCTGGGTGTAGCTGGTGTAAGGGAAAGCGGGATACAGCAGCCGGCCGTTTTTGGAGCGGCCGTTGTGCATGGCGCGCCAGAAGTGCGCCGACGACCAGGTGCCTATGCCGGTCTTGTCGTCGGGCGTGAGGTTGGAAGTGAACACGGTGCCGAAGGGCGTGGCGATGCCGCGCCCGCCCGCATAGGCCTGCCCGCCTTGCGCGGTGTGGCAGGTCTGGCAGTTGCCGGCGCGCGCCAGGTAAGCGCCGCGCGCGATCAGGCTGTCGCTGGGCGCGGCGTTGGCCACCGGCGCTTTTACGTCGACCTCGTCGCGCACGTTGAGCGCCCAGACCAGTGCGCTGCCGCCCACGGCAAGCACCGCCAGGGCGATGGCCACTTTAAAACTTGTTCTCATTTCTGCGCCTTCACGGGGGCTGGGGAGGGCACCGCCGGCGCAGGCGCGCTGCCGCAGGTGATGGCTGTCGCGCCGGCTGCCAGCGGCGGCAGGCTGGTGGCCGGTTTGGTGCTGGCGGGCAGCGGCTGGGCGGCTGCCCAGCTGGCCACGGCGTTGATGTCTTCCAGGGTGAGGCGGGCCACCACCTCTTTCATGCAGTCGGGCGCGTGCGCGCGGCGCGTGCCGGCCTTCCAGGCGCCCAGCTGCGCATTGAGATAGTCGCGCGGCAGGCCCAGCAGGCCCGGGATACCGGGCGCCACGCCGGTCATGGCCTGGCCGTGGCATTGCACGCAGGCCGGCAACTGGCGCGCGGCGTCGCCTTCAAGCACAAGCTGGCGGCCGTGGCGCAGCACTTCGGGCGCGGCGGCGGCGGGCAGCGGGGCCGGGTAGGGCACTTCCAGCTGCGAGAAATAGGTGGCGATTTCCATCAGATAGGCATCGCTGAGCGGCGCGATCAGCTGCGTCATCAAGCCGTAGTGGCGGCGCCCGTCGCGGAAATTGAGCAACTGGTTGTAGAGGTAGCCGGCCGGCTTGCCCGCCAGCCGCGGGTAATAGCCGTCAGGCGCGGCGCGGCCCTGCTGCCCGTGGCAGGCGGTGCAGGCCATGGCGCGCTGGGCGATGGTGTCTTCAAAAGGCGGCGTGGCGGCGCTTGCGGCGCCGGCCCAGGCCAAAGCGGCCAGCCATGCGAGCCGGGCCAGCAGGCGCGGCAGCCTCGGCAACGGGCGTTCAAAACAGGTCTGTTCCATGGGCTCATCATGCCCCACATGGGCCGCCGGTGTAAGCATCAGTTGCCGACGAAAAAAGCGTATCAGATGAAAAAAAGTAGAAAATAACGGTATCAGATTGGTGCATCGCACCGGTTAATGCCGAGTGGTCCCACGCACACCCATGAAACGCTACGAACAACTGGTCGAACTGCTGGCCGCCGATATCCGCACCGGCCTCCTGGCCCCGGGCACCCGCCTGCCGTCGATACGCACGATCACGGCGCAGCACGGCCTGAGCGCCTCCACCGCTTTCAAAGCCTATTACCGGCTCGAGGAAAAAGGCCTGGTGCGCGCCCAGCCGCGATCCGGTTATTACGTGACGGCTTCGGCCATGCAGCAACTGGCGGCGCCCGCACGCGGCGCCGTTGACGGTAAAGCCGGCAAGATGGGCAAGGCGGCCCGGGTGGCGCCCCGCCCGGACGTCAGCGAGCTGGTGTTCGCGGTGCTGGGCGCGGCGCAGGACCCGGCCATAGTTCCCCTGGGTTCGGCCTTCGCGGCGCCGGGGCTGTTTCCGCTGCAGCGACTGGGCAAGTCGCTGGCCCGCAGTTCGCGCTTCATCCAGGGCCCCGATACCGTGGCCAGCCTGCCGCGCGGCGATGAAGGCCTGCGCGGGCAGATCGCGTTGCGCTACCTGGCCATGGGCATGGCGCAGCCGGCCGAGGAGCTCATCGTCACCCATGGCGCGCTGGAAGCGCTCAACCTGTGCCTGACGGCGGTGGCGCAACCCGGTGACCTGGTGGCGGTCGAGTCGCCCGGCTTTTACGCCAGCCTGCAGGCGCTGGAGCGGCTCAAGATGAAGGCGCTGGAAATCCCGGTGCACCCGCAGGACGGGCTGGACCTGGCCGCGCTGGCCGACGCGCTGCAGCGCCACCCGGTCAAGGCCTGCTGGTTCATGACCTCTTTCCAGAACCCCACGGGTGCCAGCCTGCCGCTGGAAAAAAAGAAGGCGCTGGTCGCGCTGCTGGCCGCCCGCGACATTCCGCTGATCGAAGACGACGTGTACGCCGAACTCTACTTCGGCCACCGCGGCTTTTTGCCGGCCAAGGCGTTTGACCGCAAGGGTCTGGTGATGCATTGCAGCTCTTTCAGCAAGACGCTGGCGCCCGGTTACCGCGTGGGCTGGGTGTCGCCGGGGCGCTTCGGCCAGCAGATAGAGCGGCTCAGGCTGATGACCACGCTGTCGGCCAGCCTGCCAGCGCAGCTGGCGATTGCCGATTATTTGCAGTACGGCGGTTACGACAAGCACCTGCGCAAGTTGCGGCATTCGCTGGAGTCGCAGCTGTCCAGCCTGCTGGCCGCCATCGCCCGCCATTTCCCGGCGGACGTGCGCGTCTCGCGCCCCGCGGGCGGCTATTTTGTGTGGGTGGAATTTGCCGAAGGTTTTGACGCGCTGGCCCTGCACCAGGCGGCGCTGGAGCACGGCATCGGCGTGGCGCCGGGGCCGGTGTTTTCAGCGCGCCGCAATTTCCGGCATTGCGTGCGGCTGAACTATGGGCATCCGTGGAGCGATCGTTTTGAAGCGGCAATGCAAACCTTGGGCATGCTGGTCCGGCAGCAAAGCCCGTACGCCGACGCTCCGCGTTAAGCGATGGTGGCCTGGCCTACTTGTGCTTGTCAGGCAAAGCTCGCACGCAGGCGACAAAGTGGTCCCAGCTGGCCTGCACTTCCTTGACGCGCACGCCCTTGTCCAGCACCGCGCCGCAGGCGGCTTCAGCGCGCCGCACCACCTTGGTCAGTGCGCTGGCGGGCAGGGGCGGGATCTGCGCGCGCAGGTTGTCGGCCTTGTGGCGCATCTGGCTGATGGCGTCCTTGGCCAGGGTCTTGTTGCCGGCGCAGGCGATCATGCCGATCATTTCCGCCATTTCACCGAAGGCCGGGTCCAGGTTCCAGAGGGCGGCCGTGCCCAGCGCCAGCACCCACAGGCGCTTGTTGCGAGCCGGCGCGGCCGGGGCCTGTGTGCCATCCATGGGCGGGGATTCGGGGGGGAGGGGAGTCTTCATGGCTGTCATGTCTTGTATAGACAAGGCCTGATTTTGCCTGAGGCGGCTTGCCTCGTCGGCTGGCACGGCCAAAAACCGGTTTGCCGCCAAGGGAAACCCGCCGCAAGCGGGAAATTCAACTGTCTCCCATCCAGCGGCCTATGCGGCGGCAGGCCCAGCCCGCGTCGTCATGTGGCAGGTCGTGGCCGGCCCAGGGGTGCTCGTGGTAAGTGGCTTTCCAGGCCTGGGCCAGGCGGGCCGAGCAGCGCGGGTGCACCAGCTGGTCGGCGGCCGAGGACAGCACCAGGACCGGGCAGGCCGGCGGCCCGTCCGCCGTGAACGCCGCCGCAGCCTTGAGCTGGCGCCAGGCATTGGCGGCGCTCACGGGCGCGTCCTGGCGGATCTGCGTCCATGCGGCGAGGTCCTGCTCCAGCGAGGCTGAGCGGTTGCAGGTGATGCGGTGGATGATGCGCTCGGCCTGTTCGGCATGGCCGGCACGGCCCCAGCGCGCGGCCACCAGCGCCAGCGGCAGCCAGTTGGCCGGGCGCAGGCGATCGATGGCGCTGCCTGTCGGGCGCATGCTGGTATTGATCAGCACCAGCCGCTCCACCTCTTGCGGATGCCGCAGCGCCCAGTCGGCGGCCACCATGCCGCCCAGCGACATCGCCACCAGTTTGTAAGGCGGAGCCACGCCGCGGGCCTGCAGTTGCGCGCGAACAAAGTCCGCCATGTCGCGCACGGTGGCCGGCGAGTCTTCGCGGCAGAAGGTGCCGTTGCCCGGCAGGTCCAGCGCCAGCACCTCGGTGGCCGCGCCGGCCGGGCCCGGCAGGCTGCGGGCCAGCCGCTCCGCGAAGTCGCCCCAATGCCGCGCCTCGCGCGTCAGGCCCCTGAGCAGCACCCAGCTCATGCGGGCACCCGCCTGGGCCGCCAGTGCGCCGTGGCCAGCCGCGTGAGCTCGGCGCGCCGCTCACCCAGGGGCAGCCAGTTCGGCGCGGCAAAGGCGGCGCGCGTGAGGAAGTCCAGCAAATCCGCATGGCGGCGCAGCACGCGCTTGGTGCGGTGCGCCTTCATGGGGTTGAAGATGCCGTGCCGCGAAAACAGCTGGCGCGGGTTCTTGCGTATCCACAGCCAGGACCCGAGCTCCAGCGTCATCGGCAGGAAGACGTTGCGCGAAGGCGCGTGGTCGTAAGCGTGGTCCCAGAGGTCGCCGTGCAGCAGGTACTGGTTGCTCTGCGGCTCGAAGCTGTAGGCGTGGTGCGGGTGCGACTGCGCCAGCATGGTTCGCAGCGCGAACATCTCGGGGAGGTGCGGCATCAGCCGGCGCGTCTTGGCATACGGAAACCACAGGCTGTCGTCAAAGCCGTAACCCGAGTGGCAGTCCAGCGCCAGGCTGAAGGGGCGGCTGGCGAGCTGCTCGTGCACCACGCGCAGCAGCGCGGCGCTCTCGGCCTGCATGGGCGTGCCGGGCCGGCCGCAATACCAGGGCAGCGAGGGGCTCAAGGTCTGCCCGCCCGCGAGGAAGGGCACGTGGCCCTCGGCGCGCTGCGGCGCATTGCGCATCAGGTCTACGCCCTGCGGGTTGGCGCGCTTGTGCGCCCACATGCCGCCGGGGTTCACGATGGGCATGAACACCAGCCGGATTTTTTCGAGCTGGCGGTGCAGCAGCTCGTCCCACTCCAGGCGAAACAGCAGCGCGCGCAGGTAGTGCAGGATCAGCTGCGTGCCGATGCGCTCCAGCCCGTGGATGCCGCCGAAGAAGCCGACGGCCGGCGCAGAGGGGTCGCGCGAACCTATGCTGGCGGTGTAGAGCGGAAACGAGGGCCCGGCCGTGTGCGCCTCGGCCACGACGTCCACGTCGAAATGGCCGCCGCCTGCCAGCAAGATCGCCTTGAATTCTTCCATTTCCGGGAAACTCGCGGCCGCGTCGCGCGCCGGTGTCAGGCTGTAGGGGCTGTGCAGGCTGCGCGGACTTTTTGCGGTAACTGTCGGTAGCGGGATTTCCATCCCGGCAATGCTGGCACAGTTGTTTGACGGCACGCTACATGGCGCGCAGCTTTTTTGTATCGAATGTGGGTTCGGTAGCGAAAACGGCTTAAGGCTGGGCAAGGCGTTCAGTTTTTAGTTCGCTGCTCAATCGCCGAGATCACCTGGCGCATGGCCTTGTTGACCGGCTTGTCACCGCGCATGACCAGCGCCAGCGTTCTCTGCAATCTCGGGTAAAGCGGGTGCACCACCAGTTCGGGGTGCTGGCCCGGGCCGGTGACGGCCATGGCCGGCAGGATGCTGCAGCCCAGGCCCGCGGCGACCATTTCCTTGATGGCTTCCACGCTGCCCAGTTCCATCACGGGCTTGGGGGCGTGGCCCGCGTCGCGAAACCACTGGTCGATGATCACACGCGTGTTGGCCGCGGGCTCGAAGAGCACGAGTTCGCGTTTGGCCAGAAAAGCCGGCGTGATTCTGGCGGGCAGCGGCGCTTCACGTTTGGAGGCGATCGCGACAAATTCATCGTTGAGCAGCGGTGTCGTGACCAGTGCGCGGCGCTTGACGGGCAGGGTCACCAGCGCCAGGTCCAGCGTGTTGCCCTCCACCGCCTTGACGAAATCGGCCGTGTTGCCGGTGCTGACCACCACACTGAGTTTGGGAAAGCGGATGCGCAGCGAGCGCAGGATTTGCGGCAGCAAGTAGAGGCAGGCCGTGGCGCCGGTGCCCAGCGTCACCCGGCCTTCGACGTTGGACGAGTGCGAAGCCATGGCGGCCATCACGCCGTCGACCGCAGTGTTGACCTGCTGTATTCCCGCCAGCAAATCCAGCCCGGCCGGCGTTGGCGTGGCGCGTCGCGCCACGCGCTCCACCAGGCGCAGGCCCAGGCGCTGCTCCAGTTGCCGGATCTGCAGGCTCACTGCCGGCTGCGACAGGCCCAGCCTTTCAGCCGCGCCCGAGAAGCTGCCGGTTTCGATGATGAGCGCGTAGGTGCGCAAATGGTCCAGGTTGAGCATGCAAAGAAATTCTAATGAAAATCATAAGATTTGACATATTTACTTATGCATGGCCTTGCGTGACCATGGTGGCATGCAGCTTTTTTCAGAGACCCATTCTTCCCATGCGCTCCACACGGCGGGCGCCCTGTCCATCCACCCCTGCGCGGAGAGCGACATCCCGGCGATCCAGGCCATCTACGCCCATTACGTCGCCACCAACCTGGCGACCTTTGAACTCGAACCGCCCAGCGTGCAGCAGATGCTGGCGCGCCGCGCCGACATCCTGCGCGGCGGCTATCCCTACCTGGTGGCGCGCCTGGGCGGGGAGGTGGCGGGTTACGCCTATGGCGGCGCATACCGGTCCCGGCCGGCCTATCGCCACACCGTGGAAGACTCGATTTACGTCGCGCCCGGCATGCGCCAGGGCGGCGTCGGCAGTGCCTTGCTGCGCGAGTTGATCCGGCAGTGCGAGGCGCGCGGCTTCCGGCAAATGGTGGCCGTGGTCGGCAACAGCGCCAACACCGGCTCGCTGCGGGTGCATGAGGCGCAGGGCTTTACGCGTGTCGGCACGCTGGGCTGTGTCGGCTACAAGTTCGGCGAGTGGGTGGACACGGTGCTGATGCAGCGCGAATTGGGCGAGGGCGCGGCGTCGCCCGGAGGCTTGCCGGCGGCCCTGGCGGCTTAATAATCCGCCGGCGCGATCACCAGATCCGACAGCGGATAGGCCACGCAGGGCAGGATGTAGCCCGCCTGCTTTTCTTCGGCACTCAGGCCCGGCCATTCGATGCGGTAGGCTACCTGTCCGCCGGCCAGCCGTCGGATGCAGGTGCGGCAGGTTCCGTTGCGGCAGGAACTGGCCAGGTTCAGCCCGGCCAGCTCGGCTGCCTCCAGCAGCGGCAGCACGGCCGGCGCGTCAAAAACGGGGCCGTCCGGCGCCATGCGCGCGTTGAACACCCGGTTTTCTTGTTCGGTTTCTTTTGCTGGAAGCGGCTGGGAAGCCGGTGCTGGTGGGCCGCTGGCGGGCATGGGATGAGAGACCTGGGGGTGGGGAAATCTGCGGGAAGACGAAAGGGATGTGGGTTGAATTTACCGCAGAAGCGCCCCGAGGCCGCCCATGAAAGGCGCAGGCCGCGATTTGCGCGACAATTCTGCTCCCCCCGAACATTTCCCGTACCGATTCACAAGCGAATTTTTCATGTCCAGTTATTCCGTCCGCCACGCCACGTCCCGCGATGCCAAAGCCATTGCCGAAATCCATGTCGCCACCTGGCAGGCCGCCTACAAAGACCTCATGCCCGAGGAATACCTCAGCAAGATCACCGTGGAAAAACGCCAGGCCTACTGGCGCGAGGCCATCGAATTCAGCGAGCCGCAACTGCTGGTGGCCACCGAAGGCGACCAGATTGTGGGTTTTGTCGGCTTCGACCGTTCCCGCGACGCCGGTACCAAATCCACCGTCGGTGAAATCTGGGCGCTCTACGTGTCGCCCGAACACTGGGGCAAAGGCGCGGGCCTGGCCCTCTGGGACGGCGCACGCGAAGGCCTGAAGGAAGAAGGTTGCACCCAGGTCACGCTGTGGGTGTTGTTGCGCAATGAACGCGCACTGCGGTTTTATGAACAGGCCGCGGGTTTCAAGCGCGAGATGCCTTCGCTCAAGACGGTGTCGTTTGGGAGTGTGAAGCTTGAAGAGATTCGGCTTAAGCGGGCGGTGGATTGAGCCGGAGCGAGACCCGGCCTGCCATAATTGCCCCGTGCCCCACCACCCCGCCTCCCGCCTGACCCTGCCCGTATGGGAACGCCTTGCCGCCTGGCTGGCTTTCCTGGCTGTGCTGTCGGCGCTGTGGGCGCCGGTGTCCATGCTGGCGCAGGACGTGCAAACCGGCAAGCTGGGCGGCATCTGCAGCGTCAACGTCGCTTCTTCCCATACCGACGGTAATGCTGCCGACGGCGATGCGGGACCCACCGGCCTGCGCTGCGACCTCTGCGGCTCGCTGGGACTGGTGCTGCCGCCTTTGCCGGCGGCCGCTTCACCTTGCTTTGCCGGCACCGCTGTTGCCGTGGCGGATGTCCCGGCAGCCGCCGGCGCCGCCGTTCCCGGGCTGCCCTTTAGCCGCGGCCCTCCCGCACTCTGACCTGAACCGCCTCGCCTGAGGCATTCCCGCGCGCGGGCCTGACGGCTTGCGCGTCCGTTCATTTTCAGAGTGTGAGTTTTTCATGAACCTTTCCCGCACACCGTGCGCGCTCGCCTGGCGCGGCGCCACCGCGCTGGCATTCCCCTTGGCGGCATTCGCGCAGGCGCCTGCCGACGCACCGGCCAGGTCGCTGGGCGTCGTCACCGTCAACAGCGGCCAGCCGACTTCCCTGCCCACGCAAATCCCGACGACGCTTGAAGGCATCACGCGCGAGCAAATCGAACAAACCATCAACGCCACCGACAGCGAAGACGCGCTCAAGTATTTCCCCAGCCTGCTGGTGCGCAAGCGCTACATCGGCGACTACAACCACGCCATCCTGTCCAGCCGGGCCTCTGGCACCGGCAACAGCGCGCGCTCGGCGGTCTATGCCGACGGCATCCTGCTGTCCAACTACCTGGGCAACGGGATTGCCAACGGCACCAACTACGCGCCGCGCTGGGGCCTGGTCACGCCCGAGGAGATCGAGCGGGTCGACGTGCTTTACGGCCCGTTTTCGGCGGCTTACCCGGGCAATTCGGTGGGCGCGGTGGTGGACTACGTCACGCGCATGCCGGCGAAGTTCGAGGCGCACGCCAAGCTCAGCGGCTTCACGCAGGACTTCAAGCTCTACGGCACCAGCAGCAGTTTCAGCGGCAGCCAGGCCAGCGCCTCGCTGGGCAGCCGCAACGGCGACTGGTCGTGGTTCATCAACGCCAACCGCACCGAAAGCGCCGGCCAGCCGCTGACCTTTGCCACACGCACGCTGAGCACCGCTGCGCCCGCGCCGGGCGCCACGGTGGTGAGCGGCGCGGTGCCCGGCCTGAACACACGCAATGTCCCCTGGCTGCTGCTGGGCGGCGCCACGCAGTATGAGACGCGGCAGGAGCATCTCAAGCTCAAAGTGGCCTACGATTTTTCCTCCACCGTGCGCGCCAGCTACACGCTGGGCTACTGGAAGAACGATGCTGAAAACCGTTCGCAGAGTTATTTGCGCAATGCGGCGGGCGCGCCGGTGTACAGCGGCAATGTCAGCATCGACGGGCGCGGCTACACGCTGGCGGCGAGCGATTTTGGCGTCAGCAACGAAGCGCTGGTGCATGTCATGCACGGCCTGTCCGTCAAGTCGAACACACAGGGCACCTGGGACTGGGAAGTCGCGGCCAGCTTGTACGACTACCAGAAGGACCAGGTGCGCGCCGCCACCAGCGTGCAACCGGGCGCGCTGAATGGCGGCGCCGGCACGCTGCAAGACCAGGACGGCACCGGCTGGAACACGCTGGCCTTCAAGGGTATCTGGCGGCCCGACGGCATCAAGGGCGCACACATCGTGGACTTCGGCTTCCAGCAGGACAGCTACACGCTGCGTATCCTCAAATCCAATACTGCCAACTGGCTCAATAGCGGGCCGGGCAGCGCCGCCAGCGACGTGGGCGGCAAGACGCGGCTGCGCAGCGTCTACGCGCAGGATGCCTGGGCCTTTGCGCCCCGGTGGAAGACCGTGCTGGGCGCGCGCCTGGAAAACTGGACGGCTTCCAGCGGCTTCACCAGCTTTGGCGCGGGCAACCCGGCCAACACCGGTTATGCGGCGCGCAGTGACAACGCGATCTCGCCCAAGGCGGCGCTGTCTTACCAGTGGTCGGCCGACACCACGCTGAAAGCTTCCGCCGGGCGCGCCGTGCGTTTCCCGACGGTGGGTGAACTCTACGGCGCAACGGCCACCGTCAATTCGCAGTACATCAACGACCCGAATTTGCGGCCCGAGAAATCCTGGACGACGGAGCTGACGGCGGAAAAAGACCTGGGCAATGCCTTGCTGCGCCTGACCTTCTTCACCGAGAACGTGCGCGACTCGCTGTATTCACAGACCACCTTCGACCCGGTGGCCAACGCCAACATCAGCCGCGTGCAAAACGTCGGGCGCATCAAGACACAGGGCGTGGAAGTGGCTTTCAGCGGCAACGACGTGCTCAAAAAAGGGCTGGACCTGAGCGGCAGCGTGACCTACGCTGATTCACGCATCAAGGACAACAAAGGCTTTGTGGCGGTGGCCGGCGACACACTGGGCAAATACCAGCCGCGCGTGCCGGTATGGCGCGCGACGGCCCTGGCCAGCTACCGCTTCGACGCGGCCTGGACGGCCACCGTGGGCGCGCGCTACAGCGGCACGCAGTTCTCCAGCCTGGACAACAGCGACGTGAACGGTTTTGCCTACCAGGGCACCAGCAAGTACTTCACCACCGACGTGCGCGTGCGTTACCAGGTCAACAAGCAGTGGAGCGCGGCGGTCGGCATCGACAACCTGAACAACTACCAGTACTGGAACTTCCACCCCTATCCGCAGCGCACCTTCATGGCTGAACTCAATTTCAGCCTTTGACGCCGCCGCTTTCCGCTTTTAATTTTTATCGCCACCAAGGACGAACCATGAAACACCCCAACGCTTTTAAAACCATCGCCGCCTGCGCGCGCCCCTGCCTGGCAGGCGCCCTGTTCCTTGCGGCCTCGCTGCCTGCCGCAGCCCACGTCACGCTGGAATACCAGGTGGCCAATGCCGGCAGTTATTACAAGGGCACCTTCAAGGTCGGGCACGGTTGCGGCAGCTCGCCCGTCAAGCAGATCGTGGTGACGATTCCGGCCGGCGTGCAGGGCGCCAAGCCCATGCCCAAAGCCGGCTGGACGCTGGAAGTCACGCGCGAAAAACTGGCCCAGCCGCGTCAGGACCACGGAAAAACCATCACCGAAGAGGTGGCGCGCATCAGCTGGACGGCCAAAACCCCGGCCGACTATTTGCAGGACGACTGGTATGACGAGTTTGTGCTGCAAGCCAAACTGCCCGCGAAAGCCGGCATGTTGTACTGGCCGGTCCTGCAGGTTTGCGAAGGCGGCAAGGTCGACTGGGCGGAAGTGCCCAAGCCGGGCCAGAAACTCTCTGAGCTGAAAAACCCCGCCGCCGCGCTGGAACTGATGCCGACGGACGGTGGCGGTGAGCACAATCACTGAGCGCGCCGGCTGCTTACCGCTGTTAAATCCCATTCATCGCTTCAAGGAGCACTTCGACATGACATCCGCAAAATTTTCAAAGGCCGCACTGGCCTTCTCGTTGCTGCTGGGCAGCATGGCCGCCCTGGCGCAGGCCGCCGCCGTCCAGGTCGACGGCGCCTGGGCGCGCGCCACCGTGCAGGGGCAAAAGGGCACGGGGGCCTTCATGAGCCTCACCGCCAAGGACGCCACCCGGCTGGTCGGCGTGTCGTCACCGGTAGCGGGCGTGGCCGAGGTGCATGAAATGAAGATGGAAGGCGACGTCATGAAAATGCGCGCCGTGCCGGCACTTGATTTGCCCGCCGGCAAAAAGGTAGAACTCAAGCCGGGCGGTTACCACGTCATGCTGATGGACCTGAAAGCGCCGCTGGCCAAGGACAGCACCGTTCCCGTGACCCTGCTGTTCAAGGATGCCAAAGGTGTGGAAAGCAAGCTGGAGCTGAAACTGCCGGTGGCAACCGCGGCGCCGGGTGCGGCCGGCGGCACGGCTGAACACCAGCACCAGGGCGCGACCAAGCCTTAGCCGCGCTTGCCCGGCCCCAGCCGCCGGTACACCGTGGCCCGGCTCACGCCCAGGGCCCTGGCGGCCTGCAACACGTTGCCGCGCGCGTCGCTGACGGCCTTGCGGATCAGCGCGGTTTCCAGCTCCTTGAGCGGCCGGCCGGAGTCGCCCGAGGGCGGCAGCGGCAAGGACGCGGGCGCGGCATCCCGGCCTGGCATCACCGGCATCGCATGCAGGCGCAGGCCGGACCACAGCGGGGTTTCCAGCACGCCGCCGTTCGCGGGGCTGCGGCGCTGCGCCGCGTCAAACAGCATTTCAAAGGGCATGGCGAACAGCTCGCTGCAATGCGGCGCATCGCCGGCGGTGGTGCCCAGGCGCGGGAGCATTTGGCGCGCCGCCGGGTTGGCTCCGGTGATGCAGCCGTCGGCGTCCACGCAGACCAGGCCGTCGGTGTCGTCGCCCAGCACCCGGCCCGGCCAGTTGAGCCGGATCAAAAGGGCATGGGGCCGGCCCAGCGTGAGCGCGTTTTCGATGCTGCGCGCGGACTGGGTGACCAGGTGCTTGAGCTCGGGCCGTTCGGCGGCTTCGATGCCGGTCAGGTCCAGCATGCCGGCGCAGTGCCCGTCGGGGCCGAACAGCGGCGCGCCGGCGCAGCTGTAGACCGAGGTCGCGTTAAAAAAGTGTTCGCCCCGGTGCAGCCAGACCGGCTGCAGTTCGGTCAGCGCCGCGCCTATGGCGCTGGTGCCTATGCGCGATTCCGAGAGGTCGGTGCCTATGCGCGTGATCACGTCGGCGCGGCTGTCGCTGCGGTCTATGGCCCCGTTCACGTCGACCACGACGCCGGCCTGGTTGGTCAGGATGGCGAAGTAGCGGGTGTCGGCAATCGCGCGCCCCAGCCGTTCCAGCGCGGGTTTGGCGGCCTGAAGCAGCTGGTGGTTGGCGTCCTGGTGGCGCCGCATCGCCGCGGCCGGCACCATGTCGAAAGAGGGTGATTGCTCAGGGCGCTGGCCGTTGGCCAGGCAACGCAGCCAGGAGCGTTCTATCCAGCTTTCCAGGGGGGCGGCATCCGTGGGCTGGGTTTCGCCGTACAGCACTGCCTGGCGGGCGTGTCCTATGCGCGCCAGCCGGTCCTGGCCGCCGCCTGACGGTGCTGAATGAAAGGGAGTCATGGAAGCCATGGCCCATTGTGGCCAATTCCGGCGGCTTGCGGTAGCTGGGGTTTTTGCCCGGATGCGCCGTGAACCCGGGTCAGCGCGCGTTGGCGGCGATCAGGAACATGGCGGACTTCAGGCCGGCCACCGTCATCAGCAATGAACCCAGCACGTGCGCCGTGGCCGTGGCTGCCGCCAGGCCGTAGCGCGCGTCCATCAGGAAGATCACCACCTCGGCCGAGAACGAGGAAAACGTGGTCAGCCCGCCCAGGAAGCCGGTCACAAGCGCCAGGCGCCAGACCGGGTCCAGGTGGGGCATGGCCTGGAAGCCCGCGATGCAGACGCCGATCAAATAGCCGCCTATCAGGTTGGCCGCCAGCGTTCCCCAGGGGATAACGCCGCCTGGCGTGAGCCACAGGCTCAGGCCCCAGCGGGCCAGCGCGCCCAGCGAGGCGCCTATGGAGATGGCAATGACGGTGAACATGGCGTGTGTGGAAGGAGGGGCGTTGAGTTTGGCGGGACAATGCAGCCATGACTTTAACCGCTGCACCCGCCTACGGCGAGGCCCCGGGCTTCCTGGGCGTCGTGATGCTCGACACGCGCTTTCCCCGCCCGCCAGGCGACGTGGGCCACCCGGATGCTTTTGGCGTGCCGGTGCGCCGGCGCGTGGTGCAGGGCGCCTGGCCCGGCACGATTGTGCAGACCGCTGCCGGCCTGCGCGCCGCGGGTGTGGCGCCCGCCTTTGTGCATGCGGTGCAGGTGCTGGAGGCCGAAGGTGCGCGGGCCATCACCACGAGCTGCGGCTTCCTGGTGCTGCTGCAGGATGAGTTGCAAGCTGCGGCGCGTGTGCCGGTGGTCACCTCCAGCCTGCTGCAGTTGCCGGGGCTGCTGGCGCGCCAGCCCACGGTTGGGGTGCTGACCATCAGCGCGGCCGCGCTGGGCGCTGAACATTTGCTGGCGGCGGGCGTTCCGGTAAATCGCCTTGCGGACGTGGTGGTCCAGGGTGTGGCGCCCGCCGGAGAATTCGCGACGGCCATCCTGGGCAATCGCGACGCCATGGACCTCGAACGGGCCGGCCGGGATGTGGTGGAGGCGGCGATGGCGCTCAAGCAGCGTGAGCCTTTGTTGCAGGCCGTAGTGCTGGAGTGCACCAACATGCCGCCCTACCGGCAGGCCGTGGAAGCGGCCACAGGCCTGAAGACCTGGGCGCTGACGGACGACGAAAGCTTGCTTGGCCCGTGGAGATGAGTGGGCCGTGGCCGGCCCCTACATCTTGCCCGGCAGCCAGGTGGCAATCTGCGGGAAAAACCAGAGCAGCAACACCATGCCGCACATCAGGAAGAAAAACGGCAGGGTCACCCGCGCGATGTAGGTGATTTCTTTTTTGGTCATGCCCTGGAGCACAAACAGGTTGAAGCCCACGGGCGGCGTGATCTGCGCCATCTCCACCACGATGACGACGAAGATGCCGAACCAGATCAGGTCCAGCCCGGCGGCCTGCACCGTGGGCAGGATGACGCCCATGGTCAGCACCACCATCGAGATGCCGTCGAGAAAGCAGCCCAGCACGATGTAGAAGATGCTCAGCACGACGATGAGCATGAAGGGGCTCAGCCCCAGGCTGGAGACGAATTCAGCCAGGTGGCGGGGCAGCCCGATGTAGCCCATGCTCAGCGTCAGGAAGGCGGCGCCGGCCAGAATGAGCGCGATCATGCAGTACAGCCGCGTCGCGCCCAGCAGGGATTCCTTGAAAGTGCTCCAGCTCATGGACCGCTGCACGACGGCCAGCACGAGTGAACCGACGACGCCTATGGCCGCGGCTTCGGTCGCGGTGGCCACGCCGGTGTAGATGGAGCCCAGCACGGCACCGATCAGCAGTACGACCGGGATGAGGTGGCGCGACTCGTGGATTTTTTCGCCAAAAGTCATCGCGGCATCGGGCGGCGGGATCTTGCCCTTGTTCAGCAGCGCCCAGACGATCAGGTAGCCCGAGAACAGGGAGGCCAGCAGCAGGCCGGGAAAAACACCGGCTATGAACAGCCGGGCAATCGACACGTCGGCGCTGACGCCGTAGACGATCATGATGATCGACGGCGGGATCAGAAGGCCCAGTGTGCCGGCGCCCGCGAGGGAGCCTATGGTGATGTCTTCCGGGTAACCGCGTTTTGCCAGTTCCGGCAGCGTCATCTTGCCGATGGTGGCACAGGTCGCGGCCGAAGAGCCCGATACCGCGGCAAAAATGGTGCAGCCGATGACGTTGGTGTGCAGCAGGCCGCCAGGCAAGCGGCTGACCCAGGGCGCGAGGCCCTTGAACATGCTTTCGCTGAGCTTGGTGCGGAACAGGATTTCCCCCATCCAGACAAAAAGGGGCAGGGCCGTGAGCGTCCAGCTCGACGAAGACCCCCAGATGGTCACCGCCATGGCGTCGCCGGCGGCGCGTGAAGAGAACAGCTGCATGCCTATCCAGGCCACGCCCGACAGCGTGAGGCCGATCCAGACGCCGGAGCCCAGGATCAGGAAAAGCGAAAGGATCAGCAGCGAGGTAATGGCGAGATCGGACATGAAAATTCTTTGTTGTTATTTATTCGTGATGCAATGCTTCATCGCTGCCGGCCTGGGCGCGCTCGCCCCTGATTTCCAGCACCAGCTCGTCGATGAACGCGATCATCAGGATGACCGCGCCCACACCCATGGTGATCTGCGGAATCCACAGAGGCGTGGCGTCGTTGCCGGTGGAGATGTCGTGGTAGGCATAGGAGTTGACCGACAGCATGACGCTGTACCAGGCGAACAGCATGGAAAGCGCGGCGGCTGCGGCCAGGGCCCAGATTTCCAGCGCGCGCCGGGCAGTGCCTTTCAGTCCATTGAGGATCAGCGTGACGCGAATGTGTTCGCCCTTCTTGAGGGTGTGGGCCAGCGCCAGGAAGCCGCTGGCCGCCATGCAGTAGCCGGCATACATGTCGGTGCCGCGCAGGGACCAGGCGAACTGGCGGTCCAGCACGCCGGCCAGCACCGACACCAGCGTGCCGACCATGAACAGCGCCCCCAGCCATGCCGCGCCGTCGTACAGCGCATCGAGCATGCGGCGCATGTTTACTTCTTCGCCGCGTTGGATTTGTCGAAGGCCGACAGCAGGGCTTCACCCTCGGGGCCGGCGCGCTTGATCCAGTCGGCCTTCATGATGCCGCCCACCTGGCGCAGGTCCGCCACCAGCTTGGGAGAGGGCGTCATGATCTTCATGCCTTTTTCAGCCAGCGCTTTTTTGTAGAACTCGTTTTTTTCCTCGCTGACTTTCCAGCCGCGGATTTCAGCGTCGGCGGCGGCCTTCAGGACTGCGGCCTGGGTGGGCGCGTCCAGCGCGTCAAAGGCTTTTTTGTTGACGATGACGGCATTCTTGGGCAACCAGGCCTGCACGTCGTACCAGTACTTGATGCTCTCGTAGGTCTTGGTGTCGTAACCGGTCGATCCCGAGCTCATGTAGCTATTGACGACGCCCGTCGCCATGGCCTGGCTCAGTTCCGCCGCCTGCACCGTCACGGGTTGCGCGCCGACCAGTTCGGCGATTTTGCTGGTGGCCGGGCTGTAGGCGCGCCACTTCAGGCCCTTCATGTCGGCGACGGCGGTGATTTCCTTGTTGACGTAAATGCCCTGTGGGGGCCAAGCCACGGTATAGAGCAGCTTCATGCCTTGCGTGCCCAACAGCTTTTCAAGCGCCGGCTTTTGCGCTTCGGCCAGCTTGTGGGCCGATGCATAGCTGGAGGCCACAAAGGGCAGGCCGTCCGCGCCGTAAATCGGGTTTTCGTTTTCAAAGTTGACCAGCAGCACTTCGCCGATCTGGGCCTGGCCGCCTTGCACCGCGCGCTTGATTTCGTTGGCCTTGAACAGCGAGGCGTTGGCATGCACCGTGATCTTGAGCTTGCCGCCGCTGGCCTTGTCGACGTCGGCCGCGAACTGCGTGAGCGTTTCAGTGTGGAAATTGCTGGCCGGGTAGGCGGCGGGGAGGTCCCACTTGGTTTGGGCGAACGAGGCGCCGGCAGCCAGCAAGGCCGACGCGGCAAGTGCGGTGAGGGCGAAAGGACGAAGCTTCATGGGAACTCCAGGGGTTGTTTTCAGAAAGCGGAAAGTGGATGGACTGTAAGCCGCGGGTGGGCAATGATGATTGGTGTTTTCCCTAAATGTCAACATTTTGTTGATAAAACGTTATTCATCTGCCTACAATCTGCTGCATGCAACAACAATGCCAACTGGAGGCGAACCGTGTCCGCAAAACCGCTGGATAAGCCTGTGAAGGCCGAAAAAGCTGAAAAAGCCGAACGCTCCCCTCCGGCGGACCGCTCGCCCATTGTGTCGTCGGCCCATCTGGTGTCGCCGCAGAGTTCGGAGATGAGCGAATTCGAGTTCGGCCTGATCGTGGCCGGCAACGCCTTTCACCGCTGGATCGCGCACTGCATGAGTGCGGCGGGCCTGAAAGACCTGACGCCGCTGGACGTGCTGGTGCTGCACCACGTCACGCACCGCGCCAGGGACAAGCGGCTGGCCGACATCTGCTTCATCATGAATGTGGAAGACACGCACCTGATCAACTATTCCCTCAAGAAGCTGCAGAACCTGGGTGTCGTCGGCTCCAGCAAGAACGGCAAGGAAGTCACCTACGCCTCGACCGAATCCGGCCGGGCTTATGTGCAGCGCTACCGCGAGATCCGCGAGTCCTGCCTGATCAATGCGATGAATGCCGATGAGGGCCTGAACCGCGACATCGGCGAACTGGCACGCTTGCTGCGCGTGCTCTCGGGAATGTATGACCAGGCCGCGCGCGCCGCGGCTTCACTCTAATTAAGGAATGGCAAGGCAATGACCGAAAAACGATGGCAGTTCTGGATAGACCGCGGCGGCACATTCACCGACATCGTGGCGAAAAAGCCCGACGGCTCGCTGCTCACGCACAAGCTGCTGTCGGAAAACCCCGAGCAATACCGCGACGCGGCCGTGGCCGGCATACGCCACCTGCTGGGCCTCAAGCCCGGCGAGCCGATACGCGCCGACGTGGTCGACTGCGTGAAGATGGGCACCACGGTCGCCACCAACGCGCTGCTCGAGCGCAAGGGCGAGCCCACGCTGCTGGTGACCACGCGCGGCTTTCGCGATGCCCTGCGCATCGCCTACCAGAACCGCCCCCGGCTGTTCGACCGCCACATCGTGCTGCCTGAGCTGCTCTACAGCGCCGTGGTCGAAGCCCAGGAGCGCGTGGGCGCGCAGGGCGAGGTGCTGCAGGCGCTGGACGAAGCCCTGCTGAAAAAAGAACTGCTGGCCCACTACGAAAAGGGCCTGCGCAGCCTGGCCATCGTGTTCATGCACGGCTACCGTTTTACCGAGCACGAAAAGGCCGCCAAGCGCATCGCGGCCGAGGTGGGTTTCACGCAAATCAGCACCTCGCATGAAACCAGCCCGATGATGAAGTTCGTGAGCCGCGGCGACACCACGGTGGTCGACGCCTATCTCTCGCCCATCCTGCGCCGCTATGTGGAGCAGGTCGCCGCCGAGATGCCGGGCGTGCGCCTGTTCTTCATGCAGTCCTCGGGCGGCCTGACGGACGCGCATGTGTTCCAGGGCAAGGACGCCATCCTGAGCGGCCCGGCCGGCGGCATTGTGGGCATGGCCCGCACGGCGGCGATTGCCGGCCACGCCAAGGTCATAGGTTTCGACATGGGTGGCACCTCGACCGACGTGTCGCATTACGCCGGTGAGTTCGAGCGCGAGTTCGAGACGCAGGTGGCCGGCGTGCGCATGCGCGCGCCCATGATGAGCATCCACACCGTGGCGGCGGGCGGTGGTTCGCAGCTGAAGTTCGACGGTGACCGTTTTCGCGTGGGCCCGCAGAGCGCGGGCGCCAACCCCGGCCCGGCCAGCTACCGGCGCGGTGGGCGCCTGGCGGTGACGGATGCCAACGTGATGGTCGGCAAGGTCCAGCCGCGTTACTTTCCCAAGGTGTTCGGCCCCAATGCCGACGAGCCGCTGAGCTACGAGGCGGTCGAAACCCAGTTCAAGGAACTGGCCGGCCGGACCGGCCGCAGCGCCGAGGTGGTGGCCGAAGGTTTCATCAACATCGCGGTGCAGCAGATGGCCAACGCCATCAAGAAGATTTCGGTCGCGCGCGGCTACGACGTGACGCGCTACACGCTGCAGTGTTTCGGCGGCGCGGGCGGGCAGCATGCCTGCCTGGTGGCCGACGCGCTGGGCATGACCAAAGTGTTTGTGCACCCGCTGGCGGGTGTGCTGAGCGCCTACGGCATGGGCCTGGCCGACCAGAACGTGATCCGCGAGCAGGCGGTGGAGTTGAAGCTCTCCGCCGCCGCCTTGCCCGAGATTGCCGGCAAGCTCGAGGACCTCGCCGCGCATGCAGGGGCTGAGCTGCAGCGCCAGCAGGTCAGCACCGGAAGCATCACCACCCACAGGCGCGTGCACGTGCGCTATGAGGGCAGCGACTCCGCGCTGATTGTTCCCTTCGGCACGCTGGACCAGATCGAGGCCGGCTTTGAGGCCGCCTACCGCCAGCGCTTCGCCTTTTTGATGCAGGGCAAAGGCCTGGTGGTGGAGGCGGTGTCGGTCGAGGCCGTGGTCGCGGGCGATGCGCCCGCCGAGCCGCGCCATGCCACGCACGAGCCGCGCGAAGTGCCGCGCCGGGAAACCGTGCGCATGTATTCGGGCGGCCAGTGGCACGATGCGGCCCTGGTGGTGCGAGAGGATTTGCGGCCCGGCGACATCATCTCGGGCCCGGCCATCATTGCCGAGAAAAATGCCACCACGGTGGTCGAACCCGGCTGGGAAGCGGCGCTGACGGCGCTGGACCACCTGGTGCTGGACCGCCGGGCCGAGCGCGCCGTGACCTTCGCGGCCGGCACCACGGTGGACCCGGTGCTGCTGGAGGTCTTCAACAACCTCTTCATGAACATCGCCGAGCAGATGGGCCTGCAGCTGCAGAACACCGCCTACTCGGTCAACATCAAGGAGCGGCTGGACTTCAGTTGCGCGCTCTTCGACACCGAAGGCAACCTGATCGCCAACGCGCCGCACATGCCGGTGCACCTGGGCTCCATGGGCGAGAGCATCAAGACGGTGATCCGCGAGAACGCCGGCAGCATGCAGCCGGGCGACGTCTATGTGCTGAACGACCCCTACCACGGCGGCACACATTTGCCCGACATCACGGTCATCACGCCGGTCTACCTGGGCACCGCCACGCAGCCGACGTTTTATGTGGGATCGCGCGGCCACCATGCGGACATAGGAGGCATCACGCCGGGCTCCATGCCGCCGTTCTCGACGCTGATCGAGGAAGAGGGCGTGCAGATCAACAACGTCAAGCTCGTCGAGCGCGGCGTGCTGCGCGAAGCGGAAATGATCGCGTTGCTGAAAAGCGGCAAATACCCCAGCCGCAACCCGCAGCAAAACATGGCCGACCTGAAGGCGCAGATCGCCGCCAATGAAAAAGGCGTGCAGGAGCTGCGCAAGATGGTCGACAGCTTCAGCCTCGAAGTGGTGCTGGCCTATATGCGCCACGTGCAGGACAACGCCGAGGAATCGGTGCGCCGTGTGATCACGCGCCTCAAGGACGGCGAATTCACACTGCCGCTGGACAACGGCGCGCAGATCAAGGTGGCGATTCGCGTCAATGCCAAGGGCCGCAGCGCCGAGATCGACTTCAGCGGCACCTCGGCGCAGCAGAGCAACAACTTCAACGCGCCGACGGCGGTGTGCATGGCGGCGGTGCTGTACGTCTTCCGCACGCTGGTGGACGACGACATCCCGCTGAACGCGGGCTGCCTGAAGCCGCTCAAGGTCATCATCCCGGCGGGCTCCATGCTCAATCCGAACCCACCGGCTTCAGTGGTCGCGGGCAACGTCGAGACCTCCACCTGCATCACCAACGCGCTGTACGGCGCGCTGGGCGTGATGGCCGCCAGCCAGTGCACCATGAACAATTTCACCTTCGGCAATGCGCGCCACCAGTACTACGAAACGATTTCGGGCGGCTCGGGCGCGGGCGGCAAGCTCGACGAAGCCGGCCAGCTGGTGTCGGGCTTTGACGGCACCAGCGTGGTCCAGACCCACATGACCAATTCACGGCTGACCGACCCCGAGGTGCTGGAGTTCCGCTTCCCGGTGCGGCTGGAGAGTTATGAGATCCGCGAGAATTCTGGCGGCGCGGGCCGCTGGCACGGCGGCAACGGAGGCGTGCGCCGCGTGCGCTTCCTCGAAGCCATGACGGCCAGCATTTTGTCCAACGGCCGCAAGCACGGCGCCTTCGGCATGGCCGGCGGCGAGCCGGGGCAGGTCGGGCAGAACGTCGTGGTGCGGGTTGATGGACAGATCGAGGCCTTGGGCCATATCGGGCAGGCCGATATGCAGCCGGGCGACGTGTTTGAAATTCACACGCCGGGCGGCGGCGGATTCGGCAAGCTGTAACCACCCCCATGCAGGCTTACTGCGTGTAGCAAGCGCTGAAGGCAGAGGCAAAATGCGGCTGCAAGGTGATCAACGGATCTCAACCGCCATTTTTTTGGAGCCTCTTTTATGGCCGATGCGTTTTGCGACAACTACCGCTTTCTGGCCCGCTACAACCGCTGGATCAACGAGCGCCTGTACGCGGCCTGCGAGGCTTTGACGGATGAAGCGCGCAAGCAGGAGCGCGGTGCTTTTTTCGGCTCGATTCACCGCACGCTGGGCCACCTGGTGGTGGCCGACCAGGTCTGGCTCAGGCGCTTTGCGCAGTGTGGCGTTGACAACGCCATCGTCTTCGCGTCGCTGGGCCCGGACGTGCTGGACATGCCCGAGGCCTACACGCTGGACATGGTGTTGTTCGAAGATTGGGCGGACCTGAAGGCCAAACGCGCGCAACTTGACGCCGCCATTGAGCAGTGGGCCGCCGACATGCCGGACGCCTATCCGCAATTCACCATGCGCTACGCCAATTCAAAAGGCGTGCAGCGCGAGCATGCGGCCTGGAAGGCGATCACACACTTCTTCAACCACCAGACGCACCACAGGGGCCAGGCGACTACGCTGATCACGCAGGCGGGCGGCACGGTGGGCGTGACCGACCTGATCGCACTGCTGTAGCGGGCATGAAAAAACCCGCGCAAGGCGGTTTTTTTGTGGAGCGGGCCGTTTACTTTTTGGCGGCGCTTGCGGCGGGCTTGGCGGCCTCCACCTTGACTTCGGTTTTGGTTTCCTTCTTGGACGTCACGGCTGCCTTGGCATCCTTGGCCGTTTCTTTCACGGCGTCTTTGGTGGCGACGGCCGCGCCCTTGACGGCGTCCTTGGTGGCCACTGCGGCGTCCTTGGCTTTTTCCGTCACGGGCTTGTCGGTTTTCTTGTCTGCTTTGGCGTCGGCCTTGGCCTCCACCTTGGCTTTTGCCTTGGCATCCGCGGCACCCGCGCCGGTGTAGGCGGCGCCGCCGACGGTCAGGCCCGCGGCGGAAAATTCGGCCGCGCGTTTTGGGCCAACGCCTTTGACGCGGGTAATGAAGTCTTCCCAGTTTTTGAATTCGCTCTTCTTGCGTTCGGAAATGATCAGCTTGGAGGTGGCGGGGCCGATGTGTTTAACGCTGTCGAGTTCGGCCTCGCTGGCTTTGTTGACATCGACGGCGGCGAAGGCCGCGGCGAGCGACATGGCGGCGAAAAACGCCAGGACTTTTTTGAACATGGGAAAGCTCCTCAAGGTTGGATGAGACGGCGCGTGATGCATCCCGGTAAACAGGGATGCTGCTTTGACAACGGCCTGGACTCACCCGGGGTTGACTGTCCCCGGAGCGCTTTGAGATGGGGAAACCCTAGGGGCCTGGGTCTCAGTTATTTGCCGCCAGCCACTGCATGTAAGCAGTGACACCCGTTTGCACGTCGGCGAAAGCATGGTCGCAACCGGCCGCGCGCAGCGCGCGTGGGTCGGCCTGGGTGTAGCTCTGGTATTTGCCGACGAGCGCGGGCGGGAAGGCAATGTAGTCGATCATGCCGCCGCGCACGGCTTCTTCAAGGCTCAAGGGCGCGGCATTCTGCCCCTTGCGCAGGGTGTTCACGACGGCGATGGCCACATCGTTGAAAGGCTGCGCCTTGCCGGTGCCGAGGTTGAAGATGCCGGACTTGCCGGGATTGTCGAAAAACCAGAGGTTCACGGCCACCACGTCGTCGATGAAGATGAAGTCGCGCATCTGGCCGCCGGCGCCGTAACCGCCGTATTCGCCGAAGAGCTTGACCTTGCCCTCGGCCTGGAACTGGTTGAACTGGTGGAAGGCGACGCTGGCCATGCGGCCCTTGTGCTGCTCGTGCGGCCCATACACGTTGAAATAGCGAAAGCCCGCGACCTGGGTGGTGGCGTTCTCGAACCGGGCGCCGAGCTCGCGCCGCAGGCGCTGGTCGAACAGCAGCTTGGAGTAGCCGTAGACGTTGAGCGGGCGCTCGAACTCGGGCGACTCGGTGAAGGTGTCCGAGCCGCCGTAGGTGGCGGCCGACGAGGCGTAGAGCAGGCGAGTGCCCTGGTCCTGGCAGGCATGGAACAACTCGCAGGACAGCGTGTAGTTGTTGTCCATCATGTACTTGCCGTCGGCTTCCATGGTGTCGCTGCAGGCGCCTTCATGGAACACCGCCTCGACCTCGCCGTAAGCGCCTTCGGCGAACAACTCGTAAAAGTCGTCGGCGTCGACGTAGTCGGCGATCTTCAGGCAGGCCAGGTTGCGGAACTTGTCGCCATGCGTCAGGTCGTCGACGGCGATGATGTCGTCGATGCCGCGGGCGTTGAGGCCCTTGATGATGTTGCTGCCGATGAAGCCGGCGGCGCCGGTGACTACGATTTTCATGATGAATCCTTGACGTGCGCTGTGATGCGCGATGGCTCAGTGCGCGGCGAACAGCTCGCTGTAATTGACGGTGGCGGTGCCGAACTTGCCGACCACGATGCCGCCCGCGCGGTTGGCAATCGGCACGGCGTCGCGCAGGCGCATGCCGGTGGCGGTCATGGCGGCCAGCGTGGCGATCACGGTGTCGCCGGCGCCGGTCACGTCGAACACTTCGCGCGCGACGGCGGGAACGTTGAGCTCGCCCTCGGCGTCGAACAGGGTCATGCCCTCTTCGCTGCGTGTCAGCAGCAGGGCTTCCAGGTTAAGTGCCGCGCGCAGGTTGTGGGCCTTGGCGCGCAGGTCGGCTTCGCTGCTCCAGGTGCCGATCACATGCTCAAGCTCGGCACGGTTGGGTGTGATGACGCTGGCGTTTTTGTAGCGCGCGTAGTCCGCACCCTTGGGATCGACCAGCACCATCTTGCCGGCGGCGCGGGCCTGGGAGATCATCAGGACGATGTGCGCGAGGCCGCCCTTGCCGTAGTCGGAGAACAGCACGGCGTCGTGCTGTGGGTAGAGTTTTTCAAAGGTGGCGGACTGCGAGGCCAGCACTTCGTTTTCGGGCGTGTTCTCAAAATCCAGGCGTATGAGCTGCTGCTGGCGGCCGATGACGCGCAGCTTGACGGTGGTCTTGAGCTGCGCGTCGCGGCCGAAGTAGGGCGTGATGCCGGTCTTGGCGACCAGCGCTTCGAGCTGGTGGCTGGCTTCGTCGTCACCCACGACGCTCAACAGTGAGGACTGTGCGCCCAGCGTGACGATGTTGTAGGCCACGTTGGCGGCGGCGCCTATGCGCTCTTCGGTGCGCGTGACGCGCACCACCGGCACGGGCGCCTCGGGCGAGATGCGGTCCACCGCGCCGTACCAGTAACGGTCCAGCATGGCATCACCGACGACGAGGACGCGGGCTTTGGAAATCTTTTCAGGCGTCAATTGCATGCTCATCTATCTTGTCTTTTTCTACAGCTCTTCTATTCGACGCGTTGGGTAGCTGTCCCAGGCCTGGCAGCCGGGGCAGTGCCAGAAGTGTTGGGTGGCCTCGAAACCGCAGGCGGCGCAGCGGTAGCGCATCAGGGGTTTGGTGGCCTGGTCGAGCGCGCGCTGAACCAGCGCGTGGTGCTGCTCGTCCTGCAGCTTTTCGCCGGCGATCCATTTGCCCGCCGCGACCAGCGAGGCCTGGCGCTCCAGGTGCTTTACATACCATTGCCGCGCCGAGGCCGGGTCTTTCTCGAGCTTGACGATGGCCTCGATCACGTCGATGGACGGTATGTCGGCGTAGCTGGCCTTGAGCAAATCCAATGCAGTGGCTTCCTGGCCGCTGGCTTGCGCGACATTGGCCAGCAGGCCGGCGGCCAATGGCAGGCCTTGCGGCGCGGTTTTCTCGAGTTTGAGCAGGGTTTGCAGGGCGTCCTGGTGTCGGCCGAGCTGGTTCTGCAGCTTGGCGAGGTCAATCAGCGGGCGTGCCAGCGCCGGTGCCATGGCAATGGCTTCCTGCAATGCGCCCAGCGCCTGTGCGGTGTCGCCGGCGGCCGCGGATGCGCCGGCCTGCTCGCACAGGTAGTGCGCCTGCCGGGCGCTGAAGCTGCCGTGGCTGGAGCTGCCCAGGCGGGCCGCGATTTCGGTGGCATTGGCCCAGTCGCGCGAGCGTTCGTAAATCGACAGCAAGGCCAGCCGCGCCTCTTCTTCAAAGGGCGTGCCTTCAAGCTTGCGCAGGGCGGCTTCGGCGCGGTCCAGCAGGCCGGCCTTCAGGAAGTCGAGCGCCAGCGCATGCTGGGCGCGGTCGCGCTCGGGCTGCGTCAGGTCGCCGCGCGACATCAAGTGTTCGTGCACGCGCACGGCGCGCTCGTACTCGCCGCGGCGGCGAAACAGGTTGCCCAGGGCGAAATGCAGCTCGGAGGTGTCGGGGTCGTTCTGCACCGCCTCGATGAAGGCGTCGATGGCCTGGTCCTGCTGCTCGTTGAGCAGGAAGTTCAGGCCCTTGAAATAGGCCTTGGGCGCCTGTCGGTTTTCGATGCGAAGTTGCCGCAAGTCCAGCCGGGAGGCCAGCCAGCCGAGGGTGAAGGCGATCGGGAACCCGAGCAAAACCCAGGTGAAGTCAAATTCCATGGTGGAGCGTGGAGGGGTCGTCTGTCACGGTATGTGGGGCGCCCGAGGCGTGCCTGGCGGATCTGCGTTTCTTCTTCCACCAGCGCGGCATCATGACAAAAATGCCGAGCGCCAGCCCGCAGGCGAAGGCCGCCAGGACGACCAGCACCAGGGGCGCTTGCCACATGGTGCCAAAAAAGAAAAACACCGAAACCGTTTGCTGGTTATTCAGTGCAAAAGCGAAGAGCGTAAAAAAAATGGCTGCTTTAAGCAGCCACATGAGGTATTTCACTTGGTAATCCCCCGGGTGGTCTGGCGATTGTAGCCAGCCCACCGAGGGATCAACAGGAAGTCCTTACTTGGGTTCCGTGACCGCCAGCAATTCCTGGGTGCGGGCATCGACGGCTTCGCGCAATGCCTTCCCGGGTTTGAAGTGCGGCACCCGCTTTTCCGGGATCGCCACGCTTTCGCCGGAACGCGGGTTGCGCCCCATGCGAGGCGGGCGCCGGTTGATGGAAAAACTGCCGAAACCACGGATTTCAATGCGATGGCCGCGCACCAGCGCGTCGCTCATGGCGTCAAGAATCGTCTTGACGGCATATTCGGCGTCGCGGTGCGTCAGCTGGCTGAATCGGGCCGCCAGTTCTTCGACGAGGTCGCTTCGGGTCATGGATAAAGTAGCTGCACAGCGATGCGACCCGCCCGGGGCGCGTCACACCGCTGCACGGTTGCCTTACTTTTCGTTGTTGTCCAGCTTGGCGCGCAGCAGTGCGCCCAAGCTGGTCGTGCCGGCGTTTTCGCGCGAGGACTGCTGGCTCAGGTTGGCCATGGCTTCCTGCTGGTCGGCGTTGTCCTTGGCTTTGACTGACAGCTGGATGTTGCGGGTCTTGCGATCCACGTTCACCACGACTGCGGAAACTTCGTCGCCTTCTTTCAGCACGTTGCGCGCGTCTTCGACGCGGTCACGGCTGATTTCGCTGGCGCGCAGGTAACCGATGATGTCTTCGCCCAGGTCGATCTCGGCGCCCTTGGCGTCAACGGTCTTGACCTTGCCGGTCACGATCGCGCCCTTGTCGTTGATCGACACGAACGTGGTGAACGGATCGGAATCCAGCTGCTTGATGCCCAGGGAGATGCGCTCGCGGTCGACGTCGACTGCCAGCACGATGGCTTCCACTTCCTGGCCCTTTTTGTAGTTGCGAACGGCGGCTTCGCCGGGTTCGTTCCACGAGAGGTCGGACAGGTGCACCAGGCCGTCGATGCCGGCAGCCAGGCCCACGAAGACGCCGAAGTCGGTGATCGACTTGATCGGGCCCTTGACGCGGTCGCCGCGCTTGGTTTCCTGCGCGAACTCTTGCCATGGATTGGCCTTGCACTGCTTCATGCCCAGGCTGATGCGGCGCTTGTCTTCGTCGATCTCGAGGACCATGACTTCGACTTCGTCGCCCAGGGCCACGAGCTTGCTCGGGGCCACGTTCTTGTTGGTCCAGTCCATTTCGGACACGTGGACCAGGCCTTCGATGCCGGGTTCGAGTTCCACAAACGCGCCGTAGTCGGCGATGTTGGTGATCTTGCCGAACAGGCGCGTGCCTTGCGGGTAGCGGCGGTTCACGCCCATCCAAGGGTCGTCGCCCATCTGCTTGAGGCCCAGCGAGACACGGTTCTTTTCGGTGTCGAACTTCAGGATCTTGGCAACAATTTCCTGGCCAGCCGTCACCACTTCGCTTGGGTGACGCACGCGGCGCCATGCCATGTCGGTGATGTGCAGCAGGCCGTCGATGCCGCCCAGGTCAACGAACGCACCGTATTCGGTGATGTTCTTGACGATGCCCTTGACGGCAGTGCCTTCCTTGAGGGTTTCCATCAGCTTGGCGCGTTCTTCGCCCATGCTGGCTTCGACCACGGCGCGGCGGCTCAGCACCACGTTGTTGCGCTTGCGATCGAGCTTGATGACCTTGAATTCCATGGTCTTGTTCTCGTACGGAGACAAGTCCTTGATGGGGCGGGTGTCGATGAGCGAGCCGGGCAGGAAGGCGCGGATGCCGTTGACGAGGACGGTGAGGCCGCCCTTGACTTTGCCGCTGGTCTGGCCGGTAACGAACTCGCCGGATTCCAGGGCTTTTTCCAGGCTCATCCACGAAGCCAGGCGCTTGGCTTTGTCGCGGGAAAGCAGGGTGTCGCCATAGCCGTTTTCGACGGAGTCGATGGCCACGGAAACAAAATCGCCGACCTGGACTTCGAGTTCGCCCTGGTCGTTCTTGAATTCTTCGAGGGGGACATAAGCCTCGGATTTGAGTCCGGCGTTCACAACGACGTGGTTGTGATCGATACGCACTACTTCAGCGGTGATGACTTCACCGGTACGCATTTCAGAGCGTTGCAGCGATTCGTTAAATAGGTCGGCAAAAGATTCAGACATGATTTTCCTAGTCCACACAACAGGATTCCAATAGCGGGATTGCTATTGTTTTTATAGCTGCTTGCGGCGGTTTTGTGCGGCCGGACGTCTAGCGTGGCCGCGGGTTACGTTAGTGAACCTGCTGACCCAAGCGCAGTTTGCGCGTCGGGGGTCAGAAGGGCCGGGTGCCTTGCCACCAGTCAATCACCTGGCTCACCGATTTTTCAATCGAGAGGTAGGAGTTGTCCAGGAGGCGGGCGTCATCAGCAGGTTTCAAAGGTGCGGCTTTTCGCGACGAATCGCGCGCATCACGTGCCTCTAAATCTTGCTGAATCCCGGCGATTGTAGCCGAATTTCCCTTTGAAATCAACTGCTTATACCGGCGTTCCGCCCTGTGCAAGGCGCTCGCCGTGAGGAAGATCTTGAGCGGTGCGTCGGGGAAGATGACGGTTCCCATGTCCCGGCCGTCGGCGACCAGCCCGGGCAGCTTGCGAAAGCTGTGCTGGAGTTCCAGCAGGGCGGCGCGAACCTCGGGATGCGCCGACACCCTGGAGGCGGCCATGCCGGCGGCTTCGGTACGGATAACGTCGGAGACGTCCTCGGGGCCGAGGAAGATTCGGTCATGCCGGAAGCGCACCGGCATGGTGCGTGCCACATGGGCTACGCCCGCGCCGTCGTCCAGCGAGACACCGGCCAGGGCCGCGGCATGGGCGCTCAGGCGGTACAGCGCGCCGGAATCCAGGTAGTGGTAACCCAGCCGGTGGGCCGTCAGGGCCGCCAGCGTGCCCTTGCCGGAGGCGGTCGGGCCATCGATGCAGATGACGGGAATTCCGGCAGTGCCCGCCCGGGCCACCTCGAACAGGGCTTCGAAATAGTCGGGGAAGGTCTTGGCGACGCATTTGGGGTCCAGGATGCGTACCGGCAACTGCGCCGGGTTGAACGCCGCGAGCGAAAAACACATGGCCACGCGATGGTCGTCGTAGGTATGGATCGCGCCGGTCTTCCACTGGACGGGCGGGGTGATCTTGAGGTAATCCGCGCCTTCTTCGACCACGGCGCCGAACTTCTGCAGCTCACAGGCCATGGCGGCGATGCGGTCGGTTTCCTTGACGCGCCAGCTGGCGATGTTGCGCAGGGTGGTCGTGCCGTCGGCATACAGGGCCATCACGGCCAATGTCATGGCGGCGTCAGGGATGTGGTTGCAATCCAGGTCTATGGCCTTGAGCGGCCAGGCGCCTCGCGAGATGCGCAGCGAGTTGGGCGCGCTGTCGATGCGCGCACCCATCATTTGCGCGGCTTCGATGAAGCGGATGTCGCCCTGGATGGAGGCTGCGCCCACACCCAGGATTTCAATGCCGGCATGGCCGGGGGAGGCCGCCGCGATGGCGCCCAGCCCGATGAAATAGCTGGCCGAAGAGGCGTCGCCCTCGACGTGGATTTCACCGGGCGACTGGTAGCGGCTGCCTGCCGGGATGGTGAAGCGTTCCCAGCCGTCGCGCCGAACATCTATGCCGAAGCGCTGGAGCAGCTTGAGCGTGATCTCGATGTAAGGCCGGGATATCAGTTCGCCGACCACGTCGATGTGGATATCCCGCTCGGCGACCAGGGGCAGGGCCATCAGCAGGGCTGTCAGGAACTGGCTGGAAACATCTCCGCGCACCCGTATCGGTTCCTGCAGCTTCAGTTGCCCGGGGCGCAGGCGCAGCGGCGGAAAGCCTTCGTTGCCGAGGTAGTCGATGGCGCAGCCCAGTTGTCGCAGCGCGTCAACCAGGTCGCCTATGGGCCGTTCGTGCATGCGCGGCACGCCGGACAGCTCGAACTCACCGCCCAGCAACGCCAGCGCGGCCGTCAGCGGCCGCATGGCTGTGCCTGCATTGCCCATGAAGAGTTTGGCCGGGGTCTGCACGGGCCGGCCGCCTAGCCCGCTGATGACGGCGGTGTTGCCGTCCTGTCTGACGCTACAGCCCAGTTGCCTGAGCGCGGCCAGCATCACGGCGGTGTCGTCGGAGGCGAGGAGGTCGTGGACCGTGGTGTCGCCGTGGCTCAGGGCGGCCAGCAGCAGCACGCGGTTGGAAATGCTTTTGGAGCCGGGCAGGCGGACTGTGCCCCCCGCGCTGCTCAAGGGCGGAATGTCCAGGAACTCGGTATCGAACATGGAACGCGGTTTATTTGTGCGATTTTGGCGAGGAGATGCGCCAGTTGGCGCGGGTCTCGCTGGCTTGCTCGATCAGCACTTCCAGCACGTCGCCGCTGCCGGTGGAAATCAGCTGCTCGAGCGACTGCAGGGTTTCCTGGAAAATTCTGGACTGGGCCAGCAGTTCCTCGCGGTTGGCGATCAGTATGTCGCGCCACATTTTCGGGTCGCTGGCGGCGATACGCGTGAAGTCGCGAAAGCCCGGGCCGGCCAGCGACATGTAGTCCTTGCCGTGGTCCTGCCCGGTGATGCCGTTGATCAGGGCAAAGGCGATCAGGTGGGGCAGGTGGCTGACGGCGGCATAGGCGGCGTCATGGGCCTGGGGCGACATCTTGATGACGTTGCAGCCCAGGGCCGTCCAGACGTCGACGGCCTTCTGGAGCTGGACCGTGAAGGTGCGCTCAATGGGCGTCAGGATGACCTGCTTGCCGGCGTAAAGGTCCACGTCGGCATGCTCGACACCCGAGACTTCCTTGCCCGTGATCGGGTGACAGGGCACGAAGGAGCCGACGTTGTCGCGCAGCACGCGCCGGGCTGCATCCACCACGTCGCGCTTGGTCGAGCCGACGTCCATGATCAGCGTGTTCGGTCCTACCAGATGGCGGATGGCTTTGAAGGTGGCTTCCGTGGCGGACACCGGCACGGCCAGCAGCACGATGTCGGCGCCGGAAACCGCCAGCAGCGCCGACGGCGCTTCCACGTCGATCACGCCCATCTGGCGCGCCCGTTCCGTGGTGGAGGGAGATTTGCTGTAACCGACGACACGCTTGACCAGGCCGGCGCGTTTGAGCGCCAGCGCGAAAGAGCCACCCATCAGGCCGCATCCAATGAGACCCAATTGTTCAAACATGTCGTGGCACCAGGAAGGTTGTAAGTCGTTGCATTAATCGCCAATGGGATAGGTTCCCAGGACCTTGTAAAAGGCGCATAGCCGCTGAAGGTCGGCCAGCGCGGCTTTGACGTGATCCTGGGACGGGTGACCTTGCAGGTCAATGTAAAAGTAGTATTCCCACTGGCCGGAGCGCGCCGGGCGCGATTCAAAGCGGGTCATGGAGACGCCGTGGGCTTTCAGCGGCATCAGGATGTCGTGGACCGCGCCGGGACGGTTCGGCACGGACACCACCAGGCTGATGCAATCCTTGCCGGAAGCCGGCGGGGAGGGAAGCGTCTGCGGCAGGCACACCACGGCAAAACGCGTGCGGTTGAAGGCGTCGTCCTGGATGGCATGGGCCGCCGTGTAGAGGCCGAATTGGGTCGCGGCACGCTCGCCGGCAATGCCGGCCCACGCCGGGTTGGTGGTGGCCAGGCGCGCGCCTTCGGCATTGCTGGATGCCGTGCGGCGTTCAGCATTGGGCAGGTGCGTGGTCAGCCAGCCCTGGCACTGGGCGAGTGCCTGCGGGTGCGCGTAGACGGCCTCGATGCCTTCCAGGGATTCCGAAAGCCGCAGCAGGTTGTGGCGCACCATCAGGCTGATTTCGCCGACGATGTGCAGGGGAGAGTTCAGGAACAGGTCGAGCGAACGTGAGACCACGCCTTCGGTGGAGTTTTCCACCGGCACGACGCCGTAGCTGGCACTGCCGGCCGCCGTCGCGCGAAAGACCTCGTCAATGCTGACGCAGGGCACATGTTCGATGCTGGCGCCGAAAAACTGCAATGCCGCCTGTTCGCTGAAAGTGCCGGCGGGGCCGAGGTAGGCGACGCGCACCGGGGACTCCAGTGCCAGGCAGGCCGACATGATTTCGCGCCAGACCGCGGCGACATGCTCGTTTTTGAGCGGTCCCTGATTGGCTTTCTGGATCTGCTCGATCACCTGGGCCACCCGGTCCGGGCGGAAAAACGGCGTGCCTTCGCGCTTCTTGACCTCTCCGACCTGCTCTGCGACGTGGGCACGGCGGTTCAAAAGGGCAAGCAACTCCTTGTCCAGGGCATCGATCTGGACGCGTAAATCAGCAAGGTTGGCAGTCATATCAGAGGCCGTTCGGCTGCGCCGGTAGCACTGGGCACCCCTTCAGGGGCAGTGAACGCGGCGGGCATGCAGGCATTTCTTCCTAGGCGTGTTTTTGTTCGAATTCTCGCATGTACGCCACCAGCGCCTGCACGCCGGCCAGCGGCATGGCGTTGTAGATGCTGGCGCGCATGCCACCCACCGACTTGTGTCCCTTGAGCTGCAACAGGCCCTTGGCCTTGGCGCCGGCCAGGAAAGCGTCGTTGCGCGATTCGTCGCGCAGGAAAAAGGGTACGTTCATGCGCGAGCGGCAATCCTTGCCGACCTTGTTCACGTAAAGCTGGGAGCCATCGATGGCGTCATACAGCAGTTGCGCCTTGGCGAGGTTGCGGCTCTCCATCGCGGCTACGCCGGTGGCTGCGCCTTCTTTCTGGCGCTTGAGCCATTGGAAGGTCAGGCCCGCGATGTAGATGGCGTAGGTGGGCGGCGTGTTGTACATCGACTGGTTGTCCGCCACCGTCTTGTAGTCGAAGGCACTGGGGCATACCGGCAGTGCATGGCCCAACAAATCCTCACGGACGACCACCAGCGTCATTCCGGCGGGGCCGAGGTTTTTCTGCGCACCGCCGAACGCCAGGCCCACGCGGGACCAGTCGACCGGCCTGGAGGCCACGTGGGACGAAAAATCGATCACCAAGGGTGCGTCGCTTCCCAGCGCCTTGAGGTCGGGCAGGCTGTGGAATTCCACGCCGTTGATGGTTTCATTGGTGCACAGATGCACATAGGCCGCGTCGGGCCGCAGTTTCCAGCCCGAGGGTGAGGGCAACAGGGTGTGACCGTTGTCCACATTGCTGGCGGCGACCTGCACGTCGCAGTACTTGCGGGCTTCTTTTTGCGACTTGTCGCTCCAGCTCCCGGTCACCACAAAATCGGCGGAACGTCCGCGCGAAAGGTTTAGTGGAACGATGGCGTTTTCAGCCAGCCCACCGCCTTGCATGAACAGGATCTTGAACTGCGGCGGAATGGCCATGAGTTCGCGAAAATCGGCTTCGGCGGCTTCATAGATAGAGATGAATTCCTTGCCGCGATGGCTCATCTCCATCACGCTCATGCCGCTGCCGTGCCAGTCCAGCATTTCACCCGCCGCCTGCTGCAAAACCTCCTCGGGCAGGTTTGCCGGGCCGGCGGAAAAATTGAAGGGACGGGTCATTTCTTCGCAGGTGGCTTGGCTGCTCCCGGGGCGGGGCTGGCGCCGACGATTTTCACTGCGGTGTCGTCGAATTGCTTCATGCGGGCAACCACGTCGGCGCGCGAGGCCTCCACCAGTTTCTGCACGAAAAGATTGCCGAGTTCAGGCGCCGCGGCCTGGTATTTCTTGATGGCGGGAGACTCGAAGAACGCGGCGAGCTGCTGGAGTTCTTCCTGGGTAAAACGCTCCGCGTAGGCGGGCACCAGCGAGTCGGCGCTGACTGTGGCGACCTGCTTGCCGATCAGCTGGCTGGTGTCATCGGCGTACTTCTTGAGTTCGGCGTTGAGGTCTTCGGAAGCCTTTGCCTGTTTGGCTTTGGGCACATTGGCTTGCAGTTGCGGACCCCATTTGTTGATCAGGTCCTGGGCTGTGCTGCCGGCCAGCTGGCTCACCAGCCGGTCGAGCTCGGGACCCTGCTGCAAGGCGACCACTTTTTTGGCCAGTTCTGTCTTCGCGTCCGCCTGGGCGTGGACGGCGGTGGCACAGGCCATGCCGGCGATCGCGAGGGCGGTGATCAGTTTTTTCATCAATTACTTTCCGTGTTGGAGGCGTCTGTGCCGGTGTCGGT
Source organism: Polaromonas sp. YR568 (assembly GCF_943369675.1). Lineage (GTDB taxonomy): Bacteria > Pseudomonadota > Gammaproteobacteria > Burkholderiales > Burkholderiaceae_C > Polaromonas. Next base: position 5,730 of record NZ_CALROB020000017.1, on the reverse strand, counting down.
TTCGGTGTCGATATCGTCCAGCGTGGCGTCGTTTTCGACGATGCGCTGCAGGCCGCTCAATTGTGAGCCTTCATCCAGGCCGATCAGCGTAACACCCTGTGTAGCCCTTCCCATCTCGCGGATTTCACTGACGCGCGTGCGCACCAGAACGCCCTTGTCGGTGATGAGCATGATCTCATCGTCGACGTGGACCAGCGTCGCCGCCACGACCTTGCCGTTGCGTTCGCTTTGCTGGATGGCGATCATGCCCTTGGTGCCGCGGCCGTGGCGCGTGTATTCGGTGATGGAGGTGCGTTTGCCGAAGCCGTTCTGGGTGGCCGTCAGCACGCTTTGCTGTTCGTCCTCGGCCACCAGCATGGCGATCACGCCCTGGCCGTCCTCAAGCATCATGCCGCGCACGCCGCGTGCAAGGCGGCCCATGGGGCGTACGTCGTTTTCGTCGAATCGCACGGCCTTGCCGCCGTCGCTGAACAGCATCACGTCGTGCTTGCCGTCCGTCAGCGACGCGCCAATCAGGTAGTCGCCCGGATCCAGATCCACGGCGATGATGCCGGCCTTGCGCGGGTTGTTGAAGTCGTCCAGGGCGGTCTTCTTCACGGTACCCATGGAGGTGGCCATGAAGACATACTGGTCGGCCGGGAAGCTGCGCTTTTCGCCGGTCAACGGCAGGACCACGGTGATTTTTTCGCCTTCCTGCAGCGGGAACATGTTCACGATCGGCCGGCCACGGGAGCCACGCGAGCCTGCGGGGACCTCCCAGACCTTGAGCCAGTACAGCCGGCCGCGATTGGAGAAGCACAGGATGTAGTCGTGCGTGTTGGCGATGAAGAGCTGGTCGACCCAGTCGTCTTCCTTGGTGGCGGTGGCCTGCTTGCCGCGGCCGCCGCGTTTTTGCGCCCGGTATTCCGACAGCGGCTGGCTCTTGATGTAGCCGGTGTGCGAGAGCGTCACCACCATGTCGGTGGGGGTGATCAGGTCTTCGGTGCTGAGGTCGAAGGAGCTGTGCTCGATCAGGCTGCGGCGCGCGCCCAGCTTGGTCTGGCCGAACTCGAGCTTGATCGCGGAGAGTTCTTCGCCAATGATGATGGAGACGCGCTCGGGCTTGGCCAGGATGTCGAGCAGGTCGTCGATCTCGGCCATGACTTCCTTGTACTCGGCCACGATCTTGTCCTGCTCCAGGCCGGTCAGGCGTTGCAGGCGCATCTGCAGGATTTCCTGGGCCTGCGTTTCCGACAACCGGTACAGGCCGTCGTTCCCCATGCCGAAATCCTTCTCAAGGCCGTCGGGACGGTAATCGTCGGCGTTGACAATACCGCCGTCGGCGCGCGTGCGGGTGAGCATTTCGCGCACCAGGCTGCTGTCCCAGGGGCGCAGCATCAGTTCTGCCTTGGCTACAGGCGGTGTGGGAGCGTTGCGGATGATGGCGATGAAGTCGTCGATGTTGGCCAGGGCCACTGCCAGGCCTTCAAGCACATGGCCGCGCTCGCGCGCCTTGCGCAGCGTGAACACCGTGCGGCGCGTCACCACTTCGCGGCGGTGCGAGAGGAAGACCTGGACCAGGTCCTTCAGGTTGCACAGCTTGGGCTGGCCGTTGACCAGTGCCACCATGTTTATGCCGAAGGTGTCCTGCAACTGGGTTTGTTTGTACAGGTTGTTGAGCACCACTTCAGGCACTTCGCCGCGCTTGAGCTCGATGACCAGGCGCATGCCGGACTTGTCGCTCTCGTCCTGGATATGGCTGATGCCTTCGATTTTTTTCTCGTGCACCAGTTCGGCCATGCGCTCCTGCAGCGTCTTTTTGTTGACCTGGTAGGGCAGCTCGTCGACGATGATGGACTGGCGCTGGCCCTTGTCGATGTCCTCGAAGTGGCACTTGGCGCGCATCACCACCTTGCCGCGGCCGGTGCGGTATCCATCCTTGACGCCGTTGATGCCGTAAATGATGCCGCCCGTGGGGAAGTCCGGCGCCGGGACGATTTCCATCAGCTCGTCGATGGAAGCCTCCGGGTTCTTTAGCATGTGCAGGCAGGCGTCGACCACTTCATTGAGGTTATGGGGTGGGATGTTGGTCGCCATGCCCACTGCGATGCCGCCCGATCCATTGACCAGCAGGTTGGGCAGCCGGGTCGGCATGACCAGCGGCTCCTGTTCGCTGCCGTCGTAGTTGGGGCCGAAATCGACGGTTTCCTTGTCAAGGTCCGCCAGCAATTCGTGGGCGATTTTCGCCAGCCGGATCTCGGTGTACCGCATGGCCGCGGCGTTGTCGCCGTCGACCGAGCCGAAGTTGCCCTGGCCGTCGACCAGCAGGTGGCGCAGGGAAAAATCCTGCGCCATGCGCACGATGGTGTCGTACACCGACTGGTCGCCGTGCGGGTGGTATTTGCCGATAACGTCACCGACGATACGGGCTGACTTCTTGTAAGGGCGGTTCCAGTCGTTGTTCAGCTCGTGCATCGCGAACAGCACGCGCCGGTGCACCGGTTTCAGGCCGTCCCGCGCATCGGGGAGCGCCCGGCCCACGATCACGCTCATGGCGTAGTCGAGATAGCTGCGCCGCATTTCCTCTTCAAGACTGATGGGCAGGGTTTCTTTAGCGAACTGGGTCATGAGCGGCCTGGTTGGGATTTCGGGATTCTTGAGGGAAAGCCTGCAATTTTAAGGCTTGAGTTTATAGCGGGCACTTGTGGCGGGCCAGCAACAAATGCTCAAGAATCTCATGTCTGTGTCAGACGAAGCCGATAGCGTGCTTGAAGGTTCGAACAGGTGTGGCACAATCGATGTAACGCTTTGAGTGATGGTCACTTACGGCGTGTAATATTACTAATCGCAGCAAGTCTGCGGCTTTTCTCTAGAGGAGAACCATGAAGAAACTCAACAAAGTGGCAATGTTGTTTGCTTCCGCAGCGCTTGTTACCGCCGCTGGTGCACAAACTATCGACAACTGGAAAAACGGCAACAACGAACTGGTCTGGAAAAACGGCACCAACGAACTGTGCTGGCGTGATGCTAACTGGACGCCTGCTACCGCAGCGCCTGGTTGCGATGGCGCAATTGCCCCTGCGATGGCTCCTGCTCCTGCCGCTACTCCTGCTGCACCCGCAGCTGTTGCTCCTGCGGCTCCCCAGCCTCAAGTGACGGCATCGAAAGTCACCTACGCCGCTGACGCGTTCTTTGACTTCGACAAGTCCGTGCTGAAGCCAGAAGGCAAAGCCAAGCTGGATGACCTGGTCGGCAAGATCAAGGACATTAACCTGGAAGTCATTATCGCCGTGGGTCACACCGACTCCGTTGGTAGCGATGCTTACAACCAGAAGCTGTCGGTTCGCCGTTCTGAAGCTGTCAAGGCATATCTCGTGTCCAAGGGCATCGAGAAAAACCGCGTCTACACTGAAGGCAAGGGCGAGAAACAGCCAGTTGCTGACAACAAGACCGCCGAAGGCCGCGCCAAGAACCGTCGCGTGGAAATCGAAGTGGTCGGTACCCGCGCCACCAAGTAATTCTTCGGAATCACTAAAAAACCGCGCTCAGGCGCGGTTTTTTTATGCCTCAACGATAATGCCTCATGTCTACAAGCGATAACTTCGATCCCGCCGAGCTCGCCAAATTCTCCGACCTGGCTCACCGCTGGTGGGACACCGAAAGCGAATTCCGCCCCTTGCACCAGATCAACCCGCTGCGCCTGGGCTGGATTGAAAGCCAGATTCCGCTCAAAGGGCGCCGCGTTCTGGACGTGGGCTGCGGCGGTGGCATCCTGGCGGACTCCATGGCTCGCAAAGGCGCCGATGTTTTGGGTATAGATTTGGCTACCAAAGCCCTGAAAGTTGCCCAGCTCCATGCGCTGGAAGCCCAGACCGAGGGCGTGCAGTACCGTGAAATCAGCGCGGAAGCGCTGGCGGCCGAGCAGCCCGGCAGTTTTGACGTCGTCACTTGCATGGAAATGCTCGAGCACGTACCCGACCCGTCTTCCATCGTCCAGGCCTGTGCCACGCTGGTCAAACCAGGTGGATATGTGTTTTTCTCCACCATCAATCGCAATGCCAAGGCCTTTCTGTTCGCCATCGTGGGTGCGGAATACGTGCTCAACATGCTGCCGCGCGGCACCCATGAATACGCCAAACTGGTCAAACCCAGTGAATTGGCCGCCTATTGCCGCGCTTCCGGCCTGTCGTTGCAACAGACCCGCGGTATGGAATACAACCCGTTGACACGCCATTACTGGCTCAGCGCCGATACCAGCGTCAATTACCTGCTGGCCACCCAAAAAAGCTGAATTCCGGCGGCTTCACCCCCAATTCATATTCCTGACATGTTTAAAGATATAGCCGCCGTGCTGTTCGACCTGGACGGCACCCTGATAGACAGCGCCCCCGACCTGGGCGCCGCAGCCGACAAAATGCGTACCGACCGGGGGCTGGAATCGCTCCCTTTGGCGCTTTACCGCCCCATGGCCGGTGCCGGCGCGCGCGGCATGATCGCCGTGGCCTTCGGCCTGACGCCGGACGACGCCCGTTTTGCCGACCTCAAGGAAGAATTTTTCCGCAATTACGAGTCGCGCATGACCGAAAACACCACCGTGTTCGACGGAGTGACTGAATTGATCGGCCAAATCGGCCGGGCCGGCTTTAAATGGGGCGTGGTGACCAACAAATCCGCTCGTTTCACCTTGCCGTTGACCAAAGCCATGCCGCTGTTCGACACGGCCCAGACCATCATCAGCGGCGACACCACCCCGCATTCCAAGCCTCATCCTGCCCCTTTACTGGAGGCAGCACGCCAGCTCAACGTGGCGCCCGAACGCTGTATCTATGTGGGTGACGATGAACGCGACATCGTCGCGGGCCGCGCCGCCGGCATGCCCACAGTGGCCGCCGCTTACGGTTACCTCGGCAAAACCGCAGATACCGGAGGCTGGAAAGCCGATGCGACCATCGCCGTGCCCGGCGCACTCTTGAATTTGCTGCGAATGGCGTAAACTACTCCTCCTGGGGCTGCATTGGTTTCGACGTGGGTTCGGACGCGGTGTGGTGCATGTCGAGCTGAGTGCGCTCGTAAAACAGATTCAAACAAACTAACTGCAAACGACGAACGTTTCGCACTCGCTGCTTAATTGCCAGTGAGCTTTACAACAGCAGGCCGATGGGCTGGGCAAGGGGTGTTTAGCGCAAGTTAAACGCTCCCGGCTGTAAAGATAATTTCATCGGCTGGCTCCGGGCTGGGTACCTTAACCCGGGGCAAGAAAATAGGGTGCTGGCGTCCTGTGTAGCGTGCGACTGCGCGACACAGGTGGCGAGACTCAAATCAGACCGCTAAACATGTAGATCTGCCCGAACAAGGCTTGCGGACGGGGGTTCAAATCCCCCCAGCTCCACCACCATCACGACCAAGGCCGCTTGCTGAATTCAGCAAGCGGCCTTTTTCATTGGTAAATCGCCATTTTTCTGTCCAATGCGATTCAATGAAATTTAAGGGCAGCCAACATAAGACCGGGGAACAAACCGGGGAACAGAACTGGAAAATGCTGTTGAATTCCGTCGAAATCTAATCCCCTGGGGATGCGGACAAAAACTTGGACTACCAGGAAGTAGTTCATGTATTCGTACGAAGACAGGATTCGAGCGGTCGAGCTCTACATCAAGCTCGGCAAACGCGTCAGGCCAACCCTGCGTCAGCTGGGTTACCCAACGAAGAATGCCTTGAAGGGCTGGTACCGGGAGTATGAGCAACGGCTCG